>JAJZBI010000052.1 GCA_021798985.1 Actinomycetes bacterium
TCGACCTCGACGTCGCCGACCGCGGCGAACTGGCCCCGGCCGCCGAAGGTCATCGTGCCGAGTGCTAGCGCCGAGACCCGAAGGCCGCTCCTGCCGAGCTGTCGGTACTCCATGTCCCGCTCCCTTTCGCCATCTCGAGACGGCCGCGGCACGTTCATCCAAGCGACACAGAACGGGGCCGCGCACCCTGACTTGGCGCAGGGTAGCGGTGCGGCGGCACAAGTGCCCGATCCGGCGACACCGAGGGGTAGCATCTGCCTGCGCGCTGCGTGCAATCTCGCCGCCGCCGGGCGGCTCCGCAGCGGTGTGGTGCGGACAAGGAGAGAGACCGTGCTGATCGCCGAGCTGCTCGCCAAAAAGGGTGCCGAGGTCGCGACGGTGGCGACCGGGGCGCTCATCTCCGAGGTCGTCGCCGGCCTCGCCGCGCACGGGGTGGGTGCGCTGGTCGTCTCCGACGACGCTGAACACGTCGACGGCATCGTCTCAGAGCGCGATGTCGTCCGGGCGATCGGTCGCCTCGGCGCCGGGGTCCTCGGCGAGCCGGTGCGGGCGATCATGTCGGCCAGCGTGTACACGTGCGAGCCGGACGAGACCGTCGACGCCCTGGCGGCGATGATGACCGAGCATCGCATTCGCCACGTGCCGGTGCTGTCGAACGGCGAGCTCGCCGGCATCGTCAGCATCGGCGACGTCGTGAAGAGCCGCATCGACGAGCTCGAACAGGACCGCAAGGCGCTCGAGCACTACATCACCGCCCGCTGATCGCCGCTCGGCGACTCGCACCGGGCCTGGCTCATCGATGCCTCCCGGTGCTGGCGCGCCGGGCCCGTCGAAGTCGCTACGCGTGGTCGGGGTCCGTGGCCGCGTGCGGTGAGCACCCGCGCCGAACGCGCCGTGCGGGACCTTCGCACCGTTGCGCCGACTCGGGCCGATCCTTGCGCCGCGACACTCCGTGATCGTCGTGCCCGAGCCAGCAACACGCCCGAGCCAAGGCCGCGTCCGGCGCGCTGCCAAGGACGGTCGCGGCGTGCGCGGCTCAGTTGCCGGCGAGCAGCCGGCGCCATGCCGCGTCGACGCCCGCCACGACGCCGCCGTCGGCCACCGCCTCCTCGGCGATCGCGCTCACCCGCACCTCGGGCACGATGGGGACGAGACGCTGCAGCTCACCAGACACGGCGTTCGCGAACAGCGGGGCAGATCCGATGCCGCCGCCGAGCACGATCAAGGTCGGGTCGGCGACCGCGACGATGGCGGCGAGCGCTCTTCCGATGAGCGCGGCGGTCTCGGCGACCACGGCCTTGGCGCGCTGGTCGCCCGCTGCTGCCAGGTCGAAGACCCGGTGCGCGCTCAGCCGGCCCCGCATGCCCTTGGCCCGTGCGGCGCGCACCACGCCGGCCGCCGAGGCCGAGGCCTCGAGCATGCCGCGGCGCCGGGCGTCGGGCGTGCGCTCGCTGTGGGGCGTGCCGAGCGGCAAGAAGCCGACCTCGCCGGCCGCTCCGTGCTCGCCGGTGTGCAGCCGCCCGTTCAGCACGAGGCCCATGCCCACACCGGTGCCCACCGAGACGAAGGCGAAGCTCTCGACCTGGCGGCCGTGGCCGTGGTCGCGCTCGGCGAGGGCGGCGAGGTTGACGTCGTTCTCGACCAAGGTCTCCTCGCCGAAGGCCCGGCGCAGCTCGCCGAGCACCCCGGGATCCTGCCAGCCCGGCAAACCGAGCGCGAGCACCAGCGCGTCGCGCTCGCGGTCGTAGACGCCGGGGCTGCCGACGATCGTCTGGGTCACGGCGCCCCGCGCCACCCCAGCGGCCTCGGCGAGCTCGTCGGCGAGGTGGACGAGCCCCGACATCCGCTCCTTGGTGCTCGCCGCGTGCACGCTGCGCTGGCCGCGCGCCCGCACGGCCCCGGAGAGGTCGGCGAGTGCCCCGCGCACGTACTCGCTGCCGACGTCCAAGGACAAGACGTACCCGGCGTCGGGGTGCACCCCATACAGCGCAGCGGCCGGGCCGCGGGACCCCGCGCGCTCGCCGACGACGCGCAACAGTCCGCTCGCCTCGAGGTTGGCGAGCGCCAGGCCGACGGTCGGCTTGGACAGCCCCGACAGCTGGGTGAGGTCGGCACGTGTGAGCGGGCCGCTCCGGCGCAAGGCGGTGACGAGCAGCTCCTCGTTCATCGCGCGCATCAGCTGCGGCCGTCCTGCGATCACCTCTGGCGCTGCGCGCATCGACTCCTTGGCCTCCACCCGTAACCGTGCGTTCACCGGGCGCCCTCTTGTCTAGCCGACAACGAATAGGTAGCCTTGCTGACAGTTGGGGGCTTGCAGACATCAGGACAATTGCGCTGACGCGTCCGGAGCTGCTCTCGCCGCCGTGAATGCGCCACATGTCGGGGGAGGTGAGGGCGCACGGAACGCTTGGTCTCATCGACGCCCGTCGTCCTCGGCCTCGACTTCGGTGGCACCAAGGTCGCCGCCGCCGCCTGCGACCTCGAGGGTCGCCAGGTGCACCGAGAGGTCATCTCGACCCAGAGCGACCAGGGGGCAGAAGCCGTCCTCCAGCGCGGCCTCGATGCCGCGGGCCAGCTCCTCGACCGGCTCGGCCGCCCCCCGCTTGCCGGAATCGGCGTGGCGACGATCGGCGTGCCGAACGGTCGCTTCGTCGAGCTCGCGCCGGCCATCCCGGGCTGGGAGGCGGTCCCGCTCGCCGAGCGCGTCGCCGACACGCTGGGCGCTCCGGTGCGCCTCGCCAACGACGTCAAGGCCGCCGCGGTCGCCGAGGCGCGCTGGGGTGCGCTCGCCGGCGCCGACCCGGCGCTGTACGTGAACCTCGGCACAGGGCTCGCCGCCGCGATCGTGGTCGGTGGCAAGGTCGTCACCGGTGCGCATGGGGCTGCCGGTGAGATCGGCTACCTCCTGTTGCGCCCGGACGACCTCGACCGCTCCTTTGACGAGCGGCCGATCCTCGAGCACATCGTGAGCGGGATGGGCCTCGCGGCCGCAGGAAGCCGCCGCCTTGCCCGCCCGGTGAGCGCGCTGGAGGTCTTCAGCGGATCGGACGCCGACCCCGCCCTCGCCGCCGTCGTCGACGAGTTCGTCGCCTGGCTGGCGCTCCACCTCGTCAACCTCGCCGTGGCGCTTGATCCCGAGCGGATCGCCGTCGGCGGCGGCTTCGTGCGGTCCTGGAGCCGCTTCTCGGTCCGCATCGAACAGGCGCTCAAGGCCGGCGTCCCCTTCCCGCCGGCGCTCGTGCCCGCACGGCACCCCTACGACGCCGCGTTGCTCGGCGCCCTCTGCCTCGGCATCACGGCAGCGGGCCGCGACCTGGCGCCCGACCTCTCGCTCGACGCTGCGGCCTGGAGCGCCGCCGCGAAGGACGAGGAGGGGCTCGAATGACGGCCTCTCGCGTGGCACCGCTCGTATCGGCAACAACCATTAGGGAGGGAATGGACACATGAGACGACACTGGCGCGCAGCATCGCTGCTCGTCCCCATTGGGGCGCTCGCGGCGGGCTTCGCCGCATCGCCCACGACCGCCGCTGCCGCACGACCACACGTCCGGCACGCTTCGGCCTCGGGGACCTTGACGATCTCCAATGAGTCGGGATCGCTGTGGACCTGCAACTTCAACCCCTTCAACGCGGCCGTGTACCAGGAGGCGGCCGGCTTCGTCTACGAGCCGCTCGTCTTCGTGAACGCGCTGCAGTCGGGCAAGACCACGCCGTGGCTCGCCTCGTCCTACAAGTGGAGCAACGGGAACAAGGTCCTGACCTTCACGATCCGAAAGGGCGTGAAGTGGAGCGACGGCAAGCCGCTCACCGCCGCGGACGTGGCCTTCACCTTCAACATGTTGAAGAAGAACCCCGCGCTCGACCTGAACTCGATCTGGTCGGTGCTCTCGAGCGTGGTGCAAAAGGGCGACAACGTGGTGCTCACGTTCAAGTCGCCAGCGGTGCCGTACTTCTACTACGTCGCCGACCAGGTCTTCATCGTTCCCCAGCACATCTGGGCCAAGGTGAAGAACCCGGTGACCTACCCCGACACCACCCCTGTGGGCTCTGGGCCCTACACGGTGAGCAAGTGCACGGGCCAGAACATCACCTACACGGCCAATGCCAAGTACTGGCAGCCGGGGCTCCCCAAGATCGAGACGGTCCAGTACCCGGCGTTCACCTCGAACGACCCGGCAAACGTCTACCTCGCCACGGGACAGGCCCAGTGGGGCGGCCAGTTCATCCCGAGCATCAAGTCCTTCTATTTGGCCAAGAGCCCGAACAACCACTACTGGTTCCCGCCGGTGGCGAACGTCTCGCTGTTCATCAACCAGAAGGTGGCGCCGCTCAACCAGCTGCCGGTCCGCCAGGCGATGGCGTTCGCGATCAACCGTAGCCGGGTGGCTCAGCTGGGTGAGTATGGCTATGAGCCGGCGGCCAACCAGACCGGGATCGTCACGCCGACCTTCTCGTCGTGGTACGACAAGGCGGCCGCGGCGAAGTACGGCTACACCTACAACCCGGCCAAGGCCATCTCGATCCTGAAGAAGGCGGGATACAAGAAGGGCTCGAACGGCTACTTCGCCAAGGGCGGCAAGGAGCTCGCCTTCAGCGTGATCAACGTGGGCGGCAACTCGGACTGGGTCGCCGACCTGCAGATCATCCAGCAGGAGTTCAAGGCGGTCGGCATCAAGCTGACGGTCAACAACTTGACCGGCACCGACTTCGACAACGACTTGTACAAGGGCAACTTCCAGCTCGGCTTCGACAACGAGTCGGGCGGGCCGGCGCCCTACTACGAGCTGCGTCAGCTCCTGTACTCGGGCAACACGGCACCGATCGGCCAGCTGGCCACGACGAACTACGAGCGCTACTCGAACCCGGCGACGGACAAGCTCTTCAACGAGTACGCCTCGACGACCAGCAGCGCCCAGCAGCACGCGATCGTGAACCAGCTCGAGCACGTCATGCTGTCGGACGTCCCGGTGATCCCGGTCACCGAGTCGGTGGACTGGTTCCAGTACAACACGGCAAGCTTCTCCGGCTGGGTCACCGAGAAGAACCCATACGCCCAGCCGGCGCCCTACAACGTTCCGGACGTGGAGGTCATGCTCCTCCACCTGAGGGCCAAGTAGGAAGGACATGATGAAGCCAGGCGGCGCAGGGAGACAGCAACCATGAGCTATGCCCTGCGCCGTCTCGGCTTTTTCGTTGTGACCTTGTGGGTGGCGCTCACCATCAACTTCGCGCTCCCCCGCCTCATGCCGGGGAACCCCGCCATCGCGATGATGGCGAGGTTCCGCGGCCGGGTGAACGGCAACGTCTTAAAGGCGCTCGAGATCGCCTTCGGCGTGAACACCAAGCAAGGCCTGGTCTCGCAGTACTTCTCCTACCTCGGCAACACCTTGACGGGGCACTTCGGCACCTCGCTCACCTTCTACCCGAACTCGGTCAGCCAGGTCGTCTTCTCGGCGCTGCCCTGGACGCTCGGGATCGTTGGGGTCACAACCGTGCTGGCCTTCGCGCTCGGCACCCTCGTCGGCATGACGAGCGGCTGGCGCCGCGGCAGCGTCCTCGACAGCGTGCTGCCGCCGGTCTTCGTGATCACCTCGGCATTCCCGTACTTTTGGATCGCGCTGCTGGCGATCTTGCTCTTCCCGATCACCTTGCACGTCCTGCCCATCGGATTCGGCTACTCCAACACCGACACCATCGGCTGGACCTGGCACTTCGTCGGCGACGTGCTCTACCACGCCGTCCTCCCGGCGCTCACGATCCTCGTCACCTCGATCGGCGGCTGGATCCTCACGATGCGCAACAACATGATCACCACGCTGTCGGAGGACTACGTGCGCATGGCGCGGGCCAAGGGCCTCTCGCCGCTGCGGATCATGTTCGACTACGCCGGGCGCAACGCCATTTTGCCCAATCTCACCGGCTTTGCGATGTCCCTCGGCTTCGTGGTGAGCGGCGCCATCCTCGTCGAGTACGTCTTCTCCTACCCCGGCGTCGGCTTCCTCTTGCTCCAGGCAGTCCAGAACGAGGACTACCCCCTCATGCAGACGCTCTTCTTGCTCATCACCGTGGCCGTGCTGGTGGCGATCTTGGTGATGGACTTCGTCACGATGCTCCTCGACCCCCGCACCCGGAGCGAGTCGTGAGCGCAGGCGTCCTCGCACCAAAGCGCGGCCTCGCCGGACGCTCGCGCTGGGGACGCCTGCGCACGGGGGCTGGCGCCAACTTGCTGCGCGCCATCGTCTCCAACCACAAGGCGACAGCTGGGGCAATCTTGCTGTTGATCTTCGTCTTCTTCGCGGTCTTCCCCGGCGTGATCGCGCACGACAACCCCCAAGCCGAGATCTACGCGCGCGCCGCAGCGCCGTCGGCCAAGCACCTGCTCGGCACCACCACCTACGGCCAGGACATCTTCTCCCAGCTGATCTGGAGCACGCGGGAGTCGCTGTTCATCGCCGTGATCGCCGGTGCGCTCGCCACGGTGCTGTCGGTGCTCATCGGAGTCTCGGCCGCCTACCTCGGCGGCGGCGCGGACAGCGTGCTGTCGCTGTTCACCGACGTCTTCTTGGTCATCCCGGCGTTCCCGCTGATCGTGGTGATCGCCGCCTACGCGAAGAACGGCGGGGACGCCATCTTGATCGCCGTGCTCGTGGTGACCGGCTGGTCCTACGGCGCCCGCCAGCTGCGCTCCCAGGCGCTGTCGCTGCGCAACCGGGACTTCCTCGTCGCGGCGCGCCTTCGCGGCGAGCGGCGCTGGCGGATCATCGTCTTTGAGATCCTGCCGACGATGACCTCCCTCATCGTCGCCAACTTCCTCGGCGCTGCCCTGTACTCGGTGCTCGCCGCCGCCGGGCTGCAGTTCATCGGCCTCGGCAACCCAAACACCATGAGCTGGGGGACGATGCTGTACTGGGCCCAGAACAATGAGGCGCTGCAGATCGGTACGCCGCTCTGGGCGGTCATGCCTGGCATCGCGCTGGCACTGTTGGGAGCCGCCTTCTCGCTGCTCAACTACGCCTTCGATGAGATCAGCAACCCGGCGCTGCGGCCGGTTGGGAGGAAGCGTGGCCGACGCCGTTCTTGAGGTGCGTGACCTCTGCGTCGACTACGCGACGCGCTCGGCGCCGGCCAAGGCTGTCGAGCGCGTCAGCTTCGATCTGCACCGCGGCGAGTTCATGGCGATCGTCGGGGAATCGGGCTGCGGCAAGTCGACTCTGCTCTTCGCGATCGCCCGGCTGCTCAGCCCACCGGCCGAGCTGACCGGCGGGGATGTTCGCTTCAACGGCACGAGCATGGTGCAGCTCGGCGAGAAGCAGCTCCGCGCGCTGCGCTGGCGGGACTTCTCGGTCGTGATGCAGAGCGCGATGAACGCCCTCAACCCGGTGAAATCGATCGCCGCGCAGTACCGGGACGCGATGCGGGCGCACGACAAGCACCTGTCCAAGGCCGCCATCGAGGAGCGCTCGCGCGAGGTGCTGCTGCTCGTCGGCATCGACCCGGTGCACCTGCACAGCTACCCGCACCAGCTCTCGGGCGGGATGCGCCAGCGCGCCATGATCGCGATGGCGCTCTTGTTCTCGCCCGAGCTGATCTTGATGGACGAGCCGACCTCGGCGCTCGATGTGGTCGCCCAGCGCTCGCTCATGACCAAGGTCAAAGAGCTGCAAGAGCGCCTCGGCTTCGCCATCATCTTCGTCACCCACGACATGTCGCTCGTGAGCAACTTCTCCGACCGCCTGGCGGTCATGTACGCCGGTCAGGTGAGCGAGATCGGCCCGACCGAGCTGCTCTTCTCGGACCCCAAGCACCCCTACACCAAGGGGTTGCTGGACGCGTTCCCCTCGATCTACGGCGAGCGCGTCGAGCTCGTCGGGATCCCCGGTAGCCCACCGGATCTCTCCGACCCGCCGGGCGGGTGCCACTTCCACCCACGCTGTGGCGAGGCGAGCGAGCGTTGCGCGAGCACCGCCCCGGGCTTGTACGACCTCGGCGACCGCCAGGTGCGCTGCTTGCTCTACGCGGACGAGGGGACCGACCGTGGCTGAGCCCACCGCCACGAGCGACGGCGCCCTGCTCGAGGCGCGCCAGCTGACGCGGCACTTCCGCATCGGCGGGCTGCGCGGCCACACGCTGCACGCCGTCGACGACGTCGACCTGCGCATCGCCGAGCGCGAGATCGTGGCGGTGGTCGGCGAGAGCGGGAGCGGCAAGAGCACGCTCGCCCGGCTGCTCGCCATGGCCTATCGCCCGACGAGCGGCGAGATCCTCTACCGTGGTCGCCCCGTGGGCGCGCTGAAGTCGAGGAAGGACCTGCTCGCGTATCGCGGGCAGGTGCCGATGGTCTTCCAGGACCCCTTCAGCTCGCTCAATCCGTCCCACACGATCGGCTACGGCATGCTGCGCGGCCTCAAGCTCCACCAGCCCCAGCTCGACCGCGCCGGACGGGAGGCCGAGGCGGACCGGGTGCTCGAGATCGTCGGCCTCGTGCCGCCGCGCCGGGTCATGGCGCGTTACCCCTTCGAGCTGTCGGGCGGCCAGCGCCAGCGCGTGGGCTTCGCCTACGCGCTCAGCTACCGGCCGCGGCTGATCCTCGCCGACGAACCGGTCTCCATGCTCGACGTCTCCATCCGCATCGGCCTGCTCAACGTCATGGCGCGCCTTCGCGAGGACGAGGGCGTCTCGATCCTCTACATCACCCACGACATCGCGAGCGCCCGCTATGTCTCTGACCGCGTCATCGTGATGTACGCGGGCCACGTCGTCGAGCATGGGCCGACCGAGAAGGTCCTGCACGAGTCGGTCCACCCCTACACCAAGCTCCTGCTCTCGGCGGTGCCCGATCCCCGCGCCAAGGTCGCGATCTCGAGCGCCGACCTCGGCGAGCCGCCCCGGGTCATCGACCCGGGCGAGGGCTGCCGCTTCCGCTTCCGCTGCCCCCTGGCCCAGCCCGTGTGCGGTGAGGTCACCCCCCGCCTCACCGCCACGGGCCTCGGCCACGAGGCGGCGTGCCATGTCACCGCGCCGGATCGGGCCACGACGAGCACAGGGAGTGGCCTCGAGTGAGCGATGCCGTCCCCACCCAGGCGCGCGCGCCGCGCCTTGGGGAACACCTCGATCAGATCCGAGCCGGCCTGCACCTCGACGCCACCGGGGCGGCCTGGCTCTCAGAGCTGGCGAGCTTCCCGCTGCCGGTGACCCCCCTCGTGCTGCCCGGCCCGCGCCGAAGCGCCGAGATCCTCGAGCGCCTCGCCTGTCCGCCCGAGGCCGTCGCCGACGCCGTGGCGACCTTGCCGGGTCCCGAGCGGGACCCCGAGCGCTTCTTCCTACTCGAGCGGTGCAGGGCGCGCCTTTTGGCCGGGATGGGCCAGCCGGGCCTGGCGCGCGGCGCCTGGCCCCAGCTGCCGAAAAGCCTCGGCGTACCGGGCGGCTGCTTCTACCTCCACCTCGTGCTCGCCCTCTTCGAGGACGTGCGCGCCGAGCACCGCCGGCTCGGGGTGCCCGACGACGTGAGCTGGGCGACGCTCGCCGACCTCGGACGCCACGTGGCGATCCAGCGCGCCAGCACGGGGCGCACCGGTGTCGACGAACCGTGGTGGATGACGTTGCACCTGCGCGCCATCTTGATCGAGGTCGGCCGCCTGCAGTACTCGACGTTCCGCCTCGGCGAGGGCCCCGAGTCCCCGCTGCCCTGGTACGACGACGCCGCCGCCGAGCGCCTCGGCGAGGGCCTGCGCCCCGGGGATGCGACCCTTGGCATCCACATCCCCGCCGGCGAGCCGCTCTCGCCGGCGGCGTGCGCGCAGTCGCTGGCGCGCGCCGGTGAGCTCAGTGCCGCGATCTGGCCCGTGGCGACGCGGCGCGTGGCGACGTGCTGCTCGTGGCTCTTGGACGACCAGCTCGCCGGGATGCTCGGCCCCAGCTCCAACATCGTGGCCTTCCAGCAGCGCTTCGTTCTGGTCCCAGGGGCAGTCGAGGGAGACCACGATGTGCGGACCTTCGTCTTTCGCTCGATGGCGCCGCTCGATCAGCTGTCGGCGACCACATCACTGCAGCGAGCGGTGCTCACCCACCTGCGCGCGGGTGGCCACTTCTTGCGGCGGACCGGCTGGGTCGCGCTCGACGAGGAGGCCTGAGGTGGACCTCATCGCCTTCGGCGGCGTGTTCTTGGAGCTGGTGTTCGGGCACATCGAGCGCCTGCCCGGGCCCGGTGAGGAGATCTTCAGCGACGAGTTCGCCATCTCCTGCGGCGGGGCGGTGACGATCGCGACCGCGGCGCGCCGCGAGCAGATGTCGGCCGGCATCGCCTCGCTGCTCGGCGACGACCTCGGCTCCCGGGTCGTGTGGGAGCACTGCCAGCGCGAGGGCATCGATCTATCGGCCTGCACCCAGGTCGCCGGCACGACGGCGGGCATCACGGTCGTCATCAACTTCGCCGGCGACCGCGCCTTCGTCTCCCACGTGCCGCCGCGCCCCGCCGGCGAGCCTGGCGAGCGTGACCGCTGGCGCGAGGTGCTCGAGCGCGAGCGCCCGGCGTGGGCCTATTTGCATGCGGGGCGCGATATCGTGCCCTTCTTGCGCCGGGCGCACGAGATCGGGACGCGCGTCGTCGTCGACCTGAACCTCGAGGCGATCGAGCGCGGTGCCGACGAGCTGTACGAGTGCATCGAGATCGCCGACGTCTTCGTGCCGAACGAGGACGAGCTGTGCCGGCTCACCGGGCTCTGCGCCGATGAGGCGATCGGCGAGGTGGCGACGTGGCGGACGCCGACGGTCGTCAAGCGCGGTGGCGGTGGCGCCGTCGTCGTCGCGGCGGGGCGCGCCGAGACCGTGACCGCCGGGCTGGCCGACGTCACCGTGCGCGATCGCACCGGCGCCGGCGACTCCTTTGCGGGGGCGATGATCGCCGCGCTCGCCCGCGGCGAGACCCTGGTCGCCGCCGCGGCGGCGGGCAACGTCGCGGGCTCCGCGGCCGTCGCGCGGCTCGGTGCGGTCGGCGAGGTGGAGGTGGCAGGGCTGAGCGTCTCTTCAGAGCTGCGCCGCGCCCTCGATGTTCAGGTGATGGCGGCGCTCACCGAGCGCGTCGCGACAGGTGAGGAGGAGCGAGGATGAAGCTGGCGATCTTGGGTGGCGGCGGGGTGCGGATGCCCGCGTTCGTCCGGGCAGTGCTGACGGGCCGCCCGGAGACCTTCGACGAGATCGTCCTCTTCGAGCCCGACGCCCAGCGGCGCGAGACCATCGGCCGCCTGGCAGTCGGCCTCGGCGACGCGCTCGGCCACCCCGGCGTCGTGCGGACGACGCCCGATGTCGAGGAGGCCTTCACCGACGCCGACTTCGTCTTCTCGGCGATCCGCGTCGGCGGCGACCAGGGCCGCGTGATCGATGAGCAGGTGGCACTGCGGCGCGGCCTCGTCGGCCAGGAGACGACCGGGCCGGGTGGCTTCGCCATGGCGCTTCGGACCATCCCGGTGGCGCTCGACTACGCCGCCACCTTGGCGCGCTGCTCGCCGGGGGCCACCTTCATCAACTTCACGAATCCCGCCGGAATCATCACCCAGGCGCTGTCGCTGCACTCGGCGGTGCGCGCGGTGGGGGTGTGCGACACCCCGAGCGGGGCGATCCGCCGCCTCGGCGACTTCCTCGGCGCCGAGGCCGGCGCGACGGCCTTCTCCTACGGCGGCCTCAACCACCTCGGCTGGATCACCTCCTACCGCGTCGACGGCGAGGAGAAGATGGACGAGCTGCTCGCCCGCTTCGAGGACCTGCAGGCCTTCGACCACCGCTTCGCGGCCTTCGACCCGGCGCTCGTGCGCCGGCTCGGGGCGATCCCGACCGAGTACGTGTACTACTACTACGACCCCCGACGCTACGTGGAGGGCGTGGCGCACGCCGGCACCAGCCGCGGCCAGGACGTCCTCCGGCTGAACGAGGAGCTGCTCTCCGGGGTGGCGCGGGCCTTCGAGAAGGGCGACGTCGAGGACGCCTGGTCGAGCTACTCGATGCTGATGGGCGTGCGCCGGGACACCTACATGCGCACCGACACCGAGGGCGACAACGGCCAGGCGGCGGTGCGGGCGCGCCGCGCCGCCGAGCCGCCCGCCCCGATCGGCGGCGCCGAGATCGGCGGGTACGAAGGGATCGCCCTGCGGGTGATCGACGGTCTGACCGCCCGCGCCCCCTCGCAGGTGATCGTCAACACGCGCAACGGCGCGAGCGTCGGCTACCTCGACCCCGACGACGTCGTGGAGACGCCCGCCTTCGTGAACGGCGGCGGCATCTTGCCGATGGCTGGCGGCGAGCTGACCCGCTCGGCGCGCGGGCTCGTGCTGCAGGTGAAGGAGTATGAGCGGATGGTCGTCGAGGCCGCCGTGAGCGGTGACGCCGGGCTCGCCGAACTCGCCCTCGCCCTGCACCCGCTCGTGCCCGGCAGCGCCGTCGCCAAAGAGCTCCTCGCCGAGTACCGCGAGCAGCACGGCAAGGACCTCGCCTACCTGCGCTGAGCTCCCGGCTGGCCGCCCAGGGCGCGATCGGCGGCGGCGCGCCGTGCGGCCTCGAGGCCGGCGGCGAGCGCCCCGACGAGCGGTCCGTCGCCGCCGAATCGCGCGAGGACGACCTCGGGCGGGTGCGACACCGAGGAGCTGAGCGCCCGCAGCAGCGCCGGCTCGAGGCGGGGCCACCAGCTCGCCCGCACCCCGCCGACAGCGACGCGCGCCGGGTCCAAGCCGGCGAACCGATCGACGAGCGTCGCCGCCAGCGCCTCGCCGAGGTCGCCGATCGCCTGATCGAGCGTGGCCGGAGCGGCGCGCGCGGCCGATCGCGGCGCGCGGCGCTGCGCGAGCATGGCCGAGCGCGCCAAGTCGGGTGCTCGAGGTGAAGGCGACGGGCCGTCAGCCGCCCGGCGCGCGCCGAGCGCTGCGCGATCGTCGAGGCGCGCGATCGCGCCGACCCCACCGGCCGCGCTGTTGGCGCCGAGCACGAGGCGCCCGCCCACAATCGCCACGCTCGCCACCTGTGCGCCGAGGCGCACGTACAGCGCCGGATCCCAGCCGCGCAGGGCTCCCGCGCCTGCTTCGGCGCAGGCCGCGGCGGCGAGATCACCGAGCACGGCGACGGCCCCGCAGCCAAAGCTTTGCCGCAGCTCGCCCGCCAGTGCGGGTGGTCCCCACTGCGAGATGGCGTCCGGAAGTTCGATGCGCTGCTCATCGGTGCGCGCGGAGACAGCGGCACCGACCGCCACGAGCTCGACGCGCGCCGAGTCTCGCCGGAGCAGGTGCTGTCCGGCAGCCACGCCGAGCTCGAAGTTCCAGCGCGCCCCCTCGGCGGCGATGGGATGCACCACGGCGTCGGCGAGCCGCTCGCCGGTCAGGCTGCAGAGCGCCGCGGTGATCTCGGTGTCACCGAAATCCAATCCCAGCACCACCGGCTCGGCCACGTCCTCGTCCTCGCTCGTCCGCCCGAATGGCGGGATGGGTCACCGTTGCAGCGTGAGTGTGTTCTAGTAACACGGCTCACGCTGCACCCCTTGCGGGGTTCCTCGCCTGACGGTCGTCAGGTTCGGTTCTCGCCTCACCGCGACTGGCCTTCCCTGACGGGTAGGTCTTACGGTCGCTCCTCCGGCCGTGGGTCGTCCCACGGTCCGAGCCCGGGTCTGTACCGCCAGGAGTGGCGGCCCGAGTGTCCACGGGGGCGCTGGTCTCGACTAGACCAGGACTGGCAGATGTCTCCGGCCAGTCACGGAGGTTCTTCGCGGCATTGATGTCTCGGTCCACCGCCTCGCCGGTCCGCTCGCACACGAGGTGCTTGGCGAGCCGCCCGGCGGCGTGCAGACGGCAACCACAGCCGTGATGGACTTGGCTGGAGGGGAACCACCGGTCGGCTTTGACGATGTTCACGCCGGATCGCTCGGCCTTGTAGGCGAGCATCGGGGCGAACATCCCGAGGGATGCGTCGGACACCGACCGGCGGAACGCCCGCCGGCCCATCGACCGCTTCAT
>JAJZBI010000024.1 GCA_021798985.1 Actinomycetes bacterium
ACGGCGAGGAGAACTCCCCTTCTGCGTCCTCGCGGACCTGGGCATCGCGAGCTCCAACTGTCGGCGCTCGGGTGCGCACCGCCGCACTCGTCACGCAGGGGCCGCGTCGCGGTCCTTCATCGCATCAGATGGCGGTCAAGAGCAGATCCCGGTGGTGGGGTGGTGTGATTTCCTAGCGAAGCAATTTCTGGCGCTTCCGGCCGGTGGCGGCGGCGAGTCGACCTATAGGCGGGGTTCTGTATCCGGGACGAACCCGGACGGTGGCCATCCATCTACGCGGCCTACCTGGGGACATCGGACGGGCCGCCCGTCCCACACTTGGCCTTGCTCCGGGTGGGGCTTGCCGAGCCGACCGGGTTGCCCCGGCCGCTGGTGCGCTCTTACCGCACCGTTTCACCCTTGCCTGATCCCGGGTTCCCCGGGCCATCGGCGGTCTGCTCTCTGTTGCGCTTTCCTGCGGGTCACCCCGACTGGCCGTTAGCCAGCACCCTGCCCTATGGAGCCCCGACCTTCCTCGACCGGCAACGCTCACGTGCCACCGGCCGCGGCCACCCGGCCGACTCGCCACCGCCGCCATTGTCTCACTCCAGACGGTGGTGCGTGGCGTCCCCGCCTGGAGAGCACCTGTTCGATAGCCTGCGCTCATGGCACGCGGGCGAGGCGGTGAGGCGCTCCGCTTCTTTGACCCCGACGAGGTGGTCGAGGCGGCTCCTGACCAGGACCAGTACCCAGAAGAGGCCTCCGTTGCGGCGCGCGCATCTGGCCAGCGACCCTCTGCTGCTGCGCTGCAGCAACGTGTCGAGGAGCTGAGCGCGCACGCACTTGCTCCGTCGTCTGACGTCGAGGAAGTGCGCGAGCCCGAGCCATCGGAGTTCGAAGGGGAAACCGGCGAGGAGACGCTGTCCATCGCCGGCTTCTACGACCGCGTGCGCCGCGCCCTCAGCTTCGCCTTCCCTGGTGAGGTCTGGGTCACCGGCGAGATCCGCGGCCTCAAGGAGTCCCGGGGGCATCGCTACCTCGAGCTCGCCGACCACGACGCGCAGGCGTCGCCACGGGGCGCGACCCAGCAGCTCGAGGTGATCTGCTGGGCAGGGGAGTGGCCCCGGGTCGCCGCCGCCCTAGCCAGCGTGGGCGTGCGGCTCGAAGTGGGCCAGGTGGTGCGGGTCCGCGGCCGGGTGTCGGTCTGGGAGGGTGGCTCTCGTCTCCGCTTTGTCCTGCGGGCCATCGACGTCGAAGCCCTGCTCGGCGGCATCGCCGCGGCGCGCCGCCGGCTGCTCGCCGCCTTGGCCGCCGAGGGCCTGCTCGAGGCCAACCGGCGCCTCCCGCTCTGCCTCGTGCCGCTGCGCATCGGCGTGGTGACGAGTCCGGGCAGCGAGGCGCACCGCGACTTCATCGGCCAGCTCGAGCGGAGCGGGTTCGCGTTCTGCGTGCAGCTCGAGCGGTCACTGGTCCAAGGCCCCGAGGCGCCGCGTCAGATCGCCGCGGCGCTCGGGCGCCTCGAGCGCTTTGGTCCCGATCTCGCCGTGGTGGTCCGCGGCGGGGGAGGCCGTGGCGACCTCGCCGCCTTTGACAGTGAGGAGGTGGCGCGCGCCATCGCCGGCGCCCCCTTCCCCGTATGGACCGGCATCGGCCACACTGGGGACCGCTCGGTCGCCGACGAGGTCGCCCATCGAGCCTGCATCACGCCGACGGCGTGCGGCGAGGCCGTGGTCGCCGTCGTGGCTGCCTATCGCGACCAGGTCACCCGGCACGCCGCCGAGCTCACGCGGCTCGCCCGCGCCCGTCTCGAGAGCGCCGCACAGCGCCTCGAGGGGTGCGAGGCCGCCGTCGGCCGGGGCGTTCGCCACCAGCTCGCCCGCCGTGCCGATGCGCTCGATGCCTGCCGGGAGGCGCTCGGGCGGGGCGTCGTCGCCAGCCTCGAGCGCGACCGTGTCCGGCTCGAGGCCACGGCTCGCGATAGCGCCGCAGCGACCCAGCGCCTGCTCGAGCGGCTCGAGCGCGACCAGCTGCACGACGTGCAGGTGCTGCGCGCGTACGATCCCCGCCGCCAGCTCGAGCGCGGCTGGTCGCTCACCCACGACGCGGCAGGGCGGCTGATCCGAAGCGTCGCTGGGCTCGAGGTGGGGACTCGGATCCGCACCCGCTTCGCGGACGGCTCGGCGCGCTCGGTGGTGGAGGAGACGGACGTGGAAGACGGCCCCGCGCCGGCGCACGGTGTGGCGCTGGGGGCTGAGGAGGAAGAACGAGCGTGAGCACACCAACGCCGCCTGAGGCCGAGCGCCCGGCCGCAGAGCTCGGCTATGCCGAGGCGTCGAGCGAGCTCGAGCAGCTGGTGCGCGAGCTCGACCAGGGCCTGGTCGACGTCGACGTGCTCGAGGCGCGCTTTCGGCGGGCCATCGAGATCGTCGAGGAGCTGGACCGTCGCATTCGCGGCGCGCGCGAGCGCGTCGACGCCTTGATGCCGAGGCTCGACGCCCTGCGCGGCGAGGAGCCCGAGACCCGCTAGAAGCTGAGCGCGGAGAGCATCGGGATTGCGCCCTCCGCCTTCGCCCGCACCTCGCGCCACCGGGAGCGGTCGAGCTTGCGACGGGGCGCCACGATCGCGCGCGGGCGCACCGTGGCGACTGCCTCGTCGAGGTCGCCCCAGACGCCGACGGCCACGCCGGCGAGGAATGCCGCGCCGAGGGTGGTCGCCTCGAGGACCGCCGAGGGCGCGATCTCGCGGCCTGTGGCGTCGGCGAGGAGCTGGAGGAAGGTCTGATTGGCGCTCATCCCCCCGTCGACCCGCAGCGACTCGACGCCAAGACCGGCGTCGGACTCGACGGCCTCGAGGAGATCGGCGCCACCGTGCGCGATCCCCTCGAGCACGGCCCGGACCATCTCCGGCCGCCCGACCGAGCCGTCGAGGCCGAAGAACGCCCCTCGGGCGCCGAAGTCCCAGCGTGGGGTGCCGAGCCCCGACAGCGCTGGGACGAAGCTCGCAGATCCGGCATCACGGACCGATCCGGCGAGCGCGTCGGACTCCCCGGGGTGCGAGAGCAGGCCGATCTGGCAGCACCAGTCGATGCAGCTTCCCGCCGAGAGCATCACCGCTTCGAGGCCCCAGCGGCGCGCTCCACCGCGTTGGAACGTGACGATGGGGAACGTCCCGGACGCGCCTCGCCGGGCAAAGGGCGGACGGAGCTCCCCGACCGCGCAATCCAGCATGCCGCCGGTCCCAAAGGTGGCCTTGGCCGCTCCGGTCGCCAGGCAGCCCTGGCCGATCAGTGACGCCTGTTGATCTCCCACCAGCGCGGCGATCGGTGGCGCGCCGCTGAGCGCGGTCGCCTTCGCGACCACGCCGAGGGAGTCGACGAGCTCGGGCAGGCACCGCGGCGGGATCGCGAGCGCCTCGAGGATCGCTGGGTCCCAGGCCGAGACGTCGTCATCGACGAGGCCCGTGACGCCGGCGTTGGTGGCGTCGGTGACGTGGCACGCGCCTTGGCTCAAGACGAACGCCAGGTAGCTCTCGATCGTGCCGAAGCAGACGTCGCGCTCACGAGGGCGGTCGTAGCGGTCCAAGAGGTAGCCGAGCTTGGTGGCGGACTGGTTGGGGGCGAGCGTGATCCCCCGCTGGGCGAGCATGAGGCAGGTTCCGGTGGTTCGCAGGTCCTGCCAGCTGATCGCCGGCCCGAGCGGCGCTCCGCTCGCGCGCTCCCACAGGATCGTGGTCGCTCGCTGGGCGGCGATGCCCAGCCCGGCAACCGCTCCGTGCTCGCCGATCAGGCGCTCGGCGAGGGTCTGCGCCGCGGTGGCGATGGCACCCGCGTCGTGCTCGACGACGCCGGGCGAGGGCCGAGCGGGCAGCAGCCGCTCGTGGCGGGCGTGGGTGATCGTGCCCGATTCGTCCACCCGCGCGGCCCGGACCCCGCTCGTGCCGATGTCGATGACCAGGAGGTCTGTCGTCATCGCCGGCCCTTTGGTCCCCGCACGGCGGACAGCCTGCCACAGGTCCCTGCACCCACTGCGGCGCGAACCATTGACTCTTTACAAATGCTCGCGGAGCCGACACAATGGATGGTCCGCTGAGCAGTTGCGTCGCGCGCTACTGCGCGATGCGACGAGCGTACCGCACTTCCCAGTGGTCGTTGGGAGGCGCCGCGCGCCCGGCGGGTACAGCGGTGAGACAAACGTCAGAGCAAGCGCCAAGAGAGAGTGACGATGAAGGGGACCTGGAGACAGCGTGCGGCATGTCGGGGGATCGACCCGGACGTGTTCTATCCCGCCTCCGACGAGGAGGCCGAGGAGGCCAAGGCGATCTGCGACGTCTGCCCGGTCCGCCAGCTCTGCCTCGAGCACGCTCTCAACAACCGCGAACGCGAAGGCGTCTGGGGCGGGCTCACTGAGCGTGAGCGTCGCCGCATCATCCGGCAGCGCCGCAAGTCGGCCTGACCCTGCCGCTCGGGCGCGGGCGGGGGCCGCGGTGGCATTCGTGACTCCCTCTCCGGCGCCTGGGCGCGCGGCGTTGCACGCCCACGGCTGGTCGAAGGTCTTATCCGAGCTCGTGGCACGCCGCGAGCTCGAGCCGGAGGTCGCCGACACGGCCTTCGCCGACGTCCTCGAGGGGAACGTGAGCGCGCCGCGCCTTGCTGCGTTCTTGGTCGCGCTGCGTGCCAAGGGCGAGAGCGCCGTCGAGCTCCTGGCCTTCGCCGCCGCTCTGCAGCGCGTGAGCGAGCACGTCGAGCTCGGCGCGAGGCACGAGCGTGCCGTCGACATCGTTGGCACGGGGGGTGATCGCGCCGGCACGGTCAACGTCTCCACACTCGCTGCACTGGTCGTGGCGGGAGCTGGTGGCGTCGTCTGCAAGCACGGCAGTCGTGCGGCCTTCTCGCCGACGGGCGCAGCGGATCTCCTCGAGGCGCTCGGGGTCGCGATCTCCCTGTCGCCGGCCGGCGTGGCCCGCTGCGTCGAAGAGACGGGTTTCGGCTTCTGCCTCGCCGCGCGCTACCACCCGGCGATCGCGCCCGCCCGGGCGATGGGGCGCGAGCTCGGCGTGCCGACCGTGCTCGACGTCTTGTGCCCCCTCGCCAACCCCGCGCGGGTGAGCCGCCAGGTGGTCGGTGTCGCCAATCCTGCCGGTGCGCTGCCGATGCTCGAGGCGCTCGAGCGTTCGGGCTCTCGCCACGCGATGGTTGTCTATGGCGCCGACGGCCTGGACGAGCTGTCCACGACCAGCCGCTCGCAGGTGCTCGAGAGTCGCCTTGCGCCAGATGGGACGCGCGCCCGGCGCAGCTATGAGGTCGATCCCGGCGCCCTCGGGCTTGCGCCGGCGGCGCCCGCCGCGCTGCGGGGTGGCAACCCGGCCCACAACGCCCGGCGCGCCCTCGCGGTCTTGTCGGGCGAGCGCGGTCCCCAGCGCGACTTCGTGGTGTTGAACGCGGCGGCCGGGATGATCGTCGCCGGCCTGGCGGACGACCTCGCCGAGGGCATGGCGATCGCCGCGGCCACCTTGGACCGTGGTCGGGCGATCAAGGTGCTCGAGGCGCTGATCGAGGTGTCACAGCGCGCCGAGGCAGAAGGCCTCGTCTGACCGCCCTTCGCCCGATTGACCGGTCGATCGGGGCAGGGCCCGCGATTCGGCGTCTTCGGCGGGCGCTCACGGCGAGCACGGCACCGGGTTCCACGGCTCGGGCCCGTTGTTGTAGACGACCGGGCCGCTCGCGCCCGTCCCCGGGAGCGTGGTCACCGTCACCGAGGCCGGGTCGGCGACGTGTAGCGCGGTGAGCTCGCCCGTGGTCCCAGCCCGAAGCGCTCCGCGCGTCGGCGTTGCGGTCGTGCCGAAGGCGAGGAATGCGCCGAGCGCCTGGGCGTCGGGGCCGGCGGCGGGCACCAGCACGTCGGCCCCGCCGACCACCGCCTCGATCGTCGGTAGCGTCTCGGCGCGTAGCCCGGCGAGGCTGATGCTCCGCAGTGTCCGCGCGAGCGAGAACGCCGCGCCGGCCGACAAGGTGTTGTCGAAGGTGACGTTGCCCGCCGCCGCGCTGAGGAAGCCGTTCAACGCGAACGGGTTCATGGACTCGCTGTGCAACTTCGCCACGACGGCTCGGAAGAAGGCGTCTTGGCGCTGGATCCTGCTGAAGTCCGAGTTCCCGTCGTAGTTCCAGCTGCCGTGCAAGAAGTAGTAGAGGTGGCGGGAGCGCACGAGCGCGAGCGCCTGGGCGCCGTCCACGCTCTGACATCCAGTCGTCGTGATGTCGAGGCCGGAGTAGGCGTCCTTCACCGGGTCGGCGAAGTCAAGGCCGATCCCGCCGAGCGCGTTCACCATCCCGGCAAAGCCCGGGAAGTTCACGCCGGCGTAGTAGGTGATGGGCAGGTGGAAGCTCTGATCGATGGTCTTCACGAGCAGGCTCGGGCCGCGGTTGAAGGCGGCGTTGATCCGGTTCGGCCCCGAGACGCCAGGGAGGTGGCCGGGGATGTCGACGAAGGTGTCGCGGGGGATGGAGAGCAGCTCGACCGAGTGGGTGAGCGGCGCGATCCGGGCCACGATGATGACGTCGCTGCGCTGGCCGGTCTGGGCGGCCGCCGAGCCGAACTGGGCCGCCTGGGTCTTGGTCGAAACGAAGGCGCGGGAGTCCGAGCCCACCAGCAAGATGTCAAAGGGATGGCTCCCCTGGCGGGGGGCGAGGCCGGAAACCGCCACCTTGTGGAACTGGCCGAAGCGATACCAGGCGTAGCCGGTGGCCGCCGCCGCGGCGAGGACGACCAGCGCCACGAGGCTGAGCGTCCCGATGAGGACGCGCCGCGGCCAGCGCCGCTTGGCCAGGCGGACGGGCGAGGGACCGATGGGCCCGCGTCCCCGGCGCCGGGCGCGGTGCAGGTCGCCGCGAAGCGGGCGGGCGCTCGGCGGTGGCAGCGGGCTCGACACGCCTCCCGAGGCTAGTTTCGCCGCACCCGAACGCCATTCGCGCCACCAATGTGCGCGGCTTGGTGGCAGGTGGGAGGGGGCGGGGAGCGACCCTCGGGCCCCGGGCGGATGCCCCTTACAGTCTGCTCACACGTAGCCGAAGCTTCCTCAACACTGGGCGGCGATGATGGGCGCCAGGCGGTCGCCGCCGGCCAGTGGCAGGCCGGACCATTGCCGGCGGCGGCCGACTGCCTCGATCCTGCAACGCAAGCAAGGAGCACCACCGATGAGCACGCGTACTGGCCGCCGCTGGGCCGCTTCGCTGCTCGCGGCGCCCTTGCTGAGCGCGGTCTTGGCCTCGGGCGCGGGACTTGGTGCGACCGCTGCGGGCGCCACCACCACCAGCGAGCCGGGCGGCAGCACGACCACGACGCTCGCCGCCCCGGCACAGCCGACGTGGCCGCTCCCCTACACCGACGATGACGACGTCCCGGTCTTCCCCTCGGGCATCTCGCTCGGTGCAGCGACGACCTGGCTCGGTACCGCCCTCGCCGTGCGGATCCAAGAACTCGTCAACCTCGGCAACAGCATCGACGCGTCGCGCCTGTTGCCGCAGCAGACGAAGTCGAACCTGGACGGCACAATCCTGTCGGACTACCACGGCCTCTACGGCCTGCTCCACACGGTGGCCAACGCCACCGACCTGCCGACCCTGCAGGGCGCGGCGGACGCGATGGTCATCGACTACCGCGTCAATTCGGTCCTGCTGCCGAGCGTGCACGCGATCGTCGCCCTCGAAGCCCAGCTCGCCGAGGTGCGCAAGCTTCAGGGGATCGAGACCGCTTTGCAGACCGCGATCGGCTCGGTGCAGTCCGGCAAGCTCGCCAACCAGCTCGGCAATCTCGCCGGTGACTTCGGCAACAAGCTGACGAGCGTGGTGAACGCCGATCAGCTGGTGGTCAGCCAGCTGCTCAACCTGACCCCGAGCGACTACCCGATCGACTCGGCGATCGGCGACGCCCAGGCCACACTGGGCTCGAGCGGGGCGACGCTGAAGAACGCGGACGACGACCTGCGCCAGATCCTCAATGCGCTCGGTGGCGCCAACCTCGGGATCGGCGCGGTGCGTTCGGTCACCTCGCTGCGCACCCATCTCCTGAAGCACTGAGATCGCGCCGGGTTTCGGGTGCACCGATCACTCCGCTGCCTCGGCCCGCAGCAGCCGCCGCAGGCGCACGACGCCGATCCCCGACTCGATGCTGCGCTCGATGACCGACGTGCGGGCGGGACGTCGCTCGACCACCACGGCTGGGACCTCGTGCACCCGCAGGCCGGCGCGCATCGCCCGGGCGACTACCTCGACGTCAAAGAGGCTGCCGCGCAGCTCACAGCGGGCGACCACTGGCGCGAGCGCGGCGCGGTCCATCGCCTTCATCCCGTGCGCGTCGCTGACGCCGAGGCCCACGGCGCGTCGCAGCAAGGTCGCGAAGCCGAACGTGAGCACCCGACGCCCGAGCGGGCGACGGTCGCGCGCTCCGGGCGCCCGCTTGGAGGCGAGCACGAGCTCGCAGCGTTGCTCGGCGAGGGCCTCCAGGGCGGCGTCGAGGAACGACAGGTCGTAGTAGTCGACGTCAAAGTTGACGACGACGTCGCCGCGGGCGGCTGCGAAGCCGGTGGCGAGGGCCGCGCCGTAGTCGCCCCGCTCGAGCGCCAGCACGCGGATGGCGGGGACCTGGACGGCCAGCACCCGGGCGAGCTGCAAGGTGCCGTCGGTCGACCCGTTCTCGACGATCACGATCTCATAGCCAAGGCCGCGGTCGTCGAGCCCGGTGAGCAGGTTGGTCACCGTCGAGCCGAGCAGGGTGAGCTCGTTATGGGCGGGCAGGACGATGCTGAGCGCGGGCGTCGGCACGGGGCTGGTCATGCGCCGAGCTCCTCGTCCATCCCATCGCGTCCCGCGCGCCGCGCCGCCGGCTCGTCCTCTTGCTCGTCGGCGTCCTCGTTGTCGGGAGCGCCACCAGCTGCGGCGCCCGCCGCAGCGTCGGGCTCGGCGTCCTGGGCGACGTCGGACGGCTGGCGCTGGCGCCCTGGTGGCGGCACCGGCGCGACGGGGGGAACTGAGCCGACGAGCGCCAGTGTTCCGAGGATCCCGAGGAACGAGCCGAGGCGGCCCGCCCAGTCGATCGTGGTGGTGCCGTAGTCCAAGACGACGTGGTGCTGGCTCGGGACGACCGCCATGAAATCGGGTGTCACCTCGTAGGGACCGGCAGCGCCGTGGGCCTGCCAGTTCGGGAAGTAGGGGATGGTGACCATCACGGGCACGCCCGTCCGCTTGACGTCGAAGGAGATCTGCTGGTCCCCCATGTGGACGTGGGAGACCGTCGTGGTGGGCACGCGGATCGCATCTTTGGTGGGCACGGTGGTGCCCGGCGCGTACACGGGCCAGCCGAGCGGCCCGGAGTCGGCGATCTCGACGGGCCACTCGCTCTCGTTCTGGAACCAGGCGATCGACGTCGACTTCCACTGCGTGCGGGAGAGGTGCTCGACGACCGGATCGAAGCGCAGCGGGGTCACCAGCGGGGCGTCTTTGATCTCATAGAGGACGAAATTGAAGCTGGAAGAGAGCGGCGGCTGGCTCGACCCCGAGGGGCGGTCGACCACGTCGGCGGTCTCGGGGCTCGAGCCCACCGCGACGAGGGCTGGGTCGGCGGCCGCCTGCTCCTCGACCGTTGGGGAGCTGGCGAGGAAGTACTTCACCCCTTCGAGCTGGAGATGGCGAATCCCGTCCGCCACGTTCAAGCTGAGATAGGGCAGGTTGGCGACGGGGTTGGAGGGATCGAGGGAGAGTTCGGCCTGGTCGAGGAAGTGGTAGTAGATCGCCGTCGAGGACTCGTAGTAGACGCCCTCCATCGGCTGGATGCAACCGTTGGTCCACAGCGGGAAGGACATCGGCACGAGGGTCGAGCCGAAACCATTCGTGGTGTTCGGCGAGTACTCGTAGTCGAGCCGCCCGCACCCGTGCACCTTGGCGACCCGCTCGAGCATCGCGGTCAGCTGCTGGAACTCCCCCCAGTCCGGCTTTCTCTGGTAGCCGGTGTAGTTGAACTGGACCCACGACGGCGTCTCGATGCGGTCCCCGACCGGCGTGTAGTAGCCGGGGAGCACGCCGCAGTAGGCGGCGGTGACGGCGAGGCTCGCGAGCCCGACGACGAGCGGCGCGACGGCGGCGGCCCAGTGGATGCGGGCGCTCGCGCCAAGGGCCACGCGTCCGAGCTCGCCGAGCGCATAGGCCGCGAGCAGGCAGGTGAGGAGCGACCAGAAGGGGAGCCAGCGGGCGTTGTAGACGAGGCCGTCCGGCAGGAGGCTGAAGGCACCGATGGAGAGCACGGCGGCGATCGCAAGCGCGATCGCGATGCGGCGGCGGAAGAACACGGCGAGCACGACGCCGACGGCGGCGAGCGCGCAGACCGCGTCGTCAGTCGGTCCGGGCAGGAAGTTGGCGACGATGCCCTGCACGCGCTGGTAGCCCATCGATGCCGAATAGCCGAGGTAGACACCGAAGGGCATCAGCCAGAACGAGGCGAGCAGGGCGCCGATGAAGCCCGTCGTCGCGAGCACGAGGAGCGGCTGGGGGACCCGCGCCCGGAGGCGGAGGTGGAGGCGGCGAAGTGCCCCGAGGCCGTCGAGGGCCGTGTCGCCCAGCAATTGAGCCCGCGCCACCCTCGTGTGGCGGCGGGTCGAGACGAGGGCGATCAGGCACGCCGTGGTGCCGGCGAACAGCGCCGGGACGACATGGCTGAGCAGGGTGAGGGCGAAAAGCAGCGCGGCGAGCCAGCGCAGGCGGCCCGTGCGCAGCGCGTAGCAGAACACCCCGAGGAAGAAGAGCGCGAGGGCGAGGGCGAGGCTGAAGGAGAACTCGCCGGCCATCGTCGAGACGATGTCGCCACCGTCGATCGTGTAGGAGGTGTTGAAGAGGAAGGCCAGCATGGCGACGCTCATCAGCGCCGGGACCGGGCGCTCAAAGTCGGCGAGCTCGCCGAAGGTGTAGGCGGCGACCGGGGTGAGGACCGAGCCGATGACCGTGACGAGCTTGAAAGACACGGCGTAGGAGAAGAACAGCGACAAGAACGCGACGAGGGTCGGCGGCAGGGGGAAGTAGAAGACGTAGAGGGGGAAGCCGCCGAACCACTGCGGGTCCCACCCCGACAGTTCGCCGTGGGTGATGAGGTGGTGGACGAAGTAGTTGACGGCGACCACGTGGGCCGCGTTGTCCCCGCCGACGTCCATCGTCTGCGCGAAGAGCAGGTCCGGACGCAGCTCGCCGATCACGAACGCCGTGATGCCGGCCACGACGACGAAGGTCGAAAAGCCGCCACTCGCGACCCAGCGCCCGAGTAGCCGCAGCGATCGCCCGACCAGGGCCATCACGGCGTTGACAGGCCCGATGGTGTCGGCGCCTGACCCGCGTCGGGGGAGGGTCAGCACGGCCGGCATCCTAGGACAGGGCCCTGCCAGCACTGGCCGCGCCACCTGCACCGGAGCGGCTTGGCCCCCTCGGCGACGGCACCTGCTAGCCTCAGGGGTCACACGGGCCGTTGGCGCAGCTGGTAGCGCACTTGCATGACGCGCAAGGGGTCAGAGGTTCGAGTCCTCTACGGCCCACCCGTTGACCAGGGAAGATGTCCGACTAGTCGCACGGAGGCTGTCGGTAGCAGGCTCCCAGTGCTACCGAACTGCTACCGAGCCCTTCGGAGGACGGTTGGAGCTGATCGAGGCGCAGGCTCGCCAGGCGATCGAGCAGCTACGGGCGCAAGGTTGGGCGGTAGGACCGCCCGCAGCGTGCGAGGAGTGGCGCCGGGCCGTTCGGGCCGAGGCGCGCCGAGCCGGGCTCAAGATCCGAACCGGGAAGGCCCGGGGCAACAGCGACGACGCTGACGGGCAGGTGCACCCGTGGGCGGCGACCGTGGAGGGTCACAACGCGGCGCGCGAGCGCTTCGGAGGGATGGACCTCGCGACGCTCGGGACTGTGCTCGTCACAGCGGACGCCGGACGGCGAACAGGGGGGAGATAGATGGCTGACTCCACAGTCACCTTGTCCATGAGTCGGGAGGCGGCGGCGCAGCTCGACCGCCTGCTTCAGATCATGGAGCGCGCGAGCGCTAATCCGTCGAGTGAGCCCGTCACCATGGAGCTGCTCTATTCGGCCGGGTTTACGACCGGTGCTCTTGGCGAGGCACATCGCGCGATCCGCGAGGCCCTCGCCGCGGGACGCTAGACGTTCGCTGAGTCGATCAGGGCGGCGACCTGATCGGCCGCAGCCTGGTCGACGGCCGCAGTGACGTGGCTGTAGGTGTCGGCCGTGATCCGGATGGAAGCGTGGCCGAGGCGCTTGCTCATCACCGCCAGGGGCACGCCCGACTCGAGGCCGTGGGTGGCGTGCCCATGGCGCAGGGCGTGAAGGCGGACCGGAGGTAGACCCGCGCCCCGGGCCCGCGCGGTCAGGGTCCGCGTGAGGTAGCCCGGGTGAAGGGCGCGCCCCAGTTCGTCCACAAAGACAAGATCGGTCGTGCCCTGCCAAAGCTCGCCAGCCCGGAGGCGCTCCTCGAGCTGGGCCTTGCGGTGCTGGCGAAGCGTCGCCACGCTCCCGGCGTCGAGGCCGATCACCCGGGCGCCTGCGTGAGTCTTTGGCCCGCTCTCGACGACCTCCCACCCGACGACGACCCGGGTCGTTGACACCTTGAGCGCTCCACTATCGAGGTCGATATCGCTCCAGCGCAGGCCAGCCAGCTCACCACGGCGTAGGCCGGTACAGGCCGCGAGTCGCCACAACGGATAGAGGCGGTCGCCGCGCTGGGAGTCGAGAAAGGCTCGCGTCTGCTCGGGCGTCCACACAACCGGCGCGGGCGCCTTGGCGGTGCCACGCGCCGCTCGTACCGCCCGGTTGTCAGCCGGGTTGCGGGCGATCAGCTCGAGGTCGAGCGCAGCGGAGAGGATCTTGTGCAACGTCGTCCCTGCCAGCTCGACTGTCCGGGCGCCCGTACCCGAACCCTTGAGGCCGGTCAACCACACCACGATCCGCGCCGGGCTGAGGTCGCGCAACTTCACCGAGCCGAGGTGGGGGAGGACGTAGTTCGTCG
This sequence comes from Actinomycetes bacterium, assembly GCA_021798985.1. Taxonomy (GTDB): domain Bacteria; phylum Actinomycetota; class Acidimicrobiia; order Acidimicrobiales; family Bog-793; genus JAKABX01. Next base: position 13,021 of record JAJZBI010000024.1, read on the forward strand.
TCGTGCGGAGGTAGAGGTCCCGCGTCGTCGGGCGCAATTCGCTCGACTCGATGGCCGGCCGCCAGTGCTTCTCGATGAAGTCCCGCACCGTGAGAGCGGTAGCCGGTGCGAACGTTCCCTCGTCTACGGTGCCCAGCATCGCCGTGAGCGCCTTGTTCGCCTCGCCCTTGTTCCGGTAGCCGGAGTGCCAGACGCGGCGCCGCTGGAGCGTCGGAGGGGCCAGGGGCGCTCCGCAGCGCTCGCAAACCATGTCGCCGGCGCGCTCGGTGAATACCGAGCCGGTGCACTTTGATGTGGGGCACTTCCGCCACGGCTGCTCGCCGAGGTCAAGCACGACGCTGATCGACTTCCCGCGCACCCGGACGCTTCCTCGCTTACGGCTTGCCATCTCCGTCCCCCTTTCTTTCGCGACGCGGTGCATCGGCCGCCCGCAGCTTCTTGGCTCTCTCGATGTGTTTCAGTGCGGCGGCGTCCGTGAGGCCGAAGGCTTCGGCGACCGCCTTTGTCGTGGGCTGGCGGAAGTGCTGCGCCTCCTCGTAGACCTCGAGCACCTGCGCGTAGTGCTCGCGCCCCCAGCGCCGCCCGTTCCCTTGCCCGGTGGCCTTGACGAGCTCCAACATGCGCGGTGCCATCTCGCCCTGATCTCGCCAATATCGCTCGCGGTTCGCGTGGAACTCCTCGTCTAGTACGGGCCCCGGCGTTGATGTCGTCGAGCGATCGACGTAGCGCCCGGTGGACTCATCGAACTCGATGCAGGTCTTGACAACCGGGAGGGGGGCGCTGAGTCGTGGCAGTGGCCTCTGCGCTTCTTGAGCGAAGAGTCGAGCGTCGGCGAGTGCCTGCGTCACCAGACGTTGAACCGGAAGGCGACGAAGGAGATCGCTCGTTAGGACGCGCGGCCTCTCCCGATGAGCCCGTAGGCAAAGGAGTGCCGGAGCGCGTGGCCCGATTCCTTCACCCCCGCTCGCTTCATCGCCCTGCTCACCTGCACGACGACCGTGTGCGGCTTCACGCCGTCCTCCTCGTTCCACACAGAGTGCAAACGGGACTGGATGAGGCGCCCGGACCGCGGGCCGCGCTCCTCGGCCACGTACTCGCGAATGACCTCGGCCGTCTCTTCGGTGAGCGGGATCACGCGCTCGTGGCCGCCCTTGCCCTTCACGAACAGCGTGCGGTCCTGGAAGTCGACGTCGCCGATCTCTAAGCCCGCGACCTCGAGCGCCCGCAGGCCCTCGCGCACCATCAGCGAGATCATCAGTCGCTCGCGGGCGTCCTTCGCGTGTGCGAGGACCGCCCCCACCTGCTGATCTCGCAGCCCTCGCGGCACCGAGCGCGGCTTGCGCGGCATTTGAATGCCCGTGAAGGGATTGCCGGCCGTCAAGCCTTCGAGGGTCGCCCAGGTGAAAAACAAGCGCACCGAGGTCGCCCGCATCCGGTAGCTCGCCACGCTGACGGTCGGCGCCGTCTCGGTCATCCACGCAAGGATCTCATCGCGAGTGATGCTGCGCACCGTGCGATCAGGCCCCACGAACGTCACGAAGTACCGCAGCCCGTCCCGGAGCCATTTCGCAGTGCTCTCGGCGATCTCGTGTCGCATCAGTCGCTCGTCCACAAAGCGCCGCGCCGCCTCACCGACATGCTCGGCCATCACGAGCGCTCCAGGTGCCGCAAGATTGCCGCGGAGTCGGGGATGCCTGCGAGCTGCTCGTCACTGAACGCGCCGTCGCCGGTGATCGCGGAAACGCACTTTTCGAGCCGAACGAGTAGCGCCGCCACCTCGTCGGTGTGGGTTTCCCGCATGAGCTGGTCGAACTCCTCGTCGCCCTCGACCTGGAGCGGCCCGTTGATCTGCGCGAAGGCGAACGCGAGCGGGCTGACGAGCGCCTCGACGGCATCGACGGCCTCGATCAGCGCTGGCATGAAGAACTCGACGTGATGGCGGAGCGATTCGGGCGTCGTGGCGGGCAGGTTCGTAGAATCGGACATGTCAGGTGCCTCCTTGGGTGGCTGACCAGTCCCCGGGCCGTTCCAGCGGCGCCGGGGACACTCTTAACTGTGTTAATCCTCTCGCCGTGGCTTAACTCTGTCAAGTAGAGTGTGGCCGTGGACCTAGTAGGGCTGACCGAGATCGCCGCCATGCTTGGCGTGAGCCGGGCGCGCGCACACCAGCTCGCTGAGTCTGATGGGTTCCCCGTCCCGGTAAGCGAGATTGCCGCCGGCCGGATCTGGCGACGCGAGGATGTCGAGCGCTGGGCGCGAGAGACAGGGAGGCTCGAGTGAGGCCCGAACCCTGGCGGGCGCCCTCATCTCCCCTTACGCTGGGAAGATGCCTCTAAAGGCAAAGGACGCGGGCGGGGCTGGCTGCATCGGGTGTCTGTTCGGCGGCCCGCTCATGGGAATCGCGTTCGTGTTTCTGTACGTCTTCCTCTATGTTGCGCTCCCCCTCGCGCTGCTCGCAGGGGGCGTCATGGTTGTCGTTGGAGCGTTTGCGACGGTAGGGGTAGCGGGCGCATCGTGCCTTCTGGTGGACCTTGGGCTCCGGGTGTTTCCGTCGTATCGGGCACGACGCGTTCGCAAGGGGCCGGTGACTTGGCCGAAGCGAGCTCTCGCAGAGATGTTCCGATCCTTTGGGAGCACGTGGGACAAGCAGAAGGCCCTGCGCCCCGCCCAGCGGCGCAGCCGCGCTGAGGGGGCTGCGCTGGCGACAGTCGAGGCCCCGCTCGCCACGCCGTCGCTTGTCGGGGAACTCGAGAGACTGGAACAGCTCCACAGTTCCGGTGCACTGAGCGACGAGGAGTACGCATCTGCGAAGGGGAAGCTCTTGGGCTAGGTACCTCCCCGGTGCGCCGTCGCACGGCAGAGGTGCCCAGCCCGGCACTAGTAGGAGGGGATCTGTGAACGCAGAGTCCAGTCGCTGTCCTTCCAGCGCCCCGGCCAGTCCGTTCGTGTAAGGCAGTCCAGGCACCTCGGAACAGGCTTTCCTTCGTCGGGTCCCCCCGCTTCGCGCCAGGCGATCACCGGCTGAGAGGGCACTATGGTCCAGCCCTCGCGGCTCTTGTTCAGCTTCGACCTGTTACAGACGGGATCACCGTCGAGGAGCGCGTGAGCCACGCGATCGGTGCTCCCAATGAACTGACCTCGTTCGTCGTAGACGTTCGGCCGCTCCCAGCCGACGATGTAAGAAGTCGCCGGCTCCCAGCCAAGCTCGACGCCACCCTGCACCGTCAGCGAGCGCTTGTCCTCGGAAACCTCAGTCAGCGTGACGTCGGTACCGTCGCTCAGATGGATCGTCTCGCCGATCCCGACGGCCGCAGCGAGTGGCTCGTCCAGGCGGAGAATGACGGTTGCTGTTCCGATGCGTGCCACGGTCTAACTCCCTTTCCCGTTGCCCCCGAACCTGCTACCGAACCGCGTGTAACCATCCGTCACGGACGATCATCGCAGGGTCGACGGGGGGATGCCTGACCACTGTTGACCAGCACTTCTCGCCACCAGCCGGCAGCCGTTGACACTGCTGCCCGAGAATGACGCGCAAGGGGTCAGAGGTTCGAGTCCGGCAGCGCCCACCACATCGTCGTATTCGAACTTCGGCGAAGAGAAGAGCAGATCGAACGGTTCCTTGTAGGCCGCTTCGACGACGTGACCGTCACGCACGCGAACGTCGTCGAGCACGGCGGCGTTGAACAGCCTCCTGGTCCGGTCGCTCCCACGCCGGTAGGCGGTGGCGCAGCGGGTGGAGAAGCGGATGGCGAGGTCCATGACCTCTTGCCAGTCGTCCAGGTTGGCGTCGAGGGTGGCTTGGCGGGACTCGATGGCCCGTAGCTCGGACCCGATGCGCTCCTGTTCGCATCGGAGCATGGTGACGTGATGGCGTTGGCGTAGTAGGGCTCCATGAGCTTGTAGCGCTCGGCCTCGGTGCGTTCGTGGCGGTGGGCGAGCAGCTCGCGTTCGGCGGTGGTGTCCTCGTGCTGCGTGTCCACTTCGGTGGCGATCGCTTGGCGCAGGCCGTCGGCCCAGTCGGTCGGTACCTCGATGCGGCCGTAGAGGCCCTCGATCTCGGCTTCGAGCTGGTCGGCGGCGACGTAGCGCTCGCCGGAGTGCCTTCACCTCTTCGGCGAGCTCGCTCGACACCCCGGCGCGCGTCCCGGTATCGACCTCGTGCCGCTCGATCCAGTGCCGCAGCGTCTCGGTGTTGACGCCGAGGAGCTCTCCAACGTGTCGGCGGGCTGCGGAAGCAGATTCCGAAGGAACCTCACGCCGTCGCTCTTCATACAGCCGTGCCGCTCGCTCTCGAGTCTCCTGGTCATACTTCCGGGGTGCAGGCATAGCTCAGTCTCCTTGTCGGGACAGAGCCTCCGGTGGATCCAGGGCAGTTCAGTCGCCACTGGCGCCACGCTCGAGATCGTCCCGCAGGGACCCACGTACTCCGAGTTCGAGACCGACGAGCCGATGGCGGCGACCTACAAGGCGAACGCCGAGGCGCTCGACCGCGTCTTCCCGCCCCCGCAGGGCAGGCCGATGAGCGGCTCGACCGACATGGCCAACCTGTCGCTCGCCATCCCGTCGATCCACCCGATGCTCGGGTTCGACTGCCTGCCGGCGGTCAACTACCAGCCCGAGTTCACGGCGGCGGCCGCCTCCGCCGCGGCCGACCAGGCCGTCGTCGACGGCGCCCTCGCCATGGCCTGGACCGTCGTCGACCTGGCGATCGACGAGGCGCAGCGCACGAGGCTCGCCGCCACGGCCTATTCGCCAGGAGCTCGCAGGGGCGGCACGCTCTAGATCAAGAGCCATTGCACAAGATTCGTTGATCAACGTATCTTGTGCAAATGGCACAACAGCCAATGCCCGCGGAGTCCGAGGCGCGCCGGCTGCGCGCGCTCGCCCATCCGCTGCGCTGGAGGATCATCGGCCTCCTCGAGGCAGAGGGCTCGGTGACCGCCACCCGCTGTGCCGAGGCGCTCGGGGAGAGCGTGGCCAGCTGCTCCTACCACCTCGGTATCCTCGGGAAGTACGGGTACCTCGAGCCGGTCCCGCAGCAGGGCGGGCGCGAGCGGCCGTGGCGCCTCGCGAGCCAGCACCAGGACCTGCGGCCGTCGAGCGACGACGCCGTGCCGGCCGCCCTCGCCGCCGCCGCCGCCTTCCTCGAGCACGAGTTCGCCCGCCTGAAGGCACGCCTGCACAACCTCCCGCACGAGCGGCCCGAGTGGCAGGAAGCGAGCTTCGTCGGGTCGACGAGCGCCTACCTCACCGCAGCCGAGCTGCACGAGCTGAAGGACCTGCTGCACGCACTGCTGCAGCGCCACGAGGACCGGAAGGACCGAGCGGTGGCGCCGGAGGGGGCCCGTCATGTCCGGATCTTCGTGAGCACCTCGGTCGCGCCGGAGGAGCCGTGAGCGCTCCGGAGGCCCTCCGCCCGCTCCGCCAGCGCTCGTTCCGGCTGCTCACCGCTGGCCAGCTGACCTCGAACGTCGGCGACGCCTTCTACGCCGTCGCCCTGCCGTGGTACGTGCTTGCCACGCACGGCGGGGCGCTCCTGCTCGCGACCGTGCTGACGGCCTACGGGATCCCGCGCACGGTGCTCGTCGCGGTCGGCGGGAGCGCCAGCGACCGGTGGCGCCCCTGGACGGTGATGATGGTCGCCGACTCCGTCCGCGCCGTGCTCGTCGCGCTGCTGGCCGTGGTGGCCTTCGCCGGCCCGGCGAGCCCGGACGTGCTCATCCCCATCGCGGCGGTCATCGGCGCAGGCGAGGGCCTGTTCCTCCCTGGATCCATGGCGATCGTCCCCTCGCTCGTGCCCGACGACGACCTCCAGGCGGCGAACGCGCTCTCGTCCGGCGGCACGCAGCTCGCGGCTCTCGTCGGGCCGGCCATCGCAGGTGCCGTCGTCGCGACGGCCGGACCGGCGACGGCCTTCGTGGTCGACGCGGCGTCGTTCCTCGTCTCTGCCGGATCCCTCGCCGGCATCCGCCAGCAGCGCTGGCGCCTCCCGTCTGCGGCCGAGCCCGCGGACCACGGGACAGCCGGGGGCGCGCCGTCCGGGGCGCCGACACTCTGGCGGGTGCTGCGGTCCGAGCGCGTGCTGCAGCTGATCCTGCTTGTGATCCTCGCCGCCAACCTCGGCACGGGAGGCCTGTTCGAGGTCGCCCTGCCGGCCCTCGCCCACGGGCCTCTCCACTCCGGCGCCGCCGGCTACGGCGGCCTCGTCGCCTCGATCGGCGCCGGCGCGCTCGTCGGGTCGGTCGCGGCGGCGCAGGCCGGTCGGCTGCGGCGGCCGGCCCTCGTGGCGTCGGCGGCGTTCCTCGGCGACACCGTGTTCATGACCGTGCCGCCGTACCTGCACTCGACCTACCTGGCCGGCGTCTGCCTCGCGCTGTTCGGGGTGCTCAACGGCTTCGGCAACATCCTGGCCCTCACCGCCCTCCAGCGGTGGGCGGACCCGCAGCTGCTCGGGCGCGTGATGGGCCTCATCGTGCTCGCCTCCTTCGGGACCTTCCCGCTGTCGGTCGCCCTCGCCGGAGCCGTCGTCCACGCCTACGGCCCGGCGCCCTTCTTCCCGATCGCGGGCGGCGTGCTGGCCCTCGCCCTCCTCGTGGCGCTCTCGCAGCGGAGCTGGAGGACATTCGGCATGCCGGAGGCGGCCAACGTGCCGGCACCGGCCGAGGTGCTCACGTTGTAGCGATCTTGGCGCTACCGCCCTGGCCGGTAGACGCCGAAGGCGTCCCGCAGGACGTCGGAGACCTCGCCCAGTGTGGCGCTCGCCTTCAGCGCCACACGCATCGGGACGCAGGAGGTTCTGGGTGCCCCGAGCTGCTGCGGCGACGGCGGGCTGTTCCCGTTCCGCGCGCACGCGGCGCACCCGCTCGAGCTGGGCCCCGCTGGAGCACCGGGTCGATCGGGAACACCTCGGGGGGCTCCGGCTCGTCCTCGGCGAAGCGGTTCACGCCGACGACGACCTTCTCACCGGAGTCGACGCCCTTCGCGTGCTCGTAGGCGGCCTGCTCGATCTCGTCCTACAGGTAGCCCTGCTCGATGGCGGCGACGGCCCTGCCCCTCTCCTCGATGCGCTCGAGGTACTCCGAGGTCCGCCGCTCCACCTCGTCGGTGAGCCATTCGACGAAGTACGACCCTGCGAGCGGGTCGACGGTGTCGGTGACGCCGGACTCGTAGCCGATGACCTGCTGAGTGCGGAGGGCGAGCTTGGCCGCCCTCGTGGTCGGCAGCCCGAGCGCCTCGTCGAACCCGTTCGTGTGGAGGCTCTGGCTACCGCCGAGGACGGCCGCGAGCGCCTGGGTGGCCACGCGGACGATGTTGTTCTGGGGCTGCTGCGCCGTCAGGGTCGACCCGCCGGTCTGGGTGTGGAAGCGCAGGCGCATCGAGCGCTCGGAGGTGGCGCCGAACCGGTCGCGTATGATCCTGGCTCACATGCGCCGGGCGGCCCGGAACTTCGCGACCTCCTCGAAGAGGTTGTTGTGGGCGTTGAAGAAGAACGAGAGGCGGCCGGCGAAGTCGTCCACCTCGAGCCCGGCGTCGATGGCGGCCGAGACGTAGGCGATGCCGTCGGCGAGCGTGAAGGCCAGCTCCTGGACCGCCGTCGAGCCCGCCTCCCGGATGTGGTACCCCGAGTCTGCGCAGTAGGCGAACGTGTCCGTGACGACGCGCATCGACTCACGCAGCGGATAGAGGTAGGCCCCCCGGGCGACGTACTCCTTCAGGATGTCGTTCTGGATCGTCCCGCTGATCTCGCCGGCCGGGACCCCTGTTCCTCGGCGACGTGCTCGTACAGGAGCAGGAGGACGGCGGCCGTGGCGTTGATCGTCATCGACGTGGAGACCTCGCCGAGGGGGATCTCGCGAAGGAGGTAATCGCCGAGATCGTTCGTTGGGTTCTCTCCGATCCGAAGATCAGGGTGGACCCAGCTCACCCAGGGAGGTCTCGATGTCTCGTCCGTCCAGGACAGCACCGAGGATGTGCTCGTAGAACCTGCAAGGCACGACGTCGACCGCATCGCCTCATCAGCTACCGTCATCGTGTGCTCATAGGGTGCAGCCGTAGAACCTGCAAGGCACGACGTCGACCGCATCGCCCTCCGCAAAGTTGTCGACGACTTCAGCAGCCGCTGGCCCTGGTGGACTGCTGGGTGTCGCAGATGACTCTCCTCGGACCTACGAGACGAGTGGGTCGAGATGCTCGACGACGGCGCGGCGGACGTAGTGGACGAGGTTTCGTAGGGAGGCGGGGACCTCATCCTGGATCTCGGGTGGTTGCGGTTCCCGCAGGGTGAGGTGCGTCCCTCCGCTCGCATGCACATCGGCTTCCACCCCAGTATCTGGAAGGGGGAAGACGCCGACGACCGCGCCGCTTACCGCCCAGGAGGCCGGAGCGAAATGGTTGGGCACTTCCACACCATCGAAGGTGCACCTAACCTCAACATTGCAGATTCCATCAATGAGTGCTAAAAGACGGCGGTGTTTGTCGGCGTTGGATAACCGTTTGAGGATCGCGAGCGGGTGCGGCCACGGGGGTGGAAAGCCCTCAAGTACATACGGCTGAGACGCACGAATCAGCTCGACCGCACCTACGGGCATCCCCTTCGTGTAACCCTTGAAGTCTTGGCGGCGTCGCGCATTGATCCGCTCAACTTCGGGGTCTTCGGAGACGGCCCACGGGTCGGTCTCGAAGATCGGGTACTGGGATCGGTCGTTCCCCGACAGAGCAACGCAGAGGTGGTCGAGCGCTGAACGTGCGTTGAAGACGATGTCGCCGACCACGGCTGCCACGTCATCCCGGTAGACCTCAGGCGGTTCGGCGCGGGCTTCGAGCATCGTCCCGGTTCTGAACTCGTAGGGCTGCGCGGTGACGAGGTAGGGGATCCGCTCGTGCTGCAGGCGCTTGGACTCCGCTTCGAACTCAGCCACGTGGCGATCGGCACGCTCAAGCTTCGCCCACCAAGTTCGACGAACGGCAGGAGCGTCAGTCACGGCGTACCTGACTTACGGATTCGCCCAAGCCGTGGCGATCCGGCACGCGGAGACAGTTGAGCCCGCGCGATCTCGAAGCCCTCCGACTCACTGCGTACCGCCCTCGCCTCGACGGTCCGGCGCCTCTGCGCCGGCCAATCCGCCTACCGATGCAGGCAAGCGGTGCATCCCAGATGACGGATTGTCTTGCGGGAAGACAGTGCCGTTCTGGGCGTGGCGCTCGTCGAGTACCGCGGCGCGCTGCGCTGCATCTCGGATGTGCGGCATGTACTTCTGCGAGTCGAGACCCTTGTGAGTGGAACCGTCGAGCTGGCGGCGCAGCCTGCGGGCATCGTCGTTGTCCAGCCAACTGCTGTGATCTTGAAAGTGCAGGATCAGCCACAGCTCGAAGCAGGGGTTAGAGATGGCGAGCTCAACGCCGCCTTGGCGCGCTTGATCAGTTGCCTCGTTCAAGCCCGGATGGTTACCCGGCCATTCGACGTCGAAGACACACCAGACCTCGTCGATCTCCCCCTCTTTGCCTGCGGCTCTTCGGCGGGCGGCAACGGCCATGGTGACGAGGGTCATCGGCACCGACCCTCCATGCCGGGTTTCCACCCGGAGATCGACTGCAGCGATATCACGCACCCATGGTTGACGCTTCAAGGCGTCGAGGTACTCCGGCTCGGTCCGTTCCCCTTCGCAGAAAATCTGGACCGTCTTTCGCGGCTGGCGGACCGCAACCCGACGCTTGAGCGGCCGCTCTCGATCCCTCCGACGGTTCGCGGCCATCACGCATCGCTCGAGACCAGACCGAGCGCCCGACGCAACCTGAACTGGTCGAGCTCGGGTACGGCACCAAACCTCCCTTGGAGGTAGGCCCGCTCCAGGTTCAGCGACCTCCGCACCTTGTCACCGCCGTACTCCGCCAACGCGGTGAGGGAGGTAGCACCGCTCTCGTTCTTCTCGGTCAGCCAGACCTCGTCTCGGTTCAGGTGGTTGAGAAGGCTCGTGTCGTGCGTCGTGAAGATGAGCTGGGCGCCATAGGGGTTCGTCTCGGGATCCTGGAACAGCTCGAGTAGGCGCGCCGAGAGGCGGGGGTGAAGACTCGCGTCGATCTCGTCGAAGAGGAGGATCCGGCCGCCTCGAAGAGCGTTCAGGGTCGGTCCAATGAGGGCGAACCAGGTCTGGGTGCCGGCTGACTCCTCCTCGAGATCAAAGGGCAGTTCCTGTCCCAACACGCGATGGATGAACCTCAGCTGCCTGCGTGGTTCTCGTCGCGCCTGGGGCGTGGCTTGGATCTCCTCGATGTCGTCGTCCACGATCTGCACGTCGTCGATCCCGAGATCGGCGAAGCGGAGCAGAGCCAAGGCGGACTCGCGAGGCGACAGCTGGACGATGTCCGGATCGTCGAAGAGGGAGGACTGCAACGAGGTGGCTTGCTCGTCGAACAGGCGCCCGGTCGCGGACAACCCGGACACACCCGCGCCGAAGGTTCGTCGCCATGGCGCCCGACGGCGTAGGCCGAGGACTGCGATTCCTGCGAGTGCGCGGGCGAAGTGCTGCACCTCGGGCTCGTCGAAGCGCATGGCCGCCGAGAGCGCGAGAGTCGTCGCGGTCAGCAGTTCCCTCGTTCCCGACAGCGCACCGAGCCCGCGCCGGAAGTGGATCTTGGATCCTTCCCGTTCGAACAGCGCTCGCCGACGACGTTCGGGATAGCTGTACAAGCCCTCGAAGAGCACCTCGGCGTCGTCCACCTCGAGCCGGTAGGCGTACCGCACGCCGTCGATGACCATCTCGACCCCGTAGGTTGACGGCGTATTCGGCCCATGGCCGAATTTGAAGGGGTCGCGAGGGATGAACTGATCCCAGGCTCGCAACGATCGGGCCACAGCCATCGAGAGCCAGGCGAGCGCCTCGATGACGTTCGACTTGCCCGAAGCGTTCGGTCCATAGACGCCGGCCACCGCCAGCACGCGCTCGGTGAGCAGGTCGAATGCCCGGACCGACGGCCTGTCCTCGTCGACGGCGACCATGGACAGCTCGACAGGCTCCACGATCGACCGGTGGTTGGAGACCTCGAATCTGAGGAGCACGGGTCCAGGTTAGTAGTTCAGCTGCTCGTTCAAGCGTTATCTCGTCATACTCTTACGTAATCGCCTCCAAACGTGTATCTGACCGGCAAAGTAGCTGGATCAGCCGGGAGCAGGGACAGGAGGCGACAAGTCCGACCGGCGCACCCGTCTGCACCGCGAGGAGTGTGACCTGTCAGGCTGAAGGTCGTGGGCAGGGTTGACAACCGTCGGGTTGCTCTTCGAGGTGCCATCTTCGATGCGGACGATCGACTCGTCGTCGTGGCACTGTCGAAGGGTCCCTGGGACGGCCTGCTCCAGCTCGCCGGCGACGGACTCCTTCTCGCGCTGGCCCAAGGCGTAGCGGGAGCGCCCGGCCTGGCCCGACGCTGCGCCGAACAGCTGCGACAGCGCAGCTGGGAGGGTGACGACGATCTCGCCCTCCAGCTCGACGTAGCGCTCGGCGATCGGCCAGCGCCTATGTTGCGCCCGCTTCCCGCCGACCTCGAGGAGCTGGCGGGCATCCTCGAAGGCGACCCGGTCCACGGCGGCGGGCGGATCGACCTTCGCACCGGCGAGGTCTGGCCGCAGGCGGCGATCGACTTCGCCCGCGAAGAGGGTGAAGACGATCCCCACGACGAGGACCCCGACCGCTGGCTCCCCGTGTCGTGCGAGGGCTCCCGAGCCGCCTACGGCGACATGGAGGACTTCATCGAGGCGCTCTCCGACGAGGACCGAGCCGATCGGCTGTCGATCGCGATCTCGGGCCAGGGCGCCTTCCGCCGCTTCAAGGATGTCCTCGAGCGTTGGCCCGGCGAGCTCGAGGCCTGGTACGCCTTCTCCGACGAGCGCCAACGGGGCCGAGCCCGAGCCTGGCTCGCCGCTGCGGGGTTCTCGCCTCGCGTGCCGGGTCGTCCCAGCTCCCCATGACCCGCCCGGTGCGGGCTCTGCGATGGGTGTCGCGCCGCTCGTAGCATGCTGGGATGGCCTCTGCATCCTCTCGGCGGGTGCCTGGCGACCTCGGAGAGGTCTTCAATCGGCGCCGGGTCCGCTCGCTCGCTGGTCCTCGAAGCTTCGAGCGCGGGGAGGACTACGCGAGAAGCGGCACGGTGACGAAGCTGCGCGTCACCGGGGCGTCCGCCGAGGCGGACGTCGAAGTGCGGACCTACCTCGAGGGCCTCGCCCACGAGCGGCTCGTGGACCTCGTGCTCGAGCTCGCCTCGGCCGACGAGCTGGCCCTCGCGCGGCTCCGTCTCGACGCGGCGAAGGCGGTCTCCGGCCCTCCGCCGTTTCGGGCCTTCCTCGACGCGATCGACGGCGCCTTCGAGACCGACGACTACGTCTCCTACCGCGAGGCCTACGACTATGCCGAGCGCATCCGCGAGGTGACTGGCGCGGTCCGGGGCATGCTCGACGACGGCGAGCCCGAGGCGGTGATCGAGCTGTGCGAGCACGCCCTCGAACGAGCCGAGGACGCGTTCGGTTCAGTCGACGACTCCGACGGCTGCCTCGTCGAGATCGCCGCCGAGCTCCAGGAGCTCCACCTCGCCGAGGTGTATTGCGACCCGGCATCGCTGTGGTGAACGAGCCTTGCGGCGCTGAAGTGCACGTCGGGATCCTTCTCCGCTACGGCCGTCCGGGTTCGTTGAAGCGGCCGTCGGACCAGTCGATCAGCACGCCGAGGTGCCCGCCTCGCTCGCGAGCGAGCGTGGCGTAGGTCGCCGGTGCTTCCTCGGGCGTGATGACCTGGCTGACGATGTTGCCGACGTCGAGCAATCCGCGCGCCATTAAGTCGAGGACGAACTCCCGGTTCTCAAGCTCGTTCCAGCGGTCTTTTCGCGTCGAGGTCTCGGGATGCGTCGTCACGTGCGCCCCGATGACGGTGATCCCCTTCAGGTGGATGTCTGCGTAGGGGTCGAAGTGCTCGACCAGACCGCGCGTGCTGCCCAGCAGGACTACCCGTCCACCCGGCGCGGCGAGAGACATCGCGGTCACGACCGGCTCGGGGTCCCCGGTCGCCTCGATGACGACGTCGAAGCCCGCAGGCGCCACCTCGGCGAGCTGGCCATTGGTCTCGGCAGCCGCTGGGTCGACGGCGAGGTGCGCGCCGCAGGCAATCGCAGCAGCCTGCCGGCGCTCGATGGGCTCGAACACGACGAGCCGGCGGGCCCCGCTCAACGCGCAAAAGCGCGTCGCCAGGAGACCGACGACGCCTCCGCCGACGACCGCGACGCGATCACCGAGCTCGATGGCGGCCTTGCGCACGCCGTTCAGCGAGATGCAGCACAACTGGGTGAGCGCAGCCGCGCGGTCTGCCACGGCGTCGGGCACCACGGCGAGCCGGGCGAGCACGTCCGGCCGGGTCTCGAGCGCGTAGGCCGCGTGGGGGAGCGGGCCCGAGATCCGATCGCCGACCGCAAAGCGGTTCTCTCCAGGACCCGTTGCGACCACCTCACCGGTGAAGCAGTAGCCCGGGTAGTACGGCGCCGTGCTCGTGGGAGTCCGAACGGTCGTGCGACCCAGGTAGTTCGCGATCTCGGTGCCTGCGCTGATCGCGGTCATGGACGCGCGAGCGAGGATGGCGCCTGGCGGCAGCTCATCAGGCAGCGATCGTTGCTCGAGGGCCAGCGTGCCGATGGCGTGCGAGACAAGCTGCGCGGTCTGCATGCACGAAGTCTCGCGTGAGGACGTGGACGCGTCGAGAGAAATCCGGGCGGTGTTTGCAGCAAAGTTTGAGGTGTTCAGTGGTGCAGGGCCGGCCTTGGCGGAATCAAAGGCCGCCCAAGGGAGAGCGCTGACGTCGTAAGGCAGAGCCGGTTAGGGTCCTCCGATGCACGCGGCGTCCGGTGAGCTGTTCGCCACCGGCGCGCGTCGCCAACGGTCGACGAAACGACTCCCCGGCCGGTCACTGCGCGGTCATGTCGGAGATGAGTGCGCGTGAGCGTCGCCGGCACGTGGCTTCAGCGAATCGGCGCGGACAGAGCGAACCACGAGCGTCACCTCGCCCGTTCGTGGCCGCGTGTCGCCTGGCTCAGCGTGCTCGGCACGGCCGTTGTGCTTCCCTTCGTCTACCTCGCGCTGGCGAGTGTTGGCCCATTGATCGACCAGGCCGTCGGCAGCTTGTTCTCCTGGCATCACGTCCACCCGCAGCACTTCGCCGGCCTGACCTACTACCGCCAGGTCCTGGCAGACTCCGCGGCGCGCGCGGCCATCGTGCACACGGTGATCTACGTCGCCATCACGGTGCCGATCGAGCTCGCGGTCGGGATCGCCGGGGCGTGGCTCATCTTTCGCGTCCGTCGGGGCAAGGGCCTCATGACGGCGCTGTTCGCGCTGCCCTTGGTCGTGCCGTGGAGCGCGGGTGCCGCGTTGTTCGCCGGTCTGTTCGGCGTCGGTGGGGTGCTCCAGGGGATCCGTGCGCACGTGTTCGGCGCCACCACGCCACTGTTTTGGAACTTGAATCCCTGGCTCGGCTTCGCGGCGATCGTGGCGATCGGCATCTGGAAGGGCGCTCCATGGTGCTTTTTGTTGCTGCTCGCGGCACTGGGCGGCTGTCCGCCAGAGCTGTTCGAGGCCGGTCGGATGGATGGCGGGCGTGGCTGGTCGTACTGGCGCCACGTCGTCTTGCCGGCGGTGTGGCCGATGCTCATCTTCGTTGCGATCTTCCGGCTGTTCGCCGAGGCGCAGATGGCGCAGTCGGTCGACCTGCTCACCCAGGGCGGCCCGTTCGGTGCCACCGACCTGATCGGCAGCTACGTCAACGGCCTCGCCTTCACCTCGCTGCAGTTCCCGAACGCCGAGGCGCTCGCCACGCTGACCGGAGGCGTCCTGCTGCTCCTCGCGCTCGGCGGCCTCGTCGCGTTGCGCCATCCGGCGATGTCGCCGCTCCGCACGCGCCGGCGGACCGGTCGCCGGCGGTTGTCGTGGGCCGGGACGCCGTCGGCCGCGCGCGAGCTCGCCGATGCTGGGCCCGGCGCGGTCCGAGGCGCGCGCCGCGCGCGCCGACCTGGCTGGATCGGGCAGGCCCTTTGGTGGCTCAGCGCGTCCGAGCACCGGACGCGTCGCCTGGTGGCCGTCGCGCTCATCGCGATGGCGACCCTCGAGCTCTTCCCGATCACCGGTGGGCCCCCCGGTGGAGCCTTGCGTCCGGACTTCCACCTGGCCTGGTCACAGATCGCGACGGGGCTCGCCAATAGCGCGGTGATGACCGCCGGGACCCTGGTCGGCACCTTGGTACTGGCGGTGCCCGCTGCCTACCTCCTCGCGCGCGTTCGCATCCGCGGTCGCGCCGCCTTGTTCGCGCTCGTCCTTGCCGCCATGGCGATCCCGGGAGCCTTGACGCTGTTCCCCGAGGCCCGCGCGCTCGTCTTGGTGGGGCTCATCAACACGCGCCTCGGCGTCATCCTCATCTACATCGCTGCGGACCTGCCGATCGCGGTCTTCTTCCTCCGCGCAGCATTCGCCGCGGTGCCCGAGGCCCTGGTGGAAGCGATGCGCCTGGACGGGGCCTCCACGCTGCGGGTCGCCGTCCGCCTCGTCCTTCCCCTTGCGGCGAGCACGCTCGTCGCGGTCGGCCTGCTCACCGTCTTGCAGGCCTGGGGCGAGTCGTTGGTCATGGTCGTGATGACGGACAACCAGGCGCTCTACACCTTGCCGGTGCTCGTGGCCGACGGATTCGGCGGCGTGGGCACGCTGAGCGCCAGCTGGCTGTCGATCGGGCCGCCCTTGGTGGCCTTCGTGGTGCTCCAGCGTCATTTCCGGCGCGGCCTCGCACCGGGGGCGCTGTGGTAGCGGGGGAGCCGGCTTCTCGCGCTGGCATCACGACGCTCGTGCGCACGGGCACGCGCCTACCGTGAGCATCGCGATCGAGTGGCACCGGCTGTTGCGGGCGCGCCCGCTCGCGCCCGCTCGGCTCGATGAGGTGCGCGAGGTGGCGCCTTGGGAGATGGAGCGCGAGCAGCGATGCGGAGGAGAATGCGAGGGCACGAGGTGATCTCACGGGCCGCTGCGGTGCACGGGCGGCGATCAGCGCTCGGAACACGGCGATGCCGGGGCCGGCTCGGACGCTCGAGGCGCCGGGCCGTGCTGAGCGCTGTTGTGGTGCCGATGATGGCGCTCATGCCCTTCAGCCCGACGCTCGCGAAGACAGCGGTGGCGGCAAAGGGCCGGGCGAGCGTGCCGGTGCCCTCGTATCAGTTCATCCACGATCCGAGCATGATCCGGCAGGGAACCACGTGGTACCTGTACTCGACCGGTGACCCCAATGGCGCCGTGAACGGCGGGGACATCCAGATCCGAACCTCGACGAACCTGCGGAGCTGGAAACTCGTCGGCACCGTGTTCTCGTCGATCCCAGCGTGGATCACCGACCGCCTCGGACCGATCCCGAACCTGTGGGCGCCGGACATCTCCTATTTCGGCGGTCGCTACCACCTCTACTACGCGGCTTCCTCGTTCGGCTCGAATCACTCCCTCATCGCCTTGGCGACGAGCCCCACTTTGGATCCGCACGCCAAGGGCTACCACTGGACCGACCGCGGCGAGGTCTACGCCTCGAACTCGAGCGACGATTACAACGCGATCGATCCGGCGCTGATCTCGGGAGCTGGCGGCTCGAAGTGGCTGGTCTTCGGCTCGTTCTGGAGCGGGATCAAGCTGCTCGCGCTCGACGCGGCGACGGGCAAGCCCTCCTCTCGGGCCGCTCGGCTCTACTCGTTGGCACAGGCGGCGCCTCCAGATCCCGAAGAGGGCGCCTATGTCGTCCACCACGGCCGTGACTACTACCTGTTCGTCTCGCGAGGCACGTGCTGCTCGGGCATCGGGAGCACCTATGAGGTGATCGTGGGGCGTTCACGCTCCATCACCGGTCCCTATGTCGATCCGCGCGGCCGGCCGATGAGCGCAGGCGGCGGAATGGAGTTGCTCGGAAGCTCCCGGGGCATGATCGGTCCGGGGTCCGGCTCGGTCACCACGGGTCCTGGTGGCGACCTGTTCGACTACCACTACTACGACGCGTGGAACCACGGCGACCCGTGGCTGCAGGTTCGCCGCCTGCTGTGGACGCCCTCGGGCTGGCCGGTCACCGGGCCGCCCCTCGTGCCGGTCCCCGGCGCACCGCGGTAGCCGAACCGCTCGACGCAGCCTTCCCCCCAGGGGGCGACGGAGCGGTCCCGTGGAGTCGATTCGCTCGACGGCTCGCTCGCGCTCGCATGCCGATCGCGCTGCGTGGCGCCGAGACGAGCGGGCGAGCGAGCGCGGCGCGCGGACTTTGCCGGTGAGCGGGGTCTCCTCGACCAAAGGAGCCCCGCCAAAGTGGCGACGGCATCGACCAGCGCATTATGAAGGTGGACGCGGCTTAGTACGCCGCGTGCGTCAGCAAAGGAGCAGCGGTCCCAATGAACACAGCGCGTCTCAGCTCCGCCGGTCACGTCTCGCCGTTCGAAGACGAGGCGGTCCCCGACCCCGGAGCGGGCGAGAGCCTGGTGCGGGTGCTCGGCGTGGGCCTGTGCGGGTCGGATCTGCACTGGTTCGGTGAGGGCAGCATCGGCGACGCCGTCCTCAGCCACCCGCTCGTGCTCGGCCACGAGTTCGGCGGGCGCGTCGAGGGCGGGCCGCTCGACGGCAAGCTCGTCGCCGTCGACCCTGCGATCCCCTGTGGGACGTGCGAGCGCTGCCGCGAGGGCTACTTCAACCTCTGCCCGAAGGTTCGCTTCGCCGGCCACGGCGGCACCGACGGCGGCCTGCGCGAGTACGTCGCCTGGCCGACCGAGCTCCTCCACGTGCTCCCCGAGGGCTTCACGCCGGCAACCGCCGCGCTCTTGGAGCCGCTCGGGGTCGCGCTGCACGCCTTCGACCTCGGCCACGTGCGCCTCAACAGCTCGGTCGCCGTCGTCGGCTGCGGGCCGATCGGGCTGATGGTGCTGCAGGCCTGCCGGGCCGGTGGCGCGGGGCGCCTCGTCGCCGTCGAGCCGCTCGCGCACCGGCGCGAGGCGGCCGAGCGCTGCGGCGCCGAGATCGTGCTCAGCCCCGAGGAGGTCGCGGGGCGCGCCGATGAGTTCGACGTCGTCTTCGAGGCCGTTGGGCCCGACGACGCGGTGGCCGAGAGCGTCGAGCTCGTGCGCCCCGGCGGCAACCTCGTGCTCGCTGGCATCCCCAATGTCGACCACACGACACTGCCGGCCTCTGCTGCCCGGCGCAAGGGGCTGACCATTCGCCTGGTGCGCCGGATGAACGAGGCCTACCCCCGGGCGATCGACATGGTCCAGCGCGGCCTCATCGAGCTCGACTGGCTGGTGTCACACCGCTTCCCCCTCGAGCGGATCGACGAGGCGTTCAAGACGGCGGCGGCGCGCGAGGGCCTGAAGGTTCTCGTCGAGCCCTAGCGGCACCAGCGGGCGGGAGGCGGAGCCGTGGGAGAGGACGTGTCGGCCGTGATCGACGAGCTGCTCACCGGCCTCGATGACTGGCGCGGAGCGATGCTCTCCCGGCTACGGGCGGCGATCCGCCAGGCCGATCCACAGGTCGACGAGGCGCTGAAGTGGAAGAAGCCCTCGAACCCCGACGGGGTGCCGGTGTGGTCCGACGGCGGCATGCTCTGCACCGGCGAGGTCTATAAGGACCACGTCAAGCTCACCTTCGCCAAGGGCGCGTCGCTCGAGGACCCTGACCACCTCTTCAACGCCAGCCTCGGCGGCAACCTGCGCCGGGCCATCGACCTCTTCGAGGGGGACGAGATCGATCTTGCCGCGTTCGGACGGCTCATCCAGGAAGCGGTCGAGCTCAATCGCGGCGCCACGCGCACCTGAGGCTCGGCGCCGCGCCCCTTCGCGCGGCGAGCGTGTCGCGGCGCGAAGCGAAGCGCTCGGGCGGTTCGCGCTAGGGCTCGGTGGACGGTGCGAGCACCCGCTCCATGCGCCGGTCCGGCACCAGCCAGATCAGCGCGACGAGCACGTACAGCCCGAGCCCGATCCAGCGCTCGGCAAAGGTCAGGCCGATCGCGGCAAGGTAGATCACTGGAGACGCCTTGCCCTTCCAGTCCTTTCCGACCGCCACACGCAGCTTCGAGCGCGGGCCCTGCTCGGCAATGATCGCCGACTGGAGGATGAAGTAGGCGATGGCGCTGAGCAGCAGGACCGTGCCGTAGGCAGCCGTCGGCAGCGTCGCGAAGCCGTTCTCGCCCATCCAGCCCGTGGTGAAGGGAACGAGGGACAGCCAGAACAATAGGTGGAGGTTCGCCCACAGGATCGTGCCGTTGACGTGCTCGGTCACCTGGAGCATGTGGTGGTGGTTGTTCCAGTAGATGCCGAGGTAGACGAAGCTCAGCAGGTACGTGAGGCAGATCGGCAACAGGGGGCGCAGCGCGTGCAAGCTCGCCCCGCGCGGGATCTTGAGCTCGAGCACCATGATGGTGATCAAGATGGCGACGACGGCGTCGCTGAACGCCTCGAGCCTTCCGGTCCGCACGGCACCATCATGGCGGCGGGTCGGCCAGGCGACAATCGGCGCGCGGGGTGACACCAGGTCCGGGGAACGATGCGGGTTGTGATCGCCGGTGGCATCGGCGCGGCGGGGAGCTACGCCCTGCAGGCCGCCAGCGCGGCTGGTCACGAGGTGGTCGTGGTGTCGCGCGCGGTCGGGGTAGACGCGCGCAGCGGGGACGGCTTGGCGGCCACGCTCGCCGGAGTCGACGTGGTCATCGACGCGACCAACGCAGGGACGACCGACGAGGTGCTCGTGACGGAGTTCTTCGTGGCCTCCACGAGCAATCTCATGCGCCTCGGCAAGCGCGCCGGCGTCCGCCACCTCGTCGTCTTGTCGATCGTCGGGATCGACGGGGCGCGCCGTGGCTACTACGCCGCCAAGCTCGCGCATGAGCGCGCCGCCCTCGAAGGGCCCCTCTCGGCGTCGGTCGCGCGGACGACCCAGTTCCACGAGTCCCCGCCCAGATGAGCGAGCGCCAGCGTCCGCCCATTCGCCTCGGCGACGTCCTCGTCCAGACGGTCGCGGCGCGCATGGTGGGCGAGATCCTCCTCGAGACGGCCGAGTCCCCACCCGGCGAGCGGGCGCGCGACGTCGCCGGGCCGCCTCGTCGCGCTCGCTCGATGCTTCGCGCAGCAATTTGGCTGGGATGTGGAGATCGAGCCGGTCGGAAGCGACGGGCCGGAGACGGCGTTGCTGCCGAGCGACGATGCGAGGCGGGTGGGCCCGAGCTTTGCGGAGTGGCTGGCAAGCGACGACGTGGCGAGGCTGGCGGCCCGTCGCTGAGCGCGCGGGCATAAGCCCGAGCGCGCCGAAACGGTGCCGGCGGGCTGATCAGTCGACTCCGTCGACGATGTACATGCGCCCGTTGGCCGCGTTGACCCGCAGGGCGCGTGCGGTGCGGTAGGCCTCGCCGTGGTACCAGTCGAGCGCGGCGCCTCGATCGGGGAACTCCACGATGACCGTCCGACCCGCCGGAGCGTCGCCCTCAAGGACCGTGATCGCCCCGCCGCGCGCGATGAAGCGCCCTCCTGCCGCCGCAATCGTCGCCGGGGTGGCGGCCCGGTAGCGGTCGTACTGCTCTTGATCGGTGATGTCCGCCTGGAAGATCACGTAGGCCGCCATGGGTGCCGTCCTTTGTCGAGTGCGCCGAGATGGGGCAAGCCTGTTCGTTCCCCACCTCGCTGTCCAGCGAGCGAGACTGGACGCGGCGCGCTGGCCTCGGCGCGCTGAGGCGGCGCGCGGTCCCTGGTCGCTTCTCGCCGATCCTTTCGTCGAGGTGCCGATGCGACGGTGAAGGGGCTCGCGCACCCAGGTCATCCACGAGCAGCCGCTGGCCCACTTCCCGGTGCTGCCTGCGGCGATCCTCGATGGCGGTGGGCACCGGACACCAGTCCTGGCCAGTGGCCCCGCATTGGCTGCGAGGTGACGATCCTCGACTTCTCTCCGGCGATGATCGAGCGTGCCGAGCAACGGCTCGCCAACGAGGCCAAAGCGGTGCGTCGGCGCGTCACTCTGATCGAAGGCCGCGGCGAGGAGGTGTCGGTGCGTTGCGGCGAGCGCGCCTTCGACGGCGTGCTGTGCCACGGGGTGGTGATGTAGCTCGCCGACGCCCCCCTAATCGCATCGATCAGGGCGTGCGCGGCGCCCGGCGGCGTCGCCTCGCTCGCCGCGCTGAACGCGGTGACGATGGCGGTGCGTCCAGCCCTCGAGCGGCGCTGGTCGGACGCGGTCGCCGGCTTCGACGCCCGACACGGGCGCGGCGTGCTCGGCGTCGGCACGCGCGCCGACACCGTCGAGGGGCTCTCCAGTCTCCGCTCGGCGCTGGCGTCGCGCCCGAGGCGTGGCACCGGTTGTGGCTGTTCTCAGATCTGGCCGAGCGTGCCGGGTCGCCGTTTTCGAGCGACGACCTCAAGGGGGTGGCCGCGGTCGAGCGGTTCGCCGCGAGCCGCGATCCCTCCCGGCAGCTGAGCCGCCTTTTCCATCTCCTTGGACGGCGGGCGCTAGCCGACGGCGAAGCGTCCTGGGCGCGGCGATCGGCTGGCCGCCCGGGCGCCCGGACAGGTGTGCTCGGTGGCGGCGCGAACAAATCTGCAGAACATCAGCACGCGGCGCGCGAACATTCCTTGGCGCGCGTCGAGAATCCTTAGATTTCTGCTGATGATCGCCGCATCATCCCGGCGCTCCGCGGATCGTGACCACCAGACGTCCGCCAAATGCCTTGGAAGTGGCCGAATCCGTCCGTTCGTTCGCCTCAAGCCGACTCGCGCTCGTTCGGTTGGCTCTAGACTGGGCGAAAGAAGCTCGGATTGGGACGATTGGCGTGAGTGCGGAGCGGGACGTCTGGACGGGAGATCTGCCCGACGCCCCAGGCGCGCCAGCAAGACCGCTCATGCGGGTCGCCGATTTCCAGAGGCTCTTCCTCAGCGCGAGCAGTTCCGGGCTCGGCCAGCAGGTGTCGTTGCTCGCGCTGCCACTCGTCGCCATCCTTGGCCTGCACGCCAGCCCGCTCCAGGTCGGCACGCTGTCGGCGCTCGGGACGTTGCCCTATCTGCTCGTCGGGCTGCCGGCCGGCGCCTACATCGAGCGCGTTCGCCTCAAGCCGCTGCTCACCCTCTCGGCGTTGATCCGCGCCTGCGTGCTGACGTCGGTGCCGGTGCTCTGGGCGTTCCATCGGGTGAACATCGAGGTGCTCGACGTCGTCGCCCTGCTCGTCGGGCTGCTGTCCACCTTCTATGACATCGCCTGGCAGACCTACCTCCCCTCGCTGGTGGGCACCTCTCGGTTGCACGAGGCGAGCTCTCGCCTCACCATCGCGAACTCGGGGTCTCAGCTGTTCGGCCCCGGTCTCGCCGGCGTCTTGGTCCACGTGCTCTCGGCTCCGCTCGCCCTGCTCGCCGACGCCTTCGGCTTCATCGTGGCCGGCCTGTCGGTGCGCTCGATCAAAGCACCCGAGCCGGCACGCCATTCGGGCGATGACGATGCCGGGATGCTCCGCCGGGTCGTCGAGGGAGTCGCCTACGTCACGCGCCACGACCTGCTCCGCTGGATCGCGGTCGGGACCGGCGCCTGGAACTTCGTCGGCACGGCGCTCAACGTGGTGCTCGTCCTCTTCGAGGCGCGCGTGCTGCACTACTCGGCGGGCACGATCGGCCTCGTCTTTTTCATGGGCAACGTCGGCTACCTCATCGGCGCGCCGTTGGTTCGCATGGTCACCAGCCGGCTCGGCGTCGGCCGGACGATGCTGCTCGGCGCGACCCTCGGGGGGCTCGGTCCGGCGATCCTTCCCTTCGCCCGCGTCGGCGACGCAATGGCGGTGCTCGTTGCGGGCTGGTTCTTCCGGGCACTCGGCTCGCCCTTGTACATGGTGAACCAGCTGAGCCTGCGCCTCGCGATCACGCCGGCGGCACTCACGGCGAGGATGACGGCGACCATGAAGTTCTTCGTGATGGGGGCGATGCCGCTCGGCTCGTTCCTCGGCGGCGTGCTCGCCGGGGCGCTCGGAGACCGTCCGACCCTGTGGCTGATCGCCGCCGTCGCCGCCTGCTCGGTGCTCGCGACCGCGCTCAGCAACCTCCGACAGGTCCGCACGCCGCCCGAGCACCTCGGCCCCCCCGGCATGGTCTTCGACCCCAACCCGAGCTGAGCCCGCTCGGCCACCGGCAACTCGCGCCCGCGGCCTTATGGTCCCCGCCACGGCGCGATGGGCAGGTGAGCTGCGGAGCTGCCCTATCGCCCGAGCTCGATGATGCGCAGGCCCGCGAGGAACGCGTCGACGTCCTGCTTGGTTCCGGACGCGGAGGCATAGAGGTCGAGCGAGCCCGATCGCATCGAGAGCGAGCCCCAGCACGGCGGGCGTAAGACGGCGCTCGCGCCGATCGGCAGCATCACCTCGTCGGCCCGATGCCCGCCGACGAGCACGGTGGTATGGGTCGCGCCGCAACTGGTCGCGGTGGCGAGTGGCGCATAGCCGGTCCAGCCCGCAAGGAGCCCATGGGGATGGTGTGTCAGCAACTCGCGAGCCAAACGGCTCGCTGCGGCTCGCTCGTTCCGTCCCGGCGCGATCGAGACCATCGCGAGCTCGTCGGACTGGTGCGGCTCGACGACCGTCCAGGCGACCAAGGTGCCGTCCTTGCCCGCGACGGCCATGCGGTGCGCGGGGCGAGGGAAGTGCACGGACGCCTGGATCTCACCAAAGCGGTAGTCCGGGGCACCCGGGCCCGCCGCGCAGGCCGCCACCCCGATTCCGATGGCGAGGAGCAACGTGGCCGTCATGAGGAGGAAGCCCCGCACGGGGCTGTTTGTAGCAGCTCGGACCCGGTGCGTCGACGGTGGTCCGACGCGGGTGGCTGCGGCCAGTGACGTTGGACCCTAGCGGTGGCGTGCGTCTCGGGTGGATCCTCAGCGCGAGGGAGGTCGGAGCGATGGGGCACGCGTCGTGTCGGACTGTGGCGGCGGACCGCCCTGGCGAGACCGGGGTGACCCGAAGGGGCGCCCGGGCGCCGCGGTGGCCGTGAGCGGCCCAGGCGAGCGCCGAGGGGACGAGGGCGCGGATCGCGTGCGGGAGGTGTCGCCGGCCCTCGCCCGGGCGCTGTTCGGTGACGGCGCGCCCTGGATGGGGGACTTCTCCAACCTCGCGTATGAATGGCGCCGGTTGATCGCCGAAGTGGTCGGCACCTTCCTCCTCGTCCTTGTGGCAGCCGGCTCGACGGTCGTCGGTGTGGTGAGCGGTGGGGCGGTGACCCGGCTTGCCGCCGTCGTCGCTCCGGCGTTGATGGTGATGGCGGTGATCCTCGCGATCGGAGCCGTGTCGGGCGCGCATCTCAATCCGGTCGTGAGCGTCGCCTTCGCGCTGCGCCGGGAGTTCCCCTGGCGCCGCGTCCCTGCCTACCTCTTCGCCCAGTTCGCCGGCGCGCTCGGGGCGTGCGCGTTCCTATGGGCGATGTTCGGCAAGGTCGCCATGCTCGGCGCGACGGTGCCGGGTGCCCACAGCGGCGATGTGCGGGCGATGCTGATCGAGGCCGTCCTCACCTTCGGGCTCATCACCACCATCCTCGGCACCGCCTCGGGCGCGCAGAACGTCGGTCCGCTCTCGGCGCTCGCCGTGGCGGGCTACCTGGCGCTCGCCGGCATGTGGGCGAGCCCGGTGAGCGGTGCGTCGATGAACCCCGTCCGCTCGCTCGCCCCCGAGGTCCTGCTCGGCTCGTACCGATACTGCTGGGTGTACCTCGTCGGACCGGTGATCGGCATGCTGGTCGCTGTCGCCCTCGCCTACGTGCTGCGGGGCCGGGGCGCCGACCCAGTCGCGGCGCGCGCCGCCCAGGGCAGCATCGGCACCCTCGTCCTCGAACGCCGTCGGGATCCCGGTCGACGTGGCCCGCGCGCTGATCGCCCCGCGCGCTGATCGACCCGCGCGCTGATCGACCCGCGCGCTGATCGACCCGCGCGCTGATCGACGCGCGCTGATTCGCTCCGCCCGCGCTAGCCGTGGACTCGAGCGCGCCGGCTCGGGCCCGTCGTGGAATAGTGCAGCAGCAAGCGGCAGGCGGCGAGGGAGTCACGGCATGGTCGAGCAGGGCGGAGCGGGCGCGGGCAGCGGGCGCGGCGAGCTACGGATCACCTGGCTCGGCCAGGCGGGCTTCCAGCTGCAGGCGGGGGAGGAGCAGGTGCTGATCGATCCGTTCTTCTCGCCCCACCCTGGGCGCGCCTATGCACCGCGGCCCGACTGGGGAGCGCTCGCTCGCACCACCGTCGTGCTGTGCACCCATGAGCACGAGGACCACCTCGATGTGCCTTTCCTAGTCCAGCTCGCCGAGACGGGGGTGCGTCCGGCCGTGATCGTGCCCGCGCCCGTGCGCAGCGCCGCGGCGAGCGCCGGCATCGAGGCGGCCGTGTTGCTCGGCGCCGAGCCGGCGCGTGCGCTCGAGCGCGGTGGCGTCGTCGTCCGTCCCGTCCCCGCCTACCACGGCCGGGGCGGCGACGAGCCCGTCGCGTACGGCTTCAACCACGCCACCGACGCGTCCGGCGCGGTCCGCTACCTCGGCTACGTCGTCGAGCTCGGCGGTGTGCGCGTGTACCACTCGGGCGACACCCTCGCATACCCCGAGATGGCCGAGATCTTGCGGGCGCTCGAGCCGGACGTGATGCTGCTGCCGATCAACGGCCGCGACTTCATGCGTGAGCGCACGGGTTGCGTCGGCAACCTCAATGAGGACGAGGCGGCGTGGCTGTGCGCCGAGGTCGGGTCGCGCTATGTGATCCCGATGCACTACGACGCGATGGGGGACAACCTCGGCGACGTCGGTCGCTTCGTCACTGCGTTGCGGGCGAGTGCTGCCCCGGTCACAGCGGTCGTACCGGCGCGCGACGTCCCCGTCGACCTCCTCGTGCGCCGCGTCTGAGGGAGGGCTTTAGGGCGCGCCGGGCGCGCGTGGGCTCAAGGGGAGCTCCAGGGAGAAGCATGCCCCGTGTCCCGGGCCCGATGAGGTGGCGGTGAGGCTGCCACCGTGCGCCTCGGTGATGGCGCGGGCGATCGTGAGGCCGATCCCGGTGCCCGGCCCGCCGGGGTTCGACCCCCGCCAGAAGCGCTCGAAGACATGGGCGAGGTCCTCGCTCGTGAGGCCGATCCCGCTGTCGCGGACCGTGAGCGTCGCGCCCGTGGCGGCCCGTCGCACCGCCACCTCGACGACCCCTTCAGCAGGCGTCGCCCGGAGGGCGTTGCCGAGCAGGTTCGTCACGACCTGCACGAGTCGCTCGGCGTCGGCGTCCACCACGGTTGCAGATGCGGCGTGCACGTGCAGGCTCACGCCCTTGTCCTCGAACTGGGGGGCGAGGCGCCGCGCCGCCTTGTCGGCAAGCGTGGTGAGGTCGACGGGCGCACGCCGCAAGCTGAGCGCGCCCTCTTCGGCGCGCGAGAGCGCGGCGAGGTCGCCGCTCAACCGCTCCAGGCGCCCGGTCTCCTCGAGGGCGGACGCGAGCATCGGGCCGTCGGGGGCGATGACCCCGTCGAGCGCCCCTTCGAGCATCCCGCGCAGCGTGGTGACGGGTGTCCGCAGCTCGTGGGCGAGGTCGCCGATGAGGCGCGTGCGCCGGCGCTCGGTCGCTGCCAGCGCCGCCGCCAGGCCGTTCACGTCCTCGGCGAGCGCGGCGAGCTCGGGCTCGCTCGGCGGGCGGACCCGCTCGTCGAAGTGCCCGGCCGCAAGGCGCCGGGCCGCCGCGCGCACGGCGTCGAGCGGGCGGAGGATGTGGCGGACGGCGAGCGTGGCGATGAGCGCGGCGACGCACAGCGCTGCGCCGACGCCGATCAGCAGCGACCAGTTGAGCGCGGAGACCAAGGTGGCGTGGGGGATCGCGTTGGCACCGGCGCGCCCAAGCCCGAGCCCTCGACCCTGTCGCCCGAGATCCCGGCCGAGGAGATAGGGGTCGAGGAGCCGCACGGCGAGGACGACCGTCGTGGCACCGATCAAGATCACGAGCGCGTAGGAGCCGACCAGGCGGGCCCGCAGTGTGGGGCGGTGGCGCGCGCTCACGGCCGCCCCGGCTCGACGAGGCGGTAGCCGACGCCACGCACCGTGCCGATCGCCTGGGGCGCCTCGGCGTCGTCGCCAAGGGCGCGGCGGAGGCTGGAGATGTGGACGTCGACGACTCGCTCGTCGCCGAAGAAGTCATAGCCCCACACCTGCTCGAGCAGCTGGCGCCGCGTGAAGACTCGCCCGGGCGATGACGCCAGTGCGCACAAGAGGTCGAACTCGAGTGCCGAGAGCACGATCGGCTGGCCGTCGCGCCGGACCTCGCGACGTCCGCGATCGATGTGCAGCGCACCGAGCTCGATGATCTCCTCCTCGCCACCGCTCGGCTGGCGCCGGCGACGCAGCACGGCGCGGACCCGGGCCGAGAGCTCTCGGGGGCTGAAGGGCTTGGTCACATAGTCATCGGCGCCGAGCGAGAGACCGAGCAGCTTGTCGACCTCCTCGGTGCGCGCCGAGAGGACGATGACGTAGACCGACGAGCGCTCCCGCAGCCGGCGCAGGACCTCGAGGCCATCAAGGCCAGGAAGCATGAGGTCGAGCACGATCACGTCGGGCGGCAGGCGCTCTGCGGCGGCAAGCGCGGCCTCGCCGGTCGCGGCTTCGAGGACGACGAAGCCGTCCGCCTCGAGGTAGGCGCGAGCGACCTGGCGGATCTTGTCCTCGTCGTCGACGAGGAGCACGACCGGTTCAGGATCCATCGTCCCTCCTCCCTGCCGGCCGGGCCCCGCCCAAAGGCGGGGCCCGGCGGACTGATCAACGATGTTCACCGCAGCCAGTGCCACTGGCTTCCTGTGCCATCGAGCGGCCGCACGCCGGTCCGTGTCCCGTCGGTGGGACCGGACGCGTGGTGGTACCCGCCGGGGACCGCGGCCGACGCGCGCGGCGCCACGGCGCCGTGCAGGGCGCGCCCGCCGGTGCCGTCGCGAAGATGCAGGCGCTGCTGGTCGCCGGTGCAGGTGCCCGGGCCGGGGCTGGTGCCGGTCACGCTCGCGGCGCTGGCGACGCCAACGGGCACGAGCGACATCGCGGCGAGCCCGGAAGCAACGATGCCGTAGCGAAGTCCTCTCCTCATCTTGTCCACCTCCTTGCACGACTTGTCGTGCAATGACATTGCACGCCACTCGCATCAAGGTTCGACCATCGCCACGATGAAGCTTTCGTGTTGGGCGCTGCGGGGCCCCTTGGCCGGCCTTGGGGCCGCCGGGGCCGACGCGGCAGGCCGAGACGGCGCTCATTCGACGACCCGAAGGGTCGAAGGAACATCGAGGTGAAGGATCCTCCGGGTGGTGAGCACGGGAGCGAGCGCGACGGCACCAATCCCGATCCCGAGCGCGCCGAGCACGCTCGGGATCGATAGCGCCGCAGAGATCGCCACCTCGGGCAGCACGTCGGCCACGGTGGTCCGCGTCAGCCACTCGATCAGGCCCTCGCCGACCCCGATCCCGACCAGGGTGCCGATCGAGCCGACGAGCAAGGACTCAACGACTCCGATGCCAAGCACCGAGCGCACCGGCAGCCCGAAGGCGATCATCGTCGCGTGCTCGCGCGCCCGTTCGTCCGTGCCGATGGTGGCGGTGTTGAAGGCGATCGACACGACGAGGAGGAGCGCCACCCCTGAGGTCAAATTCAAGATGCTGCGGAATTGGTCGAGGCTGGCGTCCACGGCGGTGAGCGTGGCGCGGATCGACTGGGTGGAGGAGATCCCCGGGACGTTGAGCAGGGTGCGCTGGAGCCTCAGATCGGTCACGCCTGGCTTGGGGACAACGGTGAGCGCGTTGATGCGCAACGGTTCATCGAGGAGGCTCGCCGCCTCGTGCTCGCCGAGATAGGCGAGCGCCCGCAGCGGGTTCGCCTCGATGCCGGCGACGCGCACTGCATCGCGCGCGATCTGCATCCCGCCGGCAACGGCGCGGGGGTGCTCGAGCATCACCATGGCGCCGACGTCCACGCCGAGCTCAGCGGCCGCCTTCTCGGAGATGACGAGCCCCGGACCGAGCCGGCCGGCCAACAGCCGTGGCCGCCAGGGCGCCGACGCCGCCAGCGACTCGATGGTCACGGGGACGGCGTGGTCCGAGTCGAGCAGGCGGGCGCCGAAGGTGAGCCCGCCGACCACTTGCCCCGCGGGTGACCGGGCGCGCACCGTCGCGACGAGCTCGCCGTCGCGGGGGACCCAGGCGGACAGCGTCACGCTCACCCGGTCGGGGGCGGCGTGCAGCAGCTCGGCGGAGGTGCGCTCGAGCGTGGCGCGGAACGTGTCGATCAGCCCGAGGATCGTGACGAGCGTGGCGATCGTGGCGGCGATCCCGGCGAGGGTGAGCAATGAG
The DNA here is from genome assembly GCA_021798985.1 of Actinomycetes bacterium. Classification (GTDB taxonomy): domain Bacteria; phylum Actinomycetota; class Acidimicrobiia; order Acidimicrobiales; family Bog-793; genus JAKABX01. The sequence continues at coordinate 42,384 of JAJZBI010000024.1, forward strand.
CGCCGCGGGGTTCGCAGGGCGTCGCGGAGGGGAATCTCGCGATAGCCCGGTCCGGGCACACGCAGCGCCCGGATGAGGGGCGCGGGTGCGGTTCGGCGCGGCGCGAGGTGGCCGGCGCGGATCGCGTCGATCGGCTGGACGCGCACCGCGCGCCAGACCGGCCAGATCGCTGCGACGAAGGGCAGGACGAAGCCGATGGCCGCCGATTGGGCGAAGATGCCGGGCTGGAAGGGCGTGCGCCAGATCGGCAGCGGCTGAAGACGCTCGAAGAGACCGGCGAGGGGGAGGTCGACGAGCTCGCCAACCACGACACCGAGCACGACACCGATCAAAGAGACCGCCGCCGCGAACAACAGTGGGCGGGTGGCGATCAGTCCCGGTCGGGCGCCGAGCGCCATCGCGATGCCCATCTCGCGGCGCTCGGCCTCGACCACCCTGGTCGTGAGGTTCACGGTGGCGAAGGCGGCGCCGGCGAGCACCAGGAGCGCGATCACCCGCCAGAGCTTCTCGTCGCTGTTGATGTCGGCGTACAACAAGTTGTAGGAGGCGAGCTGATCGCGTGTCGTCACGGTCGCGGCGAGCGCGGGTGAGGCGGTCGCGAGCCTGCGGCGCAGCTCGGTAGCAATGGGCGTGAGCGGCGCCCCGGCGCGCAGCGTCATCACGGCGTTGTTGACGCGCCCCGGCGCATCGGCGATGCGCTGTGCCTCGGCGAGCGAGGTGAACAGCGGGGCATAGCTCGCCTGGCTGACGAAGGGGACGCCCGCCGCGCCGGCGGTCGCGACGAAGTACTCGGGCGACTGGCCAAGGCCGACGTAGCGCACGACGCGGCCTCCGGCGACCCGTGCGATGCCCTTCGGGGCGAGGCCGTGCTTGCGGGCGAAGCCGAGGTCGAGCACGACCGCAGGAGGCGTTCGGGCGCGACCGTCGCGAGCGGCCGAAACGGCGGCGCCCTGAGCGATGGCGACGCCGTCGACGGCCACACCACGCGGCGGTCCCGCCCCGACGATCTCACCGGGCACCAAGAGGCGGCGGATCTCCACCTGGGTGGGAAGCACGAGGCGCTCGCGCAGCCCGGTGAGGAGGTGGGCGTCCGGGAGCGCCTGGATCAGATGGCGCAGGCGTCCTTGGGGGGCCGTTGAGCCGGCGGCGAGCGCGACCTCGAGCGAGTGCACGTGCAACAGCGCGAAGCTGGCATCGTTCGACTGGCGCCGCCACGGCGAGGTGCTCAGCAAGGAGGCGTAGGTCCCCGTGCCGAGGGCGATCACCAGCGCGAGGGCGCCGACCTGCAGCCAGCGTGCCCGCAGGTCGCGCCCCGACCAGCGCACCAAGAGCGAGCGGTTGCGCACGTCACCAGCGCAGCGACGCGACGTGTGCCCGACCACCCGCAGGTGGGCCGTCGGCGACGAGATGGCCGCTCGAGAGCTCGATCACGCGGTCGGACATGCGCGAGATCTCGCGATTGTGGGTGACGACGAGCACCGTCGACCCGGCATCGGATTGGGCGCGGAGCAGTTCGAGGATCTGCACGCCGGTGCGGAAGTCCAGCTCGCCGGTGGGCTCGTCGGCGAGCAGGATCGGGTTCTCGGTCGCGAGCGCTCGCGCGATCGCCACACGTTGCTGCTCGCCGCCCGACAGCTCGTGGGGGAAGTGCCCAGCCCGCTCGGCGAGGCCGACATCGGCGAGCGCGGCTAGGGCGACCTCACGAGCATGCGGCCGACCGGCGATGTCGGCGCCGAATTGGATGTTCTCGAGCGCGGTCAGGGCGGGGAAGAGGTTGAAGCTCTGAAACACGAAGCTGACCGTGCTCCGCCGGATCCGGGAGCGCTCGGGCTGCGTCGCATTCGTCAGCTCATAGCCTGCGAGCCGCACGCTTCCGCTCGTCGGCGTGTCAAGGGCGCCGATTAGGTTGAGCAGCGTGGTCTTGCCAGAGCCCGACGGGCCGAGCACGACGACGAAAGCCGCAGCATCAACGTGCAAGTTGACGTCGTCGATCGCCTTGACGGCTCCTGTGCCCGTCCCATACCACCGGCAGGCGTGGACGAGGTCAATCCGGTGGGGACGGGCCAGAGCCTCCGGCCGCCCTGCTGTGCGGGGGGCAGCGCCCATGGGGCCACCATGCGACGCCGCCTGCATCGGCGGCAAGAGGAGAACGGCCCCTTTGGCCGCGCCGAAGCGCCGCGGCACCCTGTGCCCGCGTAGGCGTCACGAGGAAACGGGTGCCTCGAGGGGTCCGAAGCGTGGGTCGCGCCGATGCAGGCTGCTCAGCGCGCCTTCCTCGCGACGGTGGGCTCAGCCGCGCGCCACCCAGCCACCGTCGCATATCAGCGTCGTGCCGGTGATGTAGCGGCTCGCCTCCGGGCACGCCAGCATCAACAAGCTCTGGGCGAGGTCCTCGGCACTGCCGATGAACTTGAGCGGCGTCTGCTCGGTCACCCAGGCGCCGAGCTGGGGGGCCTCGGCGTACTGATTGGTGAGCATGGGCGTGTCGATGAACCCCGGCGCGAGCACGTTGACCCGGACGCGCGGCGCGAGCTCGATGGCGAGCGCGCGGGAGAACGCTTCGATCGCCCCCTTGGTGGCTGAGTACGCGGCACATCCCGGAAACCCTTTGTGCGCAACGGTGGAGGAGCAAAAGACGATGGCGGCACCATCGTGCAGGTGGGGCAGCAGGGCGCGGGTGAGCAACATCGGAGCGCGAGCGTTGACGCGCCACATACGATCGATGCTGGTGACCTCGGCGGCCGCCAGGTTGCCGGTCTCAAAGAGCGCGGCGCAGTGCAGGAGGGCATCCACGCCACCCAGCCCGGCGGCGGTGCTCGTCGCGGCCTCGAGCGTGCCGTCGTCGGCGAGGTCACCACAGACGAGCTCGACGCGCCGGCCTGTGGCTTCGACCGCCTTGGCGGTCCAAGCCAGCCGGTCGCGGTCGCGTCCGACGACGACGACGTCGGCTCCTGCCTCGGCGAGTGCTCGCGCCGCTGCGGCGCCGACGCCGGAGCTCGCACCGGTCACCACGGCGATCTTGTCGCGAAAGTTGTAGGTCATCGCTGTCCCCCTTCGTCGCTAGCGCGCGGTCGCACCGTCGACCCCTCGTGCTTCCTATCCGGGCACGCGGCACGCGTCAAGTGCCACTGAACGATTCCCTGTGCTCATGTGGCCACCCCGGCGTGCTCGGCTCGTGTGGCGCGCATCTTGGAGTAGACGGCGGCGCCGAGGAGGATGAGGGCGCCGGGCAGCCATTGCTGCCACGCCTGGGCAAGGCCCAAGAAGTTGGTCGCCGTCGTGATCTCTTGGAGCAACAGCGCGCCGAGCAAGGCGCCGACGAACGACCCGCGCCCACCGAAGATGCTCGCGCCGCCGAGGACCGCGGCGGCAAGCGAGGTGAGGGTGTAGTCCGTGCCGAGCGACGGGTCGCCGATGCCGACCTGGGCGGCGAGCAAGATCCCCGCCGCCACGGCGAACAGCGAGCAGACGACCTGTGCCAGCAACAGCGTGCGCCCCACCGGAGCGCCGACGCGAAAGGCGCGCACCTCGTCGGAGCCGACGGCGCGAAGGGTGCGGCCGCCATGGCGTCGGCGCAGCCAGAACTCGGCGCCAATCGCGATGGCGACCACGACGAGGAAGGCGAGCGGCACTGCGCCGAAGCTCGTCTCGATGCCTCCGGTTACCGAGAAGTCGAGCGAACCCGCGGGCTGAGGGCGCAACAAGAGCGACACGCCCTGCAGCGCCGTATAGGTGACGAGCGTGGCGATCACGGGCCCAAGGCGGACCGAGCGGATCAGCGTGGCGTTGAGCGCACCCACCCCCGCACCGACTCCGAGCGCCACGAGGGCGCCGAACGCGAGGCCGCCATAGCCGGCTCCGGTGGTCGCGAAGAACGAGACGATCACCACCGTGAGTCCCATCAACGGCCCGACCGAGAGGTCGAAGCTGCCGGCGACGAGCGCGACGAGCTGACCGAACGCGACGAGGATGCTCGCCGCCGCCAAAAAGAGCATGCTCGACATGCTCCGCGCGCTGAAAAACAGAGGGTGCCCGCTGCCCGTCGCGACGGCGAGCGCGACGGCGAGCAGTCCGAGGACCGCGCTCGGGCCTGAGTCGCCCCGTGCGAGGCGTCCCTGGTGGCGGCGCTGGCGCGCCGAGGGGTCGGCAGCGGGAGCATCGTGGCGCACGTTGGCAGTGACCGCCGCCTCGGTGATCGCGGCCTCACTGAGGTGCTCAGAGGAGAGCTCGCGCACGACGCGCCCGCGGGAGAAGACGAGCACGCGGTCACACAGGCCCTGGAGCTCGTGCGCGTCCGCTGAGGCCACGAGCACGGTCCCCCCGCGCGCCGCGATCTCGCGCAGCAGGCGGTAGATCTCGATCCGGGCGCCGACGTCGACGCCTCGCGTGGGCTCGTCGGCCAGCAGGACGACCGGAGTGGCGAGCAAGGTGCGGGCGATCACCACCTTTTGCTGGTTGCCGCCCGAGAGCCCGGCGACCGGGGTCTCGGGCGAGGGGGCCTTGATGGCGAAATCCGAGATCTGGCGCCGGGCCACACTGAGCTCGCGTGCCGGACGCAGGAGCCCATGGCGCGCTACCTCGCGCAGGGTGAGCAGGGACAGGTTCTCGCGGACCGAGAGCGGAGCGAGGATCCCCTCGCGATGGCGGTCGCGCGGCAGATAGAGGATGGCGGACTGGCGCGCCCGCCGGGGCGAGCGGGTGTCGGCGAGCTGGCCAAGCACTCGCACCTGCCCGCTGTGGCGGCCAAGGCCACCGAGGGCGCGGATCGCCTCGCGCTGTCCGTTGCCCTCGATCCCCGCAAGACCGACGATCTCCCCGCTCGCTGCGGACAGCGTGACGCCGTCAAGGCGCCGGCCAGTGAGGTCGTGCACCTCAAGGACCGGGCGGGTGTGCGGGAGCGTGGATGCCTTATCGGGGAATGCCTGTTGGACGGGGCGCCCGACGATCAGCCGGAGCAGCTCGCTGTCCCCGACGCTCGCCGCAAGAAACGTGCCCTGGGTCTCGCCGTCGCGCAGGACGGTGATGCGGTCCGCGATCCGCCGCACCTCGGGGAGCCGGTGCGAGATGTAGACCACGCTCGAGCCGCGCTGGCGCAGCCGGGCGATCTGCCCGAAGAGGCGCTCGGCCTCGGTCGCGGTCAGCGACTCCGTCGGCTCGTCCAGGACGAGCACCTTCGCGTCCAGGACGAGGGCCTTCGCGATCTCGACGAGCTGGCGTTCGGCGACACTGAGCTCGCCGACGCGCGCCCGGGGATCGAGGTCAGCACCGAGCACGGCGAGCTGCTCGCGGGCGAGACGCTCCCCGCCGCGCTCGGCGCTGCGCCGCGTCGGTGGCAGGGCGAGGAGGAGGTTCTCGGCGATGCTCAGGTCGTCGAGCACCGACGCGTGCTGGTAGACGACGGTCAGGCCGTACGCCTGGGCAGTCGCGGGGTGGGCATGGTCAAGGCGGTGGCCGCCGATCTCGACGCTTCCCGCGTCGGGAGCGGTCGCACCGGCGGCCACCGCCATCAGCGTCGACTTGCCTGCACCGTTCTCGCCAACCAGCGCATGGACTTCGCCGGCGCGGACCTCGAAGGTCACCTGCTTCAGGGCGCGCACGCCGGGGAATGACTTCTCGATGCCTTCGAGGCGCAGCGTGATGGCAGTGACGGTGCTAGGCATGATCATCGGATCAGGGCTTGCCCCACTTGGCGAGCACGCTCGGGGCGATGCTGTCGGACAGGTATGCCGCCGCCGGTTGCTTGGGCGCGCAGTGCGGGGTCATGCCAGCAAGCGAGTTCTCGTAGAACGTCAGGTCGTACAGGCTGGGCTCGGTGTCCTTGATACCCTCGGCCGCGGCGATCGCCTTGCGTGCCGCGACCCGGCCGAGCCAGTTGCGCGTCGAGACGGTCGCGAGCGCAAAGGCGTTCTTGGTGTTCTTGTTCTGCTTCCACAGGCACCCGAGCCCGTTGGCATCCGCGACGGCGAGGTCGGGCAACTTGCGGTTCGCCGCCTGGAAGGCGTGGAGCGCCGACAGCCCGTCGGTGCCGTAGTCGGAGAAGATGCCGTTGATCGTCGGGTATTTCGCGAGCAGCGAGGCGGTTACCTGCTGCGCGGTGGCCGGGTCCCAGTTCGTGACCGCCCAGTTCTTCGTTCCGGTGAGAATGCGGATGCCGGGATGGCTCTTCAAGACGTCAACCACCCCAGCGAGCATGCTGGCCGAGACCGGGTTGCCGGCGGGGCCGCCGAGGACGATCACGTTGCCCTTGCCGTGCAGCGCGTTCACCATCCAGTGGGCGAACAGCCTGCCGGAATACGCCGGAACCCAGTCGACGTAGCTGACGTAGTCCACGCCCGGCTTGCCGCCAGGGTTCGCAGCCCACGGAACGACCTTGACCCCTGCCCGCGTGGCCGCCTCGATCGCCGGAAGCTCTGCTGCGCCGAAGTCGGGGATCACCGTCATGGCATTGACGCCCTGGGAGACCATCGAGTTGATCTGGGAGATCGCCGTCTGTAGGTTTCCGTCGGCGATCTCGACGACTTGCTTGACGTTCTTGCACTTCGCGGCCTCGGAGCGGACGGCTGCCATCGAGTACTGCGACCAGGCGTTCACCCCGAGGCCATCGAGGATCCCGAGCGTGATCGGCTTGGTGCCGCAGAACGCGTTCGTTTTCAGCTGGCCGGCGTGGGCGATCTCGTAGGCCATTGTGGCGGTGACCACCTTCGTGCTGGCGTGCGGGCGGTGCGACGCGCTGGCACCGGCCCCGACGGCGGCGGTCGCCCCCGTCGCGATCGCCAAGGCCAGCACGAGGCGGCTCGTGAGCCGTCGCCGCAGGCGGTCGGGGTGCTTGGCAGTTTGGCGATGGTTCATAGGGTTCCTCCTTGGATCTCGGTTCTGACGTGGAACATCAAGGAAGCGGGGCGGCAGATGGACGGCCCTGGCGTCGAGCGCGGTGCACGAGCGCGGAGATGAGCTGCCCTGCCCGCGCCGTCCGCAGTGCCATCGCCAGCGCGATCACCCCCGCCTGGATGAGGTACTGCACCGAGCTCGGTGCGCCGGCCCCGAAGACGTCCTGTTGCAGCTGGGTCAAGAACAGCGCCCCGATCGCCGTTCCCACCGCGCTGCCCGACCCGCCGGCGAGCGACGCACCCCCGAGGACGACGGCGGTGATCGTGGGGAGGAGGTAGTTGTCGCCCGCCGACAGCCCCGGTGTGCCGACGTAGCCTGCGAGCAAGATCGCCGCGAGGCCGTAGAAGAGGCTCGCGAGCACGTAGGTCATGAAGACGTACGGGTTGGTCCGAATGCCCGCCACGTAGCTGGCGGCGGCGTTGGTCCCGACGGCGACGAATCGCCTGCCCACCGTCGTCGTGCGGAAGAAGAGCGCGACGACGCCGACCACCCCGGCGGCAACGACCGCGGTGTTGGGGATGCCGCCGCTCTTTCCGAAGGCGAAGCCGACGAGGGCCGGTGGCGGTGCGTTCGTCGAGGTCCCGTTCGTGATCTGCAGGATCGTCCCGAGCAACAGGGCGTTCACCCCGAGCGTCGCGACGAGTGGCGTGATGCGCAACCTCGTGACCGCGAAGCCGCTGAGCGCACCGCTCAGGACACAGGCGAGGATGACCAGGAGGATGCCGAGCGCAAAGCGCGAGTCGAGCTGATCCGGGGCTTTGGTGATGATGATGGTGGCGAGCGAGATCATGCCCGGTACCGACAGGTCGAGGCCGCGCTGCTGGATGACGAGCGTCTGACCGATGCCGGCGATCGCCAGCAGTGCAGCGAACGGGAGGGTGGAGGTGAGCGCGCTCGCACGCAGGCTCCCGGGATCGATGAGCGGAGAGACGGCAAAGAGGAGCGCGGTCGCCGGCCAGATCGGAAAGAACGGGCTGCGCACCATCCGGCGCAGCCCGGCGACTGCACGAAGCCTACCGAGCGGCGCCTGGTGCCCACCGAGCTCGTCGGGAGGCACCACTCCCGTCGACAGGCGTGCGCCCAGGCCTTCGGTCGTAGGGAACAACGAAGATCCGACTCCCCCACCTCGTCGGGGCGCGTGATCCCCCAGCTGCCACGCCCCCGGGGCCGCTCGCGGCCCGCCGCGGCAATGTAGCGACGCACCGTCCCGCCGTCAAACAGCGCTTACCACCACTGTGCAGTGGTCCGTGACGCGGACTTCACGCTGAGCGTCGTCCGGCAACTCGACGACCGACGGCGCGAGTCCTGGAAATAGGGGTTGCGCGCGTGCGGTAATCGTGCTGGAGTGACGGCGTGGGCGCCCGGCCCCGGGGGCATTTTCCCTGCCGTCCGCCCGCCGTGTGTTCATCGCAACGCAACATTGACTCGACAAGGGGATTGGGGAGCGATGCCAGGGGTGATTCCGGACAGCCACGCGGACATTCTGAAGAAGAAGGGGTTCGCCCACATGGCGACGGTCGGTCCACGTGGTGAGCCGCAGAGCTCACCGGTGTGGTACGAGTGGGACGGCGAGCACCTCCTGCTCAGCCAGACAACCGGTCGCCAGAAGTACAAGAACCTCCAGCACGAGCCGCGCCTTGCGGTGTCGATCACCGATCCTGACAACCCGTACCGCTATCTCGAGATCCGCGGCCGTGTCGCGTCGATCGAGGACGATCCGAACAACGGCCTCATCAACGCGCTCGCGAAGAAATACATCGACCAGGACGAGTACCCCTGGCATCAGCCTGGTGACCACCGGGTGGTCGTCAAACTGGTACCCGAGCACACCACGACCCAGGGCTGAGTGCCCACCGCGCGCTGGCGCGTGCCGCGCGATGACGCGAAATCGCGCCGCGGCGTGCCGCGCCGTAGGGCGCGATGCGCCAAGAGCGTGCAACGAGAGGGGGAGGGATATGGCCAAGCGCTACTTGATCCGCGGGGCTCGGGTGCTCACACAGGACGCCGAGTTGGGCGACTTCGATCGCGGCGACGTCCTGGTGAACGATGGCGCGATCGAGGCGGTCGGTCACCTTGGCGAGGGGATTGATGCCGAGGTGATCGACGGGACGGATCGCATCGCGCTTCCGGGATTCGTCGACACGCACCGCCATAGCTGGCAGTCACTCATCCGACACGTGTCGACGGACTGGACGCTGTCTCAGTACTTCTCAGGCGTCCGAGGAGTGCTCGGAAAGGCCTACGAGCCAGAAGACATGTACGCGGCCAACCTGATCGCCATGCTCGATGCGCTGGACTCGGGGATCACCACCCTCGTGGACTGGTCGCACAACAACAACACGCCCGAGCACGCGGACGCAGCGATCCAGGCCGTGGTCGAGTCCGGCATCCGTTGCGTGTGGGGATATGGCAACTCCAACGACGAGTGGCTCCCGATCAGCTCGATCCCTCAGTCCCGTGACGTCGTACGGATCGCCGAGCAGTGGTTCCCGACCAAGGACGACCGCGTGACGCTCGCTTTGGCGCCCCGGGGGCCGCAGTTCGCCACCGAGGAGGTGACGCTGCAGGATTTCGCGCTGGCCAAGGAGCTCGGCATTCCCGTGACCGTCCACACCGGCGACGGGGTATGGGGCAAGGGGCTGCCCGTGCGCTGGATGGCCGAGCACGGGCTCACCGATGAGCACACCACCTACGTGCACTGCTGCGCGCTCGCCGATGAGGAGTTCGACATCATCGCCGCGACCGGCGGCGCGATCTCGTGCGCTCCCGAGCTCGAGATGCACATGGGCCATGGCAAGCTCGCCGCCTTGCGGGGCCATGCCCGCGACATCCCGACCTCGATCTCGATCGATGTGTGCACGTCGGTCGGGGGCGACATGTTCTCAGCGATGCGCGCCCTTTTGGCGGGCAGTCGCTATCTGGTGAACCTCGCGGCGTTGGAGCGCGACGAGGTGGTCGACCCATTGCCGTTGACGGCCCGTGACGTGCTGCGCGATGCGACGCGAGCAGGTGCGAGAGCGGCGTGGCTCGCCGACAAGGTGGGCTCACTAACCCCCGGGAAGCGCGCCGACGTGATCCTGGTGCGCACCGACACCTGGGGAATGCAGCCGCTCAACTACCCGGTCGGGGCGATCGTCGAGTCGGGTCACCCGATGCTCGTCGACCTCGTCATGGTGGACGGTGAAGTGGTGAAGCGAGACGGCCAGCTGGTCGGCCATGACTTCGCCCGAGTCCGCCAGCTCGCCGAGACGGCCAGGGACGCGCTGATGCAGCGCGCCGGGGTCGCGGATCCCGGGCTGTGGCAACCGGCGGTCTACGAGAACCGCTAAGCCTCGGGCAGCTCGGGCGCCGTTGACGTGAGGCGTCGCGGCACCCGGGGGGTTGGGCAGAGGGATCGGCGGCCCGAGTCGATCCTGGTCAGCTGCGTCGAGCGCGCCGAACTGATCGGATCACATCCAGCCGGCGTCGACAACCCAACGTTGGCCCGTCGCTCCGCGGCTGTCGTCCGCGGCGAGCCAGAGAACGAGGCGGGCGACGTCGGCCGGCGTCAGCCTGAGCCGGAGGCTCTGGGCGGCATCGAGCGCGGCGAGCACCTCCTCGGTGACCAGGCCTTCACGCTGACGCTCGGTCATGATCCATCCCGGGATGACACAGTTCACACGGATTCCGGCGGGTCCGAGCTCCCGGGCGAGCGTTCGTGTCAGGCCCTCGATACCCGCCTTGGAGGCGATGTAGCCGGCGAGATCGACAAAGTTCGTGTGCGCGCTGACGGATCCGAGATTGATGATCGATCCGCCGCCGTTCGCCCTCATGGTCGGTGCCACTGCCTGCGTAGCGAAAAAGTGCGGGCGGAGGTTCGTGGCGATCGCATCGTCCCAGTCCTGCACCGACATGTCCGCGCTCGGCACGCGCCGGTCGTTCGCCGCGTTGTTGACCAGCACAGAAATCGACCCGAGCTCGCTCTCGGCGCGTCCGAGGGCAGCGCGCAGGGCGTCGACGTCGCGGACGTCTGCGGTCAGGGCAAGCGGGCTCGGCAGGCCGTAGGCGCGAAGGTCCTGACAAAGCCGCCGCGCTGGGGCTTGCGCGAGGTCGACGAACGCGACGGACGCGCCCTGCGCGCAGAAGTGGGCGACCAGGGAGGCACCGATCCCACTTGCCCCGCCCGTGATGACCACCACGCGGTCCGCGAGGCTCGGATAGCGCGCGAAGCGCTCGAGCTCCGAGAGTTCCGCGTCTCGTCCGGGCGGAATGGCGCGGGCAGTCGCCATTCAGGTGCCCGGGAGCAGCACGCCGCGGCCGTGGCCTCCGGCCACGAGATCGGAGAGGGCGTCGTTGACGGCTTCGAGGGGATACGTGGCGCCAAGGAGGCGATCCAGGGGAAGCTTGCCGGACTGGTAGAGCGAGAAGATCCGCGGTAGCTCGAGGGGCGGGCTGGCTGAGCCATAGAGGCTCCCGACGACGCGCTTTTCTTGTTGCACGAGCTCGTTGATCGGCAGCGCGAAGTCTTGGCCGACGGTGCCGAGGCCGACCCCCACGAGTGTTCCACCAGGTCGCAGCGCACTGAACGCCAGACGCAACGTCTCGGGTCGGCCGACGGCCTCGATCGCGCAGTCGACGCCATCGGTGTATCGTTCCCGAATCGCCGAGTCGGCATGGTCCCCTGCAAGGAGCGTGTCGGTTGCCCCGAGCGATCGAGCAAGGTCCAACGCCCGGTCGTTGGCATCGATCACGACGATCGGAGAGGCGCCGGCGACCACGGCGCCCATGACCGCTGCGCAACCCACACCGCCCGCGCCGACCACGAGCAGTGAGCGCCCGGCGAGATGATCGAGCGCGTTGAGCGCGGCACCGACCCCGGTGATCACCGCGCAGCCCGCGACCGCGGCCACCGGGAAAGGGATGCCGTCGGGGAGTCGCACCACGGAGTGCTCAGGGACGACACACCGCTCTGCGAAGCAAGAGACGCCGAGCAAGTGATTGACGGGGCTCCCTCCACGCGACAGACGAGTCGTGCCATCGAGCAAACCACCAGTCGTCGCCTGGACGCGCCCCAGCACGCAGCGTTCGGAGTGGCCCGACAGGCAAGCGCGGCACTCTCCACAGCGGGGGCGCCAGAGCAGGGACACGGCGTCACCCACTGCGACGTGTTGGACCCCTGGCCCAACGGCCTCGACCATGCCCGCCCCTTCATGACCGACCACTACAGGGAGCGGGCAGCGTAGATCGCCTTGGACATAGTGGTAGTCGCTGTGGCAGACCCCGGCGGCCTCCACGCGGACCAAGACCTCGCCTCCTCGGGGCGGAGCGAGGTCGACGTCCGCGATCTCGAGCGGCCTCCGCGGCTCGCTCAACAGCGCCGCCCTCATGGAAGCGTCCTCGCATGGGTCGTCATCGCAGCCAGAGCGCCTCGGGCGCTGCGAGCGCGTCAAGCTCTTCCCACAGCTCTTCGGGGATCGGGAGCGCGGCATGATCGAGGGTCTCGGCGATCCGCTCGGGCCGGGTCACGCCGACGATGGTCGAGGTGATGAGCGGCTGGCGTAGCGAGAACTGCAAGGCGGCAGCGGCGAGCGGGACATCGCGGCGCTCACAGGCCCGCTGCATCGCCCGCGCCCGCTCCCGGATCTCCTCGGCCGTCTCTCGGTAGCCATAGCGCGGCTGGGTGTCGGGTCCCTTGGCGAGCATCCCGCCGCCAAAGGGAGCCCCGTTCACGACCGCGACCCCCGCCACTGCGCACTGCTCGAACAGGGCGAGCGCCGAACGGTCCAACAAGGTGTAGCGGTTGTGGGAGATCAGGACCTCGAACAGGCCCGTCGCGACGAATTGCGACAGGAGATCGATTGGTCCCCCGGCGACGCCGAGGTGCGCGATCACGCCGTCGTCGTGCAGTCGTCGCATGGCCGCCACCGGCCCGTCGGGCGCCATGGCCTCCTCGAAGGAGATGCGCTCGGGATCGTGGAGGTAGACGAGCTGGAGAGCCTCGAGACCGAGGCGTGACCGGCTTTCGGCGACCGAGCGCCGCGCGCGTTCGCCGGTGAAGTCGAGCTCCCCTCCATCGCGCGATGGGTCGATCTTGGTCGCGACGACGTAGCCGTCCGGAAGCCCACCGATCTCAGCGAGCACCGCTCCGATGCGGCGCTCGGCCTCACCGCCCGCGTAGTCGTTGGAGGTGTCGAGGAAGTTGATGGGCCCTGCAAACGTCGCCCTGAGCGTCGCGCTGGCTCGCTCGGTGTCCACGGCGTAGCCATACAGGTGTGGCATCGAGCCGAGTGCGCTCGTGCCAACGCACAACGGTGTCACCGACAGACCGGTGCGCCCGAGCGGGCGGCGAGCGAGATCAGCCATGAGGAACTCCCAAAGTTGGGGAAAGCTACACAGACTATCGAGGGCGCGGCGTGGTGAGGCGCCGCCCTCCAACGAGTACCGGACCACGTCTCAACGCGCTAAAGGTGCGTGAGGATGAGAGGGCACCGTTCATGGGGCTCGTGGAGTTCTGCGTGGCCAGAATCCTATGCCGTGGGGAACGCGGGTTGCCCACTGAATCGGCCCTGGGACAGCGGGGACTCGGCGAGGAATGGCGTCGACCGCGATCACCTATCTCTCCATCCGACACGCGCACACCTACCACATGGGTGCATGGGCCCAGGCTGTGTCGTCCATGATCCTCCCTCCGTGCGCGCCCTCCCACGGTGGCGGGGCGCGAGCCGCCTCGATCTGGCCGGCCCCTCATCCCTTCTATTCGAAAAGATTGCGAAACATCGGATCCGTGTCTTTCTTGAACCCAGACGGTAAGGCGGGACGGCACGGCGGGTCAAGGGCGTTGAGCCGTCGGGCTGCCGACCTCGACGCGGAGGAGCCCCCGCGGTCGAAGTACCGACTCCAGCTGGGATCCGTCAAGATTCAACGGAGGATCCGTGCGCTTGACGAGCTGAAAGTGCTTCGCTACCGTCCCATTGCATTTCGAAGATCAGGTCGTAACTTTCGGTATTTCGCCGCGCTTTCTGGCGAGGTGACAGGGGGATGGTGGTGGTCCAGATCAGCACCCGAGGCGCAACGATGGCGGAAGTCGCCGCGGCTGCTGGCGTCTCGATCCCCACAGTCTCGAAGGTGTTGAACGGCCGCGCCGATGTCGCCCCCCAGACGCGCGAGCGTGTCGGGCGACTGCTGACCGAGCTCGGCTACGTGGCCCAGCCTCGGTTTCGGCGCCGCGCCGGCGTGATCGATCTCGTCCTGAGCGAGTTCAGCGAGTGGGCGACCGAGGTCGTGCGTGGCGCAGAGGAAGCGGCGCTGGCCTCTGGGAGCCGGATCGCCGTCACCGCGCTGCGAGGTGACGTTGCGGAGCGGCTTTGGTGGCGAAGCCTGGTGGCCAGCCGGACGGATGGGGTCCTCCTCGTTCTCGCCGACCTTGCGCCGCTGCGGCGGGATCAGCTCGCCGCCCTCCGCGTGCCGGTCGTGGCGATTGAGCCCGCGTCGGGTCCTGATCCTGGCGCGTTCTCCGTGAGCGCTGCGAACTGGGCCGGCGGTCTCCGTGCGACCGAGTACCTCTTGGGGCTCGGTCATTGCCGCATCGGGACGATCACGGGCCGGCGGGGTCTCGAATGCAGCCGCAGACGTCTCGATGGCTACACAACGGCGCTGCGTCGTGCGGGAATCCCCGTCGACCCCGCGCTCGTTGCGCTGGGGAACTTCCACTACGAATCGGCCCTCGACGCGGCAGCGGCGATGCTCAGCCTGGTCGACCCGCCGACCGCGATCTTCGCCGCGAGTGATGTTCAGGCGATGGGCGTGTATGAAGCAGCACGTCGGCGCGGCTTGCGGATCCCCGAGCACCTCAGCGTCATTGGCTTCGACGATGTCCCGATGGCGGCGCTTGCCTGTCCGCCCCTCACCACGCTCCACCAGCCTCTCGCGGAAATGGCGGCGCTTGCAGTGGGCCGCCTCGTCGGCCGTGGCGAGCCTCCATTGAGCGGACACGTGGAGCTCGACACGAACCTGGTCGTCCGAGCAAGTACTGCGCCCCCTCCCGCCCGGATCGCCGCAGCCGAACAATGCAGAACGACAGGAGCCTGAAATGCCGCTCGTCCAGATCGACCTCGACCGCTCGTTGATGGCGCGCAAGGAGGACATCAGCAACAAGATCCAGGAAGCCTTCGTCGAGAGCGAGCTCGGGGTCCCAGCGAACGACAAGTTTCAGATCTTCCGTCCACATGATGCAGGAGAGCTGGTCGCAGATCCGACCTACAACGGCGTGGACCGGCGCTCGGTCACCTACATCCACATCACGATGGTGCACATGTACCCGGTCGAAGCGAAGAACCGCTTGTATAAGAACATCGTCCAGCGCATGGAAGAGTGCGGAGTGCGACGCGAAGACCTGCTCATCTGCATCGTGGAGAACGGTTTCGAGGACTGGTGTGCCGGCAAGCTGCGTGGCGAATGAGGATCGTTCGAGGACAAGGTAGGTACGTATGGAGGGATTGAGCGTTCTCTATGTTGGCGGGACTGGCACCATCAGCTGGTCGTGCGTCAAGCGATCGCTTGCCGATGGTCATCGCGTCACCGTGTTGAACCGCAATCAGAGCGCAGCCGGTCGACCCTTGCCTCCATCGGTTGAGCATCTCAAGGCCGACATCGCGGACGTCGCGTCGGTGCAGTCCGCGATTGACGGCAGGACTTTCGATGCAATCGTGAACTTCTTGTCGTTCGGCCCTGAGCACGTCGAGGCGGCGCTGTCTTGCCTCGCCGGCCGGACCGCTCACTACGTGCACATCAGCACAGCGGCGCTATACCAAAAGCCGCCCCGACGGGTCCCCTACTTGGAGTCGACGGCCCGCAACAGCCCCACGTCCGCGTATGCGCAGGGAAAGATCGCTGCGGAGGATCTGCTGAATGCTACATACGTCGAGCGGGGCCTTCCGGTAACGATTGTGCGGCCGTCGCACACCTATGACGACGCTCGTCCGCCGATTCCTGGTGACTGGACCGTGATCGACCGCATGGTGCGCGGTCAAGACGTCGTCGTGCACGGCGATGGCACATCGCTGTGGACGGTGACGCACGCGGAGGACTTCGCAGTAGGCCTTACCGGGTTGCTTGGCAATTCCCAGGCGTTCGGCGAGGCGTTCCACATCACTTCGGAGTTCGTGTATTCCTGGAACCAGCTCTATGGGCTCGTTGCTTCGGCGCTCGGAGTCGAGGCGCACATCGTGCACGTGCCGACCGACCTGCTGCGCGTGGGGGCACCCGACTGGTTCTGGAGCGAGCTAATCGAGGGAGACCTCCAATACAGCGTGACTTTTGACAACTCGAAGATTCGTTCGCTGGTGCCCGCGTACTCGCCACGGATCTCCTTTGACGAAGGTGCGCGCCGGATTGCGGCGTGGCGCATGGAACACAGCGCGCAGACGAAGCCTGATGGAGCGCTCGACGCGATCTTCGAGCGCCTAGTGACTGGCTACCGGCGCGCCGAGGAGGCATTTCGCGGGCTGGTGTGATGTGGCGCAGGCAAGCCGGCAGGGAATCGAGTCCGGCACGTTAGGGGAATCGGTGAGCTCGAAGCGGCACATGTCACGCGGACGATCGAGCGCTCGGCCGA
This sequence comes from Actinomycetes bacterium, assembly GCA_021798985.1. Classification (GTDB taxonomy): domain Bacteria; phylum Actinomycetota; class Acidimicrobiia; order Acidimicrobiales; family Bog-793; genus JAKABX01. Next base: position 58,864 of record JAJZBI010000024.1, read on the forward strand.
TTGCTGGCTGCAGCTGCATGAACTCCTGGCATGGACTAGCTACACCTGAATGCCATGCAGGAGGTGGGGCCTCCCCCGAGTGGGATGGTGGGTTCTCAAGGAACCAACCACACGAAGGAGGCCCCGGACACCATGTTGCACGTTGGAATGGACTTGAGCAGGACACGTCT
>JAJZBI010000025.1 GCA_021798985.1 Actinomycetes bacterium
CCCTCTGCGACCGCTTGCGCCCCTATCGCCTACCCTTCGGCGACCGGCGAGCCTCTTCTGCGGGGGCCTACCTGTCTGGCTGCAATATCAGGGTCTGACGCAGCGCAACCTTGCGTTGGGTTGCGATGCGCCGAGCGCAGGCGCGCCGGGTTCGGACCGCTCGGTCGCGCCGGTCCCGATCCCTGCGGCCGAGGATCCCGCCGGCTCGGGGGGCGCTCGGTTCGACGACGCGGTGCAGTTGAACATCCAGCGGACGCCGTAGCGATCCGTGCATGCCCCAGTACGCTCCCGAGGGCATGTCGGCGAGGCCGAAGACCTCGCTCCCGCCCGCAGCGAGGCGCGCGAAGAGCCGTTCGGTCTCGCTGCGGTCCTCGAGCGCGAGGTTGATGGTGACGTCGTTGCCGACCCGGCGCTCGTGGCCCATCGACGGCACCATGTCGGTGGCCATGATGACATGGCCAGCCAGGATCGGCAGCTCGACGTGCATCACGAGGTTCTTCTCGGCGTCGGTGAGCTCTGGCGCACCCGGCTGCGGCGGCAGGTCGCCCATGCGCGCGATCGGCCCCGAGAACTCGGTGTCAAAGACGGAGCGGTCGACGTTGTGGGCCTCTTCGGTGTTTCCCATGAAATTCAGGTAGGTGCTGACGCGTGGCATTCGGACCCTTTCCTCAGCCGCCAGGGCGCACAATCTGGGAGCGGCCGCTGCGTTGCTTGGTGACGAGTCCGGCGCGCTCGAGCACGGCGACGTGCCTTTGGACCGCTGCGAAGCTCATCGGGAAGTGCCGCGCCAGTTCCGACACGCAGCGTTCGGTGTCGCTTGCCCGCGCGAGCAGCGCGGCGCGCGCGATCGGAGCGGGCGTGGAAGATGCGATCGAGGTCCTCGTCGGCGACCCGACTATCTACAACCATATGGCTATAAAGTGGGGAAGCGGCGTGGTCCGTGCGAGTGGTGTCGCCCAGCACCGACGAGATCTTTTCACCCGGTGCGCGCTTGGCGTCCTGGCGAGCTGCCGCTGTGGCCCCCGCAGGAACGTGGCGGCTACTCGGTCGCGATGGCCTCCAGCACGTTGAGCCGGGCCGCCCGGCGCGCCGGGGAGAGCGAGGCGATCACGCCTGCCAGGAGGGCAACGATGACGACCTCGAGGATCGGAGCGACGGGGATCTCCAGGCGGGTGACCCCGCTCGTCCGCATCGCCGTCACGAGCGCGACGCCGAGCGCCAGGCCGACCGCGAGGCCGAGTAGCGCGCCGAAGAGGGCGATCAGCATGGATTCATAGCGGATCGTGGCCCGCACCTGCCGTTTGGTCATGCCGACCGCCCGCAGGAGGCCGATCTCGCGGATCCGTTCGTGCACCGACAGCGCCAAGGTGTTGGCGATCCCGATCACTGCGATCGCGATGGCGAGCGAGAGTAGGGCGTTCACCAGCCCGAGCGCCTGGTCGATCTGGGCGGCCTGCTGCGCTTTGTACTGCGCTTGGTCCATCAGCGTCGCCGTCGGATAGCTCGCGAGCACGCGCTCGATCGCCTGGCGTCCGGCGGCCGCGGAGACGCCGGGGCGGAGCTTGACGTAGACCTGGTAGTCGAGCTGCTCGACGAAGTTGCTCCGCGCCGCCGCCAAGGGAAGCACGTAGTCGCCGGCGACTTGGCGGTCACGGTAGATGGCACGCACGGTGAAGACCTTGCGCCCGGTGGCCGGGAAGACGACCGGGACCGCACTGCCGAGCACCAGATGACGCGAGTCCGCCACCTGCTCGGAGACCGCGAGGTCATTTGCCCCGAGCGAGCCGATCCTGCCGGCGACGACTCCGACGTCGAAGAGGTCGCCGACCTTGGTGGGGTCGGCGGCGAGGACCGCCATGGTGCGCCCGGCGATCTTGACGGTGCCGGCGCGGATGCCGGTGGCCGCGGCGACGTCGGGCAAGCGGGCGACGGCGGCCTCGAGGTGGGGGCTGAATCCGGTCGCCATCGAGCTGGCGCTGGCGGGCGAGATGACATAGTCCGCCTGCATCGCGGCGTCGAGGATCGAGTTCACCGAGGCCCGGATCGAGGTGGCGAACACCGCCATGACGCTCACGAGCGCGATCCCGACCATCAGTGCCGATGCCGTGTGGGCGGTGCGCCGTGGGTTGCGCATCGCGTTCTGGCGAGCGAGACGACCTATGGGGGATCGCTGTGCGATCGGCGCACCGAGCGCGGCGCTGACCGGACGCGCCACCAGCGGGGCGAGGACCGCGACGCCCACGAACAAGACCGCCCCGCCGATGCCGACCAGCGCGACGCGATTGCCAGTGCTGGCGAACAGGCCGATGCCGAGGGCGAGCGCGCCCGCGCCGACGAGCGCGCCGCCGATCGCGCCGCGGTGGGCCGCGTCGTCTTCGGGCTCGAGATCGACGGCCTGCAAGGCGGCGATCGGTGGCGCTGCCGCAGCTCGCCGTGCGGGCAGCACCGCGGCGGCGAGGGTGACCGCCGTGCCGACGCACAGCGCAACGAGGAGGGTCCTCTCGCCGACGACGATCCCCGTCGCCGGCAGCGACACACCGATGGCCCCGAGCAACGCCTTCAGCGCTGCCGCCAGGCCGATCCCAGCGGCGATCCCGGCGATCGACGCGGCGACACCGATCACGAGCGCCTCGACGAGCAGCGACGCGACGAGCTGGCGGCGGCTCGCACCGATCGCGCGCAAGAGCGCCAGCTCGCGCTGGCGCTGGGCGACGATGATCGAGAAGGTGTTGAAGACGAGGAAGGAGCCGACGAAGAGCGCGATCACGGCGAAGACGAGCAGGAACGTGTCGAACACGCCCATCGCCTGGTGGACCGCGTCCTGCCCCTCGGCGGCCACCATGGTCCCCGTGACTACCTCCAGAGAGGGGTCGTCCAGCGCTCGGCGAAGGCGCGAGGCGAGCTCGGGCTCGGAGACGCCAGGTGCAGCTGCGACGTCGATCTCGTTCACCTTGCCCGGCTGACCGACGACCTCGGCCGCCGTCTTGTGGTCGAACAGGGTGACGGAGGCGCCGAGCGGGCTGGCGGCGCTGCCCCAGGTGACGATCCCGGTCACGCGGTAGCGCCGCGGCGGCTGCTTGGTGAGCACGAGCACGCGCGATCCGACCTTGAGGTTCCCCACGCTCGCCGAGTGCTGGTCGATCGCGACCTCGCCGGGTCCCTGCGGCGGGCGGCCGCCGGCCAGCAGGCGGTAGGGGCTCATGTCGGCGGCGAGCGGCCAGGCCTCGCCGAGGGTCGGCGGCCCGCTTGCCGGGTTGCCGATCGCCTTGCCGTTCGCTCCGACGAGCTGGGCGTAGCCCTCGATGCCGACGGAGACCTCCCGCACCCCCTGGACCCGGCGAACCGCGGCGACGAGCGCGGCGGGGATCGGGGGCCGTTGGGTCTGGTAGCTGATGCCGGGGTTGAAGGCTTGCCGCGCCCGGACCACGGCAGCAGTGTTGGCGTAGATCGTCGTGTAGAGGTCGTCGAAGGTGTGATTGATCGTGTCGGTGAGCACGAACGTGCCGGCCATAAAGGCGACGCCGAGCAGGACGGCGAACGCCGTCAACAGGTAGCGCACGCGCTGGGCGAGCAACCCCTTCAGCGCGACCCTCAGCATGGTTCAACGCTCGAGGCGGCGGAGCGCCTCGAGGATCTCGTCAGGGCTGGGCGCGTCGAGATCCTCGACGACCCTCCCGTCGCCGAGGAAGAGCACGCGGTCGGCGTAGCTCGCTGCGCGCGGGTCGTGGGTGACCATCACGACCGTCTGGTCGAACGCGTCGACGGCGCGTCGGATCTGGGCGAGAAGATCGGTGGCCGAGCGGGAGTCGAGGTTGCCGGTTGGCTCGTCGGCGAAGACGAGATCGGGGCGGGTCACGAGCGCCCGCGCCACGGCGACGCGCTGTTGCTGGCCACCGGAGAGCTCGCTCGGGCGGTGCCCGAGCCGCTCCTCCAGGCGCAACGAGGCGACCAGGCGGCCGACCCAGGCGGCGTCCGGCTTCCGCCCTGCCAGCGTGAGGGGCAAGACGATGTTCTCCTGTGCTGTGAGCGTGGGCACGAGGTTGTAGGCCTGGAACACGAAGCCGATCCGCTCGCGCCGAAGGAGCGTCATCGACTTGTCGTCGAGGGAGCCGAGGTCGGTCTCGCCGATCAGCACCTGGCCGGCCGTGAGCCGGTCAAGGCCGGCGAGACAGTGCAGGAGTGTCGACTTGCCCGAACCAGACGGGCCCATCACGGCCGTGAGAGCGCCTTGGGCGAAGGCGGCGCTCACGTGGTCGAGGGCGAGCACGGCCGCCTCGCCCCGCCCGTAGATCTTGACGCCGTCGGCGATTCGCGCCGCCGGGACCGGCTCGCTCGCTCGGAGGCCGTCGGCGCGAGCTCGGACCATCGCACGCCTCCTCATCGAGCACGCAGCCGGCGATCCGGCCGCACCCGGCTGCTCTCATCGTGCGGATGGGGGAGGGCGCACCGAAGATGGCGTTGGACGTTTTCGGGCGGGTCGTTCTGCTCTTTGGGGTGGCGAGGGCCCTTTCGCCGTGTCGCCGGCCTGCGCGCGCCGGAGGGCTCGGACGGTGCTCCTTGGCTGCCCGGTCAGCTCTGCCTACCAGGCCTCCCAGTGGATGACCTCGTCGGGCTCAGGGCGGCGGGCGGGCTGGAAGTCGGTCCCCTTGGTGAAGGCGAGCGGCGAGAGGACTGCCTGCACGACGGTGTCGTAGGGGATGCCGAGCAGCTCGGCGACCTCCTGCTCGCGGGCCCGGTGCATCGAGGTCCACGCCGTCCCGAGCCCTCGGGCGCGCGCCGCGAGCATGAAGCTCCACATGGCCGGCAGGACGCTCCCCATGCCGGCGAGGGCCTGCTCCCGGTCGGATCCCTGGTTCACGGCGATCACGAGTGCCGGCGACTCGCCGAGGTGCTCGCCGAGGTAGTCCGCCGAGCGGGCGACGCGGGCCTGCTGCGCGGCGCGCTCTTGGTCCTGGAGCTGGCGACCGGCGTAGGCGGGCGAGGCCTTGTAGACGGCGTACACCTCCCGGTACAGCGCGCCGATCGCCTGGCGCTTCGCGGCCTCGGTGACCACCACGAAGCCCATGGTCACCACGTTCGAAGCCGATGGCGCCTGGAGCGCGATCGCCACGCACTCGCGGATGAGCTCGGCGGGCACAGGGCGCGAGAAGTCGAGCCGGCGGCGGACCGCCCGGGTCGTCGTGAGCAGCTGATCGGGATCGAGGGGGAGGAGGGCCACGCCGGGAGTGTAGGGAGCTGGGCGGGGTGGTGCAGCCCCGAGCCCTCTCAGGAAAAGCGCGGGGCGTGGATCGCCTCCAGGCTCTCCTCTTTGTGCACGCGCTCGTCGTAGCTGATCTGGCGGAAGAGATCGGCGAGGGATGCGAGCCGGCCGTAGTCGTCGGCGAAGGCGCTCTCGAAGGGACGCTCCTCCCACTCGGGGTGCTCGTCGACGAGATGCGCGTACTCATGCTCGGCATGGTCCTCGAAGTCGGCGTTCAGCCGGTAGCTCCACTGCGGCCGCAGCACGTACAAGAGCCAGGACAGCTGGTAGTAGGCGAACGCGATGACCTGGGGGATCACGGCGAACTTGAGCACTGGCTCTGGCGTGCCTTCGGCAGCGATGAGCTCCTCGAGGATCAACAGGTGCCACTGCTCGTTGTCTTCCTGGCCCCGGCTGCGGGTGACCTGGTCGAAGACCCGGCGGGCAAAGTCGGGCCGGCGGTGGGTGTGGGTGATCGCGATGTAGGCGACCTGCTCCCAGGACTGGTACGGGACCCGGGCGACCAGCTCGAGGACCTTGAACTTGGAGAGGGTTCGCCCGCGTCCATAGATCGCGTCGAGCAGCGCGAAGAGCACCCGTGCCCCCAGCCCGTAGGCTCGCCGCGGCGTGGCGAGCGTCTCGCGCTGTGCCACCACGAGCGCATCGTGATCGAGGTCCGCCATCGCCCCCTGTGCCGAGTTCGAGCGCATCCCGGCGGGTCGGACGGCAGCGGGTGCACGCGGCGGGGTCGGTCGACGGTCATCGGTCATGCTGGGTCCTTTCGGGTCGCGTCAGCCCCCGGTGTGGCGAGTGCTCGCGTAGGCGCTTCCCGGCGTCGCCGCTCGCCATGCCAGCGAACAAGCGCTGCGGCGCCGGTGGTCACCTGGCCTCGCCAGCGGCTGGAGATGGGCGCACCGAAGATATGGGCAGAAGATATGGGCAGAAGATATGGGCAATTGTGCCCTAGCGCGTGCGCATTTCGTTGGCTCATACTCTTGTTGTCTACGGACGAGAGAGGGAGCCAAAAGGCTGAGAGGTCAACCGAAGGGTTGACGACCCCGAGCTACCTGATCCGGACCATGCCGGCGGAGGGAGATCGCCCGTAGACACTGTCGCGCCCGGGCCGAGCTCGCGTCGGCTCGGGCGCCGCATCGGTCGCTCGGGCGGCGCCAGCGCGCTCAGCGGGAAGGAACCTCCGCGAGCACCTGCTCGAGGCGCCAGTCGGGATGGTCGCTCTCCAGGCGGGCGAGCCAGTACGGGCTCTCAAAGAGCGCCAGCAGGCTGTCGTCGCGCGTCGTGAGCAGGCGCACGCCGAACGCCCCGCGCAGGTGCGCTGCGGTCGCCTCGTCGGTGCGCCGGGCCACGGTGTAGGGGGTCGGCGAGAGGTCGACGGCGGCACCGAACTCGTGCTCGAGGCGGTGGGAGAACACCTCGAACTGCATCTGGCCGACCGCCGCCACGACGGGATGCGGATCCCCGTTGGGGTCGCGCAGGACCTGCACGACCCCCTCCCGCTCTAGCTGGTCGAGGCCGCGGCGGAACTGCTTGTGGCGCTGGGTGTCGCGGACCCGGGCCGTGGAGAACAGCTCGGGCGCGAGGCTGGGGATCTTCGGGAACTCGACTGGCTCGGCGGCATAGAGCGTGTCGCCGATCCGCAGCTCGCTGGCGTTCACCAGGCCGACCACGTCGCCGGGGAACGCCTCGTCGATCGTGTCGCGCTCCGCGCCGAACAGCGACGCCGCGTACTTGGTCGCAAAGGGCCGACCGGTTGCGCCATGGGTGACGGTCATTCCGCGCTCGAAGCGGCCCGAGCAGACGCGCAAGAACGCGACGTGGTCACGGTGTGCCGGGTCCATGTTGGCTTGGATCTTGAAGACGAAGCCCGAGAGCGGCTGGTCGAGGGCGCGCTCGGTGCCCTCGCGGTCAGCTCGAGGCGAGGGGGCGGGCGCGAGGTCGATCACCGCGTCGAGAAGGTGGCGCACCCCGAAGTTCGTGAGTGCCGAGCCGACAAAGAGTGGGCTCGACTCGCCGGCGAGGAAGGACTTCATGTCGAGATCGGCGCCGACCTCGCCTAGGAGCGCGCACTCCTCCAGCGCCGTGTCCCACGCCGGTCCTTCCTCTCGCGCGGCGCGCTCGGCCGCGAGGAGCTCCTCGGGTGCTTCGCTGGTGCCGCGCGTGGTCCGGCTGAAGCGGACAAAGGAGCCGTGCCGACGGTCGATGACGCCCCGGAAGTCGCCGGCGATGCCAACTGGCCAGGTCACCGGCGTGGGCCGGAGGCCGATTTCCTCCTCGATCTGGTCCAGCAGTGACAGCGGCTCGCGCCCCGGGCGGTCGTATTTGTTCAAGAAGGTCAGGACCGGCAGGGCACGGGCCCGACAGACCTCGAAGAGCTTGAGCGTCTGCGGCTCGATGCCCTTGGCGACATCGAGAACCATCACCGCGGCGTCTGCAGCCGCCAGCACCCGGTAGGTGTCCTCGGAGAAGTCTCGGTGCCCGGGGGTGTCGAGCAGGTTGACGACGTGGTCGCGGTAGGCGAACTGCAGGACCGTCGAGGTGATCGAGATCCCGCGCTCCTGTTCCATCGCCATCCAGTCCGACGTCGCCCGGCGACGTCCGGCCCGCGCCTTGACGGCCCCGGCCTCGGCGACCGCACCGGCGTAGAGGAGGAACTTCTCGGTCAGCGTGGTCTTGCCGGCATCCGGGTGGCTGATGATCGCGAAGGTCCGCCGCCGCCCCGCCTGCGCGGCGATGTCGTGCTCGGTCACAGGTGAGGCCATCAGCGGGGTCCTTTGCCATCGTGCGGTGCGGACTCCCGGGTCGCAGGCCGGCACCTCCCCGAGGGCGGCGGCTCGCGGTGGTGGCGCACCGCAGCCACACCCGCACGACGACGTGCCCAGCCTAGTGGGGCGGCTGGCTGGCGTTTTCGAGCTCGCGACGCTGGGCAGACGCCGGGGGTCGGTGGCCCGAGGCCGCCGCGCCCGGGCAGCGGACCTAGGGCGCAGACAGGGAGGCGACGTGGCGACACAGCCTGGACGAGCGCTGGAGCATCCAACGATCCGGCTGTTGCACGGCCGCGGTCCAGCAGGCCAAGGGCCAGGCGGGGCGGCTGGCCGGTGGCGCCCTGCGGCGAAGCGGGTCGCCAAGAGCGCCTCCGAGGACCGGATCTCAATGGCCGCCGGGAGCCTCGCGTACCACTGGTTCCTCGCGATCTTTCCCGCGGTGATCGCGCTCCTCGGCCTGGTCACGCTCACCCATCTCGGCGGCGGGGCCCTGAGGCACCTCGAGCACGGCATCGGCCGCGCGCTCCCGAGGGGGGCGGCGGGCGTCTTCACCGCAGCGGTGCGGGCGGCCGCCCACCGAAGCGCCGGCTCGGTGGTCGCCGTCGTCGTCGGCATCGCCGTCGCGATCTGGAGCGCCTCGGCGGGTATGGCGGCGCTCGAGCAGGCCCTCAACATCGCCTACGGCGTGAACAGGGACCGCAAGTTCCTCGCCCGGCGGCTCCGCGCCGTCGGACTCATGGCGCCGACGTTGGTGCTTGGCGGCGCGTCCGCCGCCCTGATCGTCTTCGGCGCCCCCATCGGCGGGGCCATCTCTGGCCACGTGCCGCTCCGCGGCACGGCCTTCAGCGTCGCGTGGACGATCGTGCGCTGGGTCGTGACGGCGCTCTTGCTCTCCTTCCTCTTCTCCTTCCTCTACTCCTTCGGCCCCAACCGCCAGGGGCGCCCCTTCCAGTGGGTGAGCCCGGGGGGCGCGATCGCCACCGCCACGTTCCTGCTCGCCTCGCTGGCCTTCTCGTTCTATGTGAGCGCCTTCGGCTCGTACGCGAAGACCTACGGGAGCTTCGCTGGGGTCGCCATCTTGATCTTGTGGCTCTACCTGATCGGGCTCGCGGTGCTCCTTGGCGCCGAGGTCAACGCCGAGCGCGAGGCAGCGCGAGCTGGAGCCGAGCGCCGCCTGACCGGGCGCGCCGCCTCCTGAGCCGGATGCACCTGCCGCTGGGTGCGCTGCTCGATGGCGCCGCCCCGGCGGGCGTGCCACGATCGGCCCCATGACGAGCCACGTCGTCCACGAGCGCGTATCGACATGCAGGTGAGCTTCGCGGCACTGGCCGTCTTCTGCGGCTCGGCGCCGGGGAACGACCCAGTTTTTTCCGAACGGGCCCACGACTTTGGCGCCTTGCTCGCCCGGCGCGGCATCCGCCTCGTCTATGGCGGCGGTGACGTCGGTCTGATGGGGGCCGTCGCCGACGGGGCGCTCTCGTTTGGGGGCGACGTGCACGGGGTGATCACGCGGTCGCTGCAGGCCAAGGAGATCGCCCATCGTGGCCTTGGGACCCTCGAGGTGGTCGAGACGATGCACGAGCGCAAGGCCCGCATGGCCGACCTCGCCGACGGCTTCGTCTTGTTGCCTGGAGGCTTCGGGAGCCTCGATGAGTTCTTCGAGGCCGTGACGTGGACCCAGCTCGGCATCCATGAGAAGCCCTGTGGCGTGCTGGACCTCGCCGGCTACTACCTGCCGCTTGCGGCGATGATCGCGAATGGGCTCGAGCGCGGCTTCGTCCGTCCCCAGCACGGGTCGCTCGTCCTCGTCGACGAGGACCCCGAAGAGCTCCTCGCCCGGATGGCGGCCTGGGAACCGGTCAGCGTCGACAAGTGGGTGGACCGCCGCCAGCGCTGAGGCACCCGAGTTCCTCGAGCCAGGTGTGGCGCGCGCTCGTTGGGGGTATGGCGCCGGTGCGAGACGATCCTGCGCGGGTGGGCCCGTGCAGAGTGAGCGGATCTCGACGGATTGGAGCCCATGCCCGCGACCCCGGGACTGGCGACCACGCGAGGCGGGCACGTCGCCGTGGTCTCCCCCTCGCCGGACCAGCTGACGCGCAGCGTCGCTGGCTTCTTGCACCGCGCACCACTGCTCGGCGGTGCCGCGGTCGTGCTCGCGACGCCCGAGCACCGCGCGGCGGTCGCACACGGCCTCCAAGCCCTAGGCCTGGTTCCTGCTCGTCTCCGCCGCCAGGGGGCCCTCGTGGAGATCGATGCCGCCTTGGCGCTCGAGAACTTCGTCGTCGAGGGAACCGTGGACGCGGAGCGCTTCGAGCGCTTCGCGTCGCAGGTGCTCGAGCCGCTCGGGCGCCTCAGCGGGCCGATCCACGTCTACGGCGAGATGGTCGCTGTGCTCTGGGACGCCGGCCGGGTGGCGGCCGCCGTCGAGCTCGAGGCGTGCTGGAACGCCCTCGCCAGCCGCTTCACCTTCGCCCTGTTCTGTGGCTATCCGGCCGCCTCGCTTGCCGCGGCGCCCGCCGCTGCCGAGGAGGTGGCCCGCCTGCACCAAGGGGTGCTCGTCCCGCCCGAGCTGACCCGCTCCCCGGGCCCGGCCACCCACGTTGCCAGATTCGCCGCCGATCTCGCCGAGCTGGCACGGGCGCGGCGCTTCGTGGCCAGCTCGCTCCCCGGGATCGGCGAGGAGGCGGAGGCGGAGGCGACGCTGATCGTCACCGAGCTCGCAGCGAACGCGGTGGTCCACGCCGGCTCGCGCTTTTCCGTGCGCCTCGGCATCGCGCACCGCCAGCTGTGGATCGCTGTGCAAGACGGAGCTGGCCTCTTGGCCCCGCTGGCCCCGACGCCCGGCCGGGGCCTTGGCCTCGTTGCGGCGCTCGCCGAGCGATGGGGCTGCGAGCAGCTCGAGCGCGGCAAGGTGGTGTGGGCTTTGCTCCCGCTCACGCGGGAGATGCCGGCACCTGCTCCCTGAGGGGCCGTCGATCAGCAGGCCGTCGATCAGCAGGCCGTCGATCAGCGGCCGGGGGACTTGACGCGGCGTCGGGCGAGCGCTCCGAGCGCGCGGAACGGGTGGGCGAGCGCGTCGAGCCAGGTTGCGTCGGGACCCTCGAGCCAGGTCGCGGGAAAGCCGAGCACGCGCTGGGGCTCTGGGCCGTCGCGGTGGCGCCGTGCCGCCCCCCCGGGCGCCAGCGCGAATCCGAGCACGCGCTGGGGCGCAACTGCTGGCGCCTGAGCCGGTCGCGTGCCGTCGCTCATCACAGCTCACCTCCCGCCGAGTGCACCGCCGCGCTCCATGATCTCACCGGCGAGGCGACCCGACGCCCGGCCGACGTCGAGCGAGTGGCGCGCGCGATGGCTACTCGGCGAGGCGCTGGTAGCGGGCAACGGTGAATCCCAAGATGACCGGCACGTTGATCGCGAAGATGACGAGCGAGGCGACCAGGAGCGCGAGCGGTCCGCCGCGGGTGCCGTCTTTGATGAAGACGAACGCCAACAGGCCGGCGATCACCACGTAGGCGAGGATCGCGTAGCGCGCCACGAGGAAGAAGCGGTCCCACGCGAAGCGGCGCAGGCGCGAGAGCGCGACGAGCACCGCGAGCAAGATCGCCCCGCCGGCAGCGGTCAGCGCCGCTGCAAGCCCCAGGCCAGCTGGGCGCGCCAGGTGCGCGGCGAGATCGATCCCGGCCGCGATCACGCAGGCCATGGAGGACATGCACAGCGCGGTGACCGGCGGCAGGCCGGTCGGCGTCTTGGGTGGTAGTGGCCTCGCCATCGCTGCCCCTCAGCTCGTCGCGACGCGAGTCATGATCACGAGGGTCGCGATCTGCATCGCGCCGGTGATCCCGGCGGTGTACACGAAGCGCTTCATCAGCGAGGCGATCACCGCGCCGTCGGGCACGGGCTTGCGCAGCTCGAAGAGCACGGCGATGTTCGCCGGCTCGAGCAGGCCGAGGGCGACGAGGGCCATCACGCCGACGACGATGAAGGACGCCACGAGCCACCCATGGGTCGGCGCCCCAGCGTTGAGGTCACCGATGTGGCGCGCCAGCTGCCATCCCGCCGTCAGGGTGCAGATCACCAGCGTGGGCATGATCAGCACCATCTTCGGCATGAAGCGCTTGGTGAACTCGACGCGCGCGGGAATCGAGAGCCGCCCGAGGATCGGACCGATCACGAAGCCGACGAACAGGTCGATCCCGGTCCACAGCCCGCCGGAAACGACGTGGAAGAAGTCGATCGACCACAGCGTGTTCGTCGCCACGGCGACGACGAGGCCGACGAGGACTACCGCCACGATCGGAAGCCCCTTGCGGGGCACGACCTCGAAGGGCAGCGCCGGCGACGTCCCGGCCACCGCCGGGTGCGCCATACCTTCGGGTCGGGTTCCCGCAACTGCGCTCGCGCCTTCGACGATCGTGTCGCCCATCGGCCCTCCTGTCAGATGCCGGTCAAATCGTAGCGAAATTCGCACCCGCCCTTGTGGTTGTGGTCACCCGCGGATAGAGCCGCGAGCCGCCAGGGCGCCGAGGCTCGAATCGGTATCGGGGAACAGCGCCGGCCGCCGCGCTCGGTGGCGGGCCGGCCGAGAAACGTGGCGGTGCAGTCGAAGAGATCGCCCCTCCGGACCGGCGCTCGCCTCCTCTCGCCGCCAGCCGGCTCGTCCGTCACGATGGTGCGACGTCGCGATCGGGGCGCGGGCCAGGCGGAGGAGGGCCAATGGGCAACAAGAAGTGGTGGACACTCGCTGCGGTGTGCCTTGGCACCTTCATGCTCTTGCTCGATATCACGATCGTGTCCGTTGCCTTGCCACCGATCGAGCGCAGCCTCGGTGCCAGCTTCTCCGAGCTGCAGTGGGTCGTCGACGCCTACTCGCTGACACTCGCCTCGCTGTTGTTGACCGGTGGCTCGCTCGCCGACCTGTTCGGCCGCCGCAAGGTCTTCGTCGCCGGCGTGGCCGCGTTCACCTCCGGCTCGCTGCTTTGCGGCCTCGCCACGAGCCCGCTGTTCTTGATCTTGTCGCGCGGCTTCCAGGGGATCGGAGGCGCCGCCATGTTCTCGACGGCGCTCGCGCTGTTGGCCAACGCGTTCGGTGGCCGCGAGCGCGGGGTGGCCTTCGGCGTGTGGGGCGCGGTGACCGGCATCGCCGTCGCCGTGGGCCCCGTGCTCGGAGGTCTGATCACGAGCGGGCTGTCTTGGCGCTGGATCTTCTTTGTGAACGCGCCCTTCGGCATCGCGGCGATCGCCATCTCCCTGGCGCGGGTCGAAGAATCCCGAGAGCGCTCTGGCCGCCGGGTCGACTGGCCGGGCTTCGCCCTCTTCAGTGCCGCGCTCGTCTCACTCGTCTACGGCTTGATCCGCGCCAGCGAACAGGGGTTCGGCGACGCCGGCGTGCTCGCTTGCCTCGCGATCGCTGCGCTCGGCGTCGCTGCCTTCGTCCTCCTCGAGCGCCACAGCGCGTCGCCGATGTTCGATCTCGGCCTGTTCAAGGTGCCGACCTTTGTCGGCGGCCTGGTCGCGGCGTTCGGCCTGTCGGTCTCGGTCTTCTCGATCCTGCTGTACCTCGTGCTGTACCTCCAAGACGCCCTTGGCTATAGCGCGCTGCAGTCGGGGCTTCGCCTGCTCATCATCTCTGGCGCGATCCTCGTTGTCTCCTCCCTGACAGGCCGCCTGAGCGCGAGCGTCCCGATCCGTGTTCTGATCGGCCCCGGGCTCGTCGTCTCGGGCGCCAGCCTTTTCGTGATGTCCGGGATCTCGGGCGACTCTTCATGGACCCACCTCGTGCCCGGCTTCGTCCTGGCGGGCGTGGGCGCGGGCCTGGTCAACCCGCCGCTCGCCTCGACGGCAATCGGCGTGGTCACGCCCTTTCGGGCGGGCATGGCATCGGGCATCAACAGCACGTTGCGACAGGTAGGGATCGCGACCGGGATCGCCGCCCTCGGCTCGTTGTTCGCCACCGCCGAGCGTCACGCCGTCGTCGCGCGTGCCAGCAAGATCCCTGGGCTCGCCACGCACGCCGGTCAGATCGCGACGGCCCTGCGCAACGGCGCGGCACGCGCCGTGCTCGCGCGGATCCCCAAGCTGGAGCGCCCGCGTGTCGCCGTCATGCTGCGGGCCAGTTTTGCAAGCGGCCTCGATGAGATCTTGGTCATCGGGGGAGTGCTCGCCTGCGTGAGCGGCGTCGCCGCGTTCTTCTTGATCCGCAGCCAGGACTTCGTCGTGACGAGCTCCGCGCCCGCCGCGCCGACCGCGCGCGGCGAGCAGGCGCGCGACGTGTGACATCGCGCCGGCAGGGGTACTCGGCGCGATGCCGGGGCGAGCAGCCCCCGTAACTGCTGCCAGACGCGCACGTTCGGTGGAGCGCGCCGTTCATGCCGTCCGGCTCCGTTCAAGTGAGGAGGCTCCTCGACGATGAAGATGGTCTTGCTGGCGGCTGGGCACGGTCGCCGCTTCGGCGGGCTGAAGCAGCTCGCCCCGGTTGGCGATGGCGGTGAGGCGCTGATCGACTTCACGGTGCAACAGGCCCAGCGCGCCGGTTTCGAGGGCATTGTCCTTGTCGTGCGCGAGGAGATCCGCGCCGAGATGGAGCACCACGTCGGCCGCGCCTGGCCGGCTGGCCTGCCCGTCGATGTGGTGGTGCAAGGCCCGCAGCCGGGGACCGTGCCAGCGGTGCTCGCCGCGGCGGCGGCCATCGACGGGCCCTTCGCCGTGGCAAACGCCGATGACCTCTACGACGAGGCGGCGCTTGGCAGCATCGTCCGGCACTTTCGCGGCGATTGCGAGCGCCAGGTCCTCGTTGGCTACCGGCTCGCCAACACCGTGCTCACCAACCAGCCAGTGAAGCGCGGCCTGTGCGTCCTGGATGAGCAGGGGGACCTGCTTGACCTCGTCGAGCACCACGTCTGCCGGCGCCAGGACGGGGCCTTTGATGCCTCGCCGCTCTTTGGTGGAGACGAGAGCGCCCCCCGCGTCCTGCTCGGGGACGAGCCGGTCTCAATGAATCTCTGGGGATTCCATCACGAGATGCTCGCATTGCTCGAAGAGGCAGCAGCCGAGCATCGGCTCGCAGCGACGCGAAATCCCGGGAAAACGCCCGCAGAGCTGCTGCTGCCCGAAGTGCTCGGGCAGCAGGTTCGGCACCAAAGGGCACGAGTGCGGGTCGTGGAGACCAGTGGCCGCTGCATCGGCCTCACCCACCGCGAGGACCTCCCGTTGGTGCGCGCGGCGCTCGCGCCACTCATCTTCCCAGCTCACGAGCCTGTCATTGGTGAAAGCGGGTGCGCGCTCGCCGGCCGAGGGCCCGCGCACGAACGTGCCGGTCGGGCCGATCTGGCGAGTGCGTGAGGATTGGCCCTCGCGCGCTGTGGGTACCTCTGAGAGCAGTCCGTGCCTCGCATGAGAGACGGAAACAACCAGTTGAAAGCAGTATTTGTCGCGCACATGCCGTTGCCGGCCCTGCGGTTCGCGCACCAGGACACCAACGAAAGAGGAGGGTTGATGAGCAGCGAATCCCGGGCTGGTCGCCTCGGAACCGAGCGCGCGCTTCGGCCGCTCGAAGAAGGGGCTTCGGGGGAGACACGGCCCTTCGTGCTGATGCACGGGGCAGGAGGCCGCGAGCTACCCGCTGCGGTTCCGGCGGGGGTTCGAGTCAGCGTCGTGATCCCGGCCCGCAACGAGGCCGCCAATCTGCCGCACGTCTTCGCCCGCTTGCCAGAAGGGCTGTATGAGATCATCGTCGTCGACGGTCGCTCGACCGACGACACCGTGGAGGTGGCCCGCCGCCTGTATCCGAGCGTCCGC
The DNA here is from genome assembly GCA_021798985.1 of Actinomycetes bacterium. Taxonomy (GTDB): domain Bacteria; phylum Actinomycetota; class Acidimicrobiia; order Acidimicrobiales; family Bog-793; genus JAKABX01. The sequence continues at coordinate 15,811 of JAJZBI010000025.1, forward strand.
ATCGTCCACCAGCAAGGCAAGGGCAAGGGCAACGCGCTCGCCGAGGGCTTCGCGGCCTGCACGGGCGACGTGATCGTGATGATCGATGCCGACCGCTCGACCGACCCTGCCGAGATCCCGCTGTTCGTCCAGCAGATCGTCGACGGGGCCGACTTTGCCAAGGGTTCCCGGTTCTTGCCGGACGGGGGGAGCTCTGACCTCACCCCGGTCCGCCGGCTCGGCAACGCCTTCTTGAATGGCATTGTCAACGTTCTCTACGGCACGAAGTATACGGACCTGTGCTATGGCTACAACGCCTTCCGGCGCAGCGTCCTCGACTCGCTCGTCATCGACTGCGATGGCTTCGAGGTCGAGACGCTCATGAACATCCGGGTCGCGAAGCTCGGCATGAAGATCGCCGAGGTGCCGAGCTTTGAGTCGGCCCGGCTATACGGCGAGAGCAACCTCCGCCCGGTGCGCGACGGCCTGCGCGTCCTCCGCGTCGTGCTGCAAGAGCGCTTCCGCAAGACGATGCCCGTGCCCGCTGGCACGGGGCGCGGCGACGAGGACGGGTTCGTCCTCGCAGAAGGAGGGCCATGCGAGGCGCGCGTGGAGGTCGTCTGAGCCAAGGGCTCGCGACGAGAGACGAACGAACCGACGCCGCCGCGCACGAGCTCGTGGCGTCGGAGCTGGCGGCCGCACCGGGCAACGCTCCGGTGCGGCCGCAGGTGTCGGTGGCCATCGGTGTCGATCTCGTGGAGATCGCGCAGGTCGCGGCCGCGCTCGAGACCTTCGGGGAGCGGTATTTGCGGCGGCTCTTCACCTCGAGCGAGATCGACGCCTGCCGCCGTGCGGGCGGCGGCTATGCGATCGAGCGCCTGGCGACGCGCTTTGCCGCCAAGGAGGCGGCACTCAAGATGCTCGAGCCCGCGCCGGACGAGGTGCCAGAGTGGCACGAGATCGAGGTCCGTTCCTTGCCCTCAGGTGCCTCCGAGATCGCCTTGGCCGGTGCCGCCGCGCGCCTCGCCGCGCGCCGCGCCATCCGCTCGGTTGCCATGAGCGCCAGCCACGAGGGCGGCTTTGCGACCGCCGTCGCCATCGGCTGGGGCGAATCGTCCTGCCGGTGCAAATCAGTCGGTTTGGACAACGCCTGACCGGCAAATGCACGAATAGGCACGACGCATCGATGGAAGGAGCACCCCCAATGGACGAGCCGATCCGCCGGATCCTCGGCGAGCACGCCCATCTTCAGGCCGACGTGGCCGAACTCGGCGACGACTCGGATCTCTACCAAGCTGGCTTGACCTCGCACTCGAGCGTGAGCGTGATGCTCGCCCTGGAGGACGAGTTCGACGTGGAGTTTCCCCAGGAGATGCTGCGCAAGAAGACCTTCGGGTCGATCCACGCGATTCGCGACGCTCTCGCCCAGCTCGGAGCGGTGGTGGCCTGATGACAACGCTCGAGCACGCGGGCGCTGCACCCCCGACTGGCGTGCCGGCGCCTGCACCGACGGCCGAGCACGGCGACCCCTACCGCGCCTTTCGGGACGAGCTGTTCGCCGCCGGCCTGCTCGTGCCCACCGGCGTCGACGGCCTCTACCTGCGTTCGGAGGCCTTCGAGTCGATCGTCCGTGGGATCGACGCGGCCGTCAGCAAGATGGCGGCAGTCGAAGCGCCGACCGTCTACCACTTCCCGCTCGTGGTGCCGGCTGGCTTGCTCGAGCGGACCGACTACGTGCGGTCGTTTCCCGACCTCATCGGGGTCCTCGACAGCTACGCGAAGGGTGAGGCCGGCTATGGCGACCTCCTCGCCGCCGCCGAGGAGGGCAGTTGGCCGCAGCACCTCGAGCACACTGGCCTCGGCCTGTGCTCGGCCGCCTGCCACCCGCTCTATCCGACGCTCGCGGGCAGCGAGATCCCACCGGCGGGGCGGCGCTTTGAGATCTTCGGTCAGGTGTTCCGGCACGAGCCGAGCGTCGACCCGGCGCGCCAGCAGGTGTTCCGCCAGCACGAGGTCGTCTTCGTCGGGGCACCGGCGGATGCCGCGGCGCATCGCGACGCCTGGGTGGAGCGCGGCCTCTCACTGCACCGCCGGCTCGGCCTTGTCGTCGAGGCGGTGGTGGCGAACGACCCCTTCTTCGGCCGGGGCGGCAGGATCCTCGCCGCCAACCAGCGTGCCGAGGCGTTGAAGATCGAGCTCGTCGCGCCGATCTGCTCGGCGGACCAGCCGACCGCGATCACCTCGGCGAACTGCCACCTCGACCACTTCGGCACGGCCTTCGGCCTGCGCCTCGGCGACGAGGTGGCGCACAGCGCGTGCGTGGGCTTCGGACTCGAGCGCATCGCGCTCGCCCTTTTGGCTGCGCACGGCTTGGAGTTCTCGAGCTGGCCGGCGAGCGTGCGCCAGGAGCTCGGTTGGTGACCGAGACCCTCGCCAGCCCGCCGGCCGAAGCGGCCCCGGGTCCCGAGCTCGCGCTGGGTGGCCTCGCCGCGCCCGCCTCGGCGCGCGCCGTCCCCGTCTACTTCGGCGAGGGCGACGAGAGCCGCTTCGGCTGGCTCCACCTCCCCGAGGCCACGACGGCGCGCGCCGCGGTCGTGCTCTGCCCGCCCCTTGGGATCGAAGCGCTCAACGCGCACTGGGTGTACCGGCGCCTGGCCAGCGAGCTCGCGGCGTCCGGCGTGCTGGCGCTGCGATTCGACTATCGCGGCACCGGCGACTCGAGCGGCGAGGCGGATGGCGTCGCCGGCCTCGTCGAAGACGTTGCTGCGGCAATCCGCTTCGTGCGGGACTGCGGCGCCCCCCGGGTCGGCCTCGTTGGCCTGCGCGTCGGCGCCACCCTTGCGGCCGCCGCCGCCGAGAGCGAGCCGGTGGATGCGCTGGTGCTGTGGGACGTCTGCTCGGGGCGCTCGTTCCTGCGCGAGCAGCGCGCCCTCAAGCTCTTGAGCGTCGGCCCGTCGGCAGACGCGCCCGACGGCGCGGTGGAGCTGCTCGGCATGGTGCTGCCCAAAGATGTCGCCGACGAGCTGCGCGCCACGGCGCTGCAGCCGAGCGAGGCGCCGCGCGCTCGCCGGAGCCTGTTGATCGAGCGCCCGGAGCGACCGCGGGACGAGCGGCTGCGCCGCGCCCTCGAGCACGAGGAACTGGAGCTGCTTGCAGCCGAGGGCCAGCACGAGTTCATCGATGTCGAGCCCGGCTACTCCCAGCCCCCCGAGCGGGTGATGAAGGACCTCGTGCACTGGCTCGACGCCCAGTTCCCCGCCGAGCGCGTGCCGGTGCTGAACGCCGGTCGCGAGAGCGCCGTCGTGCGTGCCGGCGATGGCTCGTGCCACACCGAGCGCACCGAGGTGATCGCGACCCACGGGCTCGCCGCCGTGCTGACCGAGCCGGCGCGGCGCGATCCTGCGGCCCCCGTGGCGTTCTTCTTGAACGCCGGGCTGATCCATCACGTCGGGCCGGGACGGCTGTGGGTCGACCTCGCCCGAGAGTTCGCCGCCCGCGGGATCGCGTCGGTCCGCTTCGATCTGCGCGGCATCGGCGATAGCGACGGCGCCGAGGCACCGATCCGCGGGGCCTATCCCCCTGAGGCGCTCGCCGATGTGGCCGCGGCGATCGCGCACTACTGCCCAGGAGGGGCGCGCGACGCGTACCTCGTCGGGCTGTGCTCGGGCGCCTATCACGCGGCCGAGGCGGCGATCGCGCTCGGCGCGCGCGCTGTCGGGCTGCTCAACCCGGCGTTGTTCTTCGACCCCGCCGAGCTGCGCGTCCCCCGCGAGGACGACGCCGCGCCCACGGCGGGGGCCGGGATCGCGATGAACCCGCTCGTGCGCTGGATGCGCTCCAAGCGCGTCCTGCTCGATCTCGTGGAGTGGCGCCCGATCCGAACGCTGCGTCACAGCCCGCGCCTCACCGCGATGCTCGACGGCGCGTACCTATTGTGGGCGGCCGCCGACCGGCTCGGGATCGCGAAGAGCCCGCTGCGGGTCATGGAGGCGCTGGCCGCGGCCGAGGTCGACACGCTGCTCGTCTGCGGCAGTTGGGAGCGCCGACCCTTCGCGCGCTGGCGCAAGCGCACCCGGGCGCTCGAGCAGACCGGGGCGCTGCGCTATGTGAGCTTCACGAGCGATGACCACACCTTCTTCGAGGCCGGAAACCGCCGGCGCGCGGCGGCGCTCGTGTGCGAGCAGGCGACAAAGGCACTGGCTGGCCGATGAGGCGACGCCCGTGAGCCCACCCGCGCTCAGGCTGCGCCGCGAAGGCGAGGCCGGCACGTGGTCCGACGGTGACGGCGCCAGCGCGCCGGCCGAGGAGCGGGCGCGCCCACGGGGCGCCCATCTCCGCCACCACGTGCGGGGCGCCCGTCACCACCTGCCGACCCTGCTCGCCGGCAAGGGCCTGATCGGCCGGTTCGTCTACCTCGTGGCCACCCAGGTCGTCACCGTGCTCCTCGGCCTCGTCTACTGGACGACGGTCGCCCGCCTGGTCGTCCCCAACCAGGTCGGGCTCGCCTCGACGGCGATGTTCGCTGCCTCGCTCATCGCCGCGCTCGGCGTCCTCGGCCTCACCTCTCTCGTGCTCGTGATCCTCGGGTCGGCTGACGAGGGCGAGCGGCGCGCCATCGTGTCGACCTCGGTGACCTTGGCGGCGATCGTCACCGGCGCGATCGCGCTCGGCGTCTGGGGGGCGTCGCGTTTCATGGGCCCGAGCTTCCGTCGCATCGGTGCCGACCCGGTGACCTCGCTGCTCTTCGTGCTCGGCACCGCCACCTTCACGTCGGTGACCGTGCTCGACGCCGTCTGCATCGGCCTGCGCCGTGGCCCGGTGCAGCTCGCGCGCAACATCGTGTCCGCGGTGCTGAAGGTCGCCCTGGCGGGGGCGTGCGTGCTGCTCGGCTTCAAGACGACGGCCGGGCTGCTCGGCGCCTGGGACGCCTCGATGCTGATCTCGGTGCCGATCGTGCCGCTGATGCTGCGGCTGCATCGCCACGCCCCCGCCTACTCCCTGCGCCAGCGGGTCGCGCTCATCCGGCGCTACGGGATGCTCTCGCTCCGCCACCACCTGCTCAACGTGGCGATCAGCTCGGTGGCCTTCTTCCTGCCCGTCGTGGCCGCGCTGTTCACGGTGCCCGAGCAGATGGCCTACTTCTCGATGGCCCAGCTCGTGTCGGCCTGTGCCCTGCTGCTGCCCTTCTTGTTGACGATGAGCCTGTTCGTCGAGAGCAGCGGCGACCACGAGCTGCTGCGCCGCAACCTGCGCCGCACGCTGCCGGTCGGCCTGGGCTGCTGCGTGCTCGTCCTCGCCGTGCTCGAGCCCGGCGGTCCGCTCGTGCTGTCGGTCTTTGGGCACAACTACGTGACCCACGGGCTCGTGCCGCTGCGCCTGCTCCTGCTCGGCGGCCTCCCCTATGTCGCAAAGGACCACTTCGTCGCGGTCCGTCGGGCCCAGGAGCGTCTCGGTGAGGCGGCGAAGATCGGGGCGGTCTCGACGCTCGCCGAGATCGCGGCGGCGGCGCTTGGCGGCTGGCTCGGCGGCCTCGACGGCCTGTGCCTTGGCTGGCTGTGCTGCACCGTGCTCGAGGCGACCTACTTCTTGCCCCGCGTGCTGTCGGTGCTGCGCTCGCCGGTCCCGACGCCGACGCTCGAGACCGAGCTCGCGCTCGAGACCGTGGCCTTGAGCGAGCCGAACGCCCTTCGCTGAGCTGGCACGACGCGCCAAGCCCTTGCCGGCTGGGGCACCCTTGCGCATAGGCTAAGCGACCATGCGCCTCGCTCCTCGCCTCCGAAAGGCCGTGGCGACCGGCCCGGAGCGCTGCGCGGCGGACTGGCGCCGGCCCGACGGCTACTGGCGCTGTTCCCGCCCCGCCGGCCACCGCGGGCGCCACAAGCTGCGTGCCACGGTGCGCGAGCAGGCCCAGGTCGGCCTGCGCGAGCTGAACCGTCGCGAGGCGACGCGCCGTGCCGCGGACGGGGGCGACGGTCTCGTCGCTGGCTGACGCCGCGCCGAGCCCCGCGCTCGGTCGGTGCAGGTTTGTCCGTGGTCGTGGGGCGGTATGGCCGCGACATGGCGGCTCGCCCCGTGCCGGAGGACCGGCCCGCGCTCGGGACGGGAGGCGCCGACGCCCTGGCGCCGGTTCGTGAGCGCTTCGCAACGAGCACCCGGCTATGGGGCGGGCCGGCGGCGCGCCACGTCGTCGAGCCGGGCTACTGGCACACCCTCAGCGGGTCGGCGAGCATCGACTACAACGTGGCCGGGGTGCACGACCCCGACGAGGCGGCATGCGCGCGGGCGGCCGCCGCGATCGAGCAGGAGCGGGTCCCGGGCCTGGTGATGGTGGCGGGGCCGGCGCTCGGCGGCGTTGCCGCGCTGATCGAAGCGGGCTGGAGCCCGATCTCGGCGGTGCCCTTCATGGTGGCGGCGCTCGACGACCATGCGGCGGCCGTCGCGGCCGATCCCGCCGTGCGGCGCCTTGGCGCCGAGCACGCCCGGCCGCTGCGCTCGCTCGTCGCCGAGACCTTCTCGACGGGCGAGGAGTCGGCGCGCGTGGCCGTCCCCGACGAGGCGCTGCGCCCCCCCGGCGCGGCGCGCCACCACGCCAGCCCGGCGCGCTATGACGCGTTCGGGCTCGTGTCGCAGGGCGAGCTCGTGTCCGCGGTGCTCGCCTCGAGCGTCGGTGAGACCACCTGCTTGTGGGCGATGGCCACGGCGCCCCGGGCCCAGCGCCAAGGCCACGGCCAGCGCTTGCTCGCCAGCGTGCTGGCCGAGGCGCGCCGCGCCGGCGCGACGCGGGCGCTGTTGCTCGCCTCGGCGGCCGGCCGGCGGCTGTACGCGGCGGCCGGCTTCGAGGTGCTCGAGTACTGGCAGGTGTGGTCCAAGCGGCGCTGGGCCGTGCTCTGCTAGGCCTTGGCCCGCTGGCGCGGCGATGTGCGCGCGCCCCGAGCACGCGTCACGATGGTGCTGCTGCCGGCGGAGCGGCCGGCGGTCGCCGGTCCCGCGCCACGTGGTGCGTCGCGCCGGCGGGGGCGAGGACACAAAGGGAGGACGGGCGCGTGTACGACGCCATGCAGGCCGAAACGGTGACCATCGCAGGCCACGGCGACGACGACATCGAGGCCTACCTCGCCCGTCCCCTCGTCGCCGGGCCGATCGGGGGCGTCGTCGTCATCCACCACATGCCCGGCTACGACCCCGAGACCAAAGAGATCACCCGGCGCTTCGCGGCGCAGGGCTACGCGGCCATCTGCCCCAACCTCTACAGCCGCGAGGCGCCCGGGGCGAGCCCGGACGACGCGGCCGCAGCGGCCCGGGCGGCCGGCGGCGTCCCCGACGACCGCCTCGTCGGGGACGTGGCGGGTGCCGCCGCTGCGCTGCGCGCGCTGTCGTCCTCGAACGGCAAGGTCGGCGTGATCGGCTACTGCTCAGGGGGGCGCCAGGCCTTCCTCGCCGCTTGCTCGCTGCCGCTCCAGGCCGCCGTCGACTGCTACGGCGCCTTCGTGGTGAACACGCCGCCCCCTGAGTCGCCGCTGCGCGTCACCCCGCTGCTCGATCGCGCCGAGCAGCTGGCCTGCCCGCTGCTCGGCTTGTTCGGGGCCGAGGACGGCTACCCGAGCCCCGAGGAGGTCGCCGAGCTCGACCGCCGCCTGAGCGAGCTCAACAAGCCGCACGAGTTCCACAGCTACGAGGGCGCAGGGCACGCCTTCTTCGCCGTCAACCGCCCGAGCTACCGCCCCGAGGCGGCCGTTGAGGGATGGCGGAGGATCTTTGCGTTCTTCGGCACCCACCTGAAGGGCTAGGAGAGACCATGTGCACCTACCTCACCGAACGCGTGGCGATGGCGGCGCGCGCCAAGGGGACGCCGGAGTGGCTGAAGGTCACCGATGCGTCCGTCTACTTCGACCATCCAGCGGACCTGCCGGCGGAGCACTCGCTCAACATCGACCTGCTGGCACCGGCAGAAGGGCCCTCGGCGCGCGTCGCCGTCGAGCTCGACGCGGCCGCGGCGCTCGGCCTCGCCCGCGCCGTCTTGGAGATGCTGGCGAGCGCGCCCGAGGGGCTCTTGCCGAACGAGGTGGCGAGCGCGGCCCGCGCGCACCTCGCCGGGGCCGCGCGCTGAGCTGCCCGGTGCTGCGCTGAGCTGACCGGTGCGGCGCGCTTGCCAATGGGGCAAGGGCGCGCTCAGATAGCCGGATGGGAGCACCCAGCGCGTCGTTCTCCGTGACCATGCGCATCGAGCTCGACGACCCCCGGGGCGTCGGCTCGGTGACGACAGCGCTCGGGGACGCCGGCGGCGTGGTGATCGCCCTCGACGTCGTCGAGCCCCGCCAGAACGGCCTCGTGGTCGACCTCACCTGCAACGCGATCGACGAGGGCCACGCCGACCGGCTGCGGGCGGCGGTCAACGCCGTCGAAGGCGCGAACGTGCGGGCCGTCAGCGACCGCACCTTGCTGCTGCACCTCGGCGGCACCCTGGCCGTCGCGCCGCGCGTGCCGCTGCGCACCCGTGACGACCTGTCGATGGTCTACACGCCGGGGGTCGCGCGGGTGAGCCGCGCCATCGCCGCCGACCCGGCGGCGGCGCGCAACTTGACGATCAAGCGCAACACCGTCGCCGTCGTCACCGACGGCTCGGCGGTGCTCGGCCTCGGCAACATCGGTCCCGCCGCCGCCCTCCCCGTGATGGAGGGCAAGGCGGTGCTCTTCAAGCGGTTCGCCGACGTGGACGCCTGGCCGGTCTGCCTCGCGACCCAGGACGTCGACGAGATCGTGCGCATCGTGGAGTGCCTCGCCCCGGTCTATGGGGGGATCAACCTCGAAGACATCGCCGCCCCGCGGTGCTTTGAGGTCGAGCGGCGCCTGCGCAAGTCCCTCGACCTGCCGGTGTTCCACGACGACCAGCACGGCACGGCAATCGTCGTGCTCGCCGCCCTCACCAACGCGTTGCGCGTCGTCGACAAGGCGCTCGGCTCGACCCGCGCGGTGGTGCTCGGCGCCGGCGCCGCCGGCGTGGCGATCACCAAGCTGTTGCTGGCGGCGGGCATCGGCGACGTCGTCGCCGTCGACCGCCAGGGGATCTTGACGCCCGACATGGCCGACCTCGACGAGGACCGCGCCTATGTCGCCGAGCACACCAACCTCGAGCGGCGCTCGGGTGGGATCGTTGAGGCAATGAAGGGCGCCGACGTCTTCATCGGCGTCGCCGGAGCCGGCCTGATCGACGAGACGCACCTCGCCGCGATGGGCCGCGACCCGATCGTCTTCGCGCTCGCCAACCCCGACCCCGAGATCGACCCGGCGCTCGCTCGGGCGAGCGCCGCGGTGGTCGCCACCGGGCGCAGCGATGAGCCCAACCAGATCAACAACGTCCTCGTCTTCCCCGGGCTCTTCCGCGGCCTGCTGAACGTCGGGGCCCGCAAGATCACGACGGAGATGAAGCTCGCCGCCGGCCTCGCGCTCGCCGCGGTGGTCGGCGAGGACGAGCTGTCGCCCGCCTACATCGTGCCGACGGTCTTCAACCCCGGCGTGGTCCCCGCCGTCGCCGGAGCGGTCGAGCGGGTCGCCGAACGCTCGCTGCAGCGGCCCGCGAGCTAGGGCGCGGGCGAGAGGCGCTCGAGCAGCTCGCCTTTGATCGCGGCGGTCTGGCCGAACACGAGCAGAAAGCTGGCCTCGCGGGCCAGGCGCTCGGCCGGATCGCCGCGCAGCACTGCCCGACCGCCGGTGCGCGCCACGAGCCGCGCGGCGAGGCGGTGGGCAAGGAGCGCGGCCTCGGCGCGCGCCGCCGCGAGCGCGTTGTTCGCGGCGCGGTCCAGCCGGGCGCGGGCTGTTGCGAGGGCGGGGTGGTCGGCGTTCGGCCCGGCCTCGCCAAGAAGCAGCAGGCAGCGCCGCCCGAGGCCGAGGGCGAACGAGCCGTTCGCCCGCAGCGAGGCGGCATCGCGCCGGCGCCACTGCGCGTCCTCCTCGACGCCGATCACCGCCTCGGGATCGACGAGCAGGCCCGAGAAGCTCAGCGAGACGGTGCCGCTCGCGCCCATCGCGCCGAGCCCGAGCGGCGTCACGGCGAGCTGCGCGCCCGGGCGCGCCTCGACCAGGCACCACAACACGTCGCCCGCGTCGGTACGTGCGCCGACGAGGAGGAGGTCGACACGTCCGAAGCCGCTCACCCAGTCCGCGCGGCCCTCGAGCCGCCACCCGCCCGCCTCGTCGCGCGCCCGCAGCGGCGGTGGGCCGGGCCGGCGCAGCCCGGCATACGCGATGCCGGCGCGCACCGCCCCGGAGCACAGCGGTGCCAGCAGGCGGTCGCGCAGCGCCGGCGGGCCGGCTTCGACGGCGCGCAGCGCGCCGTGGTGCTGGCCGAGGACGAAGGCCGTGGTGAGGCAGCCGCTCGCCAGCTCCTCGACGGCGCGGAAGAACGTCTCCCGGTCGACCCCGAGTCCGCCGGCCGAGCGCGGCCCTGCCAAGCCGTAGAAGCCGGCAGCCGCCAGGGCGTCGAGGCGCTCGAGCGGCACGAGCGGCGAGGCATCGACCTCGCTGGCGCTCGGGGCGAGGACCTCGTCCGCGAGCTGGCGGGCGGCGACGATCACGCCGTGATCGTCGGTCGGAACGGCATCGCGGACCATGGCCCGACCCTACCGAGGCGCAGGCGACGGCACCTGGAGAGGCGGCCGCCCCGGCGCGATGGCGCCGAGGGACCGCCTGCGCCCGCCAATGCGACTGGGCGGGCGCGCGTCGCCTAGCGTTTGCTTGTCGCTTGTGACGGCGGGGAGCGGCTCGACCAGGCGCTGGCGACGAAGGCGGGCGGTCAGGCGCGAACCGTCACGGCAGGCCCGGGGGCGCGCCAGTCGCTGCCACCCCGCGCCGGCGTGCGGTGCGGTTTTTGTGCGATGCGATGAGCAGACTGATGGCGTGACGAAGCAGACCAATGCGAGGAGCTGAGATGAGTGAACGCGGTGCCACGACCCTTCCGACGAACCAGCTCGGGCGGACCGACCTGCACCTCACCCGCGTCGGCCTGGGCGCCTGGGCGATGGGCGGCGGTGGCTGGGTCTTCGGCTGGGGCGGCCAGGACGACGACGAGTCCGTCGCCGCCATCCGCCGGGCGCTCGAGCTCGGGGTCAACTGGATCGACACGGCGGCTGTCTACGGCTTTGGCCACTCCGAGGAGGTGATCGGCCGCCTGCTGCGCCAGCTGCCCGATGCCGAGCGCCCCTATGTCTTCACCAAGTGGGGCGTGCGCCAGAACCCAGACGGCAAGATGCTGCCGACCAAGCGCGTCGGCGACCCGGCGTTCTTGCGCCAAGAGCTCGAGGCGAGCCTGTCGCGCCTCGGGGTGGACCAGATCGACCTCTACCAGGTCCACTGGCCCGCCGAGGACGGCACACCGGTCGAGGAGTACTGGGGCGCCATGCTCGAGATGAAAGACAAGGGCCTCGTGCGCCACATCGGCCTGTCGAATCACGGCGTGGACCTGCTCGAGCGCGCCGAGGCGGTCGGCCACGTCGACTCCCTCCAGCCGCCGCTCTCGCTGCTCAATCGCGACGCGGCCGGCGAGATCGTGCCGTGGTGCGCCGACCACGGCACCGGCGTCATCGTCTACAGCCCGATGCAGGCGGGCCTGTTGACCGGCGCCTTCTCCGCCGAGCGGGTGGCGGCGCTCCCCGAGGACGACTGGCGGCGCAAGGCGCCGCTGTTCAACGGCGCGGCGCTCGAGGCGAACCTCGCGTTCGTCGACGCGATGCGGCCGATCGCCGAGCGGCACGGCTGCAGCCTCGGGGCGGTGGCGATCGCCTGGACGCTGTCGTTGCGCGGCGTCACCGGCGCCATCGTGGGCGCCCGGCGCCCCGCCCAGGTGGACGGCTGGATCTCGGCGGCCAGCCTGGAGCTCGACGAAGCCGACCTCGCCGCGCTCGCCACGGCGCTGCGCGAGACCGGCGCCGGCAGCGGCCCGCTCGGCTGAGCTCGCCCGCCTCAGCGCTCGGCGAGGCGGGAAAGGACGGGGATCGCCGCGGCGAGCTGGGCCAGCTCTTTCGGGCTCAGCTCGCCGAGCGCCTCGGCGATCCAGGCGTTGCGCAGCCGCCGGGTCTCGGCAAGGACCCGGCGGCCCTCCTCGGTGATGGCGATGACCGCCTGGCGGCGGTCGCGCTCGTGCGGGGCCCGCACGGCGTAGCCGTGGGCCTCGAGCGCGGCGATCACCCGGGTCATCGAGGGCGGCTGGACGCGCTCGGCCTCAGCCAGCTCGGTCGGTGAGCAGCTGGTGAGCCGCTCGAGGGAGGCGAGCGCGGAGAGCTGGCTCAAGGTGAGCGACTCGTCCCCGCGCTCGACGCGCAACCGTCGCGCCAGGCGCAAGACGGCGATCCGCAGGCCGGCAGCGAACTCCCCGTCGGGGGGCTCGGGACGCGTCGCGCCGGCTGGTCGGTCGGTGGCACTCGCCATGGGCCGCGAGGCTAGGCGAGCGGCACGGACCGACCGGGGACCCTCGCGCCTCAGCGCTCGGCCGGCAGGCTGGCGAGGACGTGCGCCACGCTGGCCGTGACCGCCTTGGCCGTCGGTAGGTGCAAGGACTCGTCGGGACCGTGCTCGTTCGAGCCTGGCCCGAGCACTCCGGTGGCAAGGAACTGGGTCCCGGGGAAGCGGTGGCCGAGCGAAGCCATGAAGGGGATCGACCCGCCGACGCCGGCGACGCCCGGCGGCGCGCCGAAGTAGGCGAGGGACGCCTCGCGGCTGGCGCGCGCCAGCCAGGGGGCCGCCGGCGGGGCGTCCCAGCCCTGCCCGGGCTCGCCGGGGACGAAGCGGACCCTGGCGCCAGCCGGCGGGTCGGCGGTGAGCGCGCGGCTGATCGCCGCGGTGGCCGCCTCGGCGTCACAGGTGGGCGGGAGGCGGAACGAGAGCATCAGCGAGGTCGAGGGGCGCAGCACGTTGCCGGCGTCCTCGAGCGCCGGCAGGCCGGCGGCACCGATCACGGTCAGGCTCGGCGACCAGGTCCCCGCCAGGCGACGCTCGGCCACGCTCGCGCCGGTGAGCTCGAGGCCTGCGACGGTGGGGAAGGATTCCGCCGCGGCACCGCCGAGCGCCTCGGCGAGCTCGGCGATCTCGTGGCGGCGGTGCTCGGGGACCTCGACGTGCAGGGCCTGCAGGCGCAGCTCGCCGGTCTGCTCGTCCTCAAGGCGGCTGAGGAGCTGGCGGGCGATGCGGAAGGAGTCCGGGACGATGCCCCCGGCCATGCCGCTGTGGACGCCGACGTCGAGCACCTGGACCTCGAGGACGCCGTTCACGTTGCCCCGCAGCGAGCTCGTCGTCCAGAGGCGGTCGAAGCTGAGGCCGCCCGAGTCCAAGCAGCACACCAGGCGCACGTCGCCGAGGCGATCGGCGAGGTGCTCGACGTAGGCGGGAAGGTCGGGGCTGCCGCTCTCCTCGCTCGCCTCCGCGAGCAGCACGCAGCGGCCATGGCGCGTGCCGGTCGCGGCGAGCGACTCGAGGGCGACCATCGCGGCGAAGCTGGCGTAGCCGTCGTCGGCGGCGCCGCGCCCATAGAGCCGGTCGCCCTCGCGCACTGCGGTGAAGGGGCCGAGGCCGGCGCGCCAGGACCCGAGCGGCGGTTGCTTGTCGAAATGGCCATAGAGCAGGGTCGTCGTGGCGGCGCGCGCCGGGTCGGTCGCCGGGACCTCGACCACAACCACCGGGCTGCGGCCCCCGAGGCGCACGATCTCGGCGTGCACGCCGGGGATGGCGCGGGCGGCGCAGAAGCCGCGCAGCAGCTCGGCGGCCTGGTCGAGGTGGCCGTGGTCGGCCCAGGCGGCGTCGAAGCTCGGCGACAGGCACGGGATCTCGACGTAGCGCTCGAGCACCGGGAGCGCGTCGCGCTCCCAGCGCTCGTCCACCTCGGCGGCGAGCGCCTGGGTGTCGAGCGGCCCGAGCGCGGGCATGCCCTCGTTTGTCTCCATGTCGCCTCCTTCGCCGACGCGCGCCGCGCCGTCCGTGGGAAAGAATGCATCGATGCCGCACCGCAAGCTTGCCGCGATCGTGCTCGCCGCTGGGGAGGGCACACGGATGCGCTCCCCGCTCCCCAAGCCGCTGCACCGCCTCTGCGGGCGAGCGATGGTCCTCCACGTCCTCGACGCGCTGGCCGAGCTGCCCATCGAGCGCGTGGTGGTGGTCGTCGGCTATCGCTCGGCCGAGGTGACCAAGACCTTGCAGGCCGAGGCGCCAGCGTCGCTGCGCCTCGAGTTCGTCGAGCAGACCCGCCCGCTCGGGACCGGCGACGCCGCCGCCGTGGCCCTCACCGCTTTCCCCGACGGCTACGCCGACGGCCCCGAGGAGGGCGACCTCGTCGTGCTGCCCGGCGACACCCCGCTGCTCACGCCGGCGACCCTCGCCCCCCTCGTCGAGGAGCACCGCCGCAGCGAGGCGGCGGCCACCTTGCTCACCGCCCGCCTCGCGGACCCGAGCGGCTACGGCCGGGTGCTGCGGGCCAAGGACGGTCGCGTCGCTCGCATCATCGAGCAGGCGGACGCCAGCGAGGAGGAGCGGTTGATCGACGAGGTGAGCACCTCGATCTACTGCTTCCGCCACACCGTGCTGGCACCCAGCCTGCGCCGGCTCCTGCCGAACAACGCCCAGGGCGAGTACTACCTGACCGACACGGTGACCGTGCTGCACGACGCCGGCTACGTCGTCGGCTCGGTGCTCGCCGAGGACCCCCGCGAGGCCGTCGGGGTGAACGACCGCCTCCAGCTCGCCTTCGCCGAGGGGGAGCTGCGCCGGCGGATGAACGAGCGCCTCTTGCGCGCGGGCGTGACGATGACCGACCCGGCGAGCACCTACCTCGACGCCAGCGTGCGGGTCGAAGAGGACGTGACGCTGCTGCCGGGATGTGTGCTCGAGGGCACGACGACGATCGGCCGCGGCGCGGTGATCGGGCCGCACACCCACCTCGTCGACTGCGCCGTGGGCGAGCGCGCCCGCGTCGAGCACAGCGTCGCGGAGCGCTCGGTGATTGGCGAGGACGCCGTGGTCGGCCCCTTCGCCCACCTGCCGCCGGGCAGCCGGTTGGCGCCGGGCGCCCTCACCGGAGCATTCTTCCGGGCGGAGGGCACCGGCACGCCCTGAGGCGGCGGTGCGGGGCGGGGGGCGGAGATGGGTCGAGCGGAGCCAGTACTGGGAGCGGGTGTGGACGCGGACGAGGAGATGCGGACGGCGGGCGAATGGGAGCACGAGCTCGAGACGCTCTCGCGGCGTCGGCTCGTGCTCTTGAGCGGCCGGGCGCACCCCGGTCTCGCCGAGGAGATCGCCGACCACCTGCGCACCCACCTCGGCGACGCCAACCTGCGCGAGTTCGCCGACGGCGAGATCCACGCCCGCTTCTCCGAGTCGGTGCGCGGGGCGGACGTCTTCATCATCCAGCCGCACGCCCGGCCGGTGAACGACTCGCTGATGGAGCAGCTCATCATGGTGGACGCGGCCAAGCGCGCCTCGGCGGGGCGTATCACGGCGGTCTGCCCCTACTACGGCTACTCCCGCCAGGACCGCAAGTCCTCGGGGCGCGAGCCGATCACGGCCAAGCTCGTCGCCGACCTGCTCTCGACCGCCGGGGTCTCGCGCGTCATCAGCGTCGACCTGCACTCTGGCCAGGTGCAGGGCTTCTTCGACTTCCCCGTCGACCACCTTGTTGCCTGGCCGGTCCTGATCTCGTACCTGAAGACCCACGGCGGCGACGGCTTCGTCGTCGTCTCGCCCGACGCCGGGCGCGTGCACGTCGCCGAGCGCTACAGCCAGCAGCTCGGCACCGACCTCGCCTTCGTGCACAAGCGCCGGCCGCCCGGCCAGGCGAACGTCGTGGAGGCGCTCGAGGTGATCGGCGACGTCCGCGGGCGGCGCTGCGTGATCGTCGACGACATGATCGACACCGCCGGCACGATGTGCGCGGCCGCCGCCCGGCTCGTCGAGGAGGGGGCGACCGAGGTCTGGGCGATGGCGACGCATGCCATCTTGTCGGGACCGGCGACCGAGCGCCTCGAGCGCGCCCCGATCGCCAAGGTCGTGGTGACGAACACCTTGCCGCTGCCGGCCGAGCGGCGCATCGCCAAGCTCGAGGTGCTCTCGATTGCCCAGGTGATCGCCTCGGCGATCGACGCCGTTTTCGAGGACAGCTCGGTCTCCAAGCTCTTCGGCGGCCAGAACCTCAGCTGACGCCCGGCCGAGCCCCCCGGGCCGATGGCGTAGAATCTCGCGGTTCGCTGCACCTCTGGGCGCTTCGCGCCGCGGGCGGCGAGCCGCCCGTCGGACCCGTCGACTTCAAGGAGCCCTCACATGGCCGAGATCCGCCTCGCCGCTGAAGCCCGCGCCGAGCGCGGAAGCGCCGCCAGCCGCCGCACGCGTCACTCCGGGCGCGTCCCGGGCGTGCTGTACGGCCATGGCAGCGGGCCGGTCGCGCTCAGCGTCGACGCCCGCGAGCTGCGCGCCGCGCTCGCCGCTGGCGGGCCGAACGCGCTCTTCGACCTCGCGCTCGGCGGGGACGTGCACCTGGCGATCGCCCGGGAGGTGCAGCAGCACCCCGTCCGGCGCACCGTGGCCCACATCGACTTCCAGCTCGTCGCCCGCGACGAGCTCGTGCATGGCGACGTGCCGGTCGAGCTCGTCGGCGAGCCGGTCGAGGTGAACCGAGGCGGCGGGACCGTCGAGCACGTCGTCGTGTCGCTGTCGGTGCGCGCCAAGCCCGCCGACCTGCCCGCCGCGATCGAGCTCGACATCAGCGGCCTGCAGATCGGCGACACCGTCCGCTTCGGCGACGTCCGCCTGCCCCGCGGCGTGAGCTGCGAGCTCGACCCCGACACCGTGATCGCCGTGGCCGCGCCGCCCCGCGTCGAGGCGCCCGAGGCGGCCGCCTCGACCGAGACGGCCGGCGAGGCCGCCGGTGGCGAGTCCGCGGAGGGCTGAGCCTCCTGCTCAACAGACGCTTCGCCCACGCGCGCGCCGGCGCGGCGGCCGACTACCTGGCGATCGGCCTCGGCAACCCGGGCGAGCAGTACGCGCACACGCGCCACAACGTCGGTGCCGAGGCCGTCGAGACCCTTGCGCGCCGTGGCGGGGCCGAGCTGCGGCGCGAGCGGGGCACCCACGCCCGCGCCGCGACCGTGCGCTTCGAGGACCGCTCGCTGCTCGCGGCGGTGCCCGAGACCTACATGAACGAGTCAGGCCTGGCGGCCCGCCCGCTCGTGCGCCGGGCGGGGCTCGAGGGCGTGCTCGAGCGCGTCGTCATCGTCCACGACGAGCTCGACCTGCCCGTCGGCACCGTGCGGATCAAGCGAGGTGGGGGCATCGCCGGCCACAACGGGCTGCGCTCGGTGCAGTCCCACCTGCACAGCCCGGACTTTCTGCGGGTGCGGATCGGGATCGGCCGGCCTCCGGGCAAGATGGCCGGTGCGGACTACGTGCTGCGGCGCCCGTCCTCGAGCGAGCGCGAGCTCTTGGACGTCGCCGTCGAGCGCGCCGCGGACGCCATCGAAGCGATCGCGCGCCGCGGCGTGGACCAGGCGATGAACGAGTGGAACCAGCGATGAGGACAATCGGCCGCGAGCTGGCGGCGGGAAGGACGAGACGGTGCGCCTCTTCGCGCTGACGCGGCGGCTCGCCAGCGAGCCGGTCGTCGCGGAGCTGCTCGGCGCGGATGAGCGCCGGGCCGCGGTGCCCGAGGCGGCACGGCCGTTCCTGCTCGCCGGGCTCGCCCGGCTCTCGAGCGCCCCCGTGCTGCTCGTGGCGACCGCGACGGCGGCGGAGGCCGAGCACCTCAGCCACGATCTCGAGGCCTTCCTTCCCGCCGAGCAGGTCGAGCTGCTCCCGGCCTGGGAGACGCTGCCCTTCGAGCGGGTCTCGCCCGGCGAGGCGACGATGGGCCGGCGGATGCGCGTGCTGTGGCGCATCGCGACGGCCGAGGGCGGCCAGCCCGGCGGCGCCCTCGTGGTCGTGGCGCCGCTCCGGGCGCTGCTGCAGCGCCTCGGCGTGCGCCCTGAGCAGGCCGAGCCGATCGTCGTCCGGCCCGGCGACCGCATCGACGTCGACGACCTCGTCGCCCGCCTCGTGAGCGCCGGTTATCGCCGCGAGTACCAGGTGGAGCACCGTGGCGAGCTCGCGGTGCGCGGGGGCATCGTTGACGTCTTCCCGGCGACCGCCGACCAGGGCGTGCGCATCGACTGCTTCGGCGACGAGGTGGACCGGTTGACCGAATTCGACGTCGGCAACCAGCGATCGGTGCGCGAGCTGGCCGACGTGGCGATCTTCGCCTGCCGCGAGCTCGTCCTCGACGCCACGGCGCGCGCCCGGGCGAGCGAGCTCGCCGAGCAGGCGGCCTTCGCCGCCGACCAGTTCCGCCGGCTCGCCGAGGGCGCCCTGTTCGAGGGAGCGGAGTCCTTCTTGCCCTGGCTCGTCGACGAGCGCCTGCTCACCGACCTGCTCGGCGAGCAGGACCGGGTCGTGCTCGTCGAGCCGCGGCGGCTGCGCGACCGGGCCGTCGAGCTCGTCGAGGAGGAGGCCGCGCTCGCCGACTCGCTGGCGACGACCTGGGGGGCCGAGGGGAGCGACTTCCCGCGCCTGCACGCGCCCTTCGACCGGCTGCTGGCGCGCTGTCCCGCCCGCCTCGTCGCGCTCTTGGCGGCGGCCGAAGACCCCGACACCTTGGCGCTGCCGGCGACGGGCTGGCCGGTCACCCTCGGCGACGCGGCGGGCCTGGCGCGCCGGCTCGGCGAGCTCACCCGCGCTGGCGTGTCGGCGGTCATCTGCGCCGAGGGCCGCGGCTCGGGCGAGCGCATCGCCGGTCTGCTCGAGGGCGAGGGGGTCGAGCTCCAGCGCCACATGGAGGCGCCCGGGGCCGGAGAGGACGAGCGCCTGCTCGCCCCCGGCGTGCACGTCGTCGTGGGGGCGCTCGACCGGGGCTTTGTGCTCGAGCGCGACGGCGTCGCCGTGCTCGCCGAGTCCGACCTCACCGGCCGGCGCCGTCCGCACCGCGTTCCCCGGGCCCGGGCGCGACCGGTCGAGGGCTTCTTCGACGACCTCGCCGTGGGCGGCTACGTGGTCCACCACGTCCACGGCGTCGCCCGCTACGGCGGCATGGTGCGCCGCGAGATCGCCGGTGCCGAGCGCGACTACCTGCTGCTCGAGTACCGCGGCGGGGACAAGCTGTATGTCCCCTCGGACCAGATCGACGCCCTCACGCCCTACAGCGGCGGCGACCAGCCGAGCCTGTCGCGCCTCAACGGGAACGAGTGGCAGCGCCAGCGCGCCAAGGTGCGCAAGGCGGTGCACGAGGTCGCCCAGGAGCTCGTCGTGCTCTACCAGCGCCGCCTGGCCTCCAAGGGCCACGCCTTTGGCGCCGACACGCCCTGGCAGGCCGAGCTCGAACAGGCCTTCCCCTACCCCGAGACCCCCGACCAGCTGCGCGCCATCGGCGAGGTCAAGGCGGACATGGAGCGCGACGTGCCGATGGATCGCCTCGTCTGCGGCGACGTCGGCTTTGGCAAGACCGAGGTGGCGATCCGGGCGGTGTTCAAGTGTGTCCAGGACGGCAAGCAGGCCGCCGTGCTCGTGCCGACGACCCTGCTCGCTCAGCAGCACTTCCAGACCTTCGCCGACCGCTTCTCGCCCTATCCGGTGCGCGTCGAGACGCTCTCGCGCTTTCTCACGGGCGCCGAGGCGCGCGCCGTCGCCAACGGCTTGAAGGACGGCTCGATCGACGTCGTGGTCGGCACGCACCGCCTGCTCGGTGAGGACGTCGCCTTCAAGGACCTCGGGCTGCTCGTCGTGGACGAGGAGCAGCGCTTTGGCGTCTCGCACAAAGAGGCGATCAAGAAGCTGCGCGTCGGCGTGGACGTGTTGACCCTGACGGCGAGCCCGATCCCGCGCACCTTGGAGATGGGCCTCACGGGCATCCGGGATCTGTCGATCATCGACACGCCACCGGCCGAGCGCCAGCCGATCCTCACCTATGTGGGCGAGGAGGACGACCGGGCGGTCGCCGAGGCGCTGCGCCGCGAGCTGCTGCGCGAGGGGCAGGTCTTTTTCGTCCACAACCGTGTCCAGGACATCGAGCGGGTCGCGGCGCGCCTGTCGGGGCTCGTCCCCGAGGCGCGCATCGCGGTCGCGCACGGCCAGATGGACGAGGGGACCCTCGAGCAGGTGGTGCTCGACTTCGCCGAGCGCCGCTACGACGTGCTGGTCTGCACGACGATCATCGAGTCGGGGATCGACATGCCGACGGTCAACACGATGGTCGTCGACCGCGCCGACCTGCTCGGCCTCGGCCAGCTGCACCAGCTGCGCGGCCGGGTGGGTCGGGCCGGGAGCCGGGCGTACGCGTACCTGTTCCACCCCAAAGACCGCGTCCTGTCCGAGCAGGCCTACGAGCGGCTGCGGACGATCGGCGAGCACACCGAGCTCGGCTCGGGCTTCAAGATCGCGATGCGCGACCTCGAGATCCGTGGGGCGGGGAACCTGCTCGGCAACGACCAGTCGGGCCACATCGCGGCGGTCGGCTACGACCTGTACGTGCGCATGGTGGCTGAGGCCGTCGCCGAGCTGAAGGGCGAGAGCGTGCCCGAACCCGCCGAGGTCAAGCTCGACCTGCCGCTCGACGCGCACCTGCCCGCCGACTACGTCGAGCGCGAGGACCTGCGCCTCGAGGCCTACCGGCGCCTGGCGGCGGTGCGCGAGGAGCAGGAGGTCGCCGACATCGGGGCGGAGTGGCTGGACCGCTTCGGCCCGCTGCCCGAGCCCGCCAGCATGCTGCTCGCCATCGCCCGGCTGCGCGCCGCGTGCGTGCGCAGCGGGGTCCGGGAGCTAAGCGTCGTGCCCTGGCGCCCCGGCGCGGGCGGGATCGGCAAGATGGGCGAGGCGACGGCGCGCCTGTCGCCGCTGCGCCTTCGGGCGTCGGCGCGGGTCCGCCTCAGCCGCCTGGTGCCCCGGGCCATTGTGAAAGAGGACGCCGAGCAGCTGCTCGTGCCGTGCCGCCTCGGGCCCGGGCTCGCTGACGAGCTCGCCAAGCTGCTGCGCGAGCTCGTCCCCGACGAGGTCGCGGCGGCATGAGGGGGCCGGCTGGCCGGCCGAGCGCGATCGCCTTTAGCATCGGGGCGCCGTGATCACTCGACGCCTCCTCCTGCCCGCGCTCGCCCTCGCCGGCGCCGCGCTCGGCCTCAGCGCCTGCAACGCCAACGTGGCGACGATCGCCGCCCGCGTGGGGGGCGATCAGATCAGCCGCGCCGAGCTCACCGACACGCTGGCGGCCGTGAACGCCAACAGCGGCTTCCGCTGCGTCATCACGGGCGGCAACAGCGCGAAGACGGTCGGGGCAGGCGCGAGCTACAGCTCGGCCTTCACCGCCCAGATCCTCACGACCCTTGTCGAGAATCGGGCGCTTGCGGCCGAGCTGCGCGCCCAGCACCTTGTCGTGACCCCCTTTGCCCGCTCGATCGGCCAGACCGAGCTCGAGCAGGCGCTCGCTCCCGGCCAGTCGGGCGACGCCAGCTGCACCGAGCAGGCCCAGGTCGTGCTGGCCTCGCTCTCGCCCGCCGTGCGCCGCCAATTCGTCGACCTGCAGGCCGAAGAGGACCTGCTGGCGGCGCGCAGCGAGCACGTGGAGCTGACGCCGGCGGGGCTGACCGCCTGGGCCAAGGCGAACCCCGACCAGGCGACGCTGACCTGCCTGTCCGTCGCCGTCTTCCAGACCAAGGCGGCCGCCGACCACTTCGCCAGCCTGGCTCGATCGGCCGGAGCGTCGGGCTTCTCGTCCGCCGCAGCCGCCTCGGGCACCCAGGCGCAGTCCGGCTGCTTGCAGGCCACGAGCCTGCCCGAGCCGCTTCGGACCGAGATCGGCTCGGCGCCAACGGGCGTGGTCTCGCGCGCCTACAGCTACAACGGCGGCTATCTCGTCGTCGACGTCACCTCCCGCAAGGCGGCGACCGGCAAGAGCGCCGCGGCGCTGTTGATGGGCTCGCTCGCCTCGCGCATCGGCACCATCGTCGCCTCCGCCCTCTCCTCGGCCGAGGTGCACGTCGACCCGGCCTATGGGACCTGGAAGAAGGTGTCGGCGACCTACGAGGTCGTCCCGCCGAAGTCGCCGCCCCCCGCCCTCTTGCTCAACCCGAGCGCGGTGGAGTCGAACGCGGGCAGCCTCGGCTAGGCGTCGCGCCGTGAGCAGCGCGGCGCCGGCGCGCCCGGTGGTCGTCGCCGTCGGCCTTGGCCCGGCGGGCGAGGCCCACACGAGCGCGGCGGCGCTCGCCGCGAGGGACTCCGGCGCCCCGCTGTACCTGCGCACCGCCCGGCACCCGGCCGCGGCGAGCTGGCTCGAGCGCGGCGCCGTGCCACTCGATCGCCACTATGAGACCGCCGGCTCCTTCGAGGCGACCTACGCGGCGATCGTCGACGAGCTCGTTGAGGCGGCGACGCGTGCCAGCCGGATCGTCTACGCGGTGCCCGGCTCGCCCCTCGTCCTCGAGTCGACGGTCGCCCGCCTGCGTGCCGATGGGCGGGTGGAGGTGGAGCTCGTCGCGGGGATGTCCTTCCTCGACCTCGCCTTCGAGCGCCTCGGCATCGACCCGGTCGCGTCGGCCGTCCGCCTGATCGACGCCCAGGACTTCGCCCGCCAGGCGGCCGGCGACCACGGCCCGCTGCTCGTCGCCCACCTCTGGTCCCACGCGCTGTGCTCGGAGGTCAAGCTCGCCGTCGAGGAGTTCCCCGACGAGCCGGTGATCGTGCTGCAGCGCCTCGGCCTCCCTGACGAGGCGGTCTTTCCCGTCGCCTGGGCCGACCTCGACCGCTCCTTTGCGCCCGACCACCTCACGTGCTGCTACGTGCCCGCCCTCGCCGCGCCGGTCGGCGCCGAGCTCGTGGGCCTGGACGAGCTGGTGCGGACGCTGCGCGAGCGCTGCCCCTGGGACGCCGAGCAGAGCCACGCCTCGCTCGCCCGGCACCTGATCGAGGAGGCCTACGAGGCCGTCGAGGCGATCGACGAGCTCGGCGGCCCCGCCGAGGACGCCCCCGCCGAGGCGGTCGCCCACCTCGAAGAGGAGCTCGGCGACGTCTTGTTCCAGGTGTACTTCCACGCCCTGCTCGCCGCCGAAGAGGGGCTCTTTGGCCTCGCGGACGTGGCCCGAACGGTCCACGACAAGCTCGTCGGGCGCCACCCGCACCTCTTCGGCATCGCCAAGGAGGCCACGCCGCCGGGGACGAGCCGCGCCCAGGAGGCGAGCTGGGAGCAGCTGAAGGCGAAGGAGAAGGGGCGCGAGAGCCTGACCGAGGGGATCCCGCCTGCGCTGCCCGCCCTCGCCCGCGCCGCCAAGCTCGAAGGGCGCGCCCGCTCGGCGGGCCTTGGCATCGAGGCCGCGGCGGCCGACCGGGACGCGGCCGCCGCGGCGCGCCTCGCTGGCCTCGTCTCGCTGCTCGGCGAGCTCGCCGCGGACGCCCCGGGCGCCGAGGAGGACCTCGGCGACCTCTTGTTGGACCTGGCCCGCCTCGCGGCCGCCCGGCGCATCGAGCCTGAGCAGGCCCTGCGCCGGGCGGTTGGCCGCTGGGAGGAGCGCGTCCGTCGCGCCGAGCGCTCCGCTGGCGCGCCGCTCGACCGGCTCGATCCGCCCGCCGCCCGCCGCCATTGGCGCGGCGCGGGAGCACCTTGACGACCTGGACGTTTGCTAACGTTCGGTCACTCTCGTCACATCAGCCCCACAAAGAACAGGAGTCACGATGAGCGAGATCGCAGAGCTGCGGGGCCGAGAGGTCCTCGACTCGCGGGGGAACCCGACGGTCGAGGTGAGCTGCGTGCTCGAGTCCGGAGCGGCGGGCCGAGCGATCGTGCCCTCTGGCGCCTCGACGGGGACCCACGAGGCGACCGAGCTGCGCGACGGCGGCGAGCGCTACGGCGGCAAGGGTGTGCGCCAGGCCGTCGGCAACGTCAACGGCGAGATCGCCGCCGCGCTCGCCGGCCGCGAGGCGCTCGAGCAGCGGGCGATCGACCTGGCGCTGATCGACCTCGACGGCACGGCGAACAAGTCGCGCCTTGGGGCGAACGCGATCCTCGGCGCCTCCCTGGCGGTCGCCAAGGCGGCGGCCGACGAGCTCGAGGTGCCGCTGTACCGCTACGTCGGCGGCGTGGCGGCCCACGTCTTGCCGGTGCCGATGATGAACGTCTTGAACGGCGGGGTCCACGCCGACAACAACGTCGACTTCCAAGAGTTCATGGTCGTCCCCCACGGCGCCGCCTCCTTCGCCGAGGCGCTGCGCTGGGGCGTGGAGACCTACCAGGCCCTGAAGGCGGTGCTGAAGCGCCGCGGGCTTTCGACCGGCGTCGGCGACGAGGGCGGCTTCGCGCCCGACCTCGGCTCGAACGAGGAGGCGCTCGCCGTCCTCGTCGAGGCGATCGAGGCCGCCGGCCGCCGTCCCGGCGACGAGGTGGCGATCGCGCTCGACCCGGCGGCGAGCGAGTTCTTCGCCGACGGCGCCTACCAGCTGAAGGGGGAGGGGCGCTCGCTCAGCCCGAGCGAGTTCGCCGCCTACTGGGCCGAGCTGTTCTCGCGCTATCCGGTGATCTCCCTCGAGGACGGCATGGCCGAGGAGGACTGGGAGGGCTGGGCGGCGCTCACCGCGGCGGTCGGCGACCGCGTCCAGCTCGTCGGCGACGACCTGTTCGTCACCAATGTCGAGCGCCTCGCCCAGGGCATCGACAAGCACGTAGCGAACGCCGTGCTGATCAAGGTGAACCAGATCGGCACGCTGACTGAGACCCTCGCCACCATGGCGATGGCCTCGGGCGCCTCCTACAAGAGCGTGATGTCGCACCGCTCGGGCGAGACCGAGGATGCGACGATCGCCGACCTGGCAGTCGCCACCAACTGCGGCCAGATCAAGACGGGCGCCCCGGCGCGCTCGGACCGCGTCGCCAAGTACAACCAGCTGCTGCGCATCGAGGAGGAGCTGGGCGAGATGGCCGCCTGGCCGGGCGCCACGGCGTTCTCGCGTGGCCTCGCCAACCTCGCGAAGGGGCCGGCGACGAGCTGATGCCGACCGGGCGGGCGAGGGGGGGGAGCGCCACGGCGCGCCGGCGCGGCCAGTCGCCCGCCACCACGCGGCGGCGCGCCTCGACCGGCGCGCTCCGCCTGCGCCGCGCCCGGGCCGCGCTCGTGACCTCCCTCGTGGTCAGCGGCGTCGTGGTGGCCACCCAGCTGCCCATCGGCGAGCTCGTCCACCAGCGCAGCGACCTGTCCACCGTCGACGCCGAGCTCGGCGCGGCGCACGCCGCGGTGAGCCGGCTGCGCCACGACATCGCCTCGCTGCGTCAGCCCCAGACGATCGCCAACATCGCCCACCAGGACTACGGGCTGGTGAACAAGGGGCAGACGACCTATGTGGTGCTGCCCTCGAGCGGGGCCGCCTCCCAGCTCTCCACGCCCGAGATCCCAACGGGCGACCTCATGCCGTCCTCGCTGTCGCCCTACGCGGCCGTGAAGGCCGCCATCGCCCGCCCGGCCGGCTCGCTGTGGCACCGCGTGCTGAAGCGCCTCGAGTTCTGGCGCTGAGCGCCCCGTTGGGCGCGGCGGGGCGGCCGGTAGCGGCGCTTCCCAGCCGCCGGGGGCGGCGCGCGGCCGCGGTGCTAGCGTCCGGCGATGTGAGCGATGCCGGGCCGACCTGGGACGGGCGCGGCCTGCCACCGGCGGCGCTGGCCCGCCTGGAGCGCGCCAAGAACTCGGGCGTGCGTACGAGCCTGCTGGCCGTCGACTCCCAGGCGGGCCTCGACACCGCGGGCTTTGCTCCCGTCGGCGAGGTGATGGGTTCGACCGTGCTGCACCTCGGCTGGCAGGGCTACGCCGGCTGCGGGTGGTACGGGGCGATGGGCGGCTTGGCGATGCCCTTCCAGGTCCAGACGCAGGTCGCCACGCCCGGCTCGGGGCTCGCCTTCGCCCCCTACCTCGACGCCCTCGACGCGGGCTGGAAGAGCGCGATCGGCCGCATGCTCAGCGAGGCGCGTGCGCTCGGCGCCGACGGCGTCGTCGGCGTGCGGCTGTCCGAGGACCGCTTCGAGCAGGGCAACCGGGAGTTCCTCGCCCTCGGCACGGCGGTCCGCTCGCTCGGCCAGGTGCACAGTGACCGGCCGTTCGCCACGACGCTTGGCGGCAGCGATCTCGCCAAGCTACTGCGTGCGGGGTGGGTGCCCGCCGGCGTGATGGTCTGCCTCAGCCTCGGCATCCGCCACGACGACTTCCGCACGCGCCAGTCCACCTTCTGGTCGGCCGGCAACATCGAGGTGCCGGGATATACCGACCTCGTGACGACGGTGCGCGAGGCGAACCGCCGCCAGATCTCGACGCGCTGCGCGGAGATCGGTGCCGACGGGGCGGTGTTGACCTCGCCGATGCGCATCCAGATCGAAGAGCTCGAGGTCGGTGAGGGGCACACCGACCACGCCGCCATCGCGAGCTGCGTCGCCACGGCGGTCGCGACCTTTGGAGACAAGAGCGCGTCGTCGCGCAGCCTCGTCGTGCTCCCGCTGAACGGAAAGGGCCCGAGATGACCGACGCCGAGCAGATGACCGGTATCCCCGACGACGCGATGCGGCGCCTGGCCGAGATGCGTCCGGGCTCGCCGCGGGCCCTGTTCACCTCGGACCTCACCGTGAACGAGTTCCTGCTCGTGCGCGAGGCCGGCTTCCACCCGCTCGGCCTCGTGCTCGGCTCGAGCATCTACCACGTCGGCCTGCAGGTCGGCCGGTGGAGCAAGAACATGGAGCTCGACCGGCTCTCCGAGGCGATGTACCACGCGAGAGAGCTGGCGATGAGCCGGATGGAGGCCGAGGCCGAGGCGCTCGGCGCCGACGGGGTGGTCGGCGTGCGCCTCGACATCGAGTTCAAAGAGTTCGGCAACGACCTCGCCGAGTTCGTCGCGGTCGGCACCGCGGTCAAGTCCGACACCGGCGGCAGCTGGCGCAACGACGCCGGGGTGCCCTTCACCTCGGACCTGTCGGGGCAGGACTTCTGGACCTTGCTGCGCGCCGGCTACGCCCCGCTCGGCATGGTGATGGGCAGCTGCGTCTACCACATCGCCCACCAGCGCGGCCTCGCCGCGCTCGGCAACGTCGGGCGCAACGTCGAGATCCCCCAGTTCACCGAGGCCCTCTACGACGCCCGCGAGCTGGCGATGAGCCGGATGCAGGCCGAGGCCGAAGAGCTGCACGCCGAGGGCATCGTCGGCGTGCAGCTGCTCGCGTTGCCGCACCGCTGGGGCGGACACACCACCGAGTTCTTCGCCATCGGCACGGCGGTCCGACCGCTGCGCGCCGACCACACGATCCCGCCGCCCCAGCTCGTCTTGCCGATGAGCGACGGATGAGCGACGCTCTGCCCGACGTCGACCTGCTCGCCGCGGCGTTGCGCGCCGATCGGGGCGACCTCGACACCTACGCCAAGGTGCTCGTCGGCACGCTCGCTGACGCCCTGCCCGACGGCGTCGTCGAGATCGAGCGCGAGCGCTCGCTCGCCGATCGCCTCGCCGGCAAGGCGGGGACGGCCAAGTCCGTGCGCGTCCGGCTCGGCGAGCTCGACTTGCTGCTGGCGAGCGGCCGCCACGGCCTCGTGGCGACGGCCAGCCGTTCGGTGCGCGGCGTGGCGATCAGCCGCAAAGAGGTCCCCCTTGCCGAGTGGGCCCGCCTGCTCGCCACCGAGCTGCGGCGGATGGCCGAGGAGAGCGCGGCGGCCCGTGCCGCGCTCGGCCGCCTGCTCGGCGCCGAGTAGGCGCTCAGCCGAGCCCGGCGATCGCTGCGCAGGCCGGCCAGCTGGCCCAGCCGCTCGAGCGGTAGAGGCGGTAGGCGGCGCCATCTTGGACGGCGGGCGGAGCGTCGCTCGGCAACCCGCTCTCGCCGAGGCCCCACCACGTCGACAGGCTGAACTGGTACGCGCCGTAGTAGCCGTTGCCGGTGTTCTCGGCGTAGTCGCCGCCCGACTCGCAGTTGCGCACGGCGGTGAAGTCGCCCTGCAGGCTGGCCGGGATCGGGTCGCCGGCGACCACCGGGGTGCTCGCCGCCACCGGGGTGCTCGCCGCCACGAGCGGCGGTGCGCTCGTCGCGGGCGCCTGGCGGCGGTGATGGTGGCGCGCGGCGGTCGCTGCAGCGGCGCGAGCAGCAGCGGCGCGAGCAGCAGCGGCGTGCTCGGCGGCCGCGATCGCGGCCTGGCGGGCGGCTGCCAGCGCCGCCGCGCGCGCCCGTGCCGCCGCCTCGGCGGCGAGCAGCGCCGCCAGTCGGCCCCGCGTTGTGGCAAGCAGATGCCGCTCGGCCGACAGCGTGGCGAGGGCGCGCTGGCGCTCGCGCCCGGCGCTGGCGAGCGCCGCGCTCGCCCGCTGGCCGGCCAGGTGCGCCGATCGCGCCGCGGCGAGCTGGCCGAGGCGCGCCGCGGACAGCGCCGAGGCGGCGCTTGCGAGCTGGCCCGTCTCAGCCGCGAGGTAGGCCTCCCCGAGATCGAGCTGGTCGGCGTGGGCATTGAGGAACAGGCCGATCTCGCTGGCGCTGGCGTCGGTCACATAGGCCTGGATCGCCGCCCTGCGCACCGTCGTGGTGTCGGCGCGCACCTGCGCCTGCAGGCCCGCGGCGGCGCGCTCGGCACGGCGCTGGCGGGACTGGTCGGCGTTGCGCTCGGCCATCGCCGCGAGGTAGCGCTCGCCGATGCGCTGGAGGCTGGCGCCGTCGGCCGCGATCGCTGCCTCGACCTCGGCCGCCTTGGCCCGCAGCCCGGCGGCCGTGCCCGACGTGCCAGCCGCCCGGCTGCGCACCAGCGCGCCGACCGGGCCGCCCAGTGCCCCGAGGCCGCCCGCGATCGGTGACGCGCCGATGAGCAGGGCGAACGCCGTCGCCCGAATGGCGCGTCCTCGCCGGGACAGGCGAGGGGGCCGACCGTATCGGCCGCTTCGCTGCGCGACAGCGGCGGCCGCGCTCGCGGTCACGGGCCGTGACGCTACCGGCGCCGCCCGCCGGCTGCAATCGTCACGGGCGCGCCGGGCGCGCCGGGCGGGCCGGGCCGCTTCGGGCCACTACGCTGCGGCCGTGACCCGGGCTGCTGTGATCCTCGCGCGCCGCGAGCCCGTAGGGCGCGAACCGGCGGGCCGGGGCCGGTCCGCGCCACGCGCGGCGGCGGTCAACGCCAAGGCGGCCCTGGACGCGGACTTCGACGAGGTGCTGGCGGTCGTGACCGACGCCGGCGCCGCGAACGGACTTCCTGACGGGGTGACCGTGCTGCTGGACGAGGCCGGCGAGCCCGACGAGGCCTCCTCGCTGCGCGTCGCGACCGACTGGTGCGCGCGTATGGGCCATCACGACGTGGTGGTGGCGGCGCTGTATGAGGCGGGGCCGCTCGACGTCGCCGGGTGGCGGCTCCTCGCCGAGGCGACGAGCACCCCGATCGTGCTGGCGCGCAACCGCCGCGGCCGGCTGGCGGTGGCCCGGCTAGAGGCAACGGTCTTCTCCTTGCTCCCCCTCGAGGGCCGCGTCGACGTGCTGTGGCGCTCGCGCCCCGAGCTGCTGAGCGAGCTGGCGGTCGACGTCGAGCCATGAGGCGGGGACGCCGGGACGATGGACGCGGCTGACCGGGCCGCCGTCGAGGCGCTACTCGGCCGTCCGGTGCGGGCGGACTTCACCGTCGTCGTGCGGGACGCCTCGGGAGCGCCGCTCGTCATTCAAAACGCGCCGCTGCTCGAGGACGACACGCCGATGCCGACCCGCTACTGGCTGGTCTCGGTCGCGGCGCGCGCCGCGGTGGGCCGTCTCGAGGCGCGCGGGGGCGTCGCCGCCGCCCAGCGCGCGCTCGACCCGGCGGCGATCGCCGCCGCCCATGAGCGCTACCGCCAAGAGCGCGACGCGGCGCTGCCGGCCGGGCACACCGGGCCCGTGCCGGGCGGCGGGGTGGGGGGCACGCGCCAGGGTGTGAAGTGCCTGCACGCCCACCTCGCCTGGTACCTCGCGGGAGGGCGAGACCCGGTCGGGCGCTGGGTCGCCAGCCAGCTGCCCGAGCTCGAGGGCCCGGTCGCGGCGATCGACCTCGGCACCAACTCGGTACGGCTGTTGGTGCTGAGCGCCGACGGCACGTCGCTCGAGCGCCAGATGACGATCACGCGCCTCGGCGAGGGCCTCGGAGAGCGCGGCGAGATCGGCGCGGCGGCGCTCGCCCGCACGGCGGCCGTCCTTGCCCGCTACCGCGACCTCGCCGAGGGCCACGGTGCGCTGCGCCTGCGCGCGGCGGCGACGGCGGCGGTACGCGACGCCGCCAACGGGCAGGAGGTGCTCGAGGCGCTCGGGGCGGCCCTCGGCACGCGGCCCGAGCTCCTCTCGGGCGAGGAGGAAGGCCGCCTCGCCTACCGCGGGGCGACGGGGGTGCTGGCGGCGCCGGGGGGCGTGCCGTGGCTCGTCGTCGACCTCGGCGGCGGCTCGACCGAGCTGATCGCCGGGGCGCCGGCAGGTGAGCCCGGGCCGATCGCCGCGGCGGTCTCCCTCCCGCTCGGCTGCGTGCGGGTCGCCGAGGCCTTCCTCTCGAGCGACCCCCCGAGCCCATCCGAGCTCGAGGCGGCACGCCGGCACGTGCGCGCCGTGCTCGCCGCCGCGCTCGCCGCCGAGCCGGCGCTCGCCTCGCCGCGCCCGCTGCTCGGAGTGGCCGGCACGGTGGCGGCGCTGTGCGCCCTGCACCTCGACCGGCCGCCCGAGGAGTTCGCCGCGCTGCACGGCACGGTCCTTGGCCTGGACGACGTGCGGCACCTCGTCGCCGCGCTCGCCGCCGAGCCGCTCGCTTCGCGCCGGGCACGGCGCAGCCTCGAGGCGGCCCGTGCCGACGTGATCGTCGGCGGCGGGATCGTGCTCGAGGAGCTGATGGTGGCGCTCGGAGCCAAAGCCGTTGTGCACTCGAGTCACGACCTGCTCGACGGGCTCGCCGAGAGTCTGCTCGTCCGCCCCGGTGAGGTGCGCTGAGAGCCGCTGAAAGTACACGAGGAGTAAAGAAGGGCGCCGCGCGGCAATGGAAGAGCGGTGCCAGTCATCGGGAAGCTCTTCGGGCGCGAACGCGACCTCGGCCAGCCCCCCGCCGAGCCCATCTGGGTCGGCGAGGTCGAGCTCGGCCGCGCGCTCGCGCTCGAGCCGGTCCTGGCACCGCCAAGTCCTTCGCACCGCCGGGCGCTGCTGCTGGTGCGCCTGCACGGCGAGCCGGTCGGCTTCGTCGCCACGGCGCTTCGCCCCGACGGCGGCGCCGACCTCGGCGACCTCGCCCGGCAGATCGCCGACGAGTGCCGCCCGGCGATCCTCGCCCACCTGGCCGCGGACGCCGAGCACCACGAGGCCGCCGAGACGGTCACGCCGATGCTCCCCGCACTGGCGGCCGCCGAGCCCCCCGCCACGCTTGCCCGCCAGCTCCGCTCCGGCCTCGGCAGCTTCTGCCCGGCGCGCCGACAGGCCGAGACGCCGGGCATCTCGGTCGTCTTGTGCACCCGCAACCGGCCGGAGCTGGCGCGGCGTGCCCTCGCCTCGCTCGCCCGGCTGGAGTACCCGGACTTCGAGGTCCTCGTGGTCGACAACGCGCCGAGCGACGAGGCGACCAAGGAGGTCTTCAGCGCCGACTTCGCCAGCGACGAGCGCTTCCGCTACGTGCGCGAACCGCGCCCGGGCCTGTCCCGGGCGCGCAACCGGGGCCTCGCGGAGGCCCGCCACGGCATCGTCGCCTTCACCGACGACGACACCCGCGCCGACGCGCGGTGGCTCGAGGGCATCGCCCGCGGCGTGAAGCGGCACGCCGGGGTCGGTTGCGTCACCGGCCTCGTGCCCTCCGCCCAGCTCGACACGGCCGCCCAGCAGTACTTCCACGACCGCGTCTGGTGGGCGTCCTCGCTCGTGCCGACGTGCTATCGGGCCGAGCGCGCCGAGGGCGACTCGCCGCTCCACCCCTACCGGATGGGCATCTACGGCACGGGTGCCAACTTCGCGATCGACCGCGAGCTCGCCCGCTCGCTCGGTGGCTTCAGCGAGCTCTTGGGCGCCGGCTCGCCGTGCCGCGGTGGCGCCGAGGACCTCGACATGTTCGTCCGGGTGCTGAAGGCAGGGGCGCTGATCAGCTTCGAGCCCTCGGCGATCATCTGGCACCGGGCGCGCCCGAGCAACGAGGAGCTCGCCGAGCAGCTCGAAGAGTACGGGCGGGGGATCCCGATCACGGGCCTCAAGTGGCTCGCCGACCCCTCGACGCGCCGCGACGTGCTCGTACGCATCCCTGGCGCTTTCGCCTACTACCTCTCGCTGTTGTGGAACCGGGGCTATGGGGGAGAAGCGAGCCGCGCCCCGATGGCGCTCGTCGAGCTGCGCGGGACCCTGTTCGGGCCGCTCGCCTTTGCTCGGGGCTGGTCGGCGCTGCGCGCCGAGCGCCGGGCCGGGGAGGCCTGAATGCCGAGGCCGCGCAACTGGCTGCGATCGCGCGCTGGCCTCGCCGCCGCGGTGCTCGTCCTCGGCGCGTCCGGGCTCGGCACGGCGAGCGCGCTGGTGCCGCACCATCGTCGCGCCAACGCACCCTCGTCGGCGACGGCCACGGCGCCGAGGGTGGCGACGGCGGCGCCGGCGCTGCGGCTCGAGGACGGCTTTTCCGGACCGGCCGGCGCGAGCCCCAACACGGGACTGCCGCGGACGCTGTGGTACACGGACACGTGCTGGACGAGCGGGTGCGGCTCGCCGCCCCAGCCGACGCGCTACGCGCCGAGCCACGCCGTGCTGGACGGACGGGGCCACCTCGTCATCACCGCCACCGAGGGGGCGACCGGCCGCTGCGGGGCGATCGCCTGCCGCTTCACGAGCGGCCGGCTGACCATGCTCGACTGGGCGGCTGGCGGTGCGGCGAGCTGGTGGCAGCAGTACGGGACGTTCTCGGCGCGCCTCAAGCTCCCGGTGGGCAAGGACCTCTACCCCTCTTTCTGGCTCGTCGGTACCAACCTCGCCCGGGCCGGCTGGCCGGCGGCCGGGGAGATCGATGTCATCGACGGCGTCGGGGCGAGCGCCATCGGCGAGCAGCAGGCGCAGTTCGGCACGCCCGACTACGTCGCCCCCTACGCCGGCACCTTCGTGCTCCCGGGCCACCAGTCACTGGCTGGCTGGCACACCTACGCGGTCAGCTGGTCGCCGCGCGGCATCTCTTGGTCGGTGGACGGACACCGGACGTTGTTCATGAGCGCCGCCCGGGCGGGCAGCGACTGGAAGGTGTCCTTCGAGCATCCCTTCAGCATCGTCTTCGACCTCGCCGTCGGCTCGGCCATGAGCCCGGCCGAGGCGGCGCACGTCCTGCCGGCCAAGATGCTGGTCGACTGGGTCCGTGTTGTCGGCGGCGCCTGAGCAGCGGAGCGCGCTGCGCGAGCGCGCGCCCGATGCCCCCGTCGCCCTGCTCGGCCGCCGCCGCCGGCCCGCGCTCCTCCTTGCGGCGGTGATCGCCATCGCCCTGGCGCTGACCGGCACCTCGGTCAGCCTGGCGGTCTTCGTCCGCCACAGCCCGAGCCTGCCCACCCACGTGACCTTCTTCGACAACTTCAACGGGCCGGCCGGGGCGAGCCCGAACTACGGATGGGCCCATCCGATCTGGTACAGCGACCCGTGCTGGCGGACCGGATGCGGCGGCGACACGCCGACGCGCTACTCGAGCGCCAACGCCTATCTCGACGGCCACGGCCACCTCGTGATCGTCGCCCGGCCCGGTGCCGAGGGGACGTGTGGGACCGGGCCGTGCCGCTACACGAGCGCCCGGCTGACGATGGTCCGCTGGAGTGGCCCTGACTACGGCTCGACGTCGTTCTCCCAGCGTTACGGGACCTTCTCGGCGCGCATCAAGCTGCCCACCGGGGCGGGCTTTTGGCCCGCCTTCTGGCTCGTCGGGAGCGACATCGCCCGCGTCGGCTGGCCGCGCTCGGGCGAGATCGACGCGCTCGAGGCCTACCACGGTCCCGACGTCGTCGAGCAGCACGTGGCCTTCGGCCGGGTGGGGCGGGTCCGCCGCTACGGCAGCGGCTGGGCCCTGCCGGCGGGACAGTCGCTGTCGGGCTGGCACACCTACACGGTGGTCTGGTCTCCCTCCGGCATCACGTGGGAGGTGGACGGCCAGAGCACGCTCAGCCTCTCGGCGAGCCAGGTCGGCCCGGACTGGGCGAGCGAGTTCGAGCACCCCTTCAGCATCATCTTGGACCTCGCGGTCGGGGGCCTTGCCGGCACGCCGCCGCCCTCGACGCACTGGCCGGCCAAGATGCTCGTCGCCTGGGTCCGCGTCACCCAGAGCGGCCGTTGAGGCCGCTCAGCCGAGCACGAGCCCGGCGAGGTGCTCGACGAAGGGCGCCATCTCGCCGTGGTGGGCGAGCGCGTAGGCCTCGCCCTGCGCGGCGAGGCGGTTGCGCAGCGGGTAGTCGAGCATCGCCCTGGTCGCCGCCACGAGCTCGCGCAGTTCCGCGAACCACAGCCCGCCCGACGCGGCGCGGGCGTGTTCCATCGCCGCGGTGGCGTCGGGGACGAGGACCGGCGTGCCGAGCAGCATCGACTCGATCGCCTCCCGCCCGAGCGGCCCGCCGGGGCGCACATCGATCGTGGCGACGGCGTGCTCCATCAGCCGCCACAGGTTCACCCGGCTCGGGTTCACCGGCAGCAACAAGGTGTTCTCGCCGTCGGTGATGCGCCAGCGCTCGATGTCGACCTCGGCGACCGAGACGCGCCCGAGCACGGCGCGCAGCATCTCGTGGGTGATCGTGCGCTCGAGGCGCGGCGCGCCGGCGGGGAAGCCGCGCAGCAAGACGACGTAGCGGCCGAACCAGCGCACCCCGAAGAGCCGGTGGCGCACCGCGGCGCGGTTGATCGTGAAGGCGAGGTCGAGCGCGCGAACGCGCCCGGCGCGCTCAGGGCCGAGCACGGCCTGCACGGCACGGGCCTCGCCGGGGTGGGCGGCGAGCACCACGTCGCAGCGCTCGAGCAGCCGGCAGACGCTGTCGAGCTGGAGGCCATGGCTGTCGCCGAGCAGTGGGAGCGCGCTGAGGCGCACGCGCCCGCTCGCCGACCAGGCGGCATGGTCCCAGGGCTGGTCGTGGCCGACCAGCACGACGGCGCGCGGCTCGATGGCGTCGAGGAGCTCGGCGACTCCCGGTGCCTGGCCGCCGAGGCGGTCCAAGAGCGCGCTCGCCGCGGCGCCGAGCGGCGTGCCCCGTCGCGTGAGCGCGGCCTGGGCGATGCCGGCGCGCTCGGGCCGCGCCGCCTTGATCCCGAGGCGGTGCACCCGAAAGACGCTGTCGGCGAGCGCCCCGGCCGGGTGGTCGCCGGTCGGCGACAGGTGCACGACCTCGACCTCGGCGTGGCGCGACAGCGCCCCGGCGACGAGGCGCGCCGTCGCCGCGCGCTCCTCGTCGCCGCCGCCCCAGTGCCGCGTCACGAGCGCGACGGTCGGGCGCTTGGCTCGGTGGGGGGCGATCGCCCGGTGGGCGTCGCTCATCGCCAGCTCACCGCGGCTCGAGCGATGCCCCGAGGCGCTCGCAGCTGGCCTCGACGTGGCGGGCGAGGTCGAACAGGTCGTCGCGCACGAGCTCGAGGAGGTTGCGCTCGTCCGCGCTCGTCACCTCGTCGATGCGGTAGGCGAGGGCGTCGATCGACTGGGCGAGCGCGGCGCGGTACTCGAGCTCCTGGCGGAAGTAGGTGCCGAGGGCGTGCTCGAGGTAGCGGTGGATGAAGCGCTTCACGCGCGCCTTTGGGCCGCGGCCCGACGGCGGCGGCCCGAGCGCCTCCATGTTCCAGTAGTGGTGCAGGTGGTGGATCGCCGGGTGGAGGTGGATGGGCTCCCGGTTCATCCGCCGCATCAGCTCGTCGAAGGTCGCCTGGGGCGACCACTGCCGCGGCGCCTCGGTGGCGTTCGCGGCGAGGATCGCCCTCAGGTGCTCGACGACGAGTTCGGCGTCGAGGCGTGTGTCGCCCGGTAGATGTTCCAACGCTCTTCCTCCTGCACCGTCGAGAGCGGGCACCAGTATCGCCAGTGGCTGAGGTGCTCGTTGACGTACGGGTCGCCCCCCGCGATCGTCGGCCCCCAGCGCTCGATGATCCGGCGCCCCTCGACGAGGTCGTCGGTGTGGCCGCGGCTCTTTGACTCGTGGTGGATCAGCTCGGCGAGCGGCTCGTAGACCACGAGGTAGCCCTTCTCGCGCAGCTTGAGGCAGAAGTCGACGTCGTTGAAGGCGACCGGGAGCCGCTCGTCGAAGCCGCCGACGGCATCGAAGACCTCGCGGCGCGTCATCATGCAGGCGCCGGTGACCACCGTGCAGTTGCGCGTCTGGATGGCCATCGAGGCGTAGCCCGGCTGGTCGGCGGGCAGGTTCTTCAGCACGTGGCCGGCGATGCCGCCGAGGCCGAGCACGACGCCGGCGTGCTGGATCGTCTGGTCCGGGTACAGCAGGCGCCCGCCGACTGCGCCGACCTCGGGGCGCTGGACGTGGGCGACGAGGGCGTGCAACCAGCCGCCGACGCGCGCCTCGATGTCGTTGTTCATGAACAACAAGACGTCGCCCGAGGCACGCCGCGCCGCGGCGTTGTTGATCGCCGGCCAGTTGAACGGCCCGGGCGCCTCGACGACCTGCACGCCGTCCTCGGCGACCAGGCGCTCGAGGAGCTCGGCGGTCTCGGGCAGCTCGCTGCCGTTGTCGACGAGCACGAGCTCATAGCGCCCGTAGCCGGGATCCTCGCGCAACGATGCGGCGCACGTGGCGAGCAGGGCCGGCTCGTCGCGAAAGGGGATGATGATGCTGACGAGCGGCTGGCCGACGACCGTCCGCCGGACGTGGTAGCGGCCGGGAAAGCGCGCCTCTTGGGTCACCTCGCCCGCCTCGCCGCGGCGCGCCAGCGCGTCCCGCAGCACCCGCTCGCCGGCGGCGAAGGCCCAAGGCTTGGCCTCGGCCCCGCCGGCGGTGGAGCCGGCCAGCGAGCGCCA
The DNA here is from genome assembly GCA_021798985.1 of Actinomycetes bacterium. GTDB lineage: Bacteria > Actinomycetota > Acidimicrobiia > Acidimicrobiales > Bog-793 > JAKABX01. Next base: position 52,746 of record JAJZBI010000025.1, read on the forward strand.
GTGGTAGAGGATGTCGGCGACGTGCACGACGCGGCGCGCCCGCTCGGTGCTGCGCAGCGCGAGATCCCAGTCCTCGCTGCCGTCAAAGGCGCTGCGGAAGCCCCCGACCTGCTCGACGAGCGAGCGGCGGATCACCGTCAGGTGGGCGAGATAGGCGTAGCTCATCAACAAGTCGGGCGACCACTCGGGCTTGAAGAAGGGGTCGAAGCGCTCGCCGAGCTGGTTGATCTTGTCTTCGTCGCTGTAGAGGACGTCGGCCTCGGGCTCCCGCGCGATCGCCGTGGCGACCGCGCCGAGGGCATGGGGGGCGAGCTCGTCGTCGTGGTCCAAGAAGGTGACGAACTCGCCCGTGGCGAGCTCGAGGGCAGTGTTGCGGGCGGCCGAGATGCCGCCGCTCTCGGCGCGAAGCGTCACCGAGATGCGCGGGTCGCGCCCCGCGAGGTCGCGCAGGTAGGTGGCGATCTCCTCGGACCCCGAGCCGTCGTCGCAGCACACGAGCTGCCAGGAGGCGAAGTCCTGGGCGAGCACCGAGCCGACGCAGCGCTCGAGCGCCCACAGCGGGGGGCGGTAGACCGGGACGACCACCGAGACGAGCGGGCTGGCGACGTCGGCCGGCGCGGTGCGCGCCTGGCGCGGCGGAGGATCGGTGTCCGCACCCACGCTGGTTGGGTGCCCGTGGGTGCGGAGCCAGCGGTGGTAGGCGGCGAGATCCTCGGCGGCGTTGAGGGGATAGGGCCCCCCATCCTCGGGGGTGCTGCGATCCTCGCCCTCGACGCGGCGCTCTGGGGGCTCCGCGGGCGCCGGACGCGCCGGGGCCGGCGCGGCGAGCAGGCGTTCGATCTGGGCCGCGGACCACTCGACGGCGACCAGCGCGCCCTCGAGGTCGTCGGCTGCCGCCACGAGCGCGCTCGCCCACGGGCTCGACGCGCCGATCTTGGGCGCGAAGACCTCGTGAGGCCCCGCGCAGCGCGCCAGCTCAGCGTCGAGGGCGAGCTGCTCGCCGAGCAAGAGCCCGGCGCGCGCCCCGGCCTCGGCGCGGCGGGGCGGGGGCGGCGCTGGCGCCGGGCGGTGCTGCGCGACGCCGTGCTCTGCGAGGAAGGACGCGAGGTCCTCGCTCACGCCGGCTCCTGCGTCGGCGACGAAGACGGCCATCGCCTGCAGGCTCGAGAGCGCGCGGCGGAGCCAGCGCTCGCGGCGGGCGATCGCCGCGACGGCCTCGGCGTCCGACGCGTGCCGGCTCGCCAGCGTGCCGAGGGGCTCGGTCGCCAGCACCGCGACCAGCGGCCGCTCGCCGGGGAGGACCTCGCGCCAGAATCCGAGCAGCTCGGCGTGGCGGGCGTCGTACCAGATGGCGGTGCGCTCAGGGGCGGGGAAGGATGCCGAGAACGACGCGAGGGCGCGGCCGCGTAGCCCGGCGATGGTCGCGGAGCGCCAGAACGGGCCGCTCGCCCCGGAGCGGGCATGGGAGCTGGCGAGGGCGGCGAGCTCCTCGCCGAGCGCGGACAGCCGGCCGGCCCCGCCGAGGGCCGGCGAGGTGCCGAGGACGAGGTCGGCCGGCCCGAGCGCAGCGAGCTGGCGGGCGAGCGCCTGGCAGGCGGCGGGGTCGTCGCCGACGAGGACGACGCAGGGTGCCGGCGAGAGTGCGGCGGCCGGTCGAATCACCGCCGCTTGCTTCGTGTCCGTCATCGCACCTCAAGAGCCCGTGAGGCGGCGCTCCAGGCGGTGCGCGGCCCGCATGGAGTGTACGCAATCGGGGGCCGAGGCAATCTGCAACCATGGGCGACGTGGTGAGGGACGCGTTCCGCCTCGAGGATCGCGATCTGGCCGGCGAGCTGCGCGGCCGACGCGTGCTCCTGCGCCCGCTTCGCGCGGATGACTACCCGGCGTGGCGCGAGGTCCGCCTCCGCTGTCGGGACTGGCTCTTGCGCTGGGAGCCGCGCCCGGCCGGGGCGCCCTATGCCAGCGAGGACCGGGCGACCTTCGTGGCGCGCTGCGCGATGCGCGAGCGCGACCGCCAGCTCGGGACGGGCTACGGCTACGGCTTGTTCGTGGCGGGCCGCTTCGCCGGCGAGGTCAACCTGTCCTCGGTGCAGCGCGGGGCGTTCCAGAACGGCTACGTCGGCTACTGGATCGACGAGGAGCTGGCGGGCCACGGCTATGTGCCCGAGGCCTGCGTCGTGCTGTTCCGCTACGCCTTCGAGGTGCTCGGCCTGCACCGGCTGCAGGTGGCGATCGTGCCGCGCAACGCGCCGAGCCGCGCCGTCGCCCGCAAGCTCGGGCTGCGGGGCGAGGGCATCGCGCTGCGCTACCTCGAGATCGACGGGCGGTGGGAGGACCATGTCCGCTACGCCATCACCGTCGAGGAGTGGGAGGAGCGGCGCCGGCACTACCTCGAGCAATGGCTCGAGCCGCTGCCTCCTGAGGCCGGCTGACCGGCCCCGGGCTCACGGCCGTCCGGCTCCGACGAGGCCCATGTAGTACATCGGCGCGTACGAGACCGTCTGGCCCGGCTGGGGCGCCTGGATGATCGTCTGGGAGCCATAGGGGCCGGTGCCGACGTACATCGCGACGTGGGTCACCGGGTCGCTGCCGTCGTTCGGGAAGTAGTAGAAGAGCAGGTCACCCGGCTCGAGCGCCTGGAGCGAGACCGGCTTGGTCTCGTTGTACTGGTACCACGCGCTGTGGGACAGCGACACCCCGGCGGCGGCCCAAGCGAGCATCGTCAACCCCGAGCAGTCCAGGCCGGAGCGGTTGGCGCCGCCCCAGACGTAGGGGATCCCGAGGTAGCTCTCGGCCGCCTGCACGGCGGCGTCGCCGGCGCTCGAGGTCCCCGCCTCGACGAGCGGGCCGGTCACCGCACCGATCGGCCGGCCGACCTGGGTCGCCGCCGTCGCCGCCACGGCCGCAGTCGAGGCCTCGGTGGCGACTCCGGTGCTCGGTGCCGTCGTGGCCACTGCCTGGGCGACGGCGGCCGCCTGCACCGCCTGGCGCGCGGCCGCCTGCTCGGCGGCGCGCGCGGCGGCCTGCTCGGCGGCTTGTTGGGCCTGCTGGCGGGCGCGCCTGGCCGCTGCCGCTCGCGCCCGGGCCCGTGCCGCCGCGGCGGCCGCCGCCCGTGCCCGCGC
>JAJZBI010000026.1 GCA_021798985.1 Actinomycetes bacterium
TCCAAGAGGGCAGCGCCCCGCACAAGGACGCCACGGTGTCGGTCACCTTGCCGCCGCGCTCTTATGTCCTCATGGAGGCGCGCATCGCCGGCGCGTAGGCCAGCGCGCCACTTGGACGCCGGCGCCGCCGGCGAAGGGGGCGCCGAAGCGATCTCAACACCAACCGCCCGGCCAACGGTGCACGGCCGGGCGGCTTACCACCACCAACAACAAGAACAGGGGGAGCACCGAATGCAAATCAGCAAGAATCCGAACCACCGGCGGCGCCGGCTCGGGATCTCGGGGGCCGCCGTCGGCCTGGCGAGTCTCGGCATGATGGCGACCGCGGTCTCAGGTGCAGCTTCCGCGTCGAGCACGCGGGCGAACAAAGCGGCCCACAAGACCGTGGCCCGTGCCGCCAACGGCTGCGCGAAGGGCGCCGTGCCGATCACCTTCTGGGCCTGGGTGCCCGGGATGAACCGCCTCGTCAAGCAGTACAACACGAGCCAGTCCAAGGTCTGCGTCACGCTGGACGACGTGGGCGCTGGCAACCCCGAGTACGTCAAGCTTGCTGAGGCCCTGAAGTCGGGCAACGGCGCTCCTGACGTCGCCGAGGTCGAGTACGACGAGCTGCCGTCCTTCGAGGTGACCCACAACGTCGTCAACATCGCGAAGTACGGGGCGAACAAGTACAAGAAGTACTTCGACCCGTGGGCGTGGAAGGAAGTCAGCCAGGGATCGGCGGTCTACGCGATGCCCGGCGACGCCGGCCCGATGGGCTTCTACTACAACACGAAGCTCTTTGCGAAGTACCACCTGACGATCCCGCACACCTGGGCCCAGTTCGCTGCGGACGCCGCCAAGCTCCACAAGGAGAACCCGAAGGCGTACCTGACCAACTTCTCGGCCACGGACCTGCAGTGGGTCCTCAGCCTGATGAGCCAGGACAACGCGTTCCCGTTCAAGTACACGGGCGGCAGCAACGTGACGATCGACTTCACCGGCAAGAAGCAGATGGCTTTCGCCAACTTCTGGCAGAAGATGCTCGGCGCTCACGAGCTGAACGGCATTCCGGACGTGACGGCGCAGGCCTTCGGCGCGATGGACCGCGGTGTCGACCTCAGCTGGCTGAGCTCGGCGTGGGGCCCGTCGTACTTCGCACCCGACGCCAAGCAGTCCGTCGGTGACTGGCGCACCTCGGCGATGCCGCAGTGGAAGGCCGGCCAGCATGTGGCGGCGAACTGGGGCGGCTCGTCGTACCCGGTGTTCTCGACGAGCAAGCACCCGGCGCAGGCCGCGGCCTTCTCGGAGTGGCTGAACGGCACGAGCGCGGCGTGGAAGACCGAGGTGACGGCGCCGTCGTCGCTCTTCCCGACCTTCAAGCCCGAGCTCAACAGCCCCGCCTTCGCCAACATCACGGTGCCGGTCTCGGGCCCGTCGCACCCGAACGCAGTGTTCGGTGAGGCCGGCAAGAACGCGGCCGCCGTGTCATGGCCGCCGTTCATGACCGAGGCGCTGACGCTGTCGGGGACGACGTTCGCTGGCGTCTTGAATGGCAAGGAGAGCCTGCCGCAGGCCTTCAAGACCTTCCAGGGCCAGCTCGTCAAGTACGCCAAGCAGGAAGGCTTCACCGTCCACACGAACTAGACCGGACGGTCGAGCAAGGATCCCCCCCGGGGGGCGGGGCAGCGGGCGACCGCTGCCCCGCCCCCCAAATCAGCGTCGAGGCCAGTGCCAAGCAAGGAGGAGCGGCCATGACGGGCCTGCAACCGACACACCAGCGAGCGCGACCGTGAGCGTCACCGGCACGCTGCGGACCGTGCGGGGAAGAGCGCTCGGCGCGACGGACGCGGGGCGTCCGCTCGAGCCGGGGCGCTCGCATGCCAACTGGGTGCACCAACGCGACCGGCGCGGCGCCTGGTTCGTCGTGCCCTTCGTGATCGCGTTCATCCTCTTCACGCTGGTGCCGGTCGGCTACTCGATCTACACGAGCCTGTACAACACCCGCCTGATCGGTGGCACGGTCTTCTCCGGGTTCCAGAACTACACGGCCACCTTCCAGGCCGGGGACTTCTGGTCGGGGTTCATCCGCGTGATCATCTTCGGGGCGATCCAGATCCCGATCATGCTGGCGATCGCCTTCTTCTTCGCCACGATGTTCGACCTCGGCATCGCCAAGTGGGGCGGCGCGTTCCGCACCATCTTCTTCATCCCCTTCGCCGTGCCGGCGGTCGTCGCCTCGGTGATGTGGTCGTTCCTTCTCGAGCCGCAGTTCGGCCCCTTCACCCACTTCGCGAGTGTGCTCGGCTTCCAGGGCACGAACTTCCTCGGGACGAACCTCATCTTCCCCACCTTGATCTTGATCGTGATCTGGGAGTGGACGGGCTACAACATGGTCATCCTCTTCACGGCGCTGAAGGCGGTGCCGCGGGAGGTCATCGAAGCAGCCGTGCTCGACGGCGCCTCGCTCGCCAAGGTGGTGCTGCGCGTCAAGCTGCCGCTCGTGCGCCCCGCCATCGTCGTGCTGGTCTTCTTGAACGCCATCGGGGCGCTCCAGCTGTTCACCGAGCCGCTGATCTTGCAGGCCTACGCGCCGCAGTCGATCTCCAACAACTGGACGCCGACGCTGTATCTCTACAACACGGCCATCGGCGGCCAGCAGTACAACCTGGCCGCGGCGGGAGCCGTGATCTTCGGTCTGGTCATCGTCGTCTTGTCGCTGGTTTCGCTGATCAGCCGGCGCCGGAGGGGTGAGTTCGCATGAGCGTGATCAACCCAGGGGTGAGCGCGCCCAGCACCACCAAGGCGGCAGAGCGGGCGCGCCGTCGCGAGGAGCGCCAGCGCGAGGCAGAGCAGACGATCCGTATCTTTGGCATCCGCCGCCGTACCGTCGCCATCGTCACCGCGCTGTGCGTCCTCTTTGCGCTCTTCACGCTCGTGCCGATCGCGTGGATGCTCATCAATTCCACCAAGAACCAGGCGAACATCTTCGAGTCCTTCGGCTTTTGGTTCTCGCGCCCCTTCGTGCTCGTGCACAACTTCAAGATGTTGTTCGAAAACGTCGACGGGGACGGCACCTACATCCAGTGGCTCGGCAACACGGCGCTGTACGCGGGCCTCGGGGGGATCGGTGCCACGGCGCTGTCCGCGCTCGGAGGCTACGGCTTCGCGCACTTCAAGTTCCGCGGCTCCAAGCTCGCGTTCTCGCTCGTGCTCGCCGCGCTCTTGGTTCCGATCGCAGCGATCACCCTGCCGCTGTATTTCGTCTACGCCAAGGTCGGGCTGATCAACAACATCTGGGGCATGATCCTACCGAGCATGGTGAGCCCGGTGGGCGTGCTCTTGATGCGCGTGTACGTGCGCGGATCGGTGCCAAGAGAGCTGATCGACGCGGCGCGCCTCGACGGCGCCAGCGAGTCGCGGATCTTCTTCCGCCTTGCCGTGCCCTTGATGGTGCCCGGGCTCACGACGGTGTTGTTGTTGAGCGTCGTCGGCATCTGGAACAACTACTTCCTGCCGCTCGTCATCTTCTCCAAGAACAGCCTGTACCCCCTCACCGAGGGGCTCGGCCTGTGGGCTTCGCACGCCTCGACGAGCGGTGACCAGAACATCTACCCGCTGCTCGTCATCGGCGGCGTCGTCACGATCATCCCCTCGATCGCGCTGTTCTTGATCTTGCAGCGCTACTGGCGAGGAGGGGCCCTCCTTGGCAGCTTCGCCAACTGAGCACGGCACGATCAGCCGTGGGCTGTGCGCTGGTGCGGGCGTCGCGCGCTCACTAGCGTCAGCCGGTGAGCAAAGGAGGTGCCGATGAGCCCGGCCAGTGGTGGAGCTGACGCGCCACTCAGCATCGGCGTGGACTACGGCACCGAGTCCGGCCGCGTCCTCATCCTCGACCTCGCCTCGGGCAACGAGCTCGGCGTCGCGACCGTGCCGTATCGCCACGGGGTGATCGACCACGAGCTGCCCTCGAACGGCGCGGCATTGCCGCCGGACTGGGCCTTGCAGCATCCTTCGGACTACCTTGAGGTCCTGACCGAGGGGATCCCCGCCGCGCTCTCGGCCTCGGGCGTGAACCCGAGCCGGGTGATCGGCATCGGGCTCGACTTCACCTCCTGCACCGTGCTGCCGGCTCGCAGCGACGGCACCCCGCTGTGCCTCGACGAGCGCTTCTCCTTCCGCCCGCACGCGTGGACCAAGCTGTGGAAGCACCACGCCGCCCAGCACGTGGCCGACCGGCTGAACGAGGTGGCGATCGAGCGCAACGAGGCGTTCCTTGCCCGCTACGGCGGCCGCATCTCCTCGGAGTGGTACTTCCCCAAGCTGATCCAGGTCTTTCTCGAAGACCGCGAGGTCTACGACGCGACGGACGCCTTCGTCGAGGCAACCGACTGGGTGGTCTGGCAGCTCACCGGATCCCTTTCTCGCAGCGCCTGCGCAGCGGGATACAAGGCCCTGTGGTCCGCCACCGACGGCCTGCCTTCGGCACAGTACTTCGCCCAGGCGGTCCCCGGCTTCGACGACCCGGCCGCCAAGCTCGGGCGGAGCTTCATGCAGCTCGGCGAGCGCGCCGGATCGCTGCAGCCGGCGCTGGCCGAGCGACTGGGCCTGCCGGCGGGGATCGCCGTCGCGGTCGGCAACGTGGACTCGTTCGTCTCGGTGCCCGGCTGTGGCGTCGGTGAGCCCGGGGTGTTCGTCACCGTCGTCGGCACCTCGATCTGCGACATGGTGGTGCATGCCGACGAGGTGCTCCTCGAGGGCATCACCGGCGTGGTCCGCGACGGGATCGTGCCCGGGCTGTACGGCTACGAGGCAGGCCAGCCGGCCGTCGGCGACATGTTCGCGTGGTACGTCGATCGGCTCCTTGGCGGCACGGGCGCGCGTTACGGCGAGCTCGAGGCGGCCGCGGCGTCCTTGTCCCCTGGCGAGAGCGGGCTCGTCGCCCTCGATTGGTGGAACGGGAACCGCAGCGTCCTCGGCGACGCGGACCTCGCCGGGGCGGTGGTCGGGTTCAGCCTGCAGACGACGCCGGGCGAGCTGTACCGGGCCCTGCTCGAGTCGGTCGCCTACGGGGCGCGCACGATCATCGAGAACTTCGAATCGGGCGGGATGGCGCTCGAGCGCGTCGTCGCCTGCGGCGGCATCGCGGAGAAGAGCGAGCTGATGATGCAGCTTTTCGCGGACGTGAGCGGGCTCGAGGTCGAGGTCGCGGGCTCGACCCAGGTGCCCGCGCGCGGCTCGGCGCTGTTCGGCGCCGTGGCGGCAGGGCGCGACGCCGGCGGCTTTGCCGATATCGCCACGGCCGCCGCTGCGCTCGCGCTCCCTGCGGCGCGGACCTACAAGCCCAACGCCGAGGCCAAGGCGGTCTACGACCGGGTCTTCGCGCTCTACCGGTCCCTGCATGACACCTTGGGCAGGCGCGACGTCCAGGTGATGCACGAGTTGAAGGCGCTGCGGAGATCCCAGCGAGCAGCGGGGGCCTAGTGCCCGAGCTCGCGTCGCCGCCGCGCTCGCCGGCGATGACCGACGTCGCCCGGGTCGCGGGGGTCTCGCACCAGACCGTCTCGCGGGTGCTGAACGGGCACCCGAGCGTGCGCCCGGCCACCCGAGCGCGGGTGTTGGCGGCGATCGAGGAGCTCGGTTACCGCCCGAATCTCGCGGCGCGCGCGCTCGTCACCGGGCGGTCGCGCACCTTGGGCCTCGTGACCTTGGAGACCACGCTCTTCGGCCCGGTGACGACCCTGTACGGCATCGAGCGGGCGGCGCGCGAGGCGGGCTATTTCGTGAGCGTCGTCAGCCTCGGCACCGCCATCGACCCCGGCTCGCTCGAAGACGCGCTGGCGCGCCTTCGCGCCCAGCGCGTCGCCGGCGTGATCTTGATCGCTCCGCTCACCTCGTCCTTGCTCGCCCTGCCGAGCTTGCCGATCGACCTGCCGGTCGTGGTCGTCGAGGGCGACCCCGACGGCGCGTTCGCCACCGCCACGGTCGACCAGCGCGCCGGGGCGCGGGCGGCCACCGAGCACCTGATCGGCCTCGGGCACCGAGTGATCGCGCACGTCGCCGGGCCGCCGGAGTGGCTCGAGGCGCACCAGCGCGAGGCGGGGTGGCGCGCTGGCCTCGCGGATGCCGGCCTCGCCGGCGACGTGGTGCTCGTCGGGGACTGGACGGCGCGCTCTGGCTATCAGGCGGGGCTCGCCCTTGCGGAGATGACCGAGGTCACCGCCGTCTTCGTGGCGAACGACCACATGGCCCTCGGCGTCTTGCGGGCCTTGCACGAGCGGGGGCGGGCTGTCCCCGAGGAGATCAGCGTCGTCGGCTTCGACGACATCGGCGAGGCCGAGTACTTCACCCCGTCGCTGACCACCGTCCACCAAGACTTCGACGAGCTCGGCCGCCGCAGCCTGGACCTGCTGCTGTGCCAGCTCGACTCGAGCAACTCGGTCGTCGAGCGCCTCGTGATCGCGCCCCGGCTGATCGAGCGCCGCAGCACGGCGGCGCGCGAGGGACCGTAGGAGGTGGCGGCCGCGGCGCCCTCGCGGCGACATCTGTTAACGCTAACATGCAACGGCGCCGCCCGGCGCCAAGGAAGGTGAGCCCCATGACCACTGCCCGGCCCCGCATCGGGATCCTCGGAATCATGCAAGAGCTCTACGACGACATGATCCCGAGGATCACCGAGCACCAGGACGCGTTCGCCCGCGAGCTCGTGGGGCGCTGCTCGGAGGTGGCCGAGGTCGTCTACTCGCGCCCGGCCCGCAACCAAAAGGACATCGAGGAGATCGTCCGCGAGCTCAATGCCGGCGGGCTCGACGGGATCATGATCGTCATGCTCACCTACGGTCCCGCCCTTCGGACCGTGCGCGCCCTCATGGAGTCCCCGCTTCCCGTCCTGCTCGCCAACATCCAGCCCGAGCCCGTCGTCACGGCCGAGTGGGACATGGCGGACCTCACCTACAACCAGGGCATCCACGGCGCCCAGGATCAGTCGAACGCCATGTTGCGCGCCGGGCTCGCCTATTCGGTGCTCACCGAGGAGTGGCGCTCGCCGGCCTTCCTGCGCCGCTTTGAGGACTGGGCGCGGGCGGCCCAGACCGTCACCACGCTGAAGCGGACGCGCATCGCCCTGTTCGGCTACCCGATGAACGGCATGGAGGACGTGCTCTACGACCCGACGGCGCTCGTGCGCAAGATCGGCCCGATGGTTGTGCACGAGAACCTCGGCGATCTGCACGTGGCGATGGGCGAGGTCGCCGAGCGCGAGGTCGAGGAGCTGATGCGCCTGCACCACGAGCGCTTCGCGGTCGACGAGCACCTGAGCGCCGAGTCCCACGCCTATGCGTGCCGCATGGAGATCGCCGTGCGCAAGATGCTCGAGGCCGGCGACTACCACGGCTTCTCGTTCCACTTTGAGCCCGTCGGGCGCGACGGCCGCTTCGAGCAGCTCCCCCTGCTCACCGCGTCGGATCTGATGGCCGACGGCTACGGCTTTGGCGCCGAGGGCGACACGAACGCCGCCGCGCTCGTCTGTGCCAGCCACACCCTGGCCGGGGACGCGCACTTCTCGGAGATGTATGCGATGGACTACGAGCTCGACTCAGTGCTCATCTCCCACATGGGCGAGGGCAACTGGAAGGTCGCCCGGCGCGACCGACCGGTGCGCCTGATCGACCGCCCGCTCGGCATCGGTGGCCTCTCCAACCCGCCGACCGCCGTCTTCTCGGCCGAGCCCGGCCCGGCGACGACCGCCACGCTCATCCCCCTCGACGGCGAGATCTACCGCCTGGCGGTGGCGCGCGGCGAGGTGCTCGACACCCCGGTGCTCCCCAAGCTGGAGATGCCCTACTTCCACTTCCGCCCGGACTCGGGGATGCGCGCCTTCCTCGACGGCTGGCTGCGCAACGGCGGGACGCACCACTTCTGCATGAACCTCGGCGACCAGGTGGAGCGCTGGCGGCTCGTCGCCGAGCTGCTCGACATCGACTTCGTCGAGCTGTAGGGGCGACGGTGCTCGAACAGCTCCGCGAGGAGGTGCTGGCGGCGAACCTGGCGCTGCCGCGCCTCGGGCTGGTGACCTTGACCTGGGGGAACGTGAGCGGCCGTGACCGCGAGCGCGACCTCGTGGTCATCAAGCCGACCGGCGTCCCCTACGAGCAGCTGCGCGCCGAGGACCTCGTCGTCATCGATCTGGACGCTCGGGTCGTCGAGGGGGAGCTGCGGCCCTCGAGTGACACGCCGACCCACGTCGCCCTCTACCGGGCCCATGAGGAGATCGGCGGAGTCGTGCACACGCACTCGACCTATGCCACCGCCTTTGCACAAGCGGAGCGGGCGATCCCGCTGTATGGCACGACGCACGCCGACTTCGCCCCCTCGCCGGTCCCCGTCGCCCGCCACCTGCGAGCAGAGGAGGTGGAGCGCGCCTATGAGCAGGCGACCGGCGACATCTTGCTCGAGGCGATCGGCGCTGCGGGTATCGCCAAGGTCCCCGCCGTGCTCGCGCCCGGACATGGCCCCTTTGTGTGGGGATCGAGCGCGACCGACGCCGTCGAGAAGGCCGCCACCTTGGAGGAGGTCGCCAAGATGGCGCTGTTCACCCGGCTCGTCGACCCGGGCGCCACTCCGCTCGACCCGGTGGTGCGCGACAAGCACTTCAACCGCAAGCACGGGCCGGGCGCCTACTACGGCCAGGCGCACTGAGCCGCCGTCGTGGCGAGCCGGCCGCGTGGTCTGACGAGCGCTCCCCGGCCCCGCCTGCCTGTCCGGGCGGCGGGGCCGAGTTGCGCGGGTCAGCCGGCCGGCCAGACGACGCGCCGCTTCGTCGGCTGCCCGCAGAGGTTCTCCGCGTCGCCACCGGGCGGCGAGAGCGGCTCGCGGTCGGCGAAGGTGCCGCCCGCGGCGCGGTAGAAGGCGATCGCCGCGGTGTTCGCCTCGAGCACCCACAGGTAGTACCCCGAGCCGGGGCGCTCGGCGGCGACGAGGCGCGCCACCTCGACGAGCAGCACCGTGCCGACGCCGCTGCGGCGGGCGTCGTGGCGCACGTGCAAGTTGTCGACCAGCGCGCCGAGCCGGGGGTCGGCGTCGAGCTCGACGTGCACGAAGCCGACCGCCTCACCGTCGCGCTCGGCGACGAGGGTGCGGGCGCATGGTCCAGGCGCGGCCAGTCGGCTGTGCCACAGCACCCGGCGGTCGGTGGCGAGGCGCTCGTCCAAGAACGTGTCGGAGTACGAGCCGCGGTAGTTGCGCTGCCAGCTGTCGGTGTGCAGCGCTGCGATCCAGTCCGCGTCGGCGCGCGACGCCGGCCGCAGCGTTACCGTGCCGGCCGCGCGCCCGTCGTTGATGGTTGGCTCAGCCACGGCGCGATCGGGCCCACAGGTCGATCCCGCCCTCTTTGGCGTGGGCGTCGATGGCCGATAGCTCGTCGGCGCTCAGCTCGAGGCGCCCGAGCGCGGCGAGGTTCGCCTCGAGCTGCTCGAGGCTGCTCACGCCGATCAGCGCCGAGGTGATGCGGGGGTCCCGCAGCACCCAGGCCAGTGCCAGCTGGGCGAGCGACTGGCCACGGGCGGCCGCGATCTCGTTGAGCGCCCGCACGTGCGCGAGGTTCTCCTCGCTCAGCCACTCGGCGTGGAACGAGCCCTTGCGCGCCGCACGGGCGTCGTCAGGGACGCCGCTCAGGTAGCGGTCGGTGAGCATCCCCTGGGCGAGGGGCGAGAAGGCGATGCAGCCGACGCCCTCGTCCTCGAGCACGTCGACCAGCCCGTCCTCGATCCAGCGGTTGAGCATGGAATAGGAGGGCTGGTGGATGAGCAGCGGCGTGCCGAGGCGGCGCAGGATCGCCGCCGCCTCTCGGGTGCGCTCGGGAGAGTAGGAGGAGATGCCGGCGTACAGCGCCTTGCCCTGGCGCACGGCGTGGTCGAGCGCCCCCATCGTCTCCTCGAGCGGCGTGCTCTCGTCGAAGCGGTGCGAGTAGAAGATGTCGACGTAGTCGAGGCCCATGCGCGCCAGGCTCTGGTCGAGGCTGGCGAGCAGGTACTTGCGCGAGCCGCCGCCCTGGCCGTAGGGGCCGGGCCACATGTCATAGCCCGCCTTGGTCGAGATGACGAGCTCGTCACGATAGGGGCGGAGGTCCTCGGCGAAGATCCGGCCGAAGGTCGACTCCGCCGAGCCGTAGGGCGGCCCGTAGTTGTTCGCCAAGTCGAAGTGGGTGACCCCGAGGTCAAAGGCCCGCCGCAGGATCGCCCGGGAGGGCTCGAGGGGCCGCGCCGTGCCGAAGTTCTGCCATAGCCCGAGGGAGATCACGGGCAGGTCGAGGCCGCTGCGACCGCAGCGGCGGTACTGCATCGCGTCGTAGCGGCGCTCGGCGGCGACATAGACCATGGGGGCTCCTCGCTCTCGTCTCGCCCGGCGGCGCACCGGGCTCCCCGGTGGCGCGCCGGGGTCGTGGGCGCGAGGATCCACCCGCCAGGGCCGGTCAGGGCAAGCGGGGCGCGCTACCGTCGCCACCGGGAGGTGGGAGGAGCACATGGCCATTGACGAGCGCCACGCCGAGGTCGCCCTCGCCGTGCAGGCGACCCTTGGGGAGGGCCCGGTCTGGGACGACCGCCGGAACGAGCTGTTCTTCGTCGACATCGTGGCGGGACGGGTGCACCGCTTTTGTCCCGAACGCGGCGAGCACGGCTCGTTCGCGGTCGGCCCGAGCGTCGGCGCGCTCGCCCTGCGCGAGGACGGCGGGCTGGTGCTCGCCGCCCACGACGGCTTCTTTCTGGTGGAGGCGGACGGCACGGGGCTGGCGCCGCTGAGCGCGTTCCGCTCCGACGCCGAGCTCGTGCGCTTCAACGACGGCAAGGCCGACCCGCACGGGCGCTTCGTCGCCGGGACCATGGACTGGGACGGAGAGCGCCCGCTCGGCTCGCTCTACCTCCTCGAGCCCGGCGGGGCCGTCTCGGTGCTCCTCGAAGGCGTGACGATCTCGAACGGCCTCGCTTGGAGCGAGCGCGGCGACGTCGTCTACTACATCGACACCCCCCGGCGCAGCGTCGATGCCTTCGACTTCGACGCCGCCTCGGGCGCCTTCGCCAACCGCCGGGTGGTGGCGAGCTTCGAGGGGCCCGGCTCGCCCGACGGCATGACCATCGATGACGAGGGCTGCTTGTGGGTGGCGCTGTGGGGAGGATCTCGCGTCGAGCGCATCGACCCCCGCAGCGGCGAGCACCTCGCGGTCGTGCACGTCGCCGCCTCGCAGGTGACGAGCGCGGCCTTCGGCGGCCCCCGTCGCGACGTCTTGTACCTCACCACGGCACGCCGCGGCCTCGACGAGGCGAGCCTCGCCGGCCAACCGCACGCCGGAGACCTCTTCGCCGTCGAGGCCGGCGTGGCCGGCCCGGTGGCGCATCGCTTCGCCGCCTCCTAGGGGGACTGCATGGTCAAGGTCTTTCTCCTCGATGATCACGAGGTCGTGCGCGCCGGTCTGCGCCAGCTCCTCGCGGACGCAGCCGACGACATCGAGGTCGTGGGGGAGGCGGCCACCGGTGAGGCGGCCGTGGCGGCGATCGAGTCGCTCGCGCCTGACGTCGCGGTGCTGGACGTCCGCCTCGAGGGCGGCCGAGGGATGGACGGGGTGGAGGTGTGTCGCCAGATCCGGGCGCGCCGGCCCGAGGTGGCGTGCTTGATGCTCACCTCCTTCTCTGACGACGAGGCGCTCTTGTCGGCGGTGATGGCCGGGGCCTCGGGCTTCCTGCTGAAAAACGCCAAGGGCGGCGAGCTCGCCGAGGCGATCCGCCAGCTCGCGGCGGGTGGGTCGCTGCTCGACCCGGGCCTCACCCGCCGCCTGCTCGACCGCATCCGCGAGGGCTCGGCGGGCGACCCGCTGCAGCGCCTCACCGACCAGGAGCGCCGCGTCCTCGACTTCCTCGCCGAGGGCAAGACCAACCGCCAGATCGCGACCGAGCTGCACCTCGCCGAGAAGACCGTGAAGAACTACGTCTCGAGCGTGCTCGCCAAGCTCGGGATGCGCCGCCGGACCGAGGCGGCGGTGTTCGCGGCGCGCCTTGGCGCTCGCGAGGGCCAGCGACCAGGCTAGGCGTGCGCGAGGTCGCCTTGGCGGCCGGCATCGTCGTGGTGCTGGCGAACTGGGCCAGCATGATCGCGACGATCGTCCTGCCGCGGGGCCGGACGAGGGCCCAGCGCCTCACGTGGTCGCTCACCTGGGCGGTGCACCGCGTGGCCGTGGCGGTCTCCCGCCTGTCGGCAGACTACGCGCGCCGCGACGCGCTGCTGGCGGCGGTGGCGCCCGCGGCGGTCGTCGTGCAGCTCGTCAGCTTTCTCGGCCTCTTCATCGTGGGCTACGCGCTGATGCTCCTGCCCTGGAGCCAACAGCTCGGCGCGGCCTTCGACCAGGCGGGCGCGGGGGCGGTGACCTTGGGCCTGGCGCGCGCCGCCGGGCACACCAACGACGCCATCGTCGTCCTCGCGGCGGCGAGCGGAGCGATCACCGTCGCCCTGCAGATCGGCTACCTGCCGGTGCTCTACCAGTCCTTCGCGCGGCGCGAGACGCTGGTCGCCTTGATGGAGAGCCGCGCCGGCGTTCCGGCCTGGGGCCCCGAGGTGCTGATCCGCCACCAGCTCGTGCACACGACCGACGCCCTCGGCGACTTCTACAAGGCCTGGGAGCTGTGGGCGGCCGACGTCGCCGAGAGCCACAGCACCCACCCGGTCCTCCTGCTCTTCCGCTCCCCGGTCGCCGGCTACAGCTGGCTGCTCTCGCTGCTCGCCGTGCTCGACGCGGCGGCGATCCAGCTCGCGGTGAACCCGGCGAGCGCGCCCTCCGAGGCCCGGCTCTGCCTGCGCATGGGCTTCTCGGCGCTGCGCCGCATCGCCCAGACGCTCAACATCGCCTACAACGACGACCCCCGCCCCGACGACCCGATCGCCCTCAGCCCAGCCGAGTTCGCCGACGCCCTCGGCCAGCTCGAGCGGATCGGCTTCCCCCTCGAGCGGACCGCCGCCGAGGCGTGGCCGCACTTTGCGGGCTGGCGCGTGAACTACGAGCAGATCGCGTACCGCCTCGCCGACGCCATCGTCGCCCCGCAGGCGCCGTGGTCGGGCATGCGCCGGCACCTTCGTGTCGAGACGGTGCTGCCCCGGCGCCCGCCGCACCGCAGCCCGGACGGCGCCGTCGTCGCCGACGACGCGGCCCGCGCCGGGTCGTGGCCACCGCCGAGTTCGCGCGAGATCGCCTCGAAGGGCTAAGGCGCTCAGTAGCCTTTGCGCCACGATGACTGATTCCACTGCTCTCGCGCGCGTCCCCGAGCGCGTCCTCGTCGTCACGGCACACCCCGATGACGTCGACTTCTCCTCGTCCGGCACCATCGCCACCTTGGTGGCGGCAGGCAGCGCCGTTACCTACTGCATCGTCACCGACGGCACGGCCGGCGGCTTCGACCGCACGATCGAGCGCTCGGCGATGGCCGAGATCCGCCGCGCCGAGCAGCGTGCCGCCGCCGCGGTGGTCGGCGTCGGCGAGGTGCGCTTTTTAGGCGGCACCGACGGCGAGGTGGTGGCGGACCTCGCGCTGCGCCGCGCCATCTCTCGCCAGATCCGCGAGCTGCGTCCCGAGCTCGTCGTGACCTCGAGCCCCGAGCGCAACTACGACCGGATGCCAGCCAGCCACCCCGACCACCGCGCGGTGGGGGAGGCGACGCTGTGCGCCGTCTACCCCGACGCCCGCAACCCCTTCGCCTTCCCCGAGCTCCTCGACGAGGGTCTCGAGCCCCACGTCGTCCATGAGGTGTGGCTGGCCGGCTACCCCGCTCCCGACCACGCCGTGGACATCACCGACGTCCTCGACAAGAAGCTGGCCGCCATCGGCGCGCACGCCAGCCAGCTGCCCGACCGCGACCAGGCCGAGCGCTTCGTGCGCGAATGGACCGCGGCCGAGGCCGAGCGGGCGGGGCTCGGGCCGGGGCGGCACGCCGAGGCCTTCAAGATCGTGCGGATCGGCTAGGCGAAGGCGTGCACGGCGACGAGCTGCGCTTTGGCAGTGAGGTCTTCGTCACGCTCTTTGTGATCATGGACCCGCTCGGGACCGTGCCGATCTTCTTGTCGTTGACGGCGACGCGCAGCCACGCCGCGCGACGCCGTCTCGCCTGGCAAGCCGTCGCCGTCGCGGGCGGGGTGATCGGCGCCTTTGCGGTCTTCGGCCAGCAGCTGCTCTCCTCGCTCGGCATCAGCCTCCCGGCCCTGCAGGGATCCGGCGGGCTGCTCTTGTTGCTCGTCGCGCTCGAGCTGTTGACCGGCCGCAACGAGCAGCCGAGCGGGATGGACGACGTGAACGTGGCCCTGGTCCCGCTCGGCACGCCGCTGATCGCCGGGCCCGGGGCGATCGTCGCCACGATCGTCTTCGTCCGCCAGGCCCATGGGGCGGCCGACGCCCTGGCGATCGTGGTGGCGATGGCCGCCGTGCTCGCCGTCCTCTACGTGGCGCTGAGGTTCTCGCTCGTGGTGTGGCGACTGTTGCGGCCGAGCGGGATCCAGCTGCTGACGCGGATCTTCGGCCTCCTGCTCTCGGCGATCGCCGTCCAGCTCGTCGCCGAGGCCGTGCGCGGCTTCGTCAAAGGCTGACCGAGCGGTCGCTGCGGGCCAGGCCGCGGCGATGGCGCGACCAGAGCACCACCATCACGGCGGCGAACACCAAGACGCCGACGTGGGGGTGCCAGACGTGGAAGAAAAAGGGCCCCTGGGCGAGCCCGGCGAGAAAGAGCACGCCGAGCACCAAGGCGACGAGGCGGAACGGGTGGGGTCGGTGGCGCGCCACCTCGGCGAGCGTGGGGCGCTCCTCGCCCTCGAGGGGCGGCAGGTCGGCGAGGAGCCCGGCGAGATCGCCGCGGGTCTTTGCGGCCATGGCGGTCGAGACGCGCTCGTTGAACTCGGCATCGTCGAGACGGCCGTCGGCGAAATGGCGCGAGAGCACCTCGGCGATCTCGTGGCGCTCGGCATCTGAGACGCGCAGCTCGGCGTTCGGCACAACGCCGCGCCGCCTGGCGGCGGCGAAGGCGGCGGGATCGAAGGGTCGGGACATGCGTGGCTTCTCCTTGTCGAACTCGGCGGCTCAGGCGAGACGGCTCGCCTCGAGCAGGTCCTCGGCGATGCTGGTCTGGCGGTGCTCCTCGGGGAGGAGCAGCCAGGCGGCGAGGTAGAGGGGGACGCCGAGGCCGCCTGCGAGGGCGGCCGCGACGAAGCCGATCCGCACCAGCTGGGCGTCGGCGCCCAGCCAGGCGGCCACGCCGCCGGCGACCCCGGCGAGCATGCGGTCGCTCGCTGAGCGACGAAGCGGTGAGGCGGTGGGGCCTTGGTCCTGGCGAGCTTGCATGCCAGCCATCTTCTGGCCGAGTGCGGGCGATCGCTATCGGGAGCTTCCCTGGACTTTCCCTGAGGGGGCGCCGTGCTTGCCTGAGCCGCCTCGGGGTGATCCCTGATGGCTCGGGCGAGCGCGAGGTGGGATCATCGACGCATCGAGCACAACTGGCACGCGCAACGCCGCGCTGAGCGCCGGGGCGGCTGGCATCCCCACCCCCACGGCGACTGGCCCGAAGGGCCAGGGCCACGACCGTACCGTTGGCGGGTGCCGCGCCGCAGCGTCGCATTGCGCCGCAGCGCCGAGGACCGCCTCCTCGGTGGAGTGGCGGGCGGCGTTTCGGCCCGCATCGGCGTCGAGGTGACGGTGCTGCGCATCGGCCTCGTGCTCTTCGGCCTCGTCTCGAGTGGCCTCGTCTTTGCCGGGTACGTGCTGGCGTGGCTCTTGGTCGCCCGGGAGGGCGAGGACGAGCCCATCGCCAAGCGGGCGATCGGCGACCGGCGCGGCATCATGGTGGGCGTCGCCTTGATCCCGGCGCTGATCGTCGCCCTCGTGGTCGCCGCCGTGCTCGGGGCGGGCTGGCTCGGCTCGGGCGCCTGGGCGCTCTTTGTCGCTGTCGCCGGCCTCGTCCTCGTCTACCGCAACGCCGCCGAGGACGAGCGCGCGGCGATGCGCCGGGTCGCCGAACCGCTCTGGCGCCTCTCCTCGAACCGCAAGGGCTCCTGGTTCGTCTTCACGCGCCGCGTCGTGGCCGGTGCCGCGCTGATGCTGATCGGGCTCGCCTTCTTGCTCTCGGGGCACCGCGCCAACCTGGTCCGCGCCTTTCTCGGCGTCGTCATGATCATCGCCGGCCTCGTGGTCGTCTTCGGGCCCTGGTGGCTGAGCGTCGGCCACGAGCTCGTCGACGAGCGCCAGGCGCGCGCCCGGGCCGAAGAGCGCGCGGACCTTGCCGCGCGCGTGCACGACTCAGTGCTGCAGACCCTCGCGCTCATCCAGCGCCGTGCCGACCAGCCCCAACAGGTGATCCAGCTGGCTCGCGCCCAAGAGCGCGAGCTGCGCGCCGTGCTGTTCTCCGACCCCGGTGCCGACGCGGCGCGCGACGAGAGCTTCGCGGCGGCGCTCCGCCGGATCCAACAGGAGGTCGAGGCCGCCCACGGGGTGCCGATCGAGGTCGTGGCGGTCGGGGACGTGCCGCTCGACGGGCCCTTCGCCGAGCGGCTGACGGCGCTGCTCGCGGCCGGACGCGAGGCGACCGTGAACGCCGCCAAGTGGTCGGGAGCGCCGGTGATCTCGCTGTTCGGTGAGGCAGAGCCCGAGTGCGCCTCGCTGTTCGTGCGCGACCGCGGCGGTGGCTTCGACCTCGCTCAGGTGGCCGACGATCGCAAGGGGCTGAGCGAGTCGGTCCGCGGCCGAATGAGCCGTTGCGGCGGGACGGCGGAGATCCGGACGGCTCTGGGGGAGGGCACCGAGGTCCGCCTGAGCGTGCGCCTCGATGAGGACCACCGTCGCCGGGATGGCCCCGTGAGCGCGCCCCGAACGGCCCCGTGAGCGCGCGTCGCGTCGTGCTCGTCGACGACCACGAGCTCTTTCGCGCCGGGGTGCGCGCCGAGCTCGGCGGCCGCTGCGAGATCCTCGGGGAGGCGGGCGACGTCGACGAGGCGGTCGAGCTGATCTGCGACCGCCAGCCCGACGTGGTGCTCTTGGACGTCCACCTGCCGAGCGGCTCGGGCGAGGCGGTCATTGCCGCAGTGCACGAGCGCGCCCCGCAGGTCCGCTTCCTCGCCCTGTCGGTCTCCGACGCCCCCGAGGACGTGATCGGGATCATCCGCTCGGGCGCACGGGGCTACGTCACCAAGACGATCGCCCCCGGTGAGCTCGCTGACGCGCTCGAGCGCATCGCCGAGGGCGACGCCGTCTTCTCGCCGCGTCTTGCGGGCTTCGTCCTCGACGCCTTTTCTGCCGGCTCGGGCGGCGTCGCGTTGGCGTCCGGCGACCCCGAGCTCGACCAGCTGACGGTGCGCGAGCGTGAGGTGCTGCGGCTGATCGCGCGCGGCTACACCTACAAAGAGCTCGCCCGCGAGCTGACCATCTCGGTGAAGACGGTCGAGACCCACGTCTCCTCGGTGCTGCGCAAGCTGCAGCTCTCCAACCGCCATCAGCTCACGCGCTGGGCGACCGAGCGCCGCCTGTCTTGAGCCAGCCTCCCGCTGGGAGCGGTCTCCGCCCCCGCCGCCGAGCGGCCCTGTGTCTTGGAAGCTCAGCGGCTCCCGGCGCTGCGAAGCGCGGCGAAGCGCTCGGCACGAAGCGCCGCCTCCTCCTCGTCGGGGAGCGGGGTGAGCACCTTCCCGGTGCAGCGCTCAAGCAGCCAGTCGGCGAGCGCGGGGTTGCGGGCGAGGATCGGGCCGTGCAGGTAGGTGCCGACCAGGCGGCCCGAGCGGGCCCCGTCGGTGCCGTCGCCGTTGCCGATCCCGCTGCGCACGATCCCGAGCGGCTCGACCCCAGCGCCGCGCTCGGTGCGCCCGGCGTGGTTCTCAAAACCCGTCAGCTGGCCGAGCGCCCCCTCGGCGGCTTCCAGCGCGAGCTCGCCGACGGCCCGCGGCGCCCCGCCAGGGCGGGTCGTCACCTCCAACAGGCCGACGCCGGCGAGCGGCCGGCCGTCGGCGTCGGGGAAGGACTCGCCGAGGATCTGGTAGCCGGCGCAGATCGCGAGCACGCTCGCTCCAGCAGCGACGGCGCTGCGCAAGGGGCTGTCGCGCAAGACGGCGGCCGCGTGGGCCTGCGGGCCGTCCTCGCCGCCGCCAAGGAGGTAGCAGTCGACCTGGGCGGGGAGGGCCTCGTCGCTCCGGGCGGCGAGCAGCTCGACGGGGATGCCTCGCCAGCGCGCCCGATTGGCGAGCACGAGACCGTTGCCGCCGTCGCCGTAGGTGGCGAGCAGGTCGGGATGGACGACGACGATCCTGAGCATGCTCTCGTGGCCAATGCGCCGAGGCGGGGTGCCTGGGCTGGGCGGTGCGCAGACCCAGGGCCCTGGCTCCGGGCTCGGCGGGACGAGGGGGCGCTTTCCTGCCCGGCCGCCCGCCTTGGCCAGTGCCCGGCGGAGATCCTGGAACGCCGTGTAGTTGCCGATGTAGGTCGCCGCCTCGCCGAGTGAGGCGATGGCCGCCACCGGGTCGTCGGCGACGCGGTGGCCGACGCCGGCGTGGCGCAGGCGGACCGCGAGGTCGAGGCGCCGCTCGCCCGTGGCGACGACGAGGCGCCCGGCGAGCAGTTCGAAGGGCACGTCCCACAGCCAGCTCGGGTCCCGCCCGTCGGCGATGCGGGCGTTGATGCCGATCACCACCGGCCCGTCGTCGGCGTGCACGAGCTCGAGGAGCTCGGTCCAGCCCGCTGGGTTCTTCGCGAGCAACAGGCGGGCGGGGACGCCGCCGATCTCGGCGCGGGCGAATCGGCCGGCGACCTCGGACACGCCGGCCATCGCCTCGAGCGCGGCGCGCGGGGCGACGCCGAGCTCGCACGCCGCGACGAGGGCGAGGGCGGCGTTGGCTCGGTTGAAGCGCCCGGGCAGCGCCAGCTTGAGCGCAAGGCGCTCGTCGCGAAAGCAGAGCTCGTCGCCGTCGAGTTCGGCAGCGCACTCGGGGCGGGCGAAGCCGCAGGTGCACGCCCAGCGCTCGGCCGACCACGAAAGGCGCGTCCCGCAGTTCGGGCAGTGGTGGGCGTCGTCGCGCCACTGGCCGCCGGCGCCGACGAAGCGCGCCCGCGCGCTCGCGGCGGCGGCCCAAGTGACGAGGGGGTCATCGGCGTTGGCGACGACCGTGCCGTCGTAGGTCGCAAGGAGGTCGCGCCAGCGCCGGGCGACCATGCGGACCTCGCTCACCCGGTCCAGCTGGTCCCGCGAGAGGTTCAAGAGCACGATGACCGCCGGGCGGAGCGCCCGCTCGACCTCGGCCAGGTAAGCCTCGTCGACCTCGAGGACGGCGTGGGAGGCGCGTGGGGCATCGGCCAGCGCAGCGACGATGCCGGCGGGCAGGTTCGCCCCCGCCGCCGAGGTCGCCACCGCCCCGAGCGTGGAGAGCGCCTCGGCGAGTAGGCGGGTCGTCGTGGTCTTGCCATTCGTGCCGCTGACGAGCGCGCTCGTGCGCCCGGCGCCGAGGGCAGCGAGCAGGCCGGGCTCGAGTGCGAGGCCGACGCGCCCTCCGACGGTCGAGCCGCCACCGAGGCCGGCGAGGCGCGAGCTCGCCGACACGAGCCGCACCGCCCCCGCCGCCGCCTTGGTCCAAAGCGCCGGGTGTGCCATTGCGGGCAACCTATCCGAGCCACGCCGGCGCCCCGTGCCGACGCCGTTAGGGTGCCCTGACCTGCGCATGCGAGGAGGTGGCCGATGGCTGAGCGCGAGGGTGTGGTCGAGCTGGCCCCCCAGGAGGCGGTGGCGCTCCTCGCCGAGGGCGCCGTCCTGCTTGATGTGCGCGAGGCGGACGAATGGCGGGTCGGCCACGTCCCCGGCGCGCTGCACATCCCCCTCGGCGAGCTCGCCGCCCGGCTCGAGGAGCTGCCAGATGACGTGTTGCTGGTTGCCGTCTGCCGCAGCGGCGGGCGCTCGGCGCTCGCCGCTGCGGCGCTGTCGGGCGCGGGATGGCCGTGCCACAACCTGAGCGGCGGTATGTGCTCGTGGCAGGCCGCGGGCCTCGCCGTCCTCGACGCTTCCGAGCAGCCTGGTCGCGTGCTGTGAGGCCGAGCGGGCTGGGCGTGCCGCCCCGACTAGCCTGAGCCCGAGGGCCGGCGACAGGAGGCGAGAGAGCTGTCGAGCGAACCGAAAGGCCACCATGCCGGCGCGCTGAGCGAGCTGGCCCTGTCGGACCTCGCGAGCGCCGCGCTGGAGGCCGCGCGGCGCGCGGGGGCCGGGCTCGCCGAGCTGCGTGCCGAGCGCATCGTCAACCAGGCCGTGGCGCTGCGCGACGGCGAGCTCGAGGGCAGCGCCGACGACGTCGAGCTCGGCCTGTCGGTGCGCGTCGTCCACGACGGTGCCATCGGCTTCGCCGGCTCGGTCGAGCTCAGCCCGGCAGCCGCCGCGGCGTGTGCCACCCAGGCCATCGAGATCGCCCGCCTCACCCGCCAGGCCGGTTCGGGCGGCGTCGAGCTCGCTGACGAGCCCGCCTACGGCGAGGTGCACTGGGAGGGCCCCTATCGCCGCGACCCCACGAGCGTCCCGCTCGCCGAGCGGGTGGCGCTGCTCGGCGAGTGGAGCCGGGGGCTGCTCGCGGCCGACGTGGTCGACCACGTCACGGCGTCGCTGCACACCGTCGCCGAGGAGAAGTACCTGGCAACGACGACAGGAACCGTCGCCCTGCAACGACGCGTGCGGATTCACCCGACGCTCGAGGCGCTGGCGGTCGCGCCGGACGGCAGCTTTGAGACGATGCGCACGCTCGCCCCGCCGACGGCACGGGGCTATGAGTACCTCGAGGGAGAGGGCTGGGACTTCCCCGGCGAGCTCGCCGAGCTGCCCGAGCACCTCGCCGCCAAGCTGGCGGCGCCGAGCGTTGAGCCCGGCCGCTACGACCTCGTGATCGACCCGACCAACCTCTGGCTCACGATCCACGAGTCGATCGGCCATGCCACCGAGCTCGACCGGGCGCTTGGCTACGAGGCCGCGTACGCCGGCACCTCCTTTGCCACCTTCGACCAGCTCAACACCTTGGTCTACGGCTCGCCACTGATGCAGGTGAGCGGCGACCGCACGGCCGAGTACGGTCTGGCGACCATCGGCTGGGACGACGAGGGCGTCGCCGCCCAGCGCTTCGACCTCGTGCGCGACGGGCTGCTCGTCGGCTACCAGCTCGATCGGCGCATCGCCGCCGAGGCGCGCCTCGGCCGTTCGAACGGCTGCGCGTTCGCCTGCTCGCCGCTCATGATCCCGATCCAACGGATGGCCAACGTCTCCCTCGCGCCGGCCGGCGCGCCAGGGCCGAGCACCGAGGAGCTGATCAGCGGCGTGGAGCGGGGAATCTACGTGGTCGGTGACAAGAGCTGGTCGATCGACATGCAGCGGCACAACTTCCAGTTCACCGGCCAGCGCTTCTACCGCATCGAGCACGGGCGCCTCGCCGGGCAGGTGAAAGACGTCGCCTACCAGTCGCGCACGACGGACTTTTGGGGCGCGATGAACGGTGTCGGGGGAACCGACACCTACCTGCTCGCCGGCGCGATGAACTGCGGCAAGGGCCAGCCCGGCCAGATCGCCCCGGTGAGCCACGGCTGCCCGAGCGCTCGCTTTGCGAACATCTCGGTCCTCAACGCGCGGCGGGAGTCGGGCCGGTGAGCCTGCGCCCAGGTCCCCTCCTACCTGCGGCGCAGGTCGTCGAGCGCGCCCTTCGGTCCGCGTCGGGGGAGTGCATCGTGATCGTCGAGGAGGCCTCGAGCGCCGAGGTGCGCTTTGCCAACAACACGACGACGACCAACGGCACCCGCCGTGAGCGCCGCGTCACGGCGATCGCCGTCGGCGCCGACGGGCGCCGCAGCGGGACCGCCAGCGAGAGCGGTGCCGTGGACGTGGCCGAGCTCGTCGCCCGGGCCGAGCGCGAGGCGCGCGAGGCGCCTGTTTCCGAGGACGCCGCACCGCTCGTTTCCCCACCAAAGGCCGGTGCAGGCGACGACCTCTCGCTCGGCCCGGAGCTCGTCGAGCTCTCGGCGCTCGGTGGCCTGCTGCCGGGGCTGCGAGACGCCTTTGGCCGCGGGCGCGCCGAGGGGCACCGCGTCGCCGGCTTTGCCACCCATGAGATCACGACGACCTACCTCGCCACGAGCAGCGGGCTGCGGCGGCGCCACGTCCAGCCCTCGGGGACGGTGGAGCTCGTTGCCCGCGACGGCGACGGCTCCCGCTCGGCGTGGGTCGGCCAGGGCCTCGAGCACTTCGGCGACTGCTCGATCGCCGAGCTGGAGCAGCGCCTGCTCGAGCGGCTTGGCTGGGCACGGCGCCGCGTCGAGCTGCCGGCGGGGCGCTATGAGACGATCCTTCCCCCCGACGCGGTCGCCGACTTGATGATCGTCCTCTCCCAGGCGGCGAGCGGCCGAGAGGCCGAGGACGGCGGCAGCGTCTTCTCGGCCCCCGGCGGCGGGACCCGCCTTGGCGAGCAGGTGAGCCCGCTACCCTTCTCGATGCTGAGCGACCCCGCCCGACCGGGTCTTTCGTGCTGCCCGTTCCTCGTGACCGACTCTTCGGGGCCCGACGTTTCGGTCTTCGACAACGGCGCCGCGCTCGGGCCGACCTCCTGGATCGATGCGGGGCGCCTTTCGCGCCTGCGCTACCACCGCGCCGGCGCGAGCCGTGCTGGAGTCGCCTTCACACCCCCGGTCGACAACCTCGCCCTCGAGCTGCCCGGCGCGACGGCCTCGCTCGCCGACCTCGTCGCCAGGACGCGGCGGGGCCTGCTGCTCACCTGCTTGTGGTACATCCGGGAGGTCGACCAGTCGACCCTGCTGCTCACCGGCCTCACCCGTGACGGCGTCTATCTCGTCGAGGACGGCGAGGTCGTCGGCGCGGTGAACAACTTCCGCTTCAACGAGAGCCCGCTCGACCTCCTTGCGCGCGCGACGGCGGCCACGCCGACCGAGCGGGCGCTCTCGCGGGAGTGGGGGGAGTGGATGCGCCTCACGGCGATGCCTGCGCTGCAGGTTCCCGACTTCAACATGAGCTCGGTGAGCCCGGCGAGCTGATCGCTCCTCGGGCTGGTTGGTGCTCTGTCGTTGCCCTGATCTGACAAGTCGCTCTCGCGTGCGGGTACCGTGGCGCTTGGGGTCAGCTCCGGCCCAGGGCCGCTGGCGGACTCGTCGCACCGCTTGTCATGACCTTCATCGCTCGGGGCGGTCGGCGGTGCTCCCCTATGCAGACTCGATCGCGATCGTCACGGTCCCCGATGCCTGGAGCTGAACGTTCGCCGCCACGAGACAGCTCTGGGATGGCGCGGGCAGGGGAGCGTTGAGCGTGCCCGGGAGATGGATGGTCGACTGGCCCGACTTGCTACCGACGCCCCCGCTCTTCTCGCTGCAGACCAGGTTCCACGAGACAGTCCCGCTCTGCGGCGGCGTCGCCGAGACCGCGATCGCGATGCGATGTGGTGCGTTGGCGGTTCCTGACGCCTGGGCGATCGCGTAGTCACCCGCAGCGTGACCTTGGGCAATGACCCGCAGGTCGCCGTTCGCAGGCGCCGATGCCTTCTTCACGGTCAGATCGGCGCCGAGGAGCGCCAGCGCCTTGGCCTGCGCTGCTTCATCGGACCGCAGCTTGTCCACCCAGCCTGAAACCTGCGCGCTCGTGCCGATCCGCGAGAACGCCTTGAGATCGGCGACTACGGCACCTTCCCGGGCTGTCAGCTGGGTGACGTCTCCAGCGGTACGGGCGGGCAGCGATCCCTTCGTCACGCGCTCGACGGAAGCTCCTGCGACGCCCGCCACGATCATTGCGGCGACGATGCCTGGCACAGTTCCCAGGCGGACCAACCCCTTCATCGAGACCTCCTCCACCTACCGCGCGCCTTGCCAGCCCCCAGTGTGCACCTGCGACACCCCGACAAGCAGTGCCGTCCTCGGATTGCGGCGCGCCGAGAGGATGGGTGGGCGATGGCCGTCTCTCCGAGCAAGCCCCACGATTTGCAGCTGCACGGCCACCGAATCAGGAACGAGCTCCGCGACCAACAGGGCACGTTCTTCCAGAGCGACGCCGTGGTCGGCTCCGCGGCTGTTTCGGGAGCGGCGTCGCTCCCCGAGCGAGTGGGTGCGCCTGAGTGGGTCGGTGCCCCGGGTTGCATACCGTGCAGGCCGCCGCGATCGCCAGCAAGTGACCGCGGCCGCTCGAGCGCCCCGGCCGCTCGCCTCCTGCCACCAGGGCGTCGGCTCGGAGCCGGTGCCTTTGCGCCTGATGGTGTCCGAAGGGGCAATTCGTGGTCCCAGTCATGCCGGGTCGCCCGGATTCGAAGGCGGCGCCAATGACCCGCGCAAGATCGCCAAGCATGCGTCCGCCGCATGCATTGCATCGTGGCCGGCACCGCATCGGGGCGGCCGAGCTGCCTCGCATCGGCCGGCGGCCGGCTCGCTCCCTCCGATATCCATGCGACGGGGAGCTCGACTGGGGCGCTCGATCGGTTCCGCCGCGCTCCGCCGGCGATTGCGCCGAGGTCAGCTCGGAGCCGGTGTCTTGACGAGAGCGGACCTCGGCGTCGCCGGTCTGTTCGGGGAGCTGGACGGCGAGGTTCGCGCACCGGCGGACCAGGCTCGGACGATGCTGGTCAACGCATCGTTCGACGCCAGCAAGCTGAGCCCGCTGCGCCCAGGCTCATGACGGCGTGGCCCGGCGTGCCCGCGAGAGCAGGGGAGCTGCGACAGGAGGTCCGCGTCGGGCATGCTGGTGCGATGGAGTACGCCCCCCGCGCCGAACCGATCCTTGCCCCTGGTCACTTCACCACCCCGTATCTGCGCGAGGTGGCTGCACGGGCGAGCGTCCGCAGCCCGCGCCGGCGCACCCGACTCGTAGCGACGATCGGCCCGGCCTCGGACTCGGTCGAGGTGCTCGCGGCGATGGCCGAGGCCGGTATGGACGTGGCGCGCGTCCCGCTCGCGCACGGCAGCGTCGATGACGCGATCGAGCGCGTCCGGCGCATCCGAAAGGCCGCGCCTCAGGTCGGGGTACTCGCCGACCTCCCCGGTCCGAAGATCCGAACCACAGGGTTTCCCGATGGCGGCGTGGTGCTCGCGGCCGGCGACGAGATCGACATCCTCCCCGGCTCGCTTTGTCCAGAGAGCTCCGCGGCTCGCGTCGGCGTGGCGCTCGACGAGGTCGCCGCCGGCCTGCAAGAGGGCGACCACGTTGCCTTCGGCGACGGAGGCGTGTCGGTGCGCGTGATCGAGCGCACCGGTGACGGGGTGCGGGCCCGGGTCTCGAGCGGTGGTCGCCTGCAGGGGCGGCCCGGGGTGACGGTGCCGACGAGCCGGGTCCAGCTGCGGACCCCGACCCAAGACGATCTCGAGCGGCTCGAGGCACTGGTCGCCGAGGGGATCGACATGGCGGCCGTTTCCTTCGTCCGCTCGGCAGCGGACATGATGGCGGTGCGCGCCGCGCTCGGCCGGGCACCGACGATGCTGTGCGCCAAGATCGAGACGCCCGAGGGCATCGCCGATCTCGACGAGATCCTCACCGTCAGCGACTCGGTGATGGTGGCCCGCGGCGACCTCGGCGTGCGGGTGCCGCTCGAGGACGTGCCGCACCACCAAAAGAACATCATCCGGGCGGGTGTCCGCTTCGGCCGACCGGTGATCACCGCCACCCAGATGCTCGAGTCGATGGTCTCCTCGCCGGTCCCGACCCGTGCGGAGGTCACCGACGTGGCCAACGCGGTCCTGGACGGCACGAGTGCGGTGATGCTCTCCGCCGAGACGGCGGTCGGCGTGGACCCGGTCAACGTCGTGGCGACGATGGCGCGCATCGTGACGCGCACCGAGCGCGACTTCGACTACGTGCGCTGGGGCGCCGGGCTCGGTCTCCAGGAAGTGTCGGGGCCGCCCTCTTCCGCGCTGGGCATCACGGCCGCCATCACCGGCGCGGCCTGGCGGGCCGCAGTCGAGCAGAACGCCGCCGCGCTGATCGCCTGCACCCGCACGGGGCGCACCGCGCGGGTGATCTCGCGCTTTCGCCCGGCGATGCCGATCATCGCCGCCACCCCCTCGATCGAGACGGCCCGCCAGCTCTCGGTGAGTTGGGGCGTCGACGCGCTGTTGGTACGGGAGTCGACGAGCACCGACGACATCGTCTGGCACAGCGTCCAGGCGGCCGTCGAGGCCGGCTACGCCAAGCCCGGTGACGTGGTCGTCGTCCTCGCTGGCTCGCCGACCGAGCCGGACCCGGTGACCGACACCATCCGCATCGTCCGGGTGACCTGAGCCATCGCACCGCTGAGGGGCGTCCGAGCCGGAGGCAGGCGCATATGGTGAGTTTCCGTCGACGGTCCGAGGAGGACCGGGCCGAGCCGGCCCGTGTCGTCAGCGCGCCACCGCCCACGAACCCGATCGAGCTCGGGATGGCGCTGCACTCGGCGCGCGAGCGCCGCGGCCTCACCCTCGAGCAGGTTCGTGACGCGATCGAGGTGCCGAGCGTCGACCTCGACGCGCTCGAGCGCGGCCAGCTCGAGCTCTTCCACCTCCAGCAGTCCGCAGTCGTCGCCCTGTGGCGCTATGCCGAGTTCCTCGAGCTCGAGCCGGACCGGCTCCTGCCGGTCCTCCAGGGCCACTGGCCCCATCGCGCGCTCTCGGTCAACGCCTTCCGGCCCGACCTCGGCGTGGCGGCGACCCCCGTCGCGCGCCTCGCGGCCGCTGCCCGGCTGCTCGAGCCGCTGCTGCAGTCCACGCACCGCAACGGCACCGCGCTCGGGCTCTCCTCAGCGACCCAGGCCGAGCTCGCGACGAGGCGGGCAGCGGAGACCTTCGCCGCCTCCGTCCTCATCCCCGCGGCGGCGCTTGCGACTGGCGAGCCACGCCCCAGCGGAACGCTCAGACCTGGCGCTCGGCCCGAGCGGCGGCGCGCGCTTGTGGAGCCGACGCCGTCCCGAGGCGGTGGGGCGCCGGCGCCAGGTCCTGCGCCCCAGGGCGGCGAGCGGTCGGCCGCCGAGCCGCCGTTGCCGGACGCGGGCCAGGAGGTCGCTGCGCCCACCCGCGAGGTCCCTGACCGAGTTTTGGCGGGAGACGACGTTGCCGACCCCGAGCGTGGCCCGAGCGCCTCGCACGCCGCGCCTGCGCGCCTCGGCGACGGGCTCGATGCTCCGCTCACGAGCGTCGCCATCCCGGCGGTGCTTCTCGGCGAAGCACCGCTGGCGCCCGAGCGGGGCGATCTCGAGCTGACCGGAGGGATCCCGGCGCTCGGCGTGGACGACGAGGTGTCCGCGGTTGCTGACGTGGCAGCCGTGGTGCGCGCCGCTCGCGCTGCCACGGGCGTGCCGGCGCCCCAGACCGGCGCCGAGGTGGGGGAGCCACTGGTCGCCCCGGGGGGACTCGGGCAGGCGATGCAGCGATCCCTGCGCTACGCGGGCCGCCTGCGCCACGTCATCGCCGAGCGCTTCGGCATGGACGAGGTCCCGCCGCTTCCAGGCGCGGGGGCGGGCAACGCCTCGTGAGCCGCACGGCTCGACGCGCTGGCGCGGGGATGCGAACATCGAGCGGGCGCCGGGGGCTGCGCCAGTGAGGAAGGGACGATGACCGACCGCAGCGACTTCAGTGCCAGCTCCGGCGAGACGATCGGGGTGCGGCCCGAGAACCTCCGCGCCGTGGCGGTGGAGGTGCAGCAAGGGGCGGCCGCGATCGAGCTGGTCGTCACCGAGCTGCAGCGCAAGATCGCCCCCCTCGTGGCCGACTGGTCGGGCACGGCCCGGGTGTCCTTCGAGGAGCTGTGGGCGCAGTGGAACTCGGGCGCCGAGAACGTGCGCGCCGCGCTGATCGCGATCGCGGAGCTGCTCACCAAGGCTGGCCTCGCCTACGCCGAGGCCGAGCGCTCGATCGCCGCGGCCTTCCAGTTGTGAGGGCGCGCCGCCTGCACGCCCGGGCGATCGCATGACGAGCGCGCTGCCCCGCGTGGTCCTCACGCGCCCGGTTCCCCCGGCTGCCTTCTCGCGCCTTTGCGAGGTGACGGCGCCCGAGGTCTGGACGGAGTCGGCGACGATCCCGCCCGCCGAGCTGCGCCGGCGGGCCGCCGACGCCGTCGGGCTGCTCGTGGTTTCGGGTGAGCGCGTGGACGAGGAGCTCTTGGCGGCCGCACCGGCGCTGCGGGTCGTCTCAACGATGAGCGTCGGCTACGACCATGTCGACGTGCCCGCGTTGACCGCCCGGGGCCTCCCGCTCGGCAACACGCCGGGTGTGCTCACCGAGGCCACGGCGGATCTCGCCTTTGCGCTCTTGTTGGCGGTCGCGCGCCGCCTGGTCGAGGCGCGCGATGCTGTCCTGACGGGACGCTGGGGGGGATGGGACCCCGAGTTCCTGCTCGGCCGGGAGCTCGCCGGCTCGACCCTTGGCATCGTCGGCCTCGGGCGCATCGGGGCCGCCGTCGCCCGGCGGGCGCTCGCCTTTGGCATGGAGGTGCTCGCCAGCACCTCCAGGACCACCGAGCTCGCGGGCATCGAGGTCGTCGACCTGCCCCACCTGCTCGAGCGCAGCGAGTTCGTCTCCCTGCACGTCGCGCTCAGCCCCGCGACGCGCCACTTGATCGGCGCGCGCGAGCTGGCGGCGATGCGGCGGGACGCGATCTTGATCAACACCGCCCGAGGCGGGGTAGTCGACCAGGCGGCACTCGTCGCCGCGCTGCGCGACGGGACGATCGCCGCCGCCGGCCTGGACGTCGCCGAGGTCGAGCCGGTTCCTCCCGGCGATGAGCTGCTCAAGCTCGAGAACTGCCTCGTGCTGCCGCACATCGGCTCGGCGACCCGGGCGACTCGGGAGAAGATGGCCGAGCTCGCCGTGGCGAACCTGATCGCCGGGGTGAACGGCGAGCCCCTCGCCCACTGCGTGAACGCTGCCGAGCTGGCCGCTCTGCGGTCCGTTTGAGCAAGCAGCGACGCCGCACGACCTTCGAGCTCCCACCCGCCCGCCGAGTGCCTTGGCGCGCTAGGTCGCCTCGGCCAGCTCCGGCATGCCCGCCGGGCTCCCCACGGGCAACCAGCGGGCGAGGCGCTCGGCGGAGAACAACTCGTCGGTGATCATCGCTGCCGCGCCGCGCAGGCCCGCCTCGTCACCGAGCGGGGAGAGCGCGATCTGCAGGTGCCGCGTGGCAAGGGGCAGCGACCGGCGGTAGACGCTCTCGCGCACCGCGGCGAGCAGCACGTCGCCCGCCGTCGCGACGCCGCCGCCGATCAGCACGAGGCGGGGGTTGTAGAAGTTGACGATGGTCGCCAGCACTTCGCCGACGAGGCGTCCCGTACGGACCAAGAGCGCGAGCGCCACCGGGTCGCCGTGCTGGGCTGCCTTGGATATGTCCTCCCCGGTGACGTCGTCTCCTCGATTGAGCACGGCGGCGAGGTAGGCACTCTCGCCGGACTGGGCGGCGACGGTGCCGTCGCGGGCGAGTGCGGCGCCGCCGGCCAAGGCCTCGAGGCAGCCGTGGTTGCCGCAGCGGCAGACGATGTCGGACTCTGCCTCGACGGCCACGTGACCGACGTCACCGGCGCAGCCCTGGGCACCGCGGTAGAGGCGGCCGCCGCAGATGATGCCCGCACCGATCCCGGTGCCGATCTTGAGGTAGACGACGTGGTCTTCGCCTCGCGCGAGGCCGCTACGCAGTTCGCCGAGCGCCATCAAGTTGACGTCGTTGTCGATGAACACGGGGGCGGAAAAGCGCGCGGCGAGCAGGTCGCGCAGCGGATACGCGTGCCAGCCCGGCATGATCGGTGGGGACACGGAGCGGCCGGTCGAGAACTCGACTGGGCCCGGCACGCCGACGCCGACGCCCCACGGGGCGCGCTGTGGGCCGCTCGCCTGGAGGAGCGAGTCGAACAGCTGGGCGAGCCGGCCGAGCTCGGCCTCCGGCCCCTTGGCGATGTCGAAGCGCTCTTCGTGGTGGGCGAGGAGCCGGCCCGTGAGATCGGTCACCCCGGCGGACAGACTTGTGGCACCGAGCTCAGCGACGAGCAGGACGCCAGCGTCAGCACGGAACTCGATCGAGCGCGGAGCCCGCCCGCCCGTCGAGGGCGCGAGCGCGCCTTCACCGATGAGCCCAGCGACTTGCAGCCGCTCCAGCTGCTGAGAGATGACGGCCCGGCCGAGACCGCTCCGGCGCGCCAGCTCTGGGCGCGTCCGGGCGGCCCCGGCGCGCACGAGATCGAGCACGGTCACCAGGTTCTCGACGTCTCCGCCCTCTGCGCCGTCGAGCAGGTCCATCGTGCCACTGCCTCCTCGTCGTCTTCAGTCTGACGATCAACAACTTCTGTCGTCAACGATTGACTTTTGTTGATTACAAGCATAAGGTCGGGAACGCGCGGCGGATCGAGCCTAGGGCTCGGTCGGATTGGACGAGTCGCGCCGGGAGGCAGCGGTGACGGTCTCGCTTCGGAGCGCCGTCGTGGGCGCAGGGTTCATCGGCACCGTGCACGCCCGCGCCATCCGGGCGGCCGGTGGCGAGGTCAGCGTGGTCGCCGACCCCGATGCGCGACGCGCCCGTGCCCTCGCAGCAGCTGCCGGGGGGAGCCGGCGCTCAGCCAGCCCCGAAGCGGCGATCGCGGCCGGAGACGTCGACATCGTGCACATCTGCACCCCCAATGCCAGCCATGCGCCGCTCGTTGAAGCGGCGCTCGCCGCCGGAAAGCACGTGGTCTGCGAGAAGCCGCTGGCAACGAGCTCCGCCGCCGCGGCGCGCCTCGAACAGCTCGCGAGCAAGGCGGGAGTGGCTGCCGCGGTGCCCTTCGTCTACCGCTTCTACCCGATGGTCCGAGAGGCACGGGCGCGCGTGCTGGCGGGGGAGGCGGGCCGTCTCAGCGTGATTCATGGCTCATACCTGCAGGACTGGCTGGCGCGCCCACAAGACAGTGACTGGCGGGTGGACGCCGCGCTCGGCGGCAGGTCACGCGCCTTCGCCGACATCGGTGTCCACTGGGTCGACCTCGTCGAGTTCGTGAGCGGCCAGCGCATCACGCGCCTGTGTGCGCAGCTGCTCACAGCCTTCTCCTCTCGGGCGGGCGATGCTCTGGTGCACACCGAGGATGCCGCAACGCTGCAGTTCGCCACCGACGGCGGCGCCATCGGATCGCTCGTGCTCAGTCAGGTTGCCAACGGGCGTAAGAACCGGCTGCTCCTTTCCCTTGACGGCTCGGAGTCGAGCGTCGTCTTCGATCACGAGCAGCCCGACGTCCTCTGGCTCGGAGGCCGCGAGCGCTCCGTCACGATCGCTCGTGCCCCCGAGCAGCTCAGCCCTCAGGCGCGACGCTACGTGCAGCTCCCTGCCGGACACCCTCAGGGCTACCAGGACTGCTTCAACGCCTTCATGGCGGACTATCACGCGACGATCGACGGCGCCGACGTCGAGGGACTGCCCGGGTTCTCCGACGGGCGGCGAGCGGCGGAGATCACCGAGGCCGTGCTTGCCTCAGCGGCGCGCGGCGAGTGGGTGGAGCTGTGAGCGGGGCGCCAGCGACCGTGCCACTCACCGAGCGCCCTTCACCCGCAGGTGAGGGCCGGAGACGACTCGGGGCGGCGGCGCGGGGCCGCCTATGGGCGTACGGCATCTGGGCCGTGCTCGCGCTCCTCGTCCTCGTCCTGGTGGCCGTCTCGCCGAGCTTTCGGACGAGCACGAACCTCACGAACATCCTCGAGCAGAACTCGATGCTTGGGATCGTCGCTCTCGGGATGCTCGTGATGATGGTGAGCGGGGGCTTCGACCTCTCGGTCGGCGCCGTCGGCGCGACCTCGGCGGTGGTCGGCGCCTATCTCTCTGCTCACGGTGGGCTGTGGGCGGCGATCCCCGGCGCCCTCGCAGTGGGATTGCTCGTCGGTCTGGCGAACGGCCTGTTGATCGCTCGCGCTCGGATCAACGCCTTCGTCACCACCTTCGCCATGGCGAGCGTCGTGACCGGGATCATGTTCGTCGCGACCTCAGCCTCCCCGATCAATGCCAATGCCGGATGGCTGGTCACCTTGGCGCTCGACCGGATCGGCGGGATCCCCTATGCCTTCATCGCCTACGTCCTTGTCGCGCTGCTCACCGGCTTCGCCCTCTCGCGCACCAAGTGGGGCCACTACGTCTACGCGGTCGGCGGCAACCGCGAGGCGAGCTTCCTCTCGGGCGTCCCCGTCGTGCCGACCCAGCTCGCTGCCTTCATCTACGGCGGACTTTGCGCCGCGATCGGCGGCTTGATCCTGCTTGGCCAGAGCGATATCGGCCAGCCCTCCTCGGCGACCGACTGGCCGCTGACAGCGATCGCCATCTGCGTGATCGGTGGCGTCTCGTTGATGGGAGGCGAGGGGCGGCTGCACGGCACGATCGCCGCCACCTTCGTGCTCGGGGTGATCTCGAACGGCCTCAACCTCTTGAACGTCTCGCCGTACATCCAGCCGACGGTCACGGGCGCGGTGATCTTGATCGCCGTGGCGCTCGACCGCGTCAGCCGGCGCCGGCAGGCCGCGGGATAGCGGGATGGCCGCGCGCTCGCCGACACGAGCTCCGGCACCTGGTGCCGGTTCATCTGCCCCGGCACCGGCCGGGGCCCGTCAAAAGGGGGAATCCCCATGCCAAGAACCAGGCGGCCGCGGATAGCCAGGCGCCTCCTCCTCGCCGGCTTCGCCGGCACTCTCGTCGCCGGGCTCGCGCTGAGCTCACCGTCGTCTGCCACGAGTGCCACGGCGCACAACGGCTCGGCCAAGCACTTCGTCCTCGGCTCGGTCGATGACGACATGACCAACCCGTTCCTCGCCGTCCTCGCCCAAGGCGAGCAGCAGCAGGCGGCCAAGCTCGGCATGTCGATCAAGGTGCTGTCGGGGAACGCCAACGGCACGATCTCGATGTCCCAGCAGATCGCCGCCGTCCAGCAGTTCATCACCCAACACGTCGACGCGATCTTGATGACCGCGTCGGACTCCAAGGGCATCATCCCCATCGTCAAGCAGGCCAACAAGGCTGGCATCCCGGTGATCGCCGTCAACACGCCGGTCGGCACCGTGACCGGTCCGCACAGCGTCAACACCGGCGGCGCGAAGGTTGTGACCTTCGTCGGCGCGGACAACACCGCGTACGGCGTCGCCGAAGGCAAGCTCGTCGTGCAGGCCTTGAAGGGCAAGGGCAACGTGGCGATGATCCACGGCACGCTAGGGACTGAGCCGGACACGCTGCGCTTCGCCGGCATGAAGTCGGTCTTTGCCAAGTACCCCGGGATCCACGTGGTGACGACGCTGTCGGACAACTGGCAGAACAGCCAGAACATCACCGCGGTGCAGGACCTGATGTCGAAGTATCACGGCACCCAGCTCAATGCGGTCGTGGCGACGGGTCCCGAGATGTACGCGGGTGCGCAGTACGCCCGCAGCCACGGCAACACGACCTGGAAGTTCATCGCCGGGGACTACTCAAAGGAAGTCCGTAAGGCGATCCAGTCCGGAGCGCTCTATGGGACCGTCGATCAGGATCCGGCCGAGCAGGGTCGCCTCGGCGTGCAGTACGCCTATGACTGGCTGACGGGCCACAAGTCCGCGGTTCCGCGGCCGATCAGCTACACGACGCTGCCGCTCATCACGGCGAAGAACGTCAACAGCGTCGTGGCGACCTGGAGCTCGTAGTTGCGCGCTCGACGAGCTGCGCGGCGGGAGGTGCCGGTGCGGCCGCCATCTCCCGCCGGCGGCGCGCCGGCAGACGGCACCTCGCCTTCGCGCGCGACGCCGCGGCTCTCGTTGCATCACGTCGCGAAGTCGTTCGGTGCGGTGCAGGTGCTGCACGGCATCGAGCTCGAGATCCAGCCCGGCGAGATCCACGGGCTCGTCGGTCAGAACGGCGCCGGCAAGAGCACGCTGGCCCGGATTCTCGCCGGCGGCTATCCCGACCATGGGGGGAGCGTGGAGATCGACGGCGCCGAGGCACGGCTCTCCTCGCCGCGCGAGGCGCGAAGAGCGGGCGTCGCCGTGATCTACCAGGAGTTCAGCCTCGTTCCGCAGCTGAGCGTCGCCGAGAACATCCTCCTTGGAGAAGAACCGCGCGGTGCTCGCTACGACAGGGCCCGCGTGCTCGCCGAGGCCGAGCATCGTCTTTCGGAGATCGGGATGGCCGACGACCTCTCCCTCGGGTCGATCGTCTCGACGCTGAGCGCCGCGGCCCAGCAGCGTGTCGAGATCGCGAAGGCGCTCACCCGCAAGGCGAAGGTGGTGGTGCTCGACGAGCCGACGGCGCGCCTCGCCGGGCCCGAGCGCGAGCAGCTCTTCGCACTGATGCGCCGGGTCGCTGGCCTGGGAGCCGGGCTCGTGTTCATCTCTCACGTCCTCGATGAGGTGATGGCGGTGACCTCGCAGGTCACCGTCCTGCGCGACGGCCAGGTCGTCGCGAGCGGGCCGACGTCGGGCTTCGACGTCGCTTCACTCGCTGCCGCGCTCGTCGGGCGGAGCCTCGGCGAAGAGGCGGCCGCCGGCACCGCGAAAGAGCTCGCCGGGGCGGCGCCATTGCTGCGGGCTCGCGCCCTGAGCGGGGGCCGCCAGGTACGCGACGTGTCGATCGAGGTACGTCCGGGCGAGATCCTCGGGATGGCTGGCCTGGTCGGCTCCGGTCGTTCGACCGTTGCCCGAATGCTCGTCGGCGCCCTCCAGCCGAGCGCCGGGACGATCGAGATCAACGGCGAGGCTGTGCGCCTTTCTGACCCGCGCCACGCACTGCGCCACAAGGTGGCGCTCGTTCCCGAAGACCGCCGCACCCAGGGGCTCGTGAGCACCGCTTCGTCGGCGGACAACCTGCTCTTGATGTCACTCGCCGCCAGTCGATCCCGTCTCGGTCTCGTCCATCCCGGCGCCTTGCGACGGCGGGCTCGCCAGGCGGTCGCCGACTTCGACGTCCGCCCCGCTGATGATCGCCGACAGGTCGCCACGCTGTCCGGCGGCAATCAACAAAAGGTGCTCTTCGCCCGCGCCGCGCTCGCCCGCCCGGACGTCCTCATCGTCG
This sequence comes from Actinomycetes bacterium, assembly GCA_021798985.1. GTDB lineage: Bacteria > Actinomycetota > Acidimicrobiia > Acidimicrobiales > Bog-793 > JAKABX01. The sequence goes on from JAJZBI010000026.1 coordinate 34,977, forward strand.
ATCAGCCGACCGCCGGCGTCGATGTCGGTACGAAGGCTGAGATCCACCAGCTCCTCCGCGACCTGGCGGGGGAGGGCAAAGGGGTGCTCGTCATCTCCGATGACGTGGACGAGCTCGTCGGCCTCGCCCATCGGATCGTCGTGATGCGTCGCGGCCGACTCGTCGCCGAGCCCGCCTTGCCGATCGCCGCCCAGCGCCTTGTCGAGCTGATGGTGACTGGGAATGGCGAAGCGCGGGTCGAAAGCGCCGCGTCCGCACCGGAACCGGCGGCCGAAGTCCTCGAGAGGAGACCACGATGAAGCTCGGACTGCTCACGGCCTGCTTGCCGAATCTGAAGCTGGCCGACGTCGCGCAATTCGCTGCATCACTCGGCATTGAGGCACTCGAGGTCGCCGCCTGGCCCGCCACGGGCGATCGCCCCTTCACCGCGAGCCACCTCGACGTCGAGCGCCTGAGCCCGGGTCGCTCCGACGACCTCGTCGGGGAACTCGCGACGCTCGGTCTCAGCGTCTCGGCGCTCGCCTACTACGACAACAACCTCGCACCAGACCTCGAGGAGCGCCGGCGGATCCACGAGCACCTCCACGCCTGCATCGACGCGGCCGCATTGATGGGCTGCGGGATCGTCGGGACTTTCGTCGGACGGGATCCTGCCAAGTCCGTCGCCGAGAACCTGCGCGAGGCGAAGCGCGAGTTCGCCCCCCTCGTGTCACACGCGAACGACGCGGGCGTGCGCCTCGCGATCGAGAACTGCGTCATGGAGGGCTGGCACCCCGACGGCTATCCCGGCAATCTCGCCTACTCCCCCGAGCTGTGGGAGTGGATGTTCTCCCTCGGGCTGTACCTCAACTTCGATCCGTCCCACCTGTGCTGGATGGGGATCGACCCGGCCGAGGCCGTGCGCCCCTATGTGGACCAGGTGATCCATGCCCAGGCCAAGGACATCGAGCTGTTTCCCGAGCGGCGTAACCGCTATGGCTATCCCGGGCGCGCCGTGCAGCGCCCCGACCCTTGGGACACCGGCTGGTGGCGTTATCGCATCCCCGGTCTCGGCCAGGTGGACTGGCGGCGGGTCCTCGACGTGCTCTACGAGGGCGGCTTCGAGGGCACGGTGTCGATCGAGCACGAGGACCCCGTCTGGGGCGGGACGACGGAGAGGGTCCAGGCCGGCGTCGCGATGGCGACGCGGACCTTGCGCTCGGTCATGGCGCCGGTCGCCACGTGGCGACCACATGGCTGAGCGCCCGCTGCGCGTCGGGGTGCTCGGCGGAGGCACGATGGCGGCGTTGCACCTCGCCACGCTCCTCGAAGCGCCCGGGGTGCGGGTCGTCGGCCTGGCGGCGCCCGAGATCGACCGCTCGCTGGCGAAGATCATGGCGACGCGCGAGATCGAGGAGATGGCGACCGAGGCGCTCCTGGCACCTGGCGCGCTCGATGCGGTGGTGATCGCCACCCCGACCGATCGCCACAGCGAGCTCGCCTCGCTGGCGGTCCTGGCTGGCGCGGCGGTGTTCTGCGAGAAGCCGGTGACGCGCACCCTCGCCGAGGCCGAGCACTTGGCGGCGCTCGCCGCGCGATTTCGGGCAAAGGTTGCGGTCGGCCATGTCCTGCGCTACTTCCCCGAGTACGAGGCGGCGCGTCGCCAGGTCGCGACCGGCCGGATCGGAACGGTCGGGATCTGCCGCCTGCTGCGGGCCAATACCAGCCCGGTCGCACGCCGGCCGTGGTACGGCGAGCGCGCCCGCAGCGGGGGAGTGCTGCTCGATCTCGCCATCCACGACCTCGACTGGTGCCGTTGGGCGCTCGGGCCGATCCGGCGCGTCTTCGCCCGCGCGAGCGGACCCGAAGAGCAGCGAGTCGTGGCCGTACTGGCGCGTCACACCTCGGGGGCGATCTCCTACCTGGACGCAAGCTGGCGCGCCGGGCACTTTGACAGTCGCCTCGAGGTCTGCGGGACCGAGGGCATCTATTGCGCCGAGCACTCTGGAGACGCGGGGTTCTGCTTGGTCCCAGTGCACGCCGAGGCTGCCTCCTACCTGCCCAGCGAAGCTGATGGCTCAGCGGGCGTCGATGACCCTTATCGCCGCGAGCTCACCGAGGCGCTGGCCTGGTTCGCGGGCGGCCCGGCGCCTCGCGCCGTGCTCGAGGATGGGATCGAGGCGCTGCGCCTCGCACTCGCTGCCGAGGAGAGCATCGCATTCGGCCAGCCCGTCGAGCTGGAGGACCCGCGATGATGCGCGTCGGCCTCCTTGGTTGTGCACACGTGCACGCCGCCCACTACGTCGCTGCGTTGCGCGCCGGCGACATTGGGGCGCGCGCCGTCGCCCTGTATGACCCTGACTCGGAGCAGGCGGCAGCCTTTGCCGCCGCGCACGGCCTCGAGCGGGCAACTGACGCCGCCTCGCTGTGCGGCGCCGTCGACGCCGTCATCGTCGTGAGCGAGCACTCCCGCTACGTGGAGATGGTGCAGAGCGCGGCCCGGGCCGGGCTGCCCGTCCTTTGCGAGAAGCCCTTCGGCGCGAGCCTCGGTGACCTGCGCACCCTGCTCGCCACCGATGTCTGGTGCTCGGTCGCCTTCCCGATGCGCTATGCGCCACCGCTCGTGCGGGCCAAGGCGATGATCGAGCAGGGGGGCCTCGGCGAGCTCGTCGCGATGAGCGGCACCAACCGCGGCAGCTACCCGGGTGGCTTCTTCGGTGACCGGGCACGATCCGGGGGAGGCGCACTGATCGACCACGTCGTCCACGTGGCGGACGCGCTCTACGTACTGAGCGGCCTCGAATACGAGACCGTCTACGCCGAAGCGGGGCGATTCCGCAATGTGGGCGACGTCGAAGACGTCGCGCAGGTGCTGGCGACGACGACCAGCGGTGCCTTTGCGAGTATCGACTCGAGCTGGTCGCGCCCCGCGGCGATGCCCGGCGGTCTCGACTTCCAGATGACGTTGTGGTTTGAGCGCGCCACGCTGCACCTCGACGGGATGGCGCGGCGCGGGCTCGTCGTCGCGGCCGACGGCAGCATCGACTACGAGGAGTACGGGCGGGGGGTGAACGAGGCGATGCTTTCGGCCTGGGTTCGTGCGATCGAGAGCGGCGCCGCGCCGCCGATCCCTGCGCTTGACGGGGCGAGAGCCACCGAGCTCGCCCTTGGCGCGCTGCGCTCGGCCGAGACGGGCAGGGTGGTCGACCTCGCGGCGCTGCGCTGAGGCGCGGGCGCGCGGCCTTGCCGAGCGCCATCGCCAGACGAACGACACCGCCGGGCACCGTGGCGGCTCCGTCGGCGGTAGATTTGGATCATGACCAGCACTTCTGAGGCGAGCGGGGCAGCGGCAGGTGAGCGGGGCACCGTGCGAGTCAAGCGCGGCCTTGCCGAGATGCTGCGCGGCGGCGTCATCATGGACGTTGTCACCGCCGAGCAGGCCAAGATTGCCGAAGATGCCGGCGCGGTCTCCGTGATGGCGCTCGAGCGCGTGCCCGCCGACATCCGCCGCGAGGGCGGTGTGGCGCGCATGAGCGATCCCGCCCTGATCAGCGCCATTCAGGAGGCGGTCACCATCCCGGTGATGGCCAAGGTGCGGATCGGGCATTTCGCCGAGGCCCAGATCCTCCAGGTCCTCGAGGTCGACTACATCGACGAGAGCGAGGTCCTCACGCCCGCCGACGAGGCGCACCACATCGACAAGTGGGCGTTCTCGGTGCCCTTCGTCTGCGGCGCCACCAACCTCGGCGAGGCCCTCCGGCGCATCTCGGAGGGTGCGGCGATGATCCGCTCCAAGGGCGAGGCGGGGACCGGCAACGTCGTGGAGGCGGTGCGCCACCTGCGCTCCATCCTCGGTGACATCAAGAAGATCCAGACCGCGGATGCCGCCGAGCGCTATGGCTGGGCGAAGCAGCTGCAAGCGCCGATCGATCTCGTCGAGGAGGTGGCCCGCACCGGCCGCCTGCCCGTCCCGCTGTTCTGCGCCGGCGGCATCGCCACGCCCGCCGACGCGGCGCTCGTGATGCAGCTCGGCGCCGAAGCGGTCTTCGTCGGATCGGGCATCTTCAAGAGCGAGGACCCATCCCGGCGCGCCCGGGCGATCGTCGAGGCGACGGCGCACTACCAAGATGCCGAGATCGTCGCCAAGGTCTCCCGGGGCCTCGGTGCGGCGATGCCCGGCGAGGAGATCGCGACCTTGGACGTCAAGCTCGCTGAACGCGGCTGGTGACGGCCTCGCCACTCGTCGGTGTCCTTGCCCTGCAGGGCGACGTCGCCGAGCACAGCGCGGTGCTGGACGCCCTTGGAGCCACGGTGCGCGCCGTGCGCCGCCCGGAGCACCTCGAGGGCCTGCAGGGGCTCGTCCTGCCCGGCGGCGAATCAACGACACTGTCGCTGCTGCTCGAGTCCTCCGGGCTCTTCGAGCCGCTCGGCGAGCGCCTGGCAGCGGGGCTGCCGGTGCTCGGCACCTGTGCCGGGATGATCTTGTTGTCGCGCCAGGTGCTCAACGGCCGACCGGACCAAAAGAGCTTTGGCGCCATCGACATCGTCACGCGGCGCAACGCCTTCGGACGACAGGTCGAGTCCTTTGAGTCGACGCTCGAGGTGACCGGCCTTTCCGAGCCGATGCACGCGGTCTTCATCCGCGCCCCGTTCGTCGAGTCGGTGGGCGAGGGCGTTGAGGTGCTGGCGGCAGTGCGTCGCAGTGATGGCTCGCCCCGGCCGGTCGTCTGCCGTCAGGACAACGTGCTCGTCGCCGCCTTCCATCCCGAGCTGTCGGGCGACGATCGCCTGCACCGCTTGCTGCTCGCGCGTGCCGGAGGGCGATCCGCCTCAGCGGCGTGAGCCCTGTCGCCCTGCGTGCGTAGTCCTGGCGCCGGCGCGCGAGGCCGCCTGATGCAGTCGGAGGGCGCCGTGGGCCGGTCAGGCGTCCGTCGGCGCCACCGGGGCGCGCCGTCGCATCTCGGCCTCGTACTCGGGAAAGTAGCGGCCGATGACCTCGAGACCGAAGCGACGGAGGATTGACGAGGCGGGCTCGCGCTCGAGCAGGAACTCGAAGGAGCACTCGACCAGGCGGTCCTCGTCGGGTTCCGGCCAGCCGAGCCGCGTGGCGAGACCGTCGGGAACCTCGACGTGATGGGTGCTCGGCTCACCGTCGCCGACGAACTCGACCCGAAAGCCGTGCGTAGCGGTGCGCACGACCGAGATCGCCGCCGCGCTCATGAGAGATGGGTCTCTGCGCAGCGAACGCCGCTCGGCCCGACCGTGGCCGAATGCTCGACACCGGCCTCGATTTCCAGGCGGTCACCGGACGACAGCGGTGTGTCGCCGTGCTCGAGGTGCAAGACGATCGAGCTCTCGAGGCGGCACAGGAGCTTGCGATAGGGGTGCGCGTGACGACGCTAGGTGTCGCCCGGCGAGTTCGACCACTCTGAGACGGCCCAGCCCCTGGCCCGCATCTCGGTGAGGAAATCGCCCGGGTTCATGGCCCGACCCTATCGCCGTCCCGAGATTGGACCCCCGCGTGCGGGCGGGGCCACGAGTGGGTACGCCGCCCCACGCCACCGCATCCTTGAGCACCAGGATCAAAGACACGTGTACCGCAATTATCTGAGGTCGTGGTGATCCGGTCCGCAGACCTGCTCCAACGTGGGCTGAGCCGACGCGGGAGTAGCCGGTCGGGCCCGGTCGCCGTGCCAGCCACCGCCGTCTGGCGGTCGCCCGGTGCGTCGCCTCGTGCCCCCCGGAACCGCCAGGAGGAAGGGCTCAGCGCCCGGCGATCACCGGAATGATCCGCTCGCCGATGAGCTCGAGGCCCCGGAGGGTCGCGACGTCCTTCACGCTACCGTGTGCCACCCCAAATCCCATCTCGGCGAGGCGGCCGAGCTGGTCGATCGCCTCCTCGACGCGCTCGCCCTGTTCGCCCACGTCGAAGTTGAACAGCGCCGTCTTTTCGATCTCGTCGTAGTCGCGGCCCACCTCCTCGCAATGGCGCCGCAGCACCTCGAGCTTGTGGGCCAGATCGGGCCCAGGAAAGAGGTTGCATGCCTGCGCATACTTCGCGACGAGGCGGAGCGTCTTTTTCTCCCCGGATCCGCCGATCAGGATCGGGGGGTGCGGCCGGCTGAGCGCCTGGGGCGAGTTGAGCGTCTCGGCGAGGCGGTAGTGGCGGCCCGCGTAGGTGTTGACCTCCCCGCTCCACATCTGCAGGCAGATCTGCAGCGCCTCCTCGAGGCGCTCGTAGCGCTCGGCGAGCGGGGGGAAGTCGAGGCCGAGGCCGGTCGCCTCCTCTTCGTTCCACGCCGCACCAATGCCGAGCATGGCGCGGCCGCCGCTGAGCACGTCAAGGGTCGTGAGCGCCTTGGCGAGAAGGCCGGGTTGCCGGTAGACGACCCCGGTGACGAGGGTCAGCAGCTTGACGCGGCTCGTGCAGGCCGCCAGATAGCCAAGGGTCGTGTAGGCCTCGAGCATCTCGTGCTCCTTCGGGCCGACCACGGCGATCTGGAAGAAGTGGTCCATCACGCTGACGCGGTCGAAGCCCGCCGCCTCGGCCGCGCCGGCGATCCGGGCGAGGTCGGGGCCGAGCTCGGCAGCGCCGCCGGGAAAGGTGAAGTTGGAGATGTGCAGGCCGAGTTTCACGTCGCCTCCCGTCTTGGTCCCAGGCGGCACGAGTGCGTGCGAGCCGACCGCACGCTAGCGAGGCTGGAGCTCACCCTCGGCGGCGAGCAGCTCGGCGAGCACGGCACCGACGAGCTCGGCCGGTCGTTCGAGTGCCGCCTCGGTGCCAAAGCGCTCGACGAGCGAGACCACACGGACCGGCCGCGAGAACTCGATCGGCGCCGAGGCGTCGACGACCCCGACGATCACGAGCGCCGGGACCCCCTCGGGGGCCCGCGCCACGACCCCACCGACGACCTTGCCGACGAGCGAGGTGCGATCGAGGCACCCTTCGCCGGTGATGACGAGGTCGGCCCGTCGTAGGTGCTCGTCGAGTCCGACGAGCTCGGCGACGAGGTCGAAGCCTGAGGCGATGCGGCCGCCCAGACAGGCGAGCCCGCCGGCGAGCCCGCCGGCGGCTCCCGCGCCGGCGAGCGCGGTCACGTCGACGCCAAAGCGCTCCCGGTAGCTGGCGGCGAGCTCGACGAGGCGGGCGCTGAGGCGCACGACGGCGGCCGGATCGGCCCCTTTCTGTGGCCCAAAGACCGCTGCGGCGTCGAGGAAGGGGGTGGTCACGTCAGCGGCCACGAGCAGGTCGACGCCGGACAGGTCGCGCCCTGCCAGCGCGTCGATGGCCCCCTTGCCGCCGTCGGTCGTTGCTGAGCCACCGCAGCCGACGAGGACGCGGCGGCACCCGGCATCGAGCGCCGCGGCGATCAGCTCGCCGGTGCCCGCGGTGGTCGCGGCCTCGGGGTCATTGCGCCCGGCACCGCCGGCGAGCACGAGGCCCGAGGCGGCGGCCGACTCGATGACCGCGAGGGGTCCGGCGGGACTCTCCACGAGGTGCCAGCGCGCCTCGACGGGCGTGTTGAGCGGGCCGGTGACGACGCAGCGCTGCTCGTGACCGCCGAAGATCTCGGCGAGGCCCTCGCCCCCATCGGCCATCGGCACGACGTCGACCTGCCAGCCGGCGGCCTCGCCGGCCGCCAGGAGGGCTGCCGATAGCTCCGCCGCGCTCGCCGTGCCCTTGTACTTGTCCATCGCCGCCACGATGCGCGCCATGCGATCGGTTCCCCCTCGTGCTCGCGAGATCGAGTGCTGCGCCCTGCAACCTACGATGCCTGGCATGGACCCCGCCGCTGAGGAGCTCGACGCGCCAGTCCCCGTGCTCGACCCCGTCCTTTCCTACGAGTCGGTCGCGACCGAGGAGCACCATGCGAGCCTGCGCCGCGACGTCCGTCTCGTCGGGCGGCTGCTTGGTGAGGCGATCGCTCGTCAGGAGGGCCAGGCCCTCCTCGATCTCGTGGAGGAGGTCCGCGCCGCCTCCAAGGCCGAGCGGCTCGGCGGCGGCGAGGGCGAGGCCACGCGTGCGCTGAAGGCGATCCTGAAGGACCTTGACCCGGCCACGGCACTCCGCCTCGCCCGCGCCTTCGCGGCGTACTTCCAGCTCGCGAACGTGACCGAGCAGGTGCACCGGACCGCCGCCCTCCAGCGCGAGCGCCGCCACGAGCGAACCTGGCTGCACGGCACCATCGACCGGATCGCCACGCGGCGCCTTCCGGCCGAGGTACTGGCCGAGACGCTCGGGCGCCTCGAGCTCCGCCCGGTCTTCACGGCGCATCCCACCGAGTCCGCCCGCCGTTCGGTGCTATCCAAGGTGGTCCACGTCGCCGGGTTGCTCGCGGCGCTCGACGCCGAGCCCTCGCCGAGTGAGCAGCGACGCCTCGAGCACCGCCTACGAGAGCTCGTCGAGCTGCTCTGGCAGACGAGCGAGCTGCGCTCGCGCCGCCCGCGCCCGGTGGATGAGGCACAGAACGTCCTGTACTACCTGAGCGAGCTCTTCAAGGCGCCCGTGGCAACCGTGCTCGAGGAGGTCGACGAGGAGCTCGCACGCATCGGCATCGAGCTCCCCTTCGGCGTCTCGCCGCTGCGCTTTGGCTCTTGGGTCGGTGGCGACCGCGACGGCAATCCCTCGGTGACCCCCGAGGTGACGGCCGAGGTACTGGTGCTCCAGCACGACATGGCGCTGCGCCGCCTGATCGCCTGGGTCGACGACCTGATCCAGACGCTCTCGAACTCGACGGCGATCACCGCGATCTCGACGGAGCTGCGCGACAGCCTGGCCGCCGACGCCGAGGCGCTCCCCGAGACCCAGGTGCGCTACGAGCGCCTGGATGCCGAGGAGCCCTACCGGCTGAAGGGCTCGTTCATCCGCCAGCGGCTGGTCAACACCCAGGCGCGCCTGCGCCAAGGGACCGGCCACCAGCCGGGGCGGGACTACGCCCGGGTCGAGGAGCTGCTCGAGGACCTCGGCGTCATCTACCAGTCGCTGCTCGCCAACAACGGTGAGCTCGTGGCCCGCGGACCGGTGCGACGCCTCTCCCGGCTGGTCGCGACGATCGGCCTGCACGCGGCCACCTTGGACGTGCGCGAGCACGCACAGAAGCACCAAGAGGTGCTGGCGGCGCTCTACGATCGTCTCGGCGAGCTCGAGCGCCCCTACGCCGAGCTCAGCCCAGCCGAGCGCCATCGCCTGCTCAGCGCCGAGCTCGGCTCGGGTCGGCCCCTGTCCTCGCCGCACACGACCCTCGAGGGCACTCCGGCGGTCACCCTCGGCACGTTCCGCTCGATTGCCGCAGCGCTCGACCGCTTCGGCGACGGGGTCATCGAGACCTACATCATCTCGATGACCCACGGCAGCGACGACGTGCTGGCGGCCGCCGTGCTCGCCCGTGAGGCCGGGCTCATCGACGTCCGCTCGGGCTTCGCCCGGATCGGCATCGCCCCGCTGCTCGAGTCGGTGCTGGAGCTGAAGTCCGCCGGGACCATCCTCGAAGACCTGTTGAGCGAGCCCGCCTACCGCGCCCTCGTCGCGGCGCGCGGCGACGTGCAGGAGGTGATGCTCGGCTACTCGGACTCCAACAAGGACGCCGGCGTGACGACGTCGCAGTGGGAGATCCACAAGGCCCAGCGCCAGCTGCGCGAGGTGGCGCGGCGCCACGGCGTCCGCCTGCGCCTCTTCCACGGCCGCGGGGGGACGGTAGGCCGCGGCGGAGGGCCCTCGGGCGAGGCGATCCTCGCCCAGCCCTTTGGCACCGTGGACGCCTTCTTGAAGGTCACCGAACAAGGTGAGGTGATCTCGGACAAGTACGGGCTGGCGTCGCTTGCCCGCGAGAACCTCGAGGTGTCGCTCGCGGCCGTCATCGAGTCGAGCCTGCTGCACCAGGCCGCCCGTCAGGGCGAACCGACCCTCGGGCGCTGGGCCGACACGATGGAGCTCATCTCGTCTGCGGCCGAGACCGCCTACCGCGACTTCGTGGGCCAATCCAGCCTGCCCGGCTACTACTTCAGCTCCACGCCCGTCGAAGAGCTCGGCGATCTCAACTTGGGCTCGCGCCCGAGCCACCGCCCGGGGGCGGGCGCGGACGTCTCCTCGCTGCGCGCCATCCCCTGGGTGTTCGGCTGGACCCAGTCGCGCCAGATCGTGCCCGGCTGGTTCGGAGTCGGTGCGGGCATCGAGGCGGCGCGCGCGGACGGCCGCGACGAGGTGCTCGCCGAGATGTACGAGCGCTGGCCCTTCTTCCGCACCTTCATCGCCAACGTCGAGATGACCTTGTTGAAGACCGATCTGGCGATCGCTCGCCATTACGTCGAGACGCTGTCGGACCCGTCCCAGCGCGGGATCCTCCAGGCGGTCGAGACCGAGCACGACGCTGCGCTCGCGGCCGTGCTCCGCCTGACCGGCGAGCGGTCTCTGCTCGAGCAGCGACCGCTGCTCAAGCGCACGCTCGAGGTGCGCGACGACTACCTGCGTCCGATGCACGTGCTGCAAGTCGAGCTGCTGGCCCGCCGCCGGGCACAACAAGAGGTCGATCCGGAGCTGCAGCGGGCGCTGCTGCTCACGGTGAATGGGATCGCCACCGGCCTGCGCAACACCGGCTGAGCGGCAGGGGAGCGCTCGCCGGGACGTTCGCCTCTAGCAGGGCGGCGGCCACCTCTCTAGCGTGAGCCGCGCGGCGCACCGGCGGCTCGCCAGATGAGCGCGCTGCTTGTGCAGCGCGCCCCCGCGGCGGACGGCGCGTGGTGCCGCGACGGGAGGTGGGTGCGATGCGAAGCGCCCTCGTCGTGATCGACATGGTGAACGACTTCGTCGATGGGGTGCTGGCCAATCCGGCGGCCGCGACGATCATCGGGCCGATCGAGCGGCTCTGCGCCCGGGCGCGTGCGGCGTCGGACTGGGAGGTGGTCTACGCGAGCGACGCGCATCGCCGAGATGACCGCGAGCTCACGGTCTTCCCGCCGCACGCCATGGCTGGCACGCAAGGCGCCGAGGTCGTCGCCGCGCTCGCCCCCCAGCGCAATGACCTCGTCGTCCCCAAGCGCTCGTACTCCGCTTTCACGCTGACCGACCTCGATGCCCGGCTGCGCGCGCTGGACGTTGGGCGCCTGTTGCTCGTCGGCCAGCACACCGACTGCTGTGTCCGCCACACGAGCTACGACGCGTTCTGCCTCGGATATGAGCTTGCCGTCTCCCCCGGGGCGACCACCGTCTACGCGCCCGGCTCGCCTGAGCCGCTGGCGGCGCGCCAGCACGCCGCGCTCGAGTACCTGCGCACCTACTACGGCGCGCTCCTCGAGGTGCCGGCCGAGCTCGGCTGAGGCGCCCCGGCGCGGGCCCTCAGGCGTCCTTGGGTGCGGCGGTGACGAGGGGGTCGTGGGAAAAGGGGTAGGTGTGCGAGCGCCAGGCGTCCGGATCAGCGCTCAGACGGCGGATGCTGGCGGGCAGCTTGCCGCTTGCCACCTCGGCGAGGGTTGCGTGCTCGAGCACCGCCCGCAGGCTTGCCCGCACGGCGATCCAGACCTCTTGGAGGTGCGCCGCCGCGCCCTCGTAGGAGGCGGCCTCCGGGCGCTCGCCGCGCACCTGGGCGAGCGGGCCGTCGATCGCCCGGAAGACGTCCGCGAGGGTGATCTCCGAGGCGGCCCGTGCCAGGCGATACCCGCCCTCGGCGCCGCGCTGGCTGACGACGAGGCCGCTGCGGCGCAGCTCGGCGAGGATGCCCTCCAAGAACTTGGCGGGGATGTCCTGGCGCTGGGCGAGTGCGGCGCCCGAGACCGGGCCGCCACCGGCCGCGGCGAGGGCGAGGAGCGCCCGCACGGCGTAGTCGACCTTGGCGGAGATGTGCACCGATCGCTACAGGTCGCTCGCCCAGTAGTTGGGTGCGTCCACGACGCCCGTGAGGTCGTGGGGGTGGCTCTCTCGGGTCGAGGTCGGGCTCACGCGCACGAAGCAGGCCACCTCGTGCAGCTCGGCGATCGTGCGGGCGCCGCAGTAGCCCATCGCTTGGCGCAGCCCCCCGACGAGCTGGTGCACCACCTCACCGAGCGGGCCGCGGTAGGGGACGTTGCCCTCGACGCCCTCGGGGACGACCTTCTCGGGCTGGCCCACGCTCTCTTGCGCGTAGCGGTCCTTGGAGTACGAGCGCGCCGACATCGCGCCGAGGCTGCCCATGCCGCGGTAGCGCTTCATCGGGCGGTTCCCGACCATCGTCAGCTCGCCGGGGCTCTCCTCGACGCCGGCGAGGAGGCTACCGAGCATGACCGCGTGCGCCCCCGCGCCGAGCGCTTTCGCGATGTCGCCCGAGAAGCGGATGCCGCCATCGGCGATGATGCCGACGCCGTGGGGGCGTGCCGCCTCGGCACAGGCCGTCACCGCGCTCCACTGCGGGTAGCCGACGCCGGTCACCACGCGGGTGGTGCAGATCGAACCAGGGCCGACGCCGACCTTGACGACGTCGGCACCGGCCTCCGCGAGGGCGACGGTCCCCTCGGCGGTGACGACGTTGCCGCCGACGATCACACCCTGTCGCCAGTTCGCCCGCAGCTCGGCGATCGTCTCGAGGACCCGGCGCTGGTGGCCGTGGGCGACGTCGACGCACAGCACGTCGACCTCGGCGTCGATGAGCGCCTTCGCCCGCACGAGGGCCTCGTCGCCGACGCCGATGGCCGCGCCGACGCGCAGGCGCCCCTCGGCGTCCTTGGCGGCAAGCGGGAAGGCGGCCTGCTTGGCGAGGTCCTTCACCGTGATCAGGCCGTGCAGGTGCCCCTGGGCATCGACGATCGGGAGCTTTTCGACCTTGGCGGCGCGCAAGATCGCGCGGGCGCCTTCGAGGTCGGTGCCGACGGGCGCGGTGAGCAGGCCCTCGCTCGTCATGACGTCGCGGACCGGCACCGACGGATCGTCATGGAATCGCAGGTCGCGGTTGGTGACGATGCCGACGAGGCGATCCTGCTCGTCGACGACCGGCACCCCGGAGATGTGAAAGCTCGCCATCAAGGCGAGCGCCTCAGCGACGGGGCGGTCGGGGAGGACCTTCACCGGGTTGAGGACCATGCCGGCCTCGGAGCGCTTGACCCGGTCCACCTCCTCGGCCTGGCGCTCGACGCTGATGTTGCGGTGGATGACGCCGAGGCCGCCGAGGCGGGCGAGGGCGACCGCCAGGCGGGACTCGGTGACCGTGTCCATGGCCGCCGAGATCAGGGGGATGTTGAGCTCGAGGCGCTCGCAGAGCGCACTCGTCGTGTCCACCTCGGGAGGAAGGACCTCGGACGCCTGGGGCACGAGCAGGACGTCGTCGAACGTCAGCGCGACGGCGTCGTTGCCCTCGCCTCCGGCCAGCCGCATGGAAACCCTCCGTCTCTGCTCGGTCTCGGGCCGCCGCCCGGTCCGCCCAGCCTACCAACGATGGGTTTTCGATCCTCGTCCACAGCCCGCCCGGCGCGGTCTCAGCGCAGCCCGAGCACGACCGAGCAGACCGGCCACGGCTCCCAGCCTCGCATCGCGTAGAGCCGCTCGGCGGCCTGGTCCTGGACCCTTGGAGAGGCGTCGCTCGGCAGGCCGCTGTAGCCGATGCCCTGCCAGGTCTCGAGCGAGAACTGGTAGGCACCGTAGTAGCCGTTGCCCGTGTCGGCCCCGTAGTTGTTCCCCGACTCGCACTCCCGCAACGCCAGCCACACACCCCTCGGCGAGGAGTAGGGCACACGGCGCGCCGGGATGGCGTGGCGGCGGGCCGCCGCGAGTGGGCGAGCGGTGCGCCGCTCGAGGAGCCGAGCGCCACGGTGGGCTGGCGCTGCGCCGCTGCCCCTTCGGGCAACTTCGGCTCGCGCGTGGGCGACGAGGCGACGCCAGATGACGGCGCGGCCCCCCGCGGGAAGCGTGAGGGTGGACAGCGCGACGGCCGGGGTCGCACCCTTCGGTGCAGCGGCGTGCTGGGAGAGTCCGGCCAGGACGTGGCCGGTGAAGCTCGTCGGGGCAGTGCTGCTGCCCGCAGTGAGGTGCAGGTGACCGGCGGCGCCGGTCGTTGAGGACAGGTGTGGCGCCGCCTCAGCGGCGGCAAATGGATGGTGGCCGAACAAGCCAGCCGTGGAAAGAGTCAGCGTGGTGCTCACGAGGGCGAGCAAAGGCTGCTTGCGCATCGAGCGCCTCCTTGGAGTCGGGTGTCCCGGCAGGTGGTGCGATGCGGGCAGCCCGTCCTGGGTGAGCAGCACTACGTGCGCGGGCCGTGCGCGAACGGCGCTGCAGTGAAATGCGGACGGGTGGCCCAACAGGTTTTGGCGGCTGGCGACTCCTTTGCTGCGCCGAGTGATGCGAGCCGGCAAGGGCGCGCACGACCGATTCCACCTGAAGCCCAGGTGAAAGGGCCAGGTCCGGGGCATCGTGCCTTCCGCACCCGCCAACGGCGACGTGTCTGTTGCGTCGTTGTGAACGATCGGTAACGGCATGATAGAGCCACTGCTTCAGAACCGTGCAAGTCGGCTGGTCATGGGCCCATTTGGGCAAGTTCGCCGCCAGAACTGCTACTTAGCGTGGCCCAGAAAGTGGGTTCTGTGGGTACTCAATCACTCAGCGCGCGCATCGGGACGACCAAATACGACGCCCCTAGTCGAGATTCCTTGCCGAATGCGCATCTCGCCGAGCTGAGCGCGAGCAAATACATTGCGACTTCGCGCATATGGCCGAAATACTGGTGATTGCTCCACATATACATGGCTCATGCAATAAAGATCAGCGGGCAGGGACGCGCTCGCGAGGCGGTAGGTGCGACAGCACGTCACGATTCCACGAGTAGGCCAGCGACGTGACGGTTCTGCTCGGTCGCACAATAATGAATCCGTAAGAAGTCCCGTTTCCACCGCGAACATCATTAAAAAACGCGGCCCCTGCCACGCAGATTGTGCATAATGTGCCAGTATCTTCTCCGAGCAGCACGCGCCGATGACCCCAGCAAGCTGGGGCAGACGGTCCGGTGCAATCAGAGTTTGGCGTGTTCCGCGGCCCTCCCCAACCATCGTCGTACACCCAGCCAAAGAGCGCGGCGGCGGCGTTTGGCTGACCCCCGGCCCATGTCGCACCCATCGCCCGGGCTTGGATCGGACCGTAGCTCGCACGCGCCGTGGCATCGGCATCGCGCGCTGCGGCGCTCGCCGCGGCCCGGTCGAGCGGTGCGGTGAGGCCGACGAGTGGTGGAACAGAACGTGCGATGCGAGCGAGATTGACGAGGACGAACAGCTGCTCAGGCACCGAGAGCCGGGCGAAGCCCAAGGGGAGCACGAGCGGCGGCACCTGCTCGCGAGCGCGGCCGTGCTGAATCGCACCGAGTGCGAGCGCGAGGCAGCCGGGCGAGTCGTTGTAGCCAAGGTGCAGATGCGGGGCGCACGGCGACTGACAGGTCCATGGGCCGCCAGGATGCTTCGTGCACGACCCGGTCGACTGGAGCAAGGCGGGCGCCGCGAGGTTGTGCGTTGGATGGTGCAGCACCGCCACGCTCGCTGCGGTGACGCTTTGTGTGCTCATTATCGCGACAGCGGCGACGCCAGCCAAAAGGTGGCGTACCCGAGGACGCTGATCGACGAACGGGAAGCGCATTGGAGGATCCTAAGCAAACGAGGCGAGCAGCCGCTCTCGGAACGCCTTCGAGCGATCGTCGCGGCGTCGCTCGCGCCGATGCGCGACGCATCCTGCAGCCGGCGTGGCGTCGCGTTCTGGCGCCGGACGAGCCGCCGAGGAATCGGCTGTTCCATTCGGTGAGCGAGTGGTCGCCGCTTCCGATCGAACAGATGGATCGAACAGATGGCGAGTGATTGGCCGGTGCGCCTCACGATGACAGATCCGACCCCACATGCCAAACCGCCGGGTGAGGAGCCGGAGCGTCGCGCCCCCGTCTGCCGGACTGCTTCTCGCGGACTCAGCGGTGAGGAGCCGGACGTCGACAGCGCGAGGGGGACTTCGCGTCCTGGCGTTCGAGTGGTGCTCGGGTCAGCGCAGAAAGCGCCGCTCGAGCGCGTCGAGCGCGGCGACGAGCCGGTCCAGCGCGCCGCTGCGTTCGACCCGCAGGCCCGCGATCGGCGTCAGGGTCGCAAAGCCGCGCTCGGTGAGGATCTCGTCGGTCTCTGCCTCGCCATCAGACTGGCGGAGGAATTCCATCTCCAAATAGCTGCCAACGACGCGAGCGGCGGCGATGAGATTGGCGTCGCCGAGGGGCGCCAGGCGGACGCCTTGGATCTCGGCGAGCTCGCGGTCGGGAGTGTTGCAGTTCAGCACGACGCCGTCGCAGTAGAGCTTCTCGTCGATGAGCGCGGTGGTGAGCGCGACGGCGGGTGCGAAGACCGCCGGCCGACCGCCGCGGGTCTGGGCGCTGGCGGCGATGGCCGGCCAGCCGAGCTGGGCGGCGGTGAGCGCGGCACCGACGGTGCCCGAGTGCAGTACTGAACGCCCGACGTTGCGTCCGGCATTGACGCCGGAGACGACGAGCTCGGGTGGCTCTCCGAAGGCTCCGGCGCAACCGGCAGTCACGCACAGGGACGGCAGCGCATCGAGGCCGAACGCGGGCGCTCCGCCCACCTGCGTGCGAACGCACGCGAAGCGGTCGACCACCTCCCGACGCTGTGGCCCCGTGCCGGTCCCGGCGCCACTCGCATCGGTGAGCGGCGCCACCACGACGACGTCGTGGTGGGCGTCGATCAGGCCCGCGACCAGCGCCGCGATGCCAGGCGCCTCGACGCCGTCGTCGTTGGTCACGAGCACGCGCATGTCGACCTCGTCGGTGAGCGGAGCCGGCAGGGCGCCGGCGCACGTACGATACCGACTATGTCCTCACGCTCTGGAGCGCAGTACGAGATCGCGCACGGCCGCCAGCGGCTCGTCGTCACCGAGGTCGGTGCGACGGTGCGAAGCTACGAGGTCGACGGTACCCCGGTGTTCTGGGGGTTCGACGAGGACGAGATGAGCACCGGGGGGCGTGGTCAGGTGCTCGCGCCCTGGCCCAACCGCATCGATGCCGGGCGCTACGAGTTCGCCGGGCTGGTTGCACATGCCGCGCTCGACGAGCCCGACCGCAACAACGCGATCCACGGCCTCGTGCGCTGGCGACCGTTCCGCCTGGTCGAGGCCGGCCCGGCATCGGTTCGTCTCGATCTCGTCCTGCGACCAGAGCCCGGCTATCCCTTCGACCTCGCCTTCCAGGTCGACTACGAGCTGGTCGATGACGGGCTCGTCGTCCGCAGCGAGGCCACCAACCTCGGCGACCGGCCTGCACCGTTCGGCCTTGGCTTTCACGACTACCTCCATGCGGGCGCCGTTCGGGTCGACGGCGTCGAGGTTGACCTCGGGGCGAGCCGCCGACTCCAGCTGGACGCGCGCCTCCTGCCTGTCGGCGAGGAAGACGTCGCCGGTACGCCCTATGGTGCTGTGGCGGGCGTGGATGGACCGGCCCGCGTGGGCGAGCTTCGTCTCGATGACTGCTTCACCGGGCTTCGTCGCGACGCGGATGGGGAGTGGCACGCCACGGTGCGGCGAGGCGAGGGCCCCCTCGATGAGATCGTCATCTGGGCGGATCAAGCGTTCAAGTGGCTGATGGTGTTCACTGGCGACAGCCTTCCCGAATCCCACCGACGGGTCGCGCTCGCGATCGAGCCGATGACGTGTCCTCCCAACGCCTTCAACAGCGGCGAGGGCGTCATCGAGCTCAAGCCGGGTGAGCGCTTCGCGGCTGCGTGGGGGATTCGCCTCCCGGCGCTCGGCTAGCGCACCGGCGAGGGCGGCCGCCTCGACGCAAGGCGCCGCCGGCCACCGAGTCGTCCGCGCGCGGCCCGGGAGTCGCCTCCTCCTTGTGGGCGCGACCTGCATCGGACGATCGCGCGGTCGCGCGCTTGGTCGGAGGGGGTCGCGTTGATGTGGCAACACGACGACGAGGTCGCTGGCGCACCCCGGCCGGAGTCTGATCGCTGCCGGTAGGTCGCGATGGTCCCCCTGCCAACCCATGTCTCGGCGCGGCTGCTCGGGAGCGCAGCCGCGGCGTGCCCGGGACAGCGAGCCGCTGCTCCGGTATCGGCGCCGACGCGGTCAGCCCCATGTGGTCATTCGCTCGAGGCGATGTAGCCGAAAAGAGCGATCGGCCCGAGCGCAGTGACAACGCCTGCAGGTTGCCTGCACGACGCCACCCTCGTTGTGCGTGTTGAGGTCGAGCGCGCTGCGACGGAGCCTTACACGCGAGTCGATGTCGTCGATGGCGTGCTCTTCGCCACGTGCGCGGCAATCGACAGTGCGACGAGCCAGCGGGGCGCGCAGCGCGCCCGCACGATCGCTCCCTGTCCGGTCCGCAGGCGCACCAGCGGCACGCGGGCGTTCTCGAGGCGGACCGTAGTCGTCGAGGTGGTGAAGACGAGATAGCGCCGCGCGGCGCTGACGAACACCAACCGGTGTGCGGGCGCGTCGACCGAGAGAATCGAGCCGACCAGGGTGATGGTCCGCTGGCGCCCCGAGACCGAGGCGGCGGCTGGACCGTCGACTCCGGCAAAGCCAGCTCCAAGCATCGTCACGACGAAGAGCAGGCAAACGGTGCGGTACCGAGGCCTCATTTGCGGACTTCCTCTAGTGGACTGCCGCGTCATTGTACGAAAGCTGCTCTAGTGCACCTAGGGCCGTATTGCCCCAGACATTGCCAGAAGTAGCCATTTTCTCGGTGCGCGTGGATGTCGAGGAAAATCAAGGGATCGATCGATGACTGACAAACCCTTGTGTTTGTGACGCAAAACCCTTGCGCTGCAACGAAGATCATTGGGACGCCAAAGGGGACCTCCGGCCCTATTGACCGGATGCCCCATTACTTCAGGGTTTCTCTCGGGGCACAACAACCAACCCGTGCAGATCTAGGGGGAATCCTATGCATCGCCTGACAGGACGGCATCCGCGGGCGGCGCTTGCGGTGCTGATCGGTCTCGGCTCGCTCGTGACGGCGGTGGCTGCATCCGTCCCGGCGCCGGCAGCAGCGGTGTCGCCGCTGAGCTGGTCCACGGTGACCAACAACGCCGTGCCCGTTCCGGGCTCAGCGAAGCTGTTCAACAGCTACAGCCAGCCGTCGGTGAGCGCCAACGGAGTTGTGGTCTTCGGCGCTCGGACCAAGGGGCCTTCGTCTCCAGTACGCGGCATCTACATGCGCAACGCTGTTGGCGGCGGGCCGGTCACCACCGTGGCACAGAGCGGGGGAACAGTCCCTCAACCCAACAACACCGCGGCAACCTTCAACGACTTTCCGGCGTTTCCTCGGCTCGATGCTTCGGGATTAACGGTGGCGGTCCGTGGCCAGTCCACGCCCGTCTGGACCTACACGGTTGACGGGACCGACACAAAAACCGGGACGAGCGGCATCTATGCCACCGTCGGCGGTGCGCTCACCTCCGTCGCTACGACACTCGGCGCGGTCCCCGGCATGGAACAAGACGCGGTCCCTGGGGCTCCGCCCGGAACGAAGTTCGACCAGTTCCCGGGTGCCGCGGCGGTGACGGAGTCAGACATCGTCTTCAAGGGGAACTACACCGATGGTGGAGTCTCAAAGACCGGGGACTATTACCGCAGCCTGACCCAGCCCGGGCCGATCATGCTGATCGCCAACAGCGCGACCCGCATCCCGAACCAACCAGAAGATGGCCAGGTGACCTTCGGATCCACGGCGCCCCCGAGTGCGAGTGGCCATCGTGCGGTCTTTGTCGGTTGGGACAATGAAAATGCGCCCAGCCTTGGCGGGTTGTATCTCGCGGATCTCAACGAGCTGACGCCAACGATTCAGACGATCGTGGGGCTCGGCGATGCCGTGCCCGGCCAGCCAGACCAGCACTTCACCAATATCGGAGAAGGCGTCTCGTTTGACGGCCGCTACGTCGCGTTCTTCGCCTCGTGGGGGAGTGAGACTCAATCGGTGCCATTGACCTGCCCAGCAGATGGAAACGCCCAGCTCATCGCCTACTGCCTGCAGGAGTATCCGAACGGCTACATCGCGACCGTTCCCGCGCACCAAGGGGTGTTCGTGGCCGACACCTTGACTGGTGACGTCGTGCCGGTGGCGACCACGGGGTCTCAGTTCAGCGACCTGCTCTACTGGGTGTTTTCGGGCCGCCCGCCGGGCACCGGCGGCGGCGATGAGGAAACGCTTGAGCCACCGCGCTGGCGTTCTGCAGCCTTTGTGGCGGTGTCTGGCCTTCCTGGTGACGGATTTCAGGTGGCCTTCAAGGCGTCCACGACCAATGGGGTGACAGGGATTTACCTCGAGCAGACATCGAGCGGCACGACGTCGCTCATCGACGCCGTCGACACGACGACTCCGGGCACTGTCCTCGACCCGAGCGCTCCCGCCGGGTCATTCGTCACCGCGCTCGGGCTTGAACGGGACGGGTTCCGGGGGCGGTACCTCGCCATCACGGCGACCATGCTGGACCCAGCCACCCAGGAGAGCTGGGCGGGGATCTATCTGAGCCAGGTGCCGGAGGTGCTCGCTGGTGTTCCCCAGGTGATCACGGTCTCGTCGACCCCGCCCCAACCGGGCCAGGTCGGTGACACCTATCAACCTGCGGCGACCTCGGACTCAGGGCTCGCGGTCGCAATCTCGATCGATCCCGCGACGACCA
>JAJZBI010000005.1 GCA_021798985.1 Actinomycetes bacterium
GGGAGGCTCCCGCCCTCGTTTTTCGCTGGCCGCGCCATCACCGAGAACCTCGTCCTGCCGGCGTCCGGGTCCCGCACGTCGAAGTCCCGTTACGCGAGAGCGGCGCTGCGCTCCTTCATCCCATCAGAAGGCGCCCGCCGCCCAGGTCAATGGCCGCGGGTGAGCCACTCGCTGAGGTGGGGCGCCTCGTCGCCGATCGTGGTGTCGGGCCCGTGGCCGGGATGGACCACGGTGCCCGGATCGAGCACGAGGAGGCGGCGGGTGATCGAGTCGATGATCGTGGGGAAGTCCGAGTGCGAGCGGCCGGTCGCGCCCGGGCCACCCTGGAACAGCGTGTCCCCGCTGAACAGCGTGGCCTCGCTCGGCACGTAGGCGCACACGCCGCCGGGCGAGTGGCCCGGGGTGTGCAGGACCTCGATCCGAGTGCCGGCGATCTGCAGGCTCATCCCGTCGCGCAGCGGCTGGAAGCCGGCGTGGGGATGCAGCTCGCGCCAGAGCACCTCGTCGGCGGGATGCAGCAGGACCGAGGTCGAGAACAACTCGGCGAGGGCGGGCGCCACCCGGACGTGGTCGTCGTGCGCGTGGGTGCAAAAGATCGCCACCAACCGACGGCTGCCGACGAGGCGGCTGATCGCCCCGAGGTCGTGCGGGGCGTCGATGACCAGGCACTCGTCGTCGTCGCCGAGCACGAACAGGTTGTTCTCGACCGCATAGACCTGGCCGTCCAGGCTGAAGGTGCCCGCGGCGACACCCCGGTCGAGGCGGAGGCCCATCAGAGCACCACGACCGATCGCAGCACGTCGCCGTGGCGCATCTTGGAAAAGGCGGCCTCGACGTCGCCGAGGCCGATCGTCTCGCTGACGAACCGGTCGAGCGGCAGGCGGCCCTGGCGGTGGAGGTCGATCAGCGTCGGGAAGTCCCGCGAGGGCAGGCAGTCGCCATACCACGAGGACTTGAGGGCGCCGCCGCGACCGAAGACGTCGATGAGGGGTAGCTCGAGGCGCGCGCTCGGGTTGGGCACCCCCACGAGGACCACGGTCCCGGCGAGGTCCCGCCCATAGAAGGCCTGCAGGTAGGTGTCGGGGAGGCCGACGGCGTCGATCACCACGTCGGCGCCGAAGCCGCCGGTGGCGGCGCGGATCTCCTCGGCGACCTCCTCGTTGGTCCGGCCGCTCGAGGCGATCGTGTGGGTGGCCCCGAACTCCTTGGCGACCAAGAGCTTGCGCTCGTCGACGTCGACGGCGACGATGCGGCAGGCGCCCGCGAGCCGGGCACCGGCGATCGCCGCCGCGCCCACCCCGCCGCAGCCGATCACGGCCACCGAGTCGCCGCGCCCGACGGCCCCGGTGTTGAGGGCCGCACCGAGCCCTGCCATCACTCCGCAGCCGAGCAGGCCGGCGACCGTGGCGGGGACCTCAGCGCTCACCTTGGTGCACTGCCCGGCGGCGACGAGCGTCTTGTCGGCGAACGCGCCGATCCCGAGGGCGGGGCTGAGCGGGGTCCCGTCCGTCAAGGTCATCGGCTGGCGGGCGTTGTGGGTCGCGAAGCAGTACCAGGGCCGGCCCCGGCGACAGGCGCGGCACTCACCGCACACGGCGCGCCAGTTCAAGATGACGAAGTCACCCGGGGCGACCTCGCTCACGCCGGGTCCGACCGCCTCGACGACGCCGGCGGCCTCGTGGCCGAGCAGGAAGGGGAAGTCGTCGTTGATCGCGCCCTGCCGGTAGTGCAGGTCGGTGTGGCAGACCCCGCACGCCTGCACGGCGACGAGCGCCTCGCCCGGTCCGGGGTCGGGGACGAGGATCTCGGCGAGCTCGACGGGCCGGTGCGGGCCACGGGCGATCACGCCGTGCACGGTGCTGGTCATGGCTCCTCCTCGCTCGCCCGCTGCGGGGCACACGGTGACCATAGGTGGGCCACCGCCGCGGCGGGATGCGGCGCCGCCAGCCCGCCGACACGACCGCCTGCGGGCCTCGTCGCGTCGCCCGAGCGCGCGACGCAGCGCCTCAGCTCGTCACGAGCTCGACGAGGCGGTCGGTGTCGCTCAGGTCCTCGAGCACCGCCAGTGCCCCGAGCCCTTCGAGCTCGTGCACGCCGTAGCGGCCGGTCGCCACGAGGATGCAGCGCGCCCCTCCGGCCGTCGCGCATGCGAGGTCGTTCGGCGTGTCGCCGATCACGACCACCGAGCCGGCGGCGAGGTGAAGGCCGCGCCGCTCGGCCTGGCGGCGCAGCGCGATCGGCACGAGGGCGCGGCGATCGGCGTGATCGCTGCCGTAGGCGCCCGCCTCGAGGTCGAGGTAGCGCTCGAGACCGAAGGCGGAGAGCTTGACGACGGCGTTCGGGGCGATGTTGCCGGTGAGGACGGACTGGATGACCTCTGGCTCCTCGCCGAGGCGGGCGAGCGCCTTCTCGGCGCCGACGCAGACCTGCCCCTCGAGCGCGATCTGATGCGCCACCGCCGCGAGCTCGAGCTCGAGTTGCTGCAAGATGGCCGGCAGGTGCGAGGGATCGTCGAGCTGCATGAGCTCGAGGTACTCGCGCACGATCTGGGGATCGGTCTTGCCGCTCATGCGGATGCGGACGTCGGGCAGGCGGCCGAGCACGGCCTCGAGGGCGCGGTCGAAGACCACCGCGCCGAGCGCACCGGCGCGAACGAGCGTGCCGTCGATGTCCCAGAGCACGAGGCGGGTCATGTCTGGACCGTAACGGACCGAGCGGCGCCTTGGCGGCGAGGGCGCCGCTTGGGCGCCGTTATGCCTCGAGGTCGAGCCAGTGACGCGTGCAGGAGATGACGTCGTAGTCCGGGTGCGACCACACGAAGCGCTCGACGGTGTCGAGCACGGCGCTGACCTGAGCCGGCTTGGCCGCGACGGCGGCGAAGGCGAGCTCGGCGAGCTGCCAGCGGTCGTGCTCGCCGACCTCCGCGGCCGCCACGCCGTAGCGCTGACGGGCCGTGTCGAGCAGATGGCGCAAGACGGCGCGCTTTGCCTTGAGCGACGTGGCCTGGTGGAGGTGGAGCTGGACCACAAGGGCACCGCCGGCGGCCATCGATGCGAATCTATGGGCGCGTGCATCACGGCGCGCCCAAGGCGAGCCGGCAGGGGCGGGCGTCACTCAGCCGCTGGGTGCGCCAGGCACCGCGACGTCTGCGCCGATGATCAGGGCATCGAGGACGAGCGTGCCCTCCCCCTCGGGGAGCACGAGCAGCGGGTTGACCTCGACCTCGCCGACCGCCGTGGTGGCCCGCATCAGCGCGCCGAGCCGAGCGATCGTGTCCATGAGCGCGCCGAGATCACTCGGTTTGTTGTCACGCAGCCCGCTGAGCTGGGCAAAGACGCGAAGCGACCGCAGCGCCTCGACGATCTCGTCCTCGTCCGCGTCGGCCATCAGCACGGCGCGGTCGCCGAGCTGCTCGGTCCACAGCCCGCCGGCGCCGATCACGAGGTAGGGGCCGAAGGCGGGGTCCCGGCGCGCCCCGATGATCATCTCGACGCCGGGCGGTGCCATCGACTCGACGAGCACGCCCTCGATCGAAAGGTCCGCCCGGGCGGCGCCCACGCGCGCCAGCACGCTCGCGTACGCCTCGGCGAGGCGGGCGCCGTGCTCGACCACGACCACGCCTCCGACCTCGCTCTTGTGCAGCAGGCCCGGGGCCGACACCTTCAACACCACTGGCAGGCCGAGCTCGCTCGCCACGGCCACCGCCTCGTCGCTCGAGGTCACGACGCGGCCCGTTGGCACGCGCAGGCCGAGCTGGCCAAGGAGCGCCTTGGCCGGCGCCTCGTGGTAAACGCGCGCTGGTGCCACCGTCAAGGTGTCCGCCGCGTCCCGCGGCGCTCGCCGGTCGCGGCGCTCGCCGATCCGGGCGAGCGCCGAGGCGACGTGCACCCCTCGCTCGAGCGAGCGCAGCAACAACACGCCGGCGTCGTGCAGGAGCGCCACATTCGCCGCGGGCAGCGGCCAGTCGCCGCCCATGATGGTGTAGATCACCGGCTTGTCAGCCGACGCCAGGACCGGTGCGAGCGCGCCGATTTGCTCGGCGCCTTGGAGGTCCGATCCCGGCATGGCGGCGATCATGAGCGTGCCGACCGCCGGATCGGAAAGCAGCGTGTCCGCGACACGTGCGTACAGGCTCGGGTCGTTCAGACCCATGGCCGTGATGTCGACGGGGTTCTCGGCCGTTGCGAAGGGCGGGAGCTCGGCGCACAGCCGCTCGCTCGTCGGCGCCGACAGCTCGGCAAGCGTGACGCCGAGCTCGTGCGCGAGGTCGATGGCGTGGGTTTTGGCCGCGCCCGAGTCGGTCATGAAGCCCAGCCCCCGGGCGCGGGGCGCGCCGGAGCGGGCGAAGGCTCCCGCCACGTCGATGAGCCCGTCGAGCGAGTCGATGAACACCACGCCCTCGCGCCCGAGCGCGGCGCGCACGACCGCCTGGTCGCCCGCCAGGGCGCCGGTGTGGGTGAGCGACGCCCGCCGGCCCCTTGCCGAGCGTCCCGTGTGCAGCACGCACACCAGCATCGAGCGCTCGGCGGCGGCCCGCGCGAGCGCCACGAAGCGCGCTGGCTGTCGGATCTGCTCGACGAGCAGCGCGACGGCCGCCGTGCCTTCGTCCTCGAGGATGACGCTGAGGTAGTCCTCGATGCCGAGCACCGCCTCGTTGCCCGTCGAGATGGCGTGGGTCACAAAGGTGTGCTGGGCGAGCGCGGCGTAGCTGAGCGCCATCGAGAGCGCGCCGCTCTGGGCGATGACGGCGATCCCGCGTCGCAGCGGCGCGTGGTTCGGGACGATGTGCGCGAAGGTCAGCGGCGCCCGATCGAGGAAGTTCACAAAGCCGAGGCAGTTGGGCCCCGCTAGCGCCAGGTTGTGGCGACGCGCCGCTTCGGCGAGCTCGCGCTCAGCCAGCTGGCCGTCTTGGCCGACCTCGCCATAGCCCGAGGCGAAGACGACCGCGCCGCCGACGTGGCGGCGGCCCGCCGCCTCGATCGCGTCGAGGAGCCCAGGGCGCGGGATCGCTAGCACCGCGGCGTCGACGCCGTCGGGCAGCTCGTCGATCGATGCGACGCAGCGGCGGGAGCCGATTGTGCGCCGCGTCTTGGAGACGAGGTGGACCTGGCCGCGGTAGCCGAAGCGCTCGAGCATCGCGACCGGTGCGCCGCCGATCGAGGTGGGGTCGTCGGAGGCGCCGACGATCGCCACCGACGACGGCCGCAGCAGCCGGGCGAGCCCGTTCGCGAGCCCGGCGGGGTCGTCGCTGGGCTCAGTCACGGGAATAGGTCCCAAGGCCGGGGCGGAAGGACTTGGCGTCGAGGAACTCGTGCATGCCCCGCTCGCGGCTTGCCTCGGGGTCCGAGGCGACCGCCTGATCGAGCTTGGCGTACAGGTACTCCTCGGCGGCCTCCCACTCCATGGTGCTGGCGCGCTTGAAGCCTGTCTTTGCCGCGCACAGCACCTCGGGACTGAGCCGGGCCAGCTGGCGCGCGAGCTCGAGGGTGCGCGCGCGCAGCTGCCCGGCGGGCACGGCCTCGTTGACGAGGCGCAGCTCAGCCGCACGACGTCCCGTGAAGGTCTGGCCGGTCATGATGTAGTACAGGGCATCGCGGAAGGGGACGACCTCGGCGAGGGCGCGCGAGACGACCGAGCCGGGCGGGATCCCCCAGTTCACCTCCGAGAGGCCGAAGACGGCGGCTTCGTCGGCGATGGCGAGGTCGCAGGCGACCAGGGGTGTGAACGCACCGCCGAAGCACCAGCCGTTGACCATGGCGATCGTCGCCTTGGGGAAGGTGCGCAGCCTCCGGTACTGCCACGCATTGGCGTCGCGGCGCGAGCGCGTCCTCGCCGCCGGGCCGCCCGCGTCGACGTCGCGGAAGTACTCTTTCAGGTCCATGCCCGCCGAAAAGGACGTTCCTGCCCCGGTGAGCACGAGCACACGCGCCTCGGAGGAGGCCTCGATGGCGTCCAGGACCTCGCCCATCTCCTCGTTCAGCCGCGGGTTCATCGCGTTGCGCTTCTCGGGGCGGTTGAGCGTCACCCAGGCGACGCCATCGCTGTCGAGCTCTGCGAGCACGGTCTGCCAGGTGCCGAGCGCAACGGCTCGGCTCGCACGGTCGTCCATGGGTCCCCCTCTTTGTGCGCACGACGGGCGCAAGATCTCGATGAAGATATCAAGTAACTTGATATATGGCAATGGTTGAGCAGCACACCGGCGCGCGGTCGCGGCGGCGCCCGCGCACGAGCTATCTCGTCAAGCGCCTCGAGACCGCGATGCGCTCGCGCCTCGACGCGCTCTGTGCTCGCCACGGGTTGAGCACGATGCAGTACGTGGCCTTGAGCGTGCTGGCGGCGAACGGGGGCATGTCGTCCGCGGAGCTGGCGATCCGGTCCTTTGTGAGCCCGCAGTCGGCGAACCAGATGGTGGCGCTGCTCGAGCGCCGGGGGCTGATCGAGCGCCTGGCGGATCCCGCCAACCGCCGCATCCTTCGCACTCGGCTGACGAAGGCGGGCGCCGCGTTGCTCGAGGCGTGCGAGCGCGACGTCGACGCCTTCGAGCGCGAGATGTTCGCCGGCATCGGCGAAGCCGGTGAGGCCCAGCTGCGCGCCGCGCTCGATGCCTGCATCGCCAATCTCTCCGATCGCTCCGCCGTGGCGCGACCCGCCCAGCGCTGAGCGCGGCGAGCGCGCGCCGCGCCGTCCGCCGGCCGGGGTGCGCGGCGCGGCGCCAGGGCGAGCCGACGGGTGATCCGAACGCGCCGCCCTCACGGAGCCGAGGCGGGGGTGGCGCCCCGGACGCTGACCCCGACGCATCGGCGCGCGCGGTCGTGCGCGCGGTCGTGCGCGCGGTGGCGCCACCCGGGGCGCTACGCGGGCGGGCCGGCGGCTCCGACGGCGCCGCCACGACTGCTCGTCGGGTTGGCGGCCACGGGCGCCGGGGGCGCGCTGGCGGGCCGCGAGAGGTGCTCGACGCGGTGGCCGAGCGGGAAGAGCGAGATGGCGAAGCGCCGGTCGATGAGGCCGAAGATGCCCTTGGGGGCCCAGATCGCGATCAGCACGGCGAGGCTGCCGAAGATGATGAGGTACCACGCGCCGTCATTGGCGAGGTTCTGCTGGAGCACGAAGAAGATCACCGTGCCGAGGATCGGGCCCTCGAGGGTCCCGATGCCTCCGATCAAAGTGGCGAAGATCATCTCCGCGGACCACTGCACGTTGAAGACCGAAGCGGGCTGGACCTGGAGCTGGCTGACCGCCAGCAACGCCCCGGCGGCGCCGCAGCCGAGTGCGGCGACGACGAAGACGATCCGCCGGGCTCGCATGACGCGCGCACCGGCGCTGCGGGCGCCGACCTCGTCGTCGCGCACCGCGGCGAGCACGAGGCCGAGCCGGCTGCGCAACAGGCCGTAAGAGGCCGCCAGCGCCAGCGCGACGACCGCCAGGGCCGCGAAGTACGTGACGCGGCCGAATGCCGCCGGGCTCAGGGAGGACAGGCCGGGGACGTTCTCGCCCGTCCCTCCGCCGACCGCGGAGATCGAGTCGATGACCTGCATCGCGAGGTCGGCGACGACCCAGGTGGCGATGGCGAAGTAACCGCCACGGAGGCGGAAGACGAGCAGGGAGACCGGCAGCGCGATGATCGCAGCGGCGATCGCCGCCAGAGGGAGGCTCGCCACGGGCTCCATCCCGCTCTTGGCGAAGATGAGCACCCCGTAGGCGCCGAGGCCGACGAAGGCCTGTTGGCCGATCGAGACCATCCCGGCGTACCCGGCGAGCAGGTTCCACATCAGCGCCATCGTCAACAGCACGAACACGTTGACGAACAGCGCCGTCTCGGACTGCGGCGCGAATGCGGGCAGGAAGGCCAACAGGCCGAGCCCCGCCGCCGCGAGGATCGGCGTCAGCCAGTTCGGCAGGCGGCTCGCGCGGACGACGCGCAGGGTCGAGCTCGCCGTGGTCGGCGCCAGGGGGGGGACCGTCGCGTCGGTGACCGTCGTGCTCACGTGGCCGCCCTCACGCCAAACAGCCCGCGGGGGCGGATCGCGAGCACGGCGAGGAAGACGAGGTGACCGGCGAGGATCTGATAGGCGGGATTGATCTGCGCCCCGACCTGCTGGGCGATGCCGAGCACGACGCCGCCGACGAGCGTCCCCCACAGCGAGCCGATACCGCCGATCACCACGGCCTCGAAGGCAAAGAGCAGGTTCGCCGACCCAGAGGAGAACGAGAACTCCGTGTACATGCCATAGGCCATTCCGGCCAGCGCCACGGTGGCAAAGGCGATGGCCGCCGCGATGGCGAACAGGTGGCGGTAGTTGGCACCCGACAGCTGGGCCGCCTCGCGGTCGTCGGCGACGGCGCGGATCAGGCGCCCGGTCATGGTCTTGCTCAAAAACAGCTGCAGGCAGGCGAGGACCACGACGGCGATCGCCAGCACCACGAGCGAGAAGTACGAGATCGAGATGGCGGTCGAGGGGTTGAAGGAGTTGGCGATGAGGCTGCCGATGTTGAGCGACTGGCCATTGGAGGTGAAGACCTCCAAGACCACGTTCTCGATCACCACCGACAGCCCGAAGGTGACGAGCAAGGTGGTGAAGGGACTTCGGTCCAAGCTCGCCTGCAAGAGGGTGCGCTGGAGCAGGTAGCCGCCGATGGCGAAGATCGGGACCACGAGGACAAAGGACCAGACGATCGGCAGCCCCGTGGCGGGGGCGATGGTGAGGGCGATGAAGGCGGCGATCACGGCGAGGTCGCCGTGCGCCAGGTTGATGATGCCCATCACCCCGAACAACAGCGAGAGCCCACACGCGAACAGCGCGTAGAAGCCGCCGATCAAGATCCCCTGCAATAGGGCGTTCACCCAGGCCATCGCTGCGTCACTCCTTGGAGGCGTCGTGGGCGGCCAAGGCCGCGGCCGGCTGGAGCGCGCCGGTACCGAAGTAGGCAGCTTCGATCTCGTGGCGGCTGAGCTCGTGCGGCGCGCCGACGAGCGTCGTACGGCCCTCGAGCAGGCAGTGCAGCCGCCCGGCGACGCGCATCGCCTGGGAGACGTCTTGTTCGACGAGCAGCACCGCCACGCCCTCGTTGCCGAGCCGTGGGAGGAGCGCGTAGATGCGCTCCACCACGATCGGCGCGAGGCCGAGGGAGACCTCGTCGAGCAGGAGCACCCGTGGGTTGGACAACAACGCCCGGCTGATGGCGACGGCTTGCTGCTCGCCGCCCGAGAGCTGGGCGGCCCGCTGGCGCCGGCGCGCGGGCATCCAGTCGAACAGCTCATAGACGGCGGCGAGGTCGAAGGGACCCGGCCTCGCCCGGTAGGTGCCCACCAGCAGGTTCTCCTCGACGGTGAGCGAGGGGAACAGGCGGCGCCCTTCGGGGACGAGCGCGATCCCTGCACGCAGTCGGCGCTCGGCGGACTGCGCGGTCACATCCAGCCCGTCGAGCACGACGCGCCCTGCGCTCGGGCGGTGCAGCCCGGCGATCGAGCGCAGCAGCGTCGACTTGCCCGCCCCGTTGGCGCCGATGATCGCGTAGGTCTCGGCCAGGCCGACCGAGAAGCTCACCTGCTGGACCGCCGCCAGCTGTCCGTGGTGCGCGCTGAGCCGCTCGACGCACAAGAGATCGCTCATCAGATCCTCCTCACGCCGGCACCTCGAGGTCCATCGCCGTGCCGAGGTAGACCTCGCGCACGGCGGGGCTGGCGAGCACGTCGGTGGGCGTCCCGTCGGCGATGAAGCGACCGCCGGCAAGGCACACCAGCCGGTCGACGGTGGCCATGAGCGCGCGCACCACGTGCTCGATCCACACGATCGCTACGCCATCGGCGTTCGCCGCGCGCACGATCTCGACCAGCTCGCGCACCTCGGGGTCGGTCAGGCCGCCGGCGACCTCGTCGAGCAGCAGCAGGCGCGGGCGGCTGGCGAGGGCGCGGGCAACCTCGAGGCGCTTGCGCTGGAGCAGGCCGAGGCTGGCGGCCGAGCGGTTCGCCTCGGCGGACAGTCGTGCCCGAAAGAGCGCTTGGCCCGCGAGCGCGTAGCTCGCGTTCTTCTTCGCCCCGGCACCTTGCTGGGCGGCGAGCAGGACGTTCTCGAAGACGGTGAGCCCCTCGAAGGGCCGCGGGACCTGGTAGGTGCGGCCGATCCCGGCGCGACAGCGCGCCGCGCCGTCCAGCCGGTTGATGGTTCGGCCGCCGAAGCGGACGGCTCCGTGATCGGGCCGCAGGTCGCCGGAGATGAGGCCGAACAGCGAGGTCTTGCCTGCTCCGTTCGGGCCGACGATGCCGACGGCCGCGCCCGGCTCCACCTCCAAGTTGAGGCCATCGGCGATGACCACCTGGCCAAAGCGCTTGCTCAAGTCCTGGAGATGGAGCAGGGGCGGCACGTCAGGGCCAGCTACTTGTTGGTGGGGAGAAGCTCCCCGTTGATCGGGACGTGCTTGTTCAGCGAGTTGTCGACGACAAAGGGCTGGAAGGGGTTCTTCATCCCAAAGTCTGCGCTCGCCTTGCCGGGCCGCCACTGGATTCCGACGGGGTAGATGATGCCGACACCGGGCGCCGGGCCCTTGTTGAAATGGATCGGGCCGCACAGGCCGCTGTAGCTCACGTTGTGCAGCGCCTTGGCGACCGCGGCCTTGTTGTGCGGGTCGCCCGAGTGCATGAAGGCTTCCACGGCGACCTCGAACAGCGAGTAGGCCGAGCCCATCGACTGGACCCACTCCTTGCCCTCTTGCTTTTGGTAGCCGATGGCGAAGTCCCTGGCGGACTCACCAGTCAGCGAGGACTTGTACGGCGCCCAGGGAGTCCACCAGGCATCGGTGGCGATGTTGTTGACCAAGCTGCCGAGCGCGATGACGTCGCTCGGGAAGAGCAGGACCTTGGCGACCGTGGCGAGCTTGGGCCGGAAGTTCTCCTGGATCGCCTGCTTCCAGAACGTGTTGAAGTCCGGGGGCAGCGGCGCGTTGACGAAGAACTCACAACCGGCGGCCTTGAACTTCTCGATCATCGAGGAGTAGTTGGTGGTGCCGTCGCTATACGCGCCGCCGTCGACGAGCTTGTAGCCCTCCTTTGCGGCAAAGGGAGGGAAGCCGGCGCGAAAGGCGTTGCCGTCCGAGTCGTTCGGGAACATGCCGGCAAAGACTTTGGCGGCCTTGGTCTCTTTTTGGATGCGGTTCCACATCGGCAAGAAGGTGCCGGCGAACTCCTTCATGCCGAAGAAGAAGACGGCGTTGTAGGCGAAGGTCTTCGTCGGCTTGAGCGGGTCGCCGCCGAGCCCGACATACCAGGACTCCCAGGGCACGACGGTGGCGAGGCACGGAGTGCGCAGCTGCTCGCAGGCCGCCGCGACGGGGTTGGTCGTCTCGGGTGCCGAGCTCGTCACGATCATGTCGACCTTTTGCTGGAGCACCAGCTGCTGGGCGACCTGGGCGGCCCGGTTGGGGTCGGACTGGCTGTCGGCCACGGTGATCTCGACCTTGTACTTGTGCGCTCCGACCTTGAGGCCCTTTGCGTACGCGGCGGCGGCGCGCACCTTGGAGAGCACGTACTTGTCCGACTGGGAGAAGTCCGCCAGCGCTCCGGTCTCGGGTGAGACGTAGCCGATCTTGAGGGTGCTGCCGCCGGCCGCCTGACCGCGCTCGAGCGGGGTGAGGCGTCGGTTGGACAGCGTCCCGAGCCCCTTGTTCGACACGCCGGCGACGCCGAGCGCCGCGGCCCCCAAGCCGAAGGACTTGAGCACGGCGCGCCGGCTGAGTGAGTTCTCGGCGGGGTCGTTCGCCCCCTGGGCCTGGTCGTTGCGATCTGTCGTGCTCACTGCTTCCCCCTTGTTGTCTCTGGTGTCCATCCGAGCCCCCTGCGCCGCGGCGCTTGTCCTTCGCTCAGCGCTGCGACGCGATCGTCTCGTCGATCCGGCGCCCCACGGCCGTCAGCGCTTGGCGAGCGCCGGCACGTCGTGCGGCGCCTCGGTGCGGGCGGGAGCTGCACACGCCGCCGCGTAGGCGCGCCGGGCCGCCAAGCCGCCGCGATCGGAGCGGACGCTCACCTCGAAGGCGTCGGGGTCGTCTCGGACGCGTTGTTCGAGGACGTCGAGGGCGTCCACGTCTTGGCGGACGACCGCGACCTGCATGGCCTCCAAGAAGCGGTCTACCTCAGCGTCGTCGATCGCGAAGTCCCGGGCGAGCGCCCAGAAGTCATAGGTGGCCGAGTCGGTCGAGGGGGTCAGGCCATAGAGGATCTTCATGTGGAACGCCCCGGCGTCGTCTCCGCCCGGTGCGAGCCCGGCCCGCGCGATCCGGGCGTGCAGGAGGTAGAAGCCAGGGGCGAAGTACTCGATGTCCTGCCAGCGATCGACGGCGCCGCTCAGTCCGGTGGAGGCGGCGTAGAAGGGCGGGCAGGCGACGGCGTCCATGTGTCGCCAGACCCGCACCACACCGTCGTCGCCGACCGAGGAGTCGATCGGTGTGCGCGCCACCTCGGGGGTGCCGATGAACCCGGCATGGAGGTAGGTCTCGTGCGACAGGTCCAAGAGATTGTCGATCAGCAGCTCGACGCGGGCGCGAAGCGGTGCCATGCCCGAGAGCACCGCCCAGCCCGGCTCGGTGAGCCATGGGGTCGGCGGAATCTCGACCTCATCGGCACGGCCAGCATCGCCCATGAAGATCCACGCCCAGGCCCCCTGTTCGACGAGGGGGTAGGACGCCACATTCGCACGGGCCGGGACGTGGGCCTGGCCCGGCACGGCGACGCAGCGCCCCTCGGCGTCGAAGGCAAAGCCGTGGTAGCCGCAGACGAGGTGGTCGCCATCGAGGCATCCGAGCGAGAGCGGGTAGCGGCGGTGCGGGCAGCGATCGGCGAGCGCGACCGGCCGGCCGTCGGCGAGGCGGTAGAGGACGACCGGCTCGCCGAGGATGGTCCGTCCAAGCGGCGTCGCGGTGATCTCAGCGCTCAAGGCTGCGACATACCAGTGATTCCAAGCGAACACGAGCCACCCCCTTTGGAATGTCCGGCTCGCCGGCTCGTCCCCGCCGGCTGCGTTCGCATAGCGAACGACACTTCGTATGGTGAACAGATCGTCGCGGAGGCACGGGGGGCTGTCAAGGCGTCGCGTCGGCGAACAGGCGCATCGAGGCGAGATCGACGTAGCGCTCGGCGAGATGGCGGGCGGCATCGCGCGAGCTCGTGAGCTCCTCGAGGCGGGCGAGCTGCAAGTGGTTGTTGAAGTCGTCCCCGGCAAGGGGGTGCAGGAGCGTCGTCATGAAGGTGGAGAATTCCTGGGCGTGCCACGCGCGCCGTACGCATGCGGCGGAGTAGGCCTTGAGGAACGACTCGTCGTGGTGCACCAGCTTCGCGATGAGCGCGTGCGCGAGGTCGCGCACGTCGGCGAGCGCCAGGTTCATGCCCTTGGCGCCGGTGGGCGGCACGATGTGGGCGGCATCGCCGGCAAGTACGAGGGAGCCGATCGCCTGGGGCTCGAGGATGAAGCTGCGCATCGTCGTGATGCTGCGCTCGATGATCGGCCCATCCGCGAGCTCGAAGCCGTCCTCGGTCGCAAAGCGGCGCCGCAGCTCCGCCCAGATCGCGGCGTCGCTCCAGCGCTCGAGCGGCTCGTCGGGCGCGACCTGCAAGTAGAAGCGGCTGAGCTCAAACGAGCGCATCGAGTGCAGGGCGAAGCCCCGGTCGTGGCGGCAGTAGATGAGTTCGTCGGTCGAGGGGGCGACCTCGGCGAGGATGCCGAGCCAGGCAAAGGGGTGCACCCGCTCGAACGCGCGCGCCGCGCCCGGTGGCAGCGCCTGGCGCGAGATGCCGTGGAAGCCGTCACAGCCGGCCACGACCTCACAGGTGATGGTGGACTCGATGCCGTCGTGGCGGTAGCGGACGGTCGGCGTCGGGCCGAGCACGTCGCTGATCTCGAGGGCCTCGGCGCCAAAGCGCAGGTCGCCGCCGGCCGCTAGGCGGGCGGCGACGAGGTCCTTCACGATTTCTTGTTGGCCATAGACCGTGATGGTCTTGTTGCCGGCGAGCTCGCTCATGGCGATGCGATGCCGGCGGCCGTCAAAGCGCAGCTCGATGCCGTGGTGGACGAGGCCCTCGCGGCGCATCCGCTCGCCGAGGCCCACCGCGTCGAGGTGCTTCGCGATGCCGTGCTCGACGACGCCGGCGCGGATGCGATGCTCGAGGTAGTCGCGGCTGTGGCACTCGAGCACGATCGAGTCGATGCCGGCGCGTGCCAGCAAGTGCGACAGGAACAGCCCGGCTGGCCCGGCACCGAGGATCGCGACCTGGGTGCGCGCTCCGCTCATCGCGCGACCACGCGGTCGGGTCGCGACGGAACTGGCATCTAGAAGGGGTAGGGCGCGATGTCGCTCCGCATCGTCACCCACTGGGTCTCGGTGAAGGCTTCGATGTTCGCCTCCGCCCCGCCAAAGCGCGCCCCGGTGCCCGAGTCGCCGACCCCGCCGAAGGGGATCTGCGCCTCGTCGTTGATCGTCTGATCGTTGATGTGCACGGCGCCAGAGGGGATCTGCTCGGCGAGGGCGAGCGCCTTTAAGGGATCTGCTGTCAAGATGCCGAGCGAGAGCCCATAGGGCGAGGCGGCGGCGAGCGCCGCGGCCTCCTCGAGGCTCGAAAAGGAGAGCACTGGGGCAACCGGGCCGAAGACCTCCTCGGCGTAGGCCGGCATCTGCACGGTGACGTCGCCGAGCACGGTCGGGCGGTAGAAGAGGCCGTCGAACTCGGCGCCGGCGAGCGCCTTCGCGCCGAGCTCGAGGCTGGCGCTGACGAGCGAGTGGATGCGGTCCCGCTGGCCCTCATCGATGACCGGGCCGAGCGCGACGTCTTCTTGGGCCGGATCGCCTACCGGCAGCGTGCGCGCCTTTGCCGCGAGCGCCTCGCCATAGGCGCCGACGAGCGACTCGTGCACGAGGTGACGGCCCGTGGTCATGCACACCTGGCCCTGGTGGAAGAAGGACCCCCAGGCGCCGGCGGTGACCGCCTGGTCGAGGTCGGCGTCGTCGAGGACGACGAGCGCCGAGTTCCCGCCGAGCTCGAGGTGCGCCCGCTTGAGGTGCCGCCCGGCGAGCTCGCCGACGGCCCGGCCGGCCCGGGTGGAGCCGGTGAAGGAGATCACCCGAACGGCGGGGTGGACGACGAGCGCCTCGCCGACGTCCGCGCCGCCTGGCAAGACATGGAACACCCCCTCGGGCAGCCCGGCTTGCGCAAAGATCTCGGCGAGCACGGCGCCGCCGCACACCGAGGTGCGCGGGTCGGGCTTC
Source organism: Actinomycetes bacterium (assembly GCA_021798985.1). GTDB lineage: Bacteria > Actinomycetota > Acidimicrobiia > Acidimicrobiales > Bog-793 > JAKABX01. The sequence continues at coordinate 15,247 of JAJZBI010000005.1, forward strand.
AAGATCACGGCGTTGCCGAGGGCGAGTGCCGGGGCGACCGAGCGGATCGACAAGATGAGCGGGACGTTGAACGGCGAGATCACCCCGACGACGCCGGCTGGGCGTCGCCGCGCCATGCTGAGGCGCGGGGCGGAGGAGACGAGGAGTTCACCATAGGGGCGCGAGGGGAGCGCGGCGGCTTCGTAGCACTCATTGGTCGCCACCCAGATCTCAAAGCCTGCTTTTCCCTTGGCCGATCCCGACTCGCGGACGATCCAATCGATGATCTCCTCGGCGTGCGCTCCGATCAGGTCCCCGGCGCGACGCAGCACCCCGGCCCGCTCCTCGAAGGGCGCCGCCGCCCAGGCGCGCTGCGCGTCGAGCGCCCGCGTGGCGGCGCGGTCCACGTCGCCGGGGCTCGCCCTGCCGATGCGGGCGAGCTCCTTGCCCGTGGCGGGCTCGATGACGCCGTAGTCACCGCCCTCGGCTGGGCTCCAGCCCCCGCTGAAGATGCTGCCGGCGAAACGAGCCGGATCGAGAAGCGACATCGCCATTCCCCCTTGGCCACCGGCGGGGCACCCGGTCCCGATCGGGTGCGAGCGGCGCCGTCGCGCCCCCGTCGTGCGCATTGCGAACGATGATTCGCAATGCGGCATCCTCTCGCATGTTGCTCGGGGGTCGCGCCACTGTCAAGGGACATGCAACACCACCCCGGCGCGTACGCCGTCGGTTGACACGTCCCGACGTCCTTCCTAGCCTGTTCACTGAATGAACGGGTGTGCGATATCCGAACGGCCCGCCTAGATGGCCGAGCTCTTGGATCTCGGCCGAGCGATCGCCGAGCTGGTGCACGACGGCGACTGCGTGGCGCTCGAGGGCTTCACCCACCTCATCCCCTTCGCCGCGGCGCACGAGATCATCCGTCAGCGCCGGCGCGACCTCACCTTGGTCCGCCTCACGCCCGATCTCATCTACGACCAGATGATCGGCATGGGCTGTGCGAGCAAGCTCGTCTTCTCCTGGGGCGGCAACCCTGGCGTCGGGTCCTTGCACCGCCTGCGCGACGCCGTCGAGCACGACTGGCCGGCGCCGCTCGAGGTCGACGAGCACAGCCATGCGGGCCTCACGAACCGCTACGTGGCGGGCGCTGCCCGCATTCCCTTTGCCGTCCTGCGGGCCTATGTCGGCACGGGCCTCGAGGAGGTCAGCTCCACCATCGCCACGATCACCTGCCCGTTCACCGGCGAGCGGCTGACCGCGGTGCCGGCGATCAACCCCGATGTCGGGATCATCCACGCCCAACAGGCCGATCGGCGTGGCAACGTGCAGCTCTGGGGCCTCATCGGCGTGCAAAAAGAGGTCGTGCTCGCCTCGGCGCGCTCGCTCGTCACTGTCGAGGAAGTCGTCGACGAGCTCACCTTGCGTCCCGGCGGCGTGGTGCTGCCGAGCTGGGCGGTGAGCGCGGTCGCGCTCGTGCCCGGCGGCTGTCATCCCTCCTATGCCGCTGGATACAGCGAGCGGGACAATGGCTTCTACACGGCCTGGGAGCCGATCAGCCGGGATCGCGCGGCCTTTTCGTCCTGGATGGACCAACACGTGCTTGCGGCCGGGCGATGAGCGACACGGCGCCGTTCAGCACCGATGAGATGATGACCGTCGCCGCGGCCCGCGAGCTGACCGACGGAAAGGTGTGCTTCGTCGGCATCGGCCTGCCGAGCACGGCGGCGAACCTCGCACGCCGGCTGCATGCACCCGATCTCGTCTTGATCTACGAATCGGGGGCGATCGGGGCCAAGCCAAGGACCTTGCCGCTGTCGATCGGCGACGGCGAGCTCGCCGACACGGCAGACTCGGTGGTCTCGGTGCCCGAGATCTTCAACTACTGGCTCCAGGGCGGGCGCATCGACCTCGGCATGCTGGGCGCTGCCCAGGTCGATCGCCACGCCAACCTCAACACCACCGTGATCGGCCCCTACGAACAGCCCAAGGTGCGCCTCCCTGGCGCCGGCGGCGCACCGGAGATCGCCGGCTCTTGCGGGGAGGTGATCATCGTCTTGCGCCAGAGCACCCGCACCTTCGTCGATCGCCTCGACTTCGTCACCACGGTGGGCTTTGGGGACGGGCCCGGGCACCGGGAGCGCCTCGGGCTGCGCGGGCGTGGGCCGAGCCTCGTGGTGACCGATCTCGGGCTGCTGCGCCCGGACCCGGTGACCTGCGAGCTGACCTTGACCGAGGTCCATCCGGGCGTTGGCGTCGACGAGGTCGTCCAGCGCACCGGCTGGCCGCTCGCCGTCTCTCCGCAACTGCGCACGACCGCCCCGCCCACGCACGAGGAGCTCGCCTGGTTGCGGCGGCTCGAGGCCGAGCGGGGCACCCGTGCCTGAGCGGGTGCGCGACGTCTTCATCGTCGACGCCCTGCGCACGCCGATCGGTCGCCTGGGCGGTGCGCTCGCCCGCGAGCGCCCCGACGACCTCGCTGGCGCGGTGATCTCCAGCCTCGTCGCCCGCAACCCCAACTTGGACCCCGCGGCACTCGATGACGTGATCTTTGGGGACGCGAACGGAGCGGGAGAGGACAACCGCAATGTGGCGCGCATGGCCGTCCTGCTCGCCGGCTTGCCGACGAGCGTGCCCGGCGTCACGGTGAACCGGCTGTGCGGGTCGGGAATGCAGGCGGTGATCGACGCCGCGCGCTCGATCGCGACCGGGGACGCCGAGGTGTGCATCGCCGGCGGGGTGGAGTCGATGACCCGGGCGCCGTATGTGTTGCCCAAGGCCGAGCAGCCCTTCCCGCGCGCCGACGCCACGCTGTACTCCTCGACGCTCGGGTGGCGGATGGTCAACCCGCGTCTTTGCCCGCAATGGACCGTGGCGCTCGGCGAGGGGGCCGAGCTGCTCGCCGAGCGCTTCGGCATCGATCGCGAGGCGCAGGACCGCTTCGCGCTCGAGAGCCACCACAAGGCGGCGTCGGCCTGGGATGCCGGGGCGTTCTCCGATGAGGTGGTGTCCCTCGCGGGCGTCTCGCTCGCGCGCGACGAGTCGATCCGCTCGGACACCTCCCTCGACCAGCTCGCCCGGCTGCGGCCGGTCTTTCGCCCCGAGGGCACGGTGACCGCAGGCAACGCCTCGCCGCTCAACGACGGCGCGGCGGCGCTGCTGGTGGCGAGCGAACAGGCGATTGCTCGCCATGGGCTCCGCCCGCTCGCGCGCGTGGCGAGCCGTGCGGTGTCGGGCATCGACCCCCAGCTCTACGGGCTCGGCCCGGTCGAGGCCGCCGAGCGCGCCCTTCAGCGCGCCGGCATCGCTTGGGCGGATCTCTCGGTGCTCGAGCTCAACGAGGCCTTTGCTGCCCAGGCGCTGGCGTGCCTTTCGCACTGGAAGGCGATCGACCCGGCGATCGTCAATCCCAAAGGCGGGGCGATCGCCATCGGCCACCCGCTCGGCTGCTCGGGGGCGCGCCTGCTCGCAACGCTGGCGTGGCAGCTCGTTCGCCGCGGCGGCGGCTACGGCTTGGCGACGATGTGCATTGGGGTCGGCCAGGGCATTGCGGTCGTGCTCGAGGCCGCCGACGGATCGGGGGAGCGCTGATGGATCACGACGAGGCCGGGCGACCCGGCGGGGCGGGGGCGCGTGGAGCAACTGACAGAGCGGACCTCGCGCCCGGGGCGGCGCGGCACCTGCTCGGAGACAAGACGGCGCTTGGCGAGGTCGACCCCCGCACCATCGACCCGCCCTATGACGCCCCCGGCTACCGCTCGAGCACGCGGCGCTCGCCGCGGCACCCCCTGCTGGTGCTGCCGCCTTCGGTGGCAGAGCGCGCCGGGCCGCTGCTCGGGGAGGGGCGCGTCGGACCGCTCGATCACGACCTCACCCGCCAGCACCCCGGCGAGCCCATCGGCGAGCGGATCGTCGTCGAGGGGCGGCTCAGCGATGGGGACGGCCGACCGATCGCCGGCCAGCTGATCGAGCTGTGGCAGGCCAATGCCGCCGGGCGCTACGCCCATCACGTCGATGACCACCGGGCACCGCTCGATCCGAACTTCAGCGGCACCGGGCGATGTGTGACCGGCCCGGACGGGCGCTACCGCTTCGTCACGATCCGGCCGGGCGAGTACCCCTGGGGCAACCACCACAACGCCTGGCGGCCCGCGCACCTGCACTTTTCGGTCTTCGGCCGGGCCTTCGTCGACCGCCTGGTCACCCAGATGTACTTCCCCGGCGATCCGCTGTTCGCCTACGACCCGATCTTCAACTCCGTGAACGACCCGATCGCCCGCCAGGCGATGGTTGCGGCATTCGACCTCCGCCTGACCGAGCCCGCCTTCGCCCTCGGCTACCGCTTCGACATCGTCGTCGGCGGGCCGCGCCCGACCCCCCTCGAGGACGAGCGATGAGCCCGATCCCCACCCCGTCCCAGACGGTCGGCCCCTTCCTCGCGATCGGGCTCGTGCCCCTCGCCAATGCCGACCTCGTCGCCCCGGGGAGCGACGGCGCGCTGTGGATCGAGGGGCGGTTGCTGGACGGGGCGGGAGCGCCCGTCCCCGATGGGATGCTCGAGATCTTCCAGGCCGATCCGCTCGGCCGCTTCCCTCCCCACACCGAGGCGCCCTGGAGCGGCTTTGGGCGCTGTCTCACCGACGCCGAGGGGCGCTTTTGCTTCACGACCCTGGCGCCCGGGCCGGTGCGGCTCGACTCAGGGGAGCTGCAGGCGCCCCATATCGAGGTGCTCGTCTTTGCCCGCGGGATGCTGCGGCCGGCGCGCACCCGCTGGTACCTGCCCGGCGAAGCCGAGCTCGCGCTCGACCCCGTGCTGGCGCGCATCGACGAGGGGCGGCGCGCGTCGCTCGTCGCCTTCGCGCGCGCGCCGGCGCGCTTGGTGATCGACGTGCACCTCCAAGGCGAGCACGAGACCGTCTTTTTCGGCTACTGATTGCCCATGGCCGACGAGCTGTTCTCGGCGATTTTCACCAGCGACGCGCTGGACGAGGCGACTGGCGACGCGGCGTGGCTCGCCGCCCTGGTCGCCTTCGAGGTCGAGCTGGCGGGCGCCGAGGCGGACCTGGGCGTCATCCCAGCCGACAGCGCGGCGGCGATCGCCGCCGCGGCGCAGCGGCTCCGCCTCGACGCCCCGACGCTCGCGCGCGCCGCGCGCCAGGGCGGGAACGTGGTGATTCCCCTCGTGGCGGCGTTGCGCGCCGAGGTCGGCGGTCCCCACGGCGACGCCGTCCACTTCGGCGCGACGAGCCAGGACGCCCTCGACAGTGCGGCGATGCTCGTCTCGGCCCGCGCCGGGGCGCTCGTGCGCCAGGACCTCGAGCGCGCCGCCACGGCGGCCGCCTCGTGGTGCGAGCGGGGCGCCGGGGTCGTGCTCGCCGGACGGACGCTGCTCCGCCAGGCGCTGCCGGTCACCTTCTCGTTGAAGGCCGCTGGCTGGCTGACCGGCCTACTCGAGGCGCGCCGCGGCCTTCTCGCAGTGCTCGAGACCCGCCTCGCGCTGCAGTTCGGCGGGGCGGCCGGGACGCTCGCCGCGCTCGGCGACACCGGAGTGGCGGTGGGCGCGGCGCTGGCGGCTCGACTCGGCCTGTTCGAAGCGCTCATTCCCTGGCACAGCGAGCGCAGCCGGCTCGGTGAGCTCGCCGGCGCACTGTCGGTGTGCGCCGGGGTGGCCGGCAAGGTGGCGCTCGACGTCGCGCTGTTGTCCCAGAGCGAGGTCGCCGAGGTGCACGAGCGCGCCGGGACCGGCCGCGGGGGCTCATCGACGCTGCCGCACAAGCAGAACCCCATCGGCGCAGTGCTCGTCAACGCGGCGATGCGCCAGACGCAAGGCGCTGCCAGCGTGCTGTTGTCGGCGATGGCCCAAGAGCACGAGCGCGCGGCGGGGGCGTGGCACGCGGAGTGGCAGGCGCTCGTCGCGCTGTGGCGCGGTGCCGGCGGAGCGGTCGCCAATCTCGCCGAGCTCCTCGAGGCCCTCGAGCTCGACGAGGCGGCGATGGCCCGCAACCTCCAGGCGAGCCACGGGGTGCTGTCGGCCGAGCACGTCGTGTTCGACCTTGCCCCCGAGCTCGGGCGAGCGCGCGCCCGCGAGCTCGTGCGCGACGCGACGCGACGCGCCCTGTCCGAGCAGCGGGGCCTCGCCGAGCTGCTCGGACAGATCCCCGAGATCACCCGGCTGCGCAGCGCCGAGCAGCTGGCGTCGCTGTGCGCGCCGTCGAGCTACCTTGGCGCGAGCGAGACCTTCGCCGCCCGGGCGCTCGCCCGCTTCGCGGAGGAGCGCCAGGGGTGGAAGCGTCCGCTGCCGATGAGCGAGCGCGCCGACGAGGGGAGTGAGCGGCAACGATGAGCGAGTCGTTCACCGCCACGATCAACGGGATCGAGCTGGCCTACCGTCTCGACGGCGCGCGCTCGCGCCCCGCGCTCGTGCTGGTGAACTCCCTTGGCACGACGATGGACGTGTGGGCGCCCCAGCTCGGCTCGCTGGCGAGCGAGTTCTTCGTCGTGCGCTTCGATCTGCGCGGCCATGGCCAGACCGGCGCGCCCGGCGGCCCGTATCGCATCGAAGACCTCGCCGACGACCTGGTCGGGCTCATCGACCACCTCGGCGTCGAGCGGGCCGCGATCTGTGGTCTGTCGATCGGCGGGATGATCGCCATGTCGGTGGCGGCGCGCGCCCCGGGGCGCGTGGGCTCCCTCGTGCTCGCCTGTACCGCGGCGCAGTTCTCACCGCCCGCTGCCTGGGACGAGCGCGCCGCGCACGTGCGGGCGAAGGGTGTGGCGAGCCTGACCGACGGGCTCTTTGCCCGCTGGTTCACCGAGCCGATGCGTCGCGAGCAGCCTGAGCTCCTGGCGAGGGTGGCCGCCATGTTGGCCTCGTGCGATCCGGAGGGCTACGCCGGGTGTTGCGAGGCGATCGCTGGCGCGGATCTGACGGCGTCGCTCGGGGCGATCGAGGCGCCGACGCTCGTGATCGCCGGCAGCGAGGATCCCGTCTCGACGCCCGAAACGGGACTCCGCCTGGCCCAAGCGATCCCGGTGGCGGACTTCAGCGTCTTGTCTGGCGCGGCCCACCTCGCGAACCTCGCCCATCCGGACCGCTTCGCCGATCTCGTGGCGACGCACCTTCGCGGCGGCGCGCGCGAGCGCGGCATGGCGGTGCGCCGGGCCGTGCTCGGCGACGCCCACGTCGACCGGGCGCTCGCCGCCGCCGAGGGCTTTGGCGGCGCCTTCCAGGAGTTCATCACCGCCTACGCATGGGGGGCGGTGTGGGGGCGCCCCGGGCTCGACCGGCGGACGCGCAGCGCGATCACCTTGGCGATGCTTAGCGCGCTCGGGCGCCACGAGGAGCTGTCGTTCCACGTGCCGGCCGCGCTAAGGAACGGCTTGCGCGGCGAGGAGATCGAAGAGGTCTTGGTCCACAGCGCCGTCTACGGCGGCGTCCCGGCCGCCAACCGCGCCGTCGCTGTCGCCCGCGAGGCGTTGGCGCGGATCGAGCCATGAGCGACGCGGAGCGGCGCGGCGGGGACTTCGTCCAGTCGCTCGAGCGCGGCCTGACGGTGATCCGTGCCTTCGGGCCTGGACGCGAGCGCCTCACCCTCACCGAGGTGGCGCAGCTGACCGGGCTCACGCGCGCCGCGGCGCGGCGCTTCTTGCTCACCTTGGTCGAGCTCGGCTACGTGAGAAGCGACGGCCGGGAGTTCTCGTTGCGGCCGCGGGTGCTCGAGCTCGGCTACGCCTTTTTGTCCGGGCTCAGCCTCCCCGAGGTCGCCCAGCCCCTCGTCGAGGAATTCGTCGCCGAGGTGCACGAGTCCTCGTCGATCTCGGTGCTCGACGGGAGCGACATCGTCTACATCGTTCGCGTGCCGACGCACCGCATCATGACGGTGGCGATCTCGGTCGGGACGCGCTTTCCCGCCTATTGCACCTCGATGGGCCGCGTGCTGCTCGCCGCGAAGAGCGACGACGATCTCGACGCCTACCTCGCCGAGGTCGAGCTCGCGGCACTGACCGAGCGCACGACGACGGACCCCGGTGAGCTCCGTGCGATCCTCGCCAAGGTGCGCGCCGAGGGCTTCGCGCTCGTCGAGCAAGAGCTCGAGGACGGCCTCACCTCGCTCGCCGTCCCGATCCGGGAGGCCAACGGCTCGGTCACCGCTGCCATGAACGTCTCGGCGAACGCGTTCCGGGTCGACGCCGAGCGGCTGGTGCGCGAGTTCTTGCCGCTGTTGCAGGAGACCGCGCGCCACATCGAAGAGGGCCTGCGCGGCCAGCCCGGTACCGGGCGATAGCGCCTCAGCCCGCCGCGGCCTCATCCGCGAGCGCTTGGGCCTTGTCCTTCAGCTCGGGGCGCTTCCAGATGTCGCGGCACTCCTCGCAGATGGACTCGGGCACGATCCCGAGGCGCATGAGCAGCGGGAAGGCCCGGCAGGCGAGGCAGATGCCAAAGCCCGCCTCCAAGCTCGCGGCGATGAGCAGCAAGGACAGCACGCGGTAGGCGGCCCGGCGCTTGCCCAGCCCGAAGGCGAGCAGGCTGGCGGTGCCCGAGAGCACCAAGCCGATCCCCTGGGCGAGACGCTTGGGTGGGCCGGGGGAGAAGCGGTGCTCGATGCCAAGGCGTGGCGTGACAACCTTGGTGGCGAGCTGTCCGAGCGGGCTGAAGCGCGGCCCGGCGGCCAGGCGTGCGGCGAAGCCGTAGGTGAGGGGCACGAGCAGGCGCGGCTCGTCGAGCGCGATCGTCGCCGCCGTCATCGCCACGACGCCGCCGGCGACGACGCGTGCCGAGGTCTCATTCACCGGGTTCGGGAACGAGAAGAGCGCGGGCAGCTTCACGAGGACCTCCGAGGCGCGGGCCGGGCGCCAGGCGACGCCCGGCCCAACGCTACCGGCCCGTGCGGCCGGCTTCGAGCTCGACGCGATGCGCCGAGGCGTTGGTGAGCGGTCCGAAGATCATCTCCTCACAGCCGATGCCGTCGCGTGCCGAAAGCACGCAGCGCAGCACGACGGCGTGGGTGACGACGATCGCTCCCGGCGCCAGCCGGGCCATGGCCAGCTCGGCGCGGCGATAGACGTCGCGCAGGCTCTCGCCGCCCTCGGGCGCCCGGTCCGCATCGACCACCTTCGCGTCGGCGACGCCGAAGGCGCCCGGCGGATAGCTCGAGAACGGGGCGCCCTCGGCACGGCCAAAGCCGCGCTCGTCCCAGGCCGTGTCGACCACGGGTTCGAGGCCAAGGCGCGTCCCGATCACCGCGGCGGTCTCACGGGCACGGCGCAGTGAGCTCGTGACGAGCAGGCGGGCGCCACAGTCCGCGAGCTCGTCGGCGAGCGCGGCCGCCTGGGCCGCTCCGGTCCTGCTCAGGCCGGGCGCGTCGGGGTGCTGGCCCTGGATGAGGCCGAGGCGGTTCCACTCGCTCTCGGCGTGGCGGACGAACAGGGCGTGGCGCATCGAGGTCCTCGTCTTGGGCAGATGGCGGCCGGGCGAGCTTGGTGCAGCGGCGCGCGCTGTGCAACCGTCGCGACGGTGCGGCCGTTCACCTCCGAGCGCTGAAATCGCGGCGGACCGGCTGTGAGTGCGCGGGCACCAGCTGCGATTGCGCCGCTCGGGCCATCCGAGCACGCACCACTCGGATCCCGACGGGCACCGCTCGGGCTCGTGGGGAGTGGCTCGCCGCTACGCAGCGTGGCGGCGAGGTAGCGGCTCGGCCCTGATGCCGCGACATAGAGATGCCAGACGGCCGGTGGATCGCCTCGGTCGCCCGCCAGCTGCTCGACAAGCGCGCGCTCCCGAGGCTCCGCGCGCGCACCCTCGCCGACGCCGAGGTGGAGGACTGGTTCGACACGCCGGTCAGCGAGCGCGGCAAGACGGGGAATCAACGGGCTGCGGGAACCGGCCCGCGCGCTCGCGCCCGTCCTCGGACGAGACATCGAGTTCGCCACGGGGCGCAGCGCCGGTCATGGGCCGAGCAGCCCGACAGGGATGACGGCGATGCCGTCGGCACGGCAGTAGGCATGGGCACCGGAGGTGAGCACGGCACCGCCGAGGAAGTCGTCACCGAGCTGGTTGCGCAACCAGACCAGATGCCGGACGTCGCCGTCGTCGACGTGCCCGCTGAGCTTGACCTCCAGGCCGAGCACCCGGTGGCCGCCGCGCTCTACGACGAGATCGAGCTCGTGCTCGCCCCGCCAGGAGCGCAAGTGCAGCACGCGTGCCTCGGCGGCCTGGGCACAGACCCGCACGACCAAGGTCGCCAGCGACTCGAACAGCGAGCCCAGGAGGTGCCGTCCCGCGCCACGATCTGGTTGCCCTCGCCGCGCAGCAATGCGCCGGCATCGACCCCGAGCAGCCGGGCGGCGAGGGCGGGATCGGCCAGGTGGTGCTTGGGCGCGGAAGAGAGCCGGCTCAGGTGGTTGAACCTCGCAGCCCAGGCCTCGAGTGGCTCCAACGCGAACAACCGTTCCATGCCATCGCGGCACGGACCGGTCGTCGTCAGCCACTTGGCAGGAGGCTCCCTTGCATAGAGAGGCTCGTCGGACATCGTTCCAAAGCCGACTGCTTTCACCGCAGTCCAAAGTCCAGAGCACGGTCCAGCCGGAAGTCGCAGAAGTGGCGTTGACCCGCCCGGGGCGCGGCCCCTAGCATCCGGACAGGTCTAAACAGGTCCGTCACGGCGACCGGGAGCAGCGGGAGGATCAGTGGGCAACTCGCAAGCAGGTGCAGCCACGCTGCTCGATGCGCCGGCGGCCGCCGGTGGCGGCGGTGGTGGTGGTGGCGGCGGACTGCGCATCGAGGCGAATGGGATCAACGTCATCGAGGGCGACGAGCGCAAGGGTCGTCCGCTCGACCTGTTCTGGCCATGGTTTGCCGCCAACGTCTCGATCCTTGGCCTCAGCTATGGCTCGTTCGCCCTCGGCTTTGGCATCTCGTTCTGGCAGGCCATGATCGTCGGCCTCGTCGGCATCGTGGTCTCCTTCCTCCTTGTGGGCTTCATCGCGCTTGCTGGCAAGCGGGGGTCGGCACCCACGATGGTGCTGAGCCGCGCGGCCTTTGGGATCCGCGGCAATCGGCTGCCGACGGTCGTGTCTTGGCTCCTCACCGTCGGCTGGGAGACGGTGCTCGTGATCCTTGCCACCCAGGCGACCTCGACGGTCTTTGGCCGCTTGGCACACGCCGGGGGCACTCCGACCGAGGCGATCGCGCTCGTCGTCGTGGTCGCGCTCGTCGTCGGCGGGGGCGTCCTCGGCTTCACCACGATCATGCGCATGCAGACGGTGATCACCGCGGTGACCGCGGTGCTGACCGTCGTCTACATCGCCCTCGTGGTCGACAAGATCCACTGGCACACCGTCTCGGCGATCCCGGCGGGCTCGACCGAGCACGCGCTGGGGGCCTTCGTCTTCTTCATGACCGGCTTCGGCCTGGGTTGGGTGAACTGCGGGGCCGACTACTCGCGCTACCTGCCCCGCAGCGCCTCGAGCCGCGGCGTCGTCGGTTGGACGACCTTCGGCTCCTCGGTGGCCCCCATCGTCTTGTTGGTCTTCGGGTTGTTGCTCGCCGGGTCGTCCAGCCACCTCTCCTCGGCGATCGCCAACGACCCGATCGGCGCGCTCACGACCGAGCTGCCGACGTGGTTCCTCATCCCCTTCGTCATCGTCGCCGTGCTCGGCCTCGTCGGCGGCGCGGTGCTCGACATCTACTCCTCGGGCCTCGCGCTCTTGAGCGCCGGATTGCGCATCCCGCGCTTTGTCGCCGCCTTCATCGACGGCACCGTGATGATCGGCGGGACGATCTACGTCGTCTTCTTCGCCACCAACTTCATCGGCCAGTTCGAAGGCTTCCTCATCACCTTGGGCGTGCCGATCTCGGCCTGGTGCGGGGTCGTGCTCGCCGACATCGTGCTGCGTCGGCGTGACTACGACGAGGCCGACCTGTACAACAAGAACGGCCGCTACGGCGACGTGCGCTTCACGCCGATCGCCATCGTGGTCGTGGCGACCGCGCTTGGCTGGGGGCTCGTCACCAACGCCTCGGCGAGCTGGCTCACCTGGCAGGGCTACCTGCTCGGACCCTTCGGCCTTGGCGGCAAGACGGGCGCGTGGGCCTATGCGAACCTCGGCGTGCTGATCGCCCTCGCGCTCGGCTTTCTCGCTGCGCTCGCCTTCGATCACCGCCGCATCCGGCGCCAGGAGGCGGCGCCCGCCAGCACGGCGCTGGCGGTGCCGGCGAGCCGTTGAGCGCCGCCGCGCCGCCTCGGGCGCTGCTCGTCGTCATCGACCTCCAGGAGATCTTCGCCAACCCGCAAAGCGAGTGGTACAGCCCGGGGTTCTCCTCGATCCTCGATCCGGTCGACGCGCTGGTCGCCGCCTATGCCCCCCACGTCGTCTTCACCCGCTTCGTGGCCCCTCTGGCCCCGCTCGATGCCTGGCGCGCCTATTACGAGCGTTACCCCTTCGCGCTGGTGGCCCCCGAGGATCCCGCGTACGCGCTCATCGAGCGCTACGGCGCCCACCGGAGCGAGAGCCTCGAGACGACCACCTTCTCCAAGTGGGTGCCAGGCCTGATCGAGCGCTGCGCGCCCGAGACGACGCTTGTGCTCGCCGGGGTGACCACGGACTGCTGCGTGCTCGCGACCGCGCTGCAGGCGGCGGACGCGGGCCGGGCGGTGCGCGTCGTGCGCGAGGCGTGCGCTGGGGTCAATGACGAGAGCCACGCCCAGGCGCTCGCGCTGATGCAGCTGTTCTCCCCGCTCGTCGAGGCGGTGGACCTCGACGCCGCGCTCGAGCTCGCCGCAAGGCGCGCGAGCGCGCCATGACGACCCTCGATCGCTCGTCGCCGGTCCGCTTGAAGCACGAGGCCGTGGCCGCGGTGCTGGCGCGCGAGATCCGCTCGGGCGCCGTGCGCCGCGGCGCGCGCCTTCCCGGTGAGATCGCGCTGGCCAAGCGCTTCAAGGTGAGCCGGACCACCGTACGCGCCGCGCTCGCTCGCCTGAGCGAAGAGGGGCTCATTGCCACGCGCAATGGCAAGGGCTCCTTCGTCTGCTTCGCGGGGCAGCCCGTCGAGGCGCGCATCGGCTGGGCGTGGGCGCTCACCGCCAAGGGTGTGGCGACCGACGTGCGCATCGACCGCCTGGCGCTCGTGCGCAACGTCCGGCTCGCCCGCACCCTCGGGCTCGCCAGTCGGGAGTTCGTCGTCGTCGAGCGCAGCTGGGTGCTGCCAAGTGGGGCCGTCGCCTGCCACGAGGCGAGCCACATCCCTGCGATCGGCGGCTTGCGGTCAATCCCTCAGCACGGCCTGTCGGGCGGGTCGCTGACGGCGACGCTGCGCGAGGCGGGGCTGGTGCTGTCCCATGGCCGCCAGCGGATCCGGGGTCGGGCGATCGACGCGCGTGAGGCGGCGCTCGTCGGCACCCCGGTGGGCACCTGGATGCTGGAGCTCATCCGCACGAGTTATGACGCCTCGGGAGCCTTCGTCGAGCACGTCGTCGGGCTGCTCGACCCGGCGCACTTCGAAGTCGGCATCCGCTTCGGCGACGAGAGCTGAAGGTCTGCCCGAACGGGAAGGGCAGGCGGGCGTGGTCCCCGCATAGCTTTTCGACCCTTGGGGCATGAACGCGATCGCAGTGCAACAGAGCTGGAACGCCAGCTCAATGGAAAACCAGCGTCGCAGCGCCTCGGGCCGGGGGCGTGGCGGCCGGCGTAAACGGGTGGCCAGCTCTTGCTCACGGAGCTGCCCACCCGTTTTGCGCGCCCTACCGAGCATCATGTGTCAGGTCTCGACGGTCTCTGCTCAGGTCTCGATGATCACCGTCACCGGACCGTCGTTGGTGAGTGAAACGGCCATCGACGCGCCAAAGCGCCCCGTTCGCACGGTGGCACCGAGCGCCTCGAGCGCGTTGACGAGCCGCCCAAGGAGGGGCTCGGCGACCGCGCCGGGCGCCGCGGCCTCAAAAGACGGGCGCCGTCCTTTGGTGGTGTCGCCATAAAGTGTGAACTGGCTGATCACAAGGAGCGGCAAGCCGAGTTCGGCGGCCGAGCGATTGAGGTGGGCGGCCTCGTCGGCGAAGACCCGAAGATTCCACAGGCGCTCGGCCATCTTGTTCGCCGAGGCCTCGTCGTCATCGCGTCGGATGCCGACGAGCACGCAGAGGCCGGCGTCGATCGCCCCGACGACCTCGCCCTCGACGGAAACGGACGCACGGGTCACCCGCTGGACGACCGCGCGCACCGCGACAGGATAGGTGCGCCGCCCACCAAGTGCCTGGAGCGGCGCGTCGAGTGCCCCTGCCGGCCTCGCTCGCCCGGCGCGAGGCGCCGGGCGGCGGCGAACTGAGCGACTGGGGCCCCATGACCGCCGCGGACCCATGCCGGTCGGCGGAGGTCACCATTCGCCAGATCGCCGAGGTCGCTGGGGTAACGATCGCCACGGGTGCCCCGGGTGCTGAACGGCCGGGCGGACGTCGCTGCGCAGACGCGCCAGGTTGTCCAAGGGGTCACCCGACGCCACGGCCACGCGCCGCGCCGCACCGCAGTGGCGCCGACCGTCTTGGTCGGGGTGGTCGATGTCCTTCACCGGCGTTCGGCGTCGCCATGCTCACCGGGGGCTATGCGCCGCCACTCCGGAGCGCGCGGCGGCCCAGTCGACCAGTGGTCAGACGCTTTGGCCGGCCCGTAGTGCTGCAGCCCACTGCCACCCTCGGGCGCCATCGGGCGCCCTCGCGCCAGCGGCGCAGTTACTCGGCCAGGGATCTCTGAGTGCGTCGCGTCCGCCACCCAGGTGAGCGGTGGCAGCTTGTCCGCCTGAGCAAGGCTGCGCCTGCGGGCTCCCAAACGGCTTCCTGGCCCGGCCCAAGGCCGCTCGGGCGGCGGCTCCGGCCGGAGCCTCGGGCCATCGGTGCCCCGTGACCTGACGGGCGTCGCCGCGCCGTGTGTCTCGGCTACGACGTGGCGTGCCGGGGCGGGAGCCGCGGGGGGACGGGCTGGAGGATGGCGCGCCGCTCGGGGGTCAGGCGCTCGAGCAGCTCGTCGGAGTAGCGGTATCCGGAGCGCGTCGCACCCCACGAGGGTCCGTAGCGGTAGATGACCGTGCGGCGCTCGCCCTCGGGGTTGGTACGCGACGCCGCGCCGTGCGCGAGTGCGTCGCAAAAGACGAGCGCGTCGCCCTGTTTGAGGTTCGGCTGCACCACGCCGACCATGTCATCCATCGTTCCGCTCCGGTACTGCTCGGCCTGGGGGTGCGACAGGTTCGCCTTGTGGCTGGCCGGGATGATCAAGGTCCCACCGTCGCCGGGCCCGATGTCGGAGAGCGCGACGAGCACGTTGACCTGGGCGCAGCGGAAGACGCCGTGGTCGTAGTGGTAGATGCCGCGCAGCGCCTTGCGATACCCGCCAGAGTGGACGCGCAGGTAGCCGCCCTGGCGGCGAATCGCGGCGAAGCACTCGTCGATGAACAAGCCGCTCACATAGGAGTCCTCTTCGCCGCAGTAGCGGCGCATCGAGTCGATCCAGGAGGGATGGTCGATGAGTCGCTCGAAGGGCTCGCCCGCCTCGACCACGTTCTGGAGCTCGAGACCCTTGCCTGGCTCGCTGCTCGCCGAGCGCTGGACGTTGCCCCACCATCCCTGCGGCTCGAGGTCGGCGGGGACCTGGTTGAGGAGGTCGTTCAGCGCGTCAACCAACTCGGGCGCCACGGCGCGCTCGATGATGAAGTACCCCTGCAGGTCGAATAGGTAGTCCTGCATCGCCCGCTCGGCCGCCGATGGCCGGACGTCATGCACCATGGTGTCGGTGCTCATGGTCGCCCCCTCTCTCGCCGCGGGCGAGTGCCGGCGCCCGAGAATTAGTAACGCTACGTCCCATTCTTACCCGCGGCGATTGGCCCAACAAGGAGGCGAACTGGAAAATATGCTCACGGGGCGGTCGAGGTGAGCGAGCGGAGAAGCTCGACCAGCGGGGTGCGCTGCACGCAGTGCTCGAGGCGGAAGGAATCGGCGAGCGCATCGAGTTCTTGGCCAGAGAGCCCACCGAAACGTTCGGCGAACTCCACCACGAGCGGTTCGGCGAACAAGATGTGGCGGACCAGGCGGTGGACGTAGTTGCGCGCGCCGAAGGGGTAGGGGGAGAACGCCGGGAACTCGGCGGCAAAGCGCCGTTCGAGTGGCTCGAGGACATCGGCCAGCTGGCTGGCTCGCCCCCCCCAGCCGTCCACGCCGAGCCGTGCCTTCTTCGCGATGATGCCCCCGAGGTGGGCGCGCCAAAAGGCGTCGGGCGCGAGATAGCACAGCCCCTGCAAGCCGATGTCCTTGTAGGTCCAAAGGCACCAGCTCATCTGGCGCTGTTCATAAAGCTCGATTTGGTCGCGCAACAGCCGAAGGCGCATCGCGTCCGCCCGCTCGTCGCCGACGTAGACGGGACCGAACTCACCGACGAGCGACGCCAGGTCGTGGTGCGCCATGTAGCCGGTGCGCTCGTCGATCTCCTGTGCGACCCGGCCGCGGTCGTAGTGCACCCCACCGCTCAGACCCGGATAGTCACCACCTGACAGCGAGCCGGGGTGCGGGTAGTGGTGCAGGGCATAGACGGCATTGTCGAGCGGCTCACCGATCGTGGTGAAGTCCTGTGCGTAGCGGTCCCCGTCCAAGAACAAGACGTGGCGGGAATCGATGGCCCGGATGGCGGCGGCGAGGCGGCGGTAGAGGGGGCCGAGCCCGTGGCCGGTCGGATCCGCCGGCTCGTTGACGAGGTTGTAGCCGGCGACGGTCGGTTCGTCTCGGTAGCGCTCGGCGAGGCGCTCCCACAGGCCGACCGTCCGGTCCTGGAAGTCGCGGTGGCGCCACAGCAACGGGACGTGGCTCGGGTTGTCGCTGTGCCAGTCATGGTTCTGGCCTCCGGGGAGGGCGTGGAGATCGATCAGCGCCCACAGGCCGGAGCGTCGGCACAGGCGCACCGCGCGATCGAGCTGCGCGAAGCCTGACGCCTTGAACTCGCCGGGCCGATCGTCGTCCTCGAAGTGGCGATAGTTCACCGGGAGGCGGACGAAGTTGAGCCCGATCGAAGCGATGAACTGGGCATCGGCCTCGGCGAAGAATCCGTCGAGGAACCGGGCGAAGAACGTCTCGAGCGTCTCAGGGCCGAGCACCCGGGCGAGCTCTGTGCGCAGCAGCGATTCGGTTGAGGGATGGCCGGTGATGAAGTTCTCCAAGTTCATCCAACCGCCGATCCCCACCCCGCGCAGCACGATGGGGTGGCCGTCCTCGTTGCGAAGCGCCCCGGCCTCGGCGTGCAACCACGAGGGCGCGGCGGCAGGGGAGCTAGAGGACACCTGGGAAGTCCTCCGCCGTGATCCTCCAGGCACCGTCGGCGGGGAACCCGGGCGCGGGTCGCGTCGCGCCGGGCCATCCCCCCGCCATCAGGGCGAGCGCGCTCAGCAGGGCCCCGTTGCCCGGTAGGTAGCAGGGAAGGTCCGCGCCCTGGTAGTTGTGGCCGTTCGGCAAGTAGCGATTCTTCGCCACGTCCATTGTGAGCAGCGCCACGGCGTCCTCGTCCCGGGCGAGCCGCGCTGCGCACATCGCGAGGGCGGGGAAGTCCCAGCCCCACGTGCTCGCCCAGTCCCAGTCCGCGAGCACGCTGTCGAGCGTCGCCGACATCACGGCCGGGTCGATGCGGCGACTTGGTGGCAAGAAGCCAAGGGCGAGGCACATCGCTGGGTGGTCCGAACGGGTAAGAAATGGCGGCACGCCGTTCGCCGCGTAGATGCCGTCCTGGCGAACCGGGGGGACGAGGCGCTCGGCCACGGTGGTGAGCCACGGCGCGCACCCGAGCCCGAGACGTTCGCGCCAGGTCTGGGCGAGCTCGAGGCCGAAGGCGAAGTAGGACAGCTCGAAGGTGGGATTGCATAGGCGCGCCCGCTCGGCCGCATCGCACTCTTGGGCGGGAACGAGCGGTGGCCCGAGCTCAAAGCCGGCAGGCGTCTCCTCGGCGAAGTCGGCCATGAACTCGGCAGTCGCCAGAACCACCTGGCCGTAGCGCTCCAGGGTGATTGGCGAGGGGCGGGACCGATAGAGGAGCTCGGCGAGGTAGATGGGATGGGGCTGCTGCCAGATCAAAAAGGCACTGATCGGGCTGGGCCCTTCCCGCCCGTCGGGGCCGACCTGCTTTGGCCATCGGGCGCCGCGATATCCCTGGGCGCGCGCCAGCTCGCGGGCCTTCTCGAGATGGGTGCCGTACCAGGCCATGCTGGGCTCGAGGAGCTCGGGGCGGCCCCACAGGGGGAAGTGCGCGCCGTGCCAGAAGTGCATCTCCAGATGGAAGCGTCCGTACCAGCTGTTGACCGTGAGGCCGGTCTCTTGCGGGGGGAGCGAGCCGGCGCAATTGATGGCGGTCAGGTACTGCGAGAGCACTGCACGCCGTTCGAGCTCGTGGGCTCGCGGATCCTTGCTCGCCGCCAACTCGATCGCCGCGCCGTCGGTCCAGAACGCCGCCCAGTGCAGCGCCGCCGCCTCCTCAACCGAAGCAAAGCTCGGCAGCGGCGCCTCGGGCGCTTCTTCGGGCGCGAACTCGGCGACGAACCACCACGCGTCTTGGTCGCTCGAGAGCACAAAGCCGTGGGCGGCGCTGCGCTCGAGCGACGCCCCAGCGCTGGCGCGCACGGCGACGCGATAGCGGGTGTCGTCGAGCGCGCGCTCGATCCTCCAGCCGCCCGCCGTGCGCGACAGCTCGCTTCGATGCGCGTCGTCTCGGGTCCAGTCCGCGGCGAGGTTCCACGACATCGAGCCGTAGGGGAAGGCGAACGCCACGGCGATGTTGGCGCGCGCGGGGGCCGTGAGCCTCACCGCGAGCAGGTTCCGGCTCGGATGACACAGCGTGCGCACGAAGACGCCGTGCCCACCAAGTGAGAACCTGCTCTCCAGGCGTCCGGCCCACAGATCGAGCCGCTGGTGAGCGCCGTGCATCGCCGTGGGATCGAGCGCAGCACCGTCGGGGAGCCGGCAGAGCCCGATCCGGCCGAGATCGAGCCGGTGAGGGTTTGCCCGCAGCCACTGGTCGTCGTTTGGCGCCTCGCCCGGCGCGGGTTCGAGGGGGCCGCGATAGTCGAGATAGGGGACCTGGCCCTTGCGGGTGGCATAGCTGCGGCGGCTCGGTTCGGGAATGGCGCCGCCCGGGAGTGGGCAGCTGTGCCAGGCCCACTGTGCCTCGGTGGTCAGCAGGCTCCCGGGCGCGCCACCGTTGCGCGGGCCAAGGGGGTAGCGCCCAGGCAGGCTCTGTAGCCCGGTGAGATCGGCGGTGAAGCAGAACTCTCCGTTGCCGACCGAAAGTGGCGAGTCCTTGGCCACGCCGTCGATGACGACGGCGTGGCGGTCGACGAGCGCGCGCCGGTCGATCACGCCATCATCCCCGCAGACCGGTCGTCGAGATGCCCTCGAGCAACAGCCGCTGGAACGCGAGGAAGAACCCGAAGATCGGGAGCAAGGAGACGACCGACATCGCCAGGAGCTGGCCCCAGGACGACTGGCTCGTGCTGTCGACGAACGCGCCGAGGGCGACGGGGATGGTGAAGTGCGCCGGGTTGCCGCTCAGGTAGATGAGCTGGGAGAAGAAGTCGCTCCAGGTCCAAAGGAAGGTGAAGATCGCGGTGGTGGCGAGCGCCGGCACGCACAGCGGCAGGATGACCGTGGCAAAGAGCCGGAACTTGCCGCACCCGTCGATCTCCGCCGAGTCGTCGAGCTCACGGGGGATGGTGCGGATGAACTGGACGAGCAGGAAGACGAAGAACGCATCGACGGCCAGGAACTTCGGCACCACGAGCGGGGCGATGGTGCCGACCCAGCCGAGATACTTAAACAAGATGTACTGGGGCACGATCGTCGCGTGCAGCGGGAGCATGATGCTCGTCAACATGATGGCGAACAGGACCCGACGCAGCGGAAAGCGCAAGCGGGCGAAGGCGAAGGCGGCGAGGCTGCAGGAGACCAGGTTGCCGAGCACGCAGAGCAGGCAGAGGACGACCGAGTTGACGAGAAAGCCGGTCATCGAATAGCCGAGACCGTCCCAGCCCTGGGTGTAGTTGGAGAAGATCCAGGTCGTGGGCACGATGCCCGTGGTCGAGAAGATCTGGCCCTCGGGCTTGAAGGACGAACCGATCATCCAAAGCAGCGGATAGAGCATCACGACGCCGCCCGCCGCGATCAACAGGCGCCCGATCCCCCGAGGGATGCGTCGCCACGCGAGGACAGCGGTCGCCGAGCGGCTTGGGGTGAGCCTGATCATGACTGGTGGTCCATGTAGAAGACCCAGCGCCTGGAACTGGCGAAGATGGCCGCGGTGACGAGCGCGATCGCGACCAGGAGCAGCCACGCCATCGCTGCGCCATAGCCCATGTTCAGCTGCCCGAAGGCTTGTTGGTACAGATACAGGGTGTAGAAGAGGGTGCTGTTGGCCGGCCCTCCGCTCCCGCCGCTGATCACGTAGGCCGGCGTGAATGCCTGGAAGGATGCGATCACCTGCAGCACGAGGTTGAACAAGATCAGCGGGCTGAGCAGCGGCAAGGTGACCTTGCGGAACTGCGCGAAGCGCCGGGCGCCGTCCACGCTCGCCGCCTCGTAGAGCTCCTTTGGGATGTTGCGCAGCCCGGCAAGGAAGATGATCATCGGGGCGCCGAACTGCCAGATCGCGAGGACGACGAGGGTGTAGATCGCGGTGTGGGGGTCGTCTATCCATGCCGGCGGGTTGTGCCAGCCAAAGAACTCGACGATGCGGTCGATCGTTCCGTCGTAGCCGAACAGGGTCCGCCACACGATCGCGATCGCGACGCTCGAGCCGAGCAGCGAGGGTACGTAGTAGATCGCACGCACGAGCCCGAGCGCCCGCATTCCCCGGTTCAGCACGAGCGCGAGCAGCAAGGCGAAGGCGAGCTGGGAAGGCACCGAGACGCCGACGTAAAGGAGCGTCACCTTGACTGCCGTGAGAAACAGTGGGTCGTGGACTAGCGCGCTGTAGTTGCTGAAGCCGGTCCACTGCGGCGCCGACAACAGGTTGTAGCGCGTGAAGGAGAGCCACAGCGAGGCGATCATCGGGCCGAGCGTGATCCCGATCAGGCCGAGGAACCACGGCGCGAGGAACAGGTATCCGGCGAGCGCCTCCCGTTGGCGTCGCGTCAGCCGGCGTCGCGGCGGTGGGTTGCGATCGGCAACGGGAGGCGGTGCGGTCGCGTGCGCCTCGACCGTCACGCCGGGGGATGCCACCTAGCTGAGCGCCCTGCGGGCGAGGCTCATTGCCTGTTCGGAGGCCTGGGAGATGCTCGAAGTGCCGAGCGCGATGTCCTGAGCGGCGTTTTGGAAGATCGACGTGAGTGCACCACTTTTGCCCGGAGCGACCGGCTCCGCGCGGGTGAGGGGACCGTACTCGGCTTCGAAGGCCACCTCGGCGCGATCCGATGCGGTGAGCCGCGGGCTGTGGAGCACCTCCTTCTCGTTTCGCACCGCTGCAGGAATCCCGCGCTCCACCCCGAGGGCACGCACGGCATGGGGATTGTTGACGCAGAAGTTGATGAAGTTCGCCGCGACCGTTGGTGCTTTGGAGTGGGCCGAGACGCTGAAGAACTGCGATGCCTGCACGAAGTCACCGACGAGCGATCCCTTGGGGCCGAGCGGGTAGCGGATGAGCCCCACCTTGTCTTTCATCAGCGGCTGGTACTGACTCAAGAAGTTCGAGTACTGGAAGGTGAACACCGCCTGGCCGAGTACCAGGGGATTGCCCTCGTTGGTGCCGTTCTGGATCGACGCCGCCTCGAGCGTGCCGGGCACGATCAGGCCCTTGTTCCGGAGGTTTTGCCAGTACGAGAAGTAGTCCTCGAGCTCTTTCACCCCGAAGGCGAGCTGACCGGCCGGTGTGTACATCCGGCGGTACTTCTGCAGGACCCAGACCGACATCACCGGGCCACCGGTCCCGCTGTTGTCGTCGCAAGGGTAGACGCCGCTCGGGAGCTTCTTCTTCAGCTCCTCGAGGTAGGATTCGAACTCGGCCCAGGTGTAGTTCTTCGGCGGTGGCTGCATGCCGGCCTTTTTGATCAGGGTCTCGTTGTAGACCACCGCCGGCATGTTGCCACCGAGCGTGACCGCGTACAGGTGGCGGTTCACGGTGCCGCCGAGGAGCTGTCCCGGGTCGAAGCCGGTGAGGTCGATGACCGAGCCGCCCTTGGCATGATCGGCCTTGTCGCCATAGGAGAGGTTGTCCAAAGAGAGCAGCTGGTGCTCGTCGGCGTACTCAGGAACATAGCTCCCACCGAGCTGGACAACATCGGGAAGGTCACCCGCCGCGGCCTTGACGTTCATCGCGTCGAAGTAGTTGGAGAAGTCCGAAAAGAACGGGGTGACGTGCCATCCCTTGTGCTGCGACTCAAAGAGCTTGATGACCTCTTCGGTGCGCGCGTCGCGCGTCGTCCCGCCCCACCAAGCGACCTGGATATCTGCCGACTTGGGGTACTTCACCCGCGCCGCGGAGCGGACGCTCGCCGAGGCGGACTGGCCGAGCAGCGGAGCGGCCGCTGCTGCCGCCGCCGTCCCGGCCGCGAGACGCAAGAAATCACGCCGACTTACCACTTGACTCCCCCTTGGTCCATGCCGGCCTCCGAACAGCCCGCCGCGTGGCAGGCCGAGCACCCCCGCGCCCGGCACCTCGTGAGCTCTCCATCACCGACGTCTACCCGACTAGATTTGTTTCGGTGTGAAACGTACTCATCGGAAAGGTACCGGTGGGCCTCGGCGCCGTCAAGGTGCAACATGAGGCGGGTGTCCGGAGACGAAGGGACGGCCACGTTGGCCTCGAACCAGATGAACGACCGCCGCGGTGCAGACCACCACAGCGTGCGTCTCGCCAACCTCAGCCTCGTGCTTGAAGAGCTCCGGCGGCACGGCCCGGCGTCGCGCGCCGAGATCGCGGCGCGCGTCGGCCTGGCGCGCCCCACGCTGACGCGGCTGGTCGGCGAGCTGTTGGACCTGCGCCTGGTTCGCGAGGCGGGCCAGAGCGGCGGACGACCGGGGCGGCCGGGGACGATGGTCGAGATCGACGGGGCGCACGTCTTCGCCGTCGGCGCGGAGATCAACGTCGACGCGATCACGCTCATCGTTCACGATCTCGCGGGGACCGAGCGCGCCCGGCGGCGCGCGGCGCTTGATGCCCGGCGTGTCGGCCCCGAGGCGAGCGTGCGGCGGCTCGCCGCCTTGCTCGGCGACGCCGTCGCCGAAGCAGCTCGCCCGCTCGAGCGACCGCCGGAGATCGCTGGGTTCGCAACGGCGGTCCCCGGCCTCGTCGACGTCGAGGGAGGTCTGCTGGTAAACGCACCGAACCTCAAGTGGCAGCGGGTCCCCTTCGCCTCGCTGTTGCGCCATGCGCTCGGTTCGGACGACGTCACGGTCAGCATCGGCAATGACGGCAACTTCGGCGCGCTGGCCGAGTACTGGCGCGGTGGAAGCGCTGGTGCCCGCCACCTCGTCGCCATCATCGGCGAGGTCGGCATCGGCGCCGGCGCCGTCGTCGATGGGCAGCTCCTCACCGGATCGCACGGCCGTGCACTCGAGGTGGGCCACCTCGTGGTCGACCCGGGCGGCCCGCGGTGCGGTTGCGGTCGGAGCGGCTGTTGGGAGGCGATCGTCGGCCTCGACGCGTTCCTCTCATCGCTCGGCATGCCGGCGAGCGGGCGGCGCCCCGAGGCGTTGGTCAAACAGGTGGTGGCGCTCGCCCGTCGCAAGGACTCCGCAGCGCTGGCGGCGCTCGAGCGGCTCGGACGCTTCGTCGGGATCGGGGTTGCCAATCTGATCAATACCTTCGATCCCGACGTGGTGGTGCTCGGCGGCTATTTCACCCACGTCGCCACCTGGCTGCTGCCCGCCCTGTGGCAATGCGTCGAGGCTCAGGTGATCGTCACGGACACCCCCGCGGAAAAGCTCGTGGTGCCATCCAGCCTCGGCTTTCGGGCGGCGGCGCTCGGTGCGGCGCTGCACGCGGCCGAGGCGGTTTTTTCCAACCCGACGCTCTTCGCCCGTCCCAGCTGAGCGCCCGGGCCTTCTGGCCCTCACCCACAGGTGACGCCACGGGCGACGCGCCGCTCCCTGGGGCGCGCGGCGGGGACCAAGGCGCCGGGCCGGCGCAGGAACGCCCGTTGCGCGTGACGCGGTCCCGTCCCACGCACGGACATCGCGATGGTGGCCGCTTCTCGTATCGAGCTGCCGTCGCCGCCGCCGTCCATGGACCGCGCGGCCACCTCGGCTGCGCCTTGGCGATGTGGAATCGATCGCTTGGCGCGCCGGCGTGCAGACGCGGAACAGGAACTCGTCATCGGCCGTGGTGGACAAGCGCGCGGGCAGGCGTCTGCGCCGCCCGCTCGATGTCGTCGGGGAGGGGCGAGCGCACGGTGGCGTTGGTCGAAGGATTCGGCCCATGGTCCATGATCGGATGCTGGGCACGTCCGCACTCCGGGCATCCCTTGGGCGATCCGGGGTGGCTCGGCGCGGCATGGATCGGCGTGCCTGGCCAGCGCACCCCGCCTACGCCACGCCGCGGTGCTCGCCTCCCCCGGTGGCGCACTCCATCTCGCTTCCTCCGAGACAGTAGATGCGGTAGGGGTGGTGGATCACCGGCTGGGCGACGTTGCGCACCACCACGCCGCCCGCGGTCACCCCGCGCTCGGTGCCGCGGTGGGCATGGCCGTGGATGGCGAGGTCGGCCCGCACGCCGGCGAGCTCGCCATCGACGGCCTCGCCCAGTACGTAGCTGCCGAGGAAGGCGTGGATCCCGACGGGCTCGCCGGTGAGCGTGGTGTCGGTCGGCGAGAAGTGCGTGAGGGCGACGCGGTAGTCGGCCTCGAGTCGAGCAAGGGCGTCGGCCAGCCGCTCGGCGCTGTGGCGCGTGGCGCGCACGAACTGCTTCATGAGCTCCTCGCCGAACTCGGTGGCACACGCGCCCGCGAAGCCGCCGCCGAAGCCCTTCACCCCAGCGATGCCGAGACGCTGCTCGCCGACCTCGAGGACCATCGCCTCGCCCTCGAGGAGGATGATCCCGCCCTCTTCGAGCAGCCAGGCGATCTCCTTGTCGACGCCTCCGTGGTGGTCGTGGTTGCCGAGCACCGCGACGGTGGGCACGGCGAGGTTGCCGAGCTCGGCGGCCACCACGGCGGCCTCCTCAAGGGTGCCGAGACGGGTCAGATCCCCGGCGAGCAACAAGACGTCGGCCTCGTCGGCGATCTTGGCGTAGCGCTCGCGCACGACGCCGGCGCAGTCAGTCCCGAGGTGGATGTCGCCGACCGCCGCGATGCGGATCATGAGAGCCGCTCTACGCCGCCGCCCGTCGGGCTGAGGTCGGTGATCTCCACCTCGTTGCGGACCGCCAGGTCGGGCGCGACCTCGGTGATGACCGTGACGACGGCCTGGCGGCGCGCCTCGCTCTCGACTTGCCCGCGCACATGCGCGATGTCGCCCACCAGGCGCACCTCGAGGCCGAGCTCGCCAAGGCGCGGGTCGGTCGCGAATCGCTCCCGCAAGCGCTCGATCAGATAGGCGCGCGCCTCAGCCACGAGGCGGACCGCTCTGGGAGCAGCAGGTGACCTGCTCGGCGAGGCGGGCGAGCGCCCACGGCGGCACGCCGAGGTCGTTGGACTGGGCGAAGGCGAGCAGGGCGAGCATGCGCCGGACGGCTTTGCGGCTGGCGCGCTCGGCGAGGTACTCCCAGTCGATCGGCGCCTGAGCGAGCACCTCGAGCGCGTCGTACCAGTGGTTGGGGACCGCCTCGGCGGTCGCGGCGGCCTTGATGAGCACGAGGTCCTCGGGCGAGACCACGCGCGCCCAGCTGGCACCCACCGGCTCGTCGCGGGCGTGGCGGCGCATCTCGGCGTCGAGGCCGATGCCCCCGGCGCAGTGGAAGATGACGTCGACCATCACGTCGTCGAGGAATGCCTTGAACAGCCAGTCGGGGAAGGTCTCCTCGGTCCGAAAGCCCCGCTTGGCGAGCGCAGCGAGCGCCTGGTGGGCGCGCTCGGGGCGCACGAGCACGTCGATGTCATGGGTGTGGCGCGTCCGGCCGTAGGCGAAGGTGCTCAGCCCGCCGATGAGGACATAGTCCACCTCGGCATCGGCGAGGCCGGCGATCGCCTCCTCGAGCACCCGGGCGAAGCTCTCGTGCTCAGAGCCCCGAAGCGGCCGGCCGTCCGGCGTCTCCATCACCCCGGCCCTCTACCCCAGCGCGGTGGTCTTCGACCCGCCCCGAGCGGCGCGAGGTACCCGAAGGGCCGGCACAGACGAGTCGTGGATGAGGTGAGCGACGAGCGTTCAGGCGGCGCCGCTGCCGCGGTCGCCCTCCCGCCCCCCATCCGCCGTGCCCCGCCCCGGCGTCCTCGCCGCCCGCGGGCGTGGCGACGGCGCTCGCGCGGCGCCTCGACGTCGCGGCACGGCGCGGGTCGTCGGGCCCGGCATCGGCCTCGACGCCTCGAACCACCAGCTGGCGCGAGCGGGCTGCGCTGTGGGCCCGAGCCGGCGATGCACCCAAACGCACCCCCGCGTGGCGGCGGCGGATCTCCTCGTCGTCGCGGTCACGCAGCACCGACAGCTGCCGGGAGATCTCCGCCGCCGGGGTCGCGTGCGCGTGCGTTCCGGGCGGCCGCAGGGCGCGAGGATCGCCGCCAGCAGATCGGGGCTCGTCTTCTCGCGTCAACCGCACGGGCGGTCGCTGCAGCGCACCTCGAGGTGGGTCACGTCGTCGACGACCCCTCCGGTGCGCTGGGCGGTCGCCCCGCAGCAGGTCTCGTCGAGCAGGCCGCCTCGAGTCGGAAGGAGCTGGCCCACCCGGCTATCGGCCGCGGCGCAAAGCCAGCGTGGGTCGGGCGCTGGCGCCGGGCACCTCGGCCTGTCGCTCGATGCTGCCCGGGCGCACCCCGATCGTCGAGGCGATGTAGGGCCACAGCTTGTGCTGCTCGTAGGGGCCGCCGAACAAGATGCCCTGCGCGTAGTCGACCCCCGAGCGCCGCAGCGCCTGCAGCTGGGCCTCGGACTCGGTCCCCTGGGCGATGATCGTGAGCCCGAGCCGGCGGCCGAAGGCGACGAACATCTTCACGATCGCCTCGTCGGGCACCGAGTCGGTGAGCTTGGTGACGAAGGCGCCGTCGATCTTCAACACGTCGAGGGGGAGCTCCTCGGCGCCGGCGAACGCCGAGTAGCCGGTGCCGAAGTTGTCGAGCGCGACCGCGACGCCGAGCTCGCGCAGCGCGGCGAGGCTCGCGAGCGCGCGTGCCGGGTCGCGCAGCACGGTCGATTCGCTCACCTCGAGCACGAGGCGGTAAGGGGCGATGCCGGACTGGGCGAGCGCCTCGCTCACGGTCGCGAGCAGGTCCTCGTGCTCGAGGTGGCGCATCGACAGGTTCACCGAGACCGTGAGGCGTGCCCGTGAGCGCTGCCAGCTCGCCGCGGTGAAGCACGCCTCGCGCAAGACGAAGCGGCCGAGGTCACGAGCGAGCTGGCTGCTTGACTCGGCGATTGCGAGGAAGTCCCGCGGCTTGACGAGGCCAAGGCGGGGGTGCTGCCAGCGCACGAGCGCCTCCATCCCACCGACGCCGCGCTCGTCGAGCTCGACGATCGGCTGGAAGAGGATCCGCAGCTGGCCATAGGCGATCGCCCTGGCGAGCTCGTCCTCGAGGCGCATGCGCTCGCTCGCCACCTGCTGGGGTGCGCGGGTGAACGCCGCGGTCCGGTCGTGCTCGTCGCCCCGGGCCAGCGACCGGGCGAGCTGGGCGCGGCTGAAGAGCTGCTCGGCGGTCCCGTCGGCGAGCTCGGCGACGCCGATCACCGGATTGACGCGGTGGCTCAAGCCGCCGAGCACGAAGGGGTCCGCGAGGGCGTCGCGCACGCGCCCGGCCACCGCGTCGGCGCTTGGGATGGGCGAGCGGTCGTCGAGGACGACCGCGTAGGTGTGCTCGTCGAGTCGCCCGACGGCTTCTGGATCGCCGACGGCGCGCCGCAGCCGGCGGGCGATGGCGAGGGCGAGCTCGGCGCGATGGCACTCAGCGCCCGCCTCGGCGGCCGGCGCTGGGGTGTCGAGCTCGATCACGAGCGCTGCGCAGCGTCCCGCGCGCTCGCGGGCGTCGGCGAGCAGCTGCTCGGCGCGGCGCACCATGAGGGCGCGGTTCGCGAGCCCCGAGTGTGGGTCGCGTGGCGGCTCGGCGCGCCCGCTGGCGTGCTCGGCACGCGGTGGGGAGATCTCGGCCATCGCCCCGGCGAGGAACTGGGCCACCGAGGGGGGCCCGGGCAGCGCGATCGCCTGCCAGCGGGCCCAGCGCGTGCTGCCATCGGCGGCCCGCACCCGGTGCTCGGAGGAGAACAGGCTGCTCTCGCCCGTGAGGCAGGCGTGCAGCTTCGCCACAACGACGGGTCGGTCGTCGTCGTGGACCTCGGCGAGCCAGTCGTTGACGCCAACGCACGTCCGGCTCCCGGGCGCCGGCGCATCGAGGCTGACCGTCCCGGCCGCGACGTCATAGGAGAACAAGGTGGTGGCTTTTGCACGCGGCACTCCGCTTGGCGCCGGGGCCGCGACCTCACCAGGCGATCCGCCGAGCGCGGCGGGGAGCGCGAAGGCCGAGGGGGCGCGGCGCTTGTTGACGAGCGCTGTCGTGAGCATCTCGGCGAACGAGAACGCCACGTCGTCGCCGTCGTGCTCGGTCGCCTCCAGCGGGCCGAGGATGGCGAGCGCGCCGAAGTCGTGCTCGGGCGTGCGCAGCGGGACCACGGTGGTGACCTCGCCGTCCTGGGCGAGGTCGAGGAGCGGCGGGGGAGGGAAGTGCTCGGCGGCCACGACGGTGCCCACCTCGAGCAGGCTCCGGCGCTCGTTGTGGTAGACGGCGCGGATCTCGAGCTCGCCGAGGCGGGCGTCGTCGTCGCGCCACAGCGCGACCAGCCCGGCGCGCACGCTCGTGCGGCCGAGGAGCGCGAGGCGAGGGGTACGCGGGTCCTCAAAGCGCAACAGCGCCGGGTCGAGCTCGCTCGCCTCCCGAGCGGCCACCTGGTGCTCGGCGGGCGACAGGACGCGGCGCGAGATCGCGATGGCGAGCGCGTTCAACAGCCGCTCGCGCGCCGGCGCGGGCGCCACGGCCACGGAAGCGGCGAGGGACCCGGGCAGGCCGGTGGCGTAGGCGCGCCCGGCCGCCAGGATCTCGGCGACCTGCTCGAGGCGGGTGAGGCCGGAGCCCAGCTGCCCCGCCAGTGCCTCGACGGCGCCGGCGTGGGTGCCGGCGGGGTCGTCGATCGCCCCCAGCAGCTGCTCGATTGGTGCGTCGATCTCCCCGAGGGGTGCCAGCCCGGCGGCCTGGTAGCACCCGAGCAGGCGCTTGCGCGCCCGCTCGCGCGGCGTGGCGCTTGGGCCGGAGGCCGCCTCGCCCCCGTGCGGGCCACAGCCACAAGACGAGCGGCGCACGAAGGTCGTGGGCACCCGGGTGATCGGTGCCAGCGCCTCGACGCCGTGTTCGGCGGCCGTCGCCAGCACCCACAGCGCGCTGGCGCCGAGCAGCCCGAGGTCCTGGTGCACGCTCGAGAGCGACCAGCTGGCGCTCCTGGCCGCGGCGATGTCGTCGAAGCCCACCACCGCCAGGTCCTTTGGGACGACCAGGCCCGCCTCGCGCACCACGCCGATCAGGCCGATGGCCACCTCGTCGGTCGCTGCGACCACGGCGCTCGCCGGCATGCCGGCGCCGAGCAGCGCGCGCCCGGCCGCCGCGCCCGCCGCCACGCTGTTCTCGCGCAGCTCGATGAAGCCCGACTCCTCATCGGCGCGCAGGCCGAGCTCGAGCAGCGTGGCGAGGTAGGCGTGGTAGCGCTCGCGCAGATCGTCGCTGTTGAGCGCCCCGACGAAGGCGAGGTCGCGATGGCCGTGGTCGCCGACGAGGTGGGCGACCGCCGCCTCGATCCCGCCCCGGTTGTCGGCGCTGATCGTGAGGGACTCGGCCACCTCGTCGGCCTGACCGACGCTGACCACCACCTTGCCGGCCTGGGCGTAGCGGGCCAGGCGTTCGGCCTCGGCGGCGCCCTCGAGGACGATGACGCCGCACAGCGCGTCGCCGAGCGGCGGCGGGACCCCGGCGGTCGGGCCGCGCCGGGAGCGGCTGGAGGGTGTGGCATCGAGCGTCTGGGCGGCGATGATGGAGAGCCCGGCACTCGTCGCGGCGGCGCGCACGCCCGAGAGGACGCCCGTCGCGAAGCGGTTGCCGAGCGCGGGGGCCAAGACGGCGACGGTCGGGCGGTCGAGGCCGACGAAGCGCCGCGGCGCCAGGTGCGCGACATGGCGCGCCGCTGCCGCGTACTCCTCCCATGCCGCGCCGAGATCGGCTGCCATGTGCGAGCTATCGGTCGCCGCAAGGCCGGCCTTGAGCCCGTCTCGCTCAGCCCAGGATGCGGGGCGCTCGCTCACGCGCCGGGCGCGGCGAGGTCCGTCGGGGGCCGGCCGAGTGCCACGTAGCGGTTCTTGCCGGTGTTCTTCGCCCGGTACATCGCGACATCGGCGTCGCGCAGCAGCTTCAATGCGCTCCCGTCGGCGGCCCATGCGGCGCCGATGCTGGCGCTGATCGTGAGGGTCGCCTGGGGCAGGACGATCGGTCGGGCGATGGCGGCGCGTGCCCGCTCGGCGACGTCGGCCACGTCCGCACGGTTGTGGGTGGGCTCGAGGAGGACGACGAACTCGTCGCCGCCGAGACGGCCCACGTGGTCGCCGGCGCGCACCGCCTCCTCGAGACGCCGCGCCACCTCGATGAGCACGGCGTCGCCGACGTCGTGGCCGAGGCCGTCGTTCACCGTCTTGAAGTCGTCGAGGTCGACGAAGAGCGCCGCGACCTGTCCCGTTGCGCGCGCCCGGGTCAGCAGCTCCTCGGCTCGCTCGAGGACCCAGGCGCGATTCGGCAGTCCGGTGAGCGGGTCGTGGTTCGCCTGGTGCCACAGGCGCTGCTCGAACTCCCACTGCAAGGTGATGTCGGCCGTCGAGCCAACGATCCGCCGCGCCGGGCTCGGCGCTCCCGGCACGGCAAGGGCGCGGGTGCGCGCCCAGCGCCAGCCGCCGTCGGCGGTGCGCAGCCGGTGCTCGAGGGACAGCGAGCTCTGCTGGCCGGCGATGCAGGCCGAGAGCGCCGTGGACAGCGCCGGCCGGTCCTCGGGGTGGATGCGCTCGATGAGCTCGTCGGGGCCCGAGCCGAGCGCCGTCTCGCCGACGAGCTCGTGCCAGCGCTCGGAGTAAAAGACGGCCCCGGTCGTGAGGTCGTAGTCCCACAGCGCGTCGCTCGTCGCCGCCACCGCCAGCGCGTAGCGCTCCTCGCTCGCCAGCAGCTCGCCTTGTTGGTGGCGCAGCTCGGCCTGCTGGCCGAGCAGCGAGTTGGTGAGCTCCGCCTGCTCGAGCGCGGCGGACAGCTGGGCCGCGCACTGCAGGTAGGGGTCGCGGCCGATCACCGAGGTCAGCTCCAGCTTGGTCACGAGCGCCAGCAGGCCCCAGTGGCGCTGCTCGGACTGCACCGGCAGCACGGCGACCAGCTCCCCCTCCTCGGGTCGGGCGCAAGCGACGAGGCCCTCGGGTGGGAAGGACTCGGCTGGGCAGTGCTCGGGCAACAGCAATGGCGCCTCGCCGTCGCGGGCGAACTGGCCGAGGATCTCGAGCGCCCCGCTCGTGCCGTCGCGCTCTGGCCACAGGCCGAGGCAGGCAAGGCGCGCCGGGGTGCGGGCGAGGAAGCCGAGGGAGGTCGCCTGCTTGCGATCCGCTGTGAACAGCTCCATCGCGATGAAGTACTCGTCGCGCAGCGTCTTGCCGAGGCGGCGCCGCTCCTGGCTGTGGCGGGCGGCGATCTCGGCGGACAGGGCGAGTGCGAGGCGCGTCTCGAGCTGCTGTTGGGCGAGCGCGCGTACGGCGGGCTCGCCGGTCGTGGCGATCGCCTCCCCGTAGCGCGCAACGAGCTCGAGGACCTGGGGCACCTGCTCGAAGCGGTGCAGGCTCGGCCCGAGGCGTCGCGCCAGGTGCCCGACGGCCCCTCGATCGGCCGCCTCGGGTGCGCCGATCGCGTCGGCGAGCGCGCCGATCGCGTCGGCGAGGTCGCCACGCTCGGCTGTGGACCCCCCGTCACGGACCAGTCCGGCGAGCGCTCCGACGAACTCCTCGCGCCGGGTCGGCCCGAACGCGCGCGCCGCCATCGCTTGATCCAGGCTGCACCCGCACGAGGTGCGGCAGACAAAGCGCGCCGGCAAGCGGTGCTGGCCGGCCGCCGGGGCCTCGCCCCGCAGCGCGCCGTCGAGCAGCTCGAAGGCCCGCCGCCCGAGCTCGGCGAGGTCCTGGCGGACGGTCGAGAGCTGGACGGAGGGTGCGCTCGCCTCTTCCATGTCGTCGTAGCCGACGACGGCGACGTCACCGGGGACCGAGACGCCAGCCCGGCGCAGCTCTTCGATCAGCCCGAGGGCGTTGTAGTCGGTGGCGGCGACGATCGCGTCGAAGGGGACCCCGCGCGCGAGGAGCTGGCGCCCGGCGCTTGCTCCGCCGCGCTCGACGAGGTCGTCGGCCTCTACCACCCAGTCGGGCTCCGGGGTGATGCCCGCGGCGCGAAGCGCCTCGCGCCAGGCGGCGAGGC
This sequence comes from Actinomycetes bacterium, assembly GCA_021798985.1. Taxonomy (GTDB): domain Bacteria; phylum Actinomycetota; class Acidimicrobiia; order Acidimicrobiales; family Bog-793; genus JAKABX01. The sequence continues at coordinate 47,834 of JAJZBI010000005.1, forward strand.
GCTCGGTGATGTCGTCTTGGACGGCCCGGCCGACGAAGGCGATCCGGCGGTAGGCGTGCGTGTTGACCAGGTGCTCGATCGCCGCGGTGATCCCCGAGCGGTTGTCCGAGCTCACGACGGGCACCTCGAGGCCGGGCACCGCCCGGGCCACGCTCACGACGGGCCGGCCGCTGTCGGCGATGGCCTTGAGGTAGGCCGGCTCGACGGCCGAGACGAGAGCGATCACCCCCTCGGCGTGCTCGAGACCGACGTGCAGGCGGTAGTCGGGGGAGTCGGTCTGGTCCTCGAGGTTGGAGGAGACGGGCTCGAGGGTCTGCACCGCCACGATGCCGAACCCCGCCTCGCTCGCCGCGGCGCGGATCCCAGCCATGACGCGGGAGAAGAAGTTCGCGGCGAGCAGCGGCGACAAGACCGCGATCGTGCGACGGCGCGTCGCGTCGAACGCGCCGTCTCGGCGTGCCGCGCCCGGGGCTGGGGCGAGGCGACGCGTGGACCACGTCACCCCCGTTGTCACGCCCCAGATAACGGCACCCTGCCGCCGAACTTGAACCCGAAATCGGGACGAATGGCGCAGAAAATCAGGGAGATACGGGCGACATGCGCGCGCTGCGTGGCGTAATTCGCCAACAACAGCGCGCAGCGTGGCGGCTGGTCGCTCAGGCGTGCTCGGCGGTGCCAGCCGCGAGGCCCGGCGCTCGAACAGCTGGGTGATCTCGTCGACCGCGCGCCCCTTGGTCTGTGGCAAGAAGCGGCGGACGAAGCCGATCGCGAGCACGCACAGGGCGGCGAAGCAGACGAGCACCCAGCTGAGGCCGATCCCCGCGTTCCAGACCGGGAAGACCTCCACGAGCGCGAAGTTCGCGAGCCAGTCGGCCCTCGCGCCGGTGGCGGCCGCCCGGCCGCGCACGGCCGTCGGGAACACCTCGCCCTGCAGCAGCCACCCGGTGCCCCCGACTCCGATCGCGAAGGACGAGATGAACAGGCACAGACCGATCATCACGACGACGGTCCGCCCGGTGCCGGACAGCCAGGCGAGGCCACCGGCCGCGAGGAGCGCGAAGACCGCCATGCCGACGTAGCCGCCGAGCGCCAGGCGACGCCGGCCGATGCGATCGATGTAGCGGAAGCCGAAGTAGGTGGACGCGACGTTGACCGCCGTCAAGATGGCCGTCACCTCGACGCCCGCCGTGGTGACGGCGACCTTGGAGCTGCCGGACTGGAGCAGGTGGGGGCCGTACTAGAGGGGCACGTTGATGCCGGTGATCTGCTGGAAGACGAAGTAGCCGCAGATGACGACGAGGGCGCGGCGCACCCCGATGCTCCAACGGCCCGAGCGGCGCCTGCGCTCGGCGCGCGCCTCGTCGAGTCGCCGGGCGCTCACCTCGAGCTCGCCCGTCGCGACCTCGAGCCCGAAGCTCGACAAGGCGGCGCGCGCCTGATCGAAGCGGCCGTGCTGGAGCAGCCAGCGGGGGGACTCGGGCATCTCGGCGCGCAGGATCAGCCCGGCGAGCGCCGGCAGCGCGCCGAGGCCGAGGAACAAGCGCCAGTCCACGCTGTTGGCGCTGCCGGGAGCGACGCGCAAGACGTCAATCGCCACGATGTAGGCGAGGAGGATGCCGACGGTGATCATCCACTGCTGGAGCATGCTGAGCGAGCCCCCCGGTCCTTCGGGGCGTACTCGGCGATGTAGGCCGTGGCGATCGCCGAGTCGGCACCGATCGCCACGCCGATCAGGGTGCGGGCGATGAGCAGGACGGCGGCATCGAGCGTGACGGCGGACAAGAGCGCGCCGGCGGCGTAGATCCCGGCGTCGACGACGAGCAAGACCTTGCGGCCGAAGTGGTCGGTGAGGGGCCCGGCGACGATCGCGCCCGCGGCTGCGCCGAGCGAGGCGCCGGCCACGAGGTAACCCTGGGCGAAGCCACTCAGGTGCTCGGGGGTGAAGTTGAGCGCGGAACCGATGTTCGAGGTGTCATAGCCGAACAAGAAGCCGCCGAGCGTGGCGAGCAAGGTGAGGCGCCAGGAGAACGAGCTCGGGACGTGTTCGTCGAGGTCGGCCAGCACATCGCGGTGCTGTGCCGCAGCGATCTGGCTCGTGGCGCCTGCTTTCTGTCCCCGACGGGCCGATCCGGCTGGCCCACCCTGGCGCCGGGGCGCTTGGGCGCCCCGGCGTGCGAGGAGCGCCCTACCCGCTCCGGGCGCGGGGCAATCGCCGCCTTCGATCAGCCCAACGGTGCGCGCCGCGCCCGAGCGCCAGGGCGCAGGCGCCCTGTTGGTTGCGAAGTGGGCGCGAGCAAAGCCGTCTCGACACCGCCCAGCTCGCCGGGGTGTGGCGGGGGAACCGAGGGGCGCGCTCGCACGCTGGCGCGTCGCGCGCGCCAGCGTGCGGGTGGATCAGGGACGGTTCAGCCCACCTTCTCGCGCTCGCGCCCGAGCAGGCGCTCGACCATGGCGACGGGCACCGGCTCGTAGTGGTCGTGCAGCGTGCGGAAGCGCCCGTGACCAGCCGTGAGCGCGCGCAGGTCGATGCCGTAGCGGGCGAGCTCGCTCGTTGGGACGAGTGCCACCACCTGCTGGTCGCGCTCGTTCGATTCGCTCGCGAGGACGCGGGCCCGCCGGGCGTTCAAATCGCCGAGCACGTCACCGAGAAAGCGGGCCGGAATGGTGACCTCGAGGCGTGAGATCGGCTCGAGCACCACGGGGTGGGCGGCATCGAGGGCTTCGTTGAAGCCGAGCGCGCCGGCCATCTCGAAGCTCGCCTCGGAGGAGTCGACCGGGTGGTACTTGCCGTCGTCCACGATCACCTTCACGTCGACGACGGGGAAGCCGAGCGAGCCTCCCTGGCTCATCGCCCGCCGGACGCCCTTTTCGACCGCCGGGATGAACTGGCGGGGGATCGCCCCGCCGACCACCTGGTCGACGAAGACGAAGCCGCTGCCGCGCTCGAGCGGTTCCAGACGCAGGTGCACGACGCCGAACTGGCCGTGCCCGCCGGTCTGCTTCTTGTGCCGGCCCTCGGCGGCGGCCGCCTGGGCGATCGTCTGGCGGTAGGGGATGCGGAGCTCTTCGACGTCCGTGGCGACGTGAAACTTGGTCGCCAGGCGCTCGAGGGCGACTTGGAGGTGGGTCTCGCCCATCCCTGAGAGCACGACCTGGTGGGTCTCCGCGTTGCGTTCGACTTGCAGGCCGGGGTCTTCCTCCTGGAGCCGCTGCAGCGCCGCCATCAGCTTGTCCTCATCCCCGTTCGTGCGCGGCCGGATGGCGAGCGACAGGCTGGGCGCGGAGATGGTGATCGGCTCGCAGACCACGGGTGCCGACCGCGGCGCCAAGGTGTCGCCGACGCGGGTGTCGTGCAGCTTGGGCACGGCGATGACGTCGCCGGCGACCGCCTGGCTGACCGGGACGGCGGTCTTGCCGAGCAGGGACTCAAGGACGTGCAGGCGCTCTTCGGCGTGCGTGCGCGTGTTCACCAGCTGGATGTCGGGGCGAAGCGTTCCCGAGAGCACCTCGAGGAGGGAGATCCGGCCGACGAAGGGGTCGACGATCGTCTTGAACACGCGGGCGAGCGGCTCAGCGTCGGCGTCGGGCGCGATCTCGAGCTCCTGGTCGCCCGCCCGGACTCGGACGGGGTGGCGGCAGGACGAGAGCTCGCAGAGAAACGCCTCGAGACGGTCGACGGCGATGTCGCGCACCGCCGAGCCGCACAGGACGGGGAAGACCTTGGCCTCCGCCACGCCCACGGCGAGGGCGGCCTCGAGCTCGGCGACGCTTGGCACGTCACCTTCGAGGTAGCGCTCCATCAGCGCATCGTCGGCGACGACGATCCCCTCGACCAAGTTGTCGTGCACGCGGGCCTCGAGCTCGGCGAGCGCCTCGGGGATCGGTCCGAGGCTCGGGGTCCCGTCACGATAGGTATGGGCCTCCTGGGCGAGCAGGTCGGCTACGCCGGTGAATTCCGGACCCGAGCCGAGCGGCATCTCGAGCGGGGCGATGCCGGCGCCGAAGGACTCCTGGAGCAGGGCGAGCGTCCCTTCGTAGTCGGCGCGCTCGTGATCGAGCTTGTTGACAAAGATCAGTCGCGGCAGGTTGCGCGCCTCGGCGAGCCGCCAGATCGCCTCGGTCTGGGCACCGATCGCGTCGGTGGCGCTCACCACGATGACGGCGACGTCACAGACGGCGAGCGCCGCTTCGACCTCGGCGACGAAATCGGGCAGGCCGGGAGTGTCGAGAAGGTTGAAGCGGTGCCCGTCCTGCTCGAAGCTGGCGAGGGCCAGCGACAGCGAGCTGTGGCGGGCGAGCTCTTCGGGCTCGAAGTCGCAAACGGCCGTGCCGTCTTCGACGCGCCCCTTGCGGGCGATGGCGTGCGACCCGGCGAGCAGGGCCTCAGCGAGCGAGGTCTTGCCCGCCCCCGGTTGGCCGACGAGCGCCACCTTGTGGACGTGTAAGGAACGAGCGTCGTGCACGTCGCCCTCCTCTCCCGGCCGAGCGAGCCCCGGTACCGTGCCGGGGAGCCGACCTGGTGCGGACCATCATGCTCCTCGCCTCGCCAGGAGACCAGGCCTAATGGACCTTTTTGTCGCTGCATCGTCCGTGGCGGTGACGCGGCCGTGCGGGTGCGCCGATCAGGTCGTGAGCGCGCTGTGTCCGGCTCCCGAGAAGACCTCACAGGCGCGCCAGCAGTACCAGGCGAGCACCGAGCGATACGGGCGGGCAAACTCGCCGAGCGGCTCGAGCTCCTTGTCGCTCGGCATCTCCTGGCCGTAGGCGAGGCCGAAACCCCGGCGCACGCCGAGGTCGCCGGTCGGCCAGACGTCCATGCGGCGGAGCTGGAAGAGCAGGAACATCTGCGCCGTCCACCGGCCGATGCCGCGCACGGCACACAGTCGGGCGATGACTTCCTCGTCGCTCTCTCGTCCGAGGCGCCGCGGCGCGAGCTCGACCGTGCCGTCGTGGACCTTGGCGGCGAGGTCGGTCAGGCTGCGCGCCTTGTTGCGCGACAGCCCCGCCGCCCGCAGCGCCTCGGGCGAAAGCGCCAAGAAGGCCTCGGGCGTGACCGTGTGGGCGAGGGCGTCGAGCAGCCGCCCGTGGATCGCGGCGGCCGCCGCCCCAGCGAGCTGCTGGTAGAGGACCGAGCGCAACAGGGCGGCGAAGTGGCTCTCGACCGGCGGGGCGAGGCGTGGGGGCCCGACCGCTTCGAGCAGGCCGGCGATCACCGGGTCCCGCTCGGCGAGCAGGCGCGCGGCCTGGGCGTGGCTCGGCCGCGTCGTCCCCATCGCCCGCCATTGTGGCGTGTGGCGCACGCAACGGGGGGCCGCAGTAGAAACAACGCCATGGACGACCGCGGGGGCGCGCGCAACGACGAGGTCGTGGTGGTTGGCTCGATCAACGTCGACCTGGTCTTATCGGTCGCCCACCGGCCGGCGCCCGGCGAGACCGTCGGTGACGCCCGGCTCGAGCGCCATCCGGGCGGCAAGGGCGCGAACCAGGCACTCGCCGCCGCGCGCTCGGGGGCCCGTAGCGCCCTGATCGGGCGCGTCGGTGCCGACGCCGAGGGCGAGCGGCGCGTCGGCGAGCTCGCCGCCGGCGGGGTGCGGACCGAGCTCATCGCCACGAGCGCCACGGCCCCGACTGGTCTGGCGGTGATCACTGTCACCGAGGAGGGCGAGAACGCCATCGTGGTCGCCCCGGGGGCGAACGGCGAGCTCGGCGCATCCGAGCTCGCGCGCGCCGAGGACGCGCTTGGTGGCGCGCGGGTCCTGGTGGTCCAGCTCGAGATCCCCCTCGGCACCGTGCGGCGGGCCGTCGAGATGGCCGGAGCGGGCACCACGGTGATCGTGAACGCTGCCCCAGCGCGCCCGCTTCCGCCCGAACTGCTCGCCAAGGTCGACCTCTTGGTGGTGAACGAGCTCGAGGCGGGCAGCCTGCTCGGCACCTCGATCGGGGGGCGCTCGGACGCCATGGCGGCCGCCGCGGCCCTCGTCGTCCTCGGGCCCGCTGGAGCGGTGATCACCCTCGGACCGCTCGGCGCCGTCGGTCACCGCCGCGGCTCGGCCGCGTTCCACGTGCCGGCGCCGCCGACCACGGTGCGTGACACCACGGGAGCCGGCGACGCGTTCGTCGGCGCCCTGGCGGCGCGACTCGCCGCTGGCGAGGGGCTCGAGGACGCGGTCGGCTTCGCCGTGGCGGTGGGCGCCGCTACGGTCGCCCACCACGGGGCCGAGCCCCACCTGCCCCCGACGTACTCCAGACGCTGACGCGCGGCGTCCTCGCGCACCGAGCGGGCGGTCGGGCGGCGGCGAGCTGAGCCGGCCGCTCGGGCAAGTCGGGGTGTTGCCACGAGCGGCCAGGGGTAGCGCGCGGGCATCGCCGTGCCCGGTGTTCGACGCGCGCCCTCGGGCACCTCGAGCCGGCGCGGCGCCCCGTCGAAGCGGAGGAGCGCGGATGGCAACAGGCAAGGTAGCGGTGGTGACCGGCGGCAGCGCCGGGGTCGGACGGGCAACGGCGGAGCTCTTGGCGCGTCGCGGCTACGACGTGGCCGTGATGGCGCGAGGAGGTGCGGGCCTGGCCGGTGCCGTCGAGGACGTCGAGCGCCAAGGGCGGCGGGCGCTCGGCCTCGATGTGGACGTGAGCGACGAGAAGGCCGTCCGAGCGGCGGCCGAGCGCTGCGAGATCGAGCTCGGCGAGATCGACGCTTGGGTCAACGACGCCTTCGTCGGCACCCTGGCGTTCTCCTGGGACACCTCCATGGAGGAGTACCACCGGGTGATGGACGTCACCTTCTTCGGCCAGGTGCACGGCACCTTGGCGGCGCTCTCGCTGATGCGGCCGAGGAACCGGGGCGTGATCGTCAACGTCGGCTCGGCGATGGCGTTCCGCTCGATCCCGCTCCAGGCGCCTTACTGCGCGGCCAAGCACGCCGTGAAGGGCTTCAGCGAGTCGGTGATGACCGAGCTGGCGCACGAAAAGAGCAAGGTCCGTGTCTGCATGGTGCAGCTCCCGGGCCTCAACACCCCGCAGTTCGACTGGAACCTGTCCAAGATGCCCGAGCATCCCATGCCGGTGCCGCCGATCTATCAGCCCGAGGTGGCCGCCCGAGGCATCGTGCACCTCGTCGAGCATCCCCGGCGCAACCTGTGGGTGGGCCTGCCGACCGCGATGACGATCCTCGGGGAGCGGGTGGCGCCGAAGCTGCTCGATCTGTACCTCGGGCGCAGCGGCGTCAAGTCCCAGCAGTCCGGCAAGGGGGCGCCGCGGCGCGGGCCGAACCTGTGGGAGCCCCAGGACGAGGCGGCCGACGCCGGGGCCCGTGGCCCCTTTAGCCAGCGCGCGCACCAGCACGATCCCGTCCTTTGGGCGGCGCTGCACCGAAGGGGCGTGATCGGGGGCCTCGTCGCCGCCGGGGCGGCGACGACCGCGCTGGCACTGTCGGGCGCGCGCGGCAACGGCCACTCGCCGGGCTGACGCGCGGGCGCGTGCGGCCATCGATCGGGGCGCGCCTCGACCCGGGCAAGTGCTCGGGTCGAGGCTGGCGACACTCGAGGCCGGCCACTGCGGCGCGCGACCGGTGCGCGAGGTGTGCCCGCCGCAAAGCGGCGGGCACACCAGGATCAGCCCTTTGGCTCGTGGGGCTGCGCGACGAGGTCCATCACGATGGCGAAGGGGCCACCGTTGGAGCTCTTGGGCAGCTCGATGAGCACCCGGCTGCCGAGTGGCACGCCGACGAGCCCGGAGAGCGCGCTCGTCCCGGCGCCAGCCGGGATGGTCTCGCCGTCGGGAAAGCCCTGGGTGTAGGTCGAGCCGGAGACCGTGTTCTGCCAGCTCTCGGCCACGTACTGGTCGACGAGGACGCCGGGCTTGAGTTTCGGGCCATTGCCGCGGTCGAGCACCGTCACGCTGACGCCCTTTGGCTCTGGGGTCTTGGGTGCGATCTTGATCGTCGGGACGTGGCCGAGCTTGCCGCTCACCGTCACGCCCTTCACCGTCTTGTGCAGCACGGTGGCGTGCACGTCACCGTGCGCCGTGTGGTTGTAGACGGCGACGACGTCGATGACGAAGGCGAGCGTGGCGTTCTTCGGGATGCCGGCGGAGGGCTGACCGGCCTTGCCGTAGGCCTCGCCGGGCGGGATCACGAGGAGCACGCGCGAACCGGCGTGCACGCCGACGAGCCCTTTGTCCCAGCCGGGGATCACGGCGCCGACGCCGATCGGGGTGGGGAACAGGCCCCGCCCGAAGGAGGTGTCAAAGACCTTGCCGCGCCACACCTGGCCGTAGTAGTTGCACACGATGAGATCGGGGTTGCGCACCACCGGCCCGTTGCCCTGGTGCAGCACCTTCACCTCGAGCGAGCCGGAGGGCTTGGTGTTAGGGAAGGTCAGCTTCGGCCGCACGCCATAGCCACCCTTCACGCTCGGCATCGGGGCGCTCGAGGTGGCGGCAGCGGCGTGGTGGTGGTGCTGGGGGCGCTGGGCGGCCGAGGCGACGGCCGGCCCAGCGAGCGAGAGCCCGGCGCAGGCCAGCGCGCCGACGGCGAGCGCGCGGCGCGGACGCGACAAGGTGAACGGAACGTGAGGCATCGGCGAAGGCTACCCCTCGATCCTGAGGAGCTGCTGTCAGCGCCCTGACGGCGCGGCCGGCACCGCCCGGTAGCGGCGCAGGGCGACGAAGGCCCAGATGGCCTCGACCACGCCGAAGGGCCAGGCCGAGGAGAGAAAGCCGTAGGCGCTCGAGAGCAGACAGCCCCCGGCGAAGGCCAAGATGAAGCGGCGGTGCCGGCCCTCGAGGGCGTACATCGCCATCATGTACGAGACGGCGATGACGCCGTAGACCGTCACCCACCAGCCGTGCATCTGCTCAGTCCATCACTCGAGCGCGCGCGACGTCACCTGGAGCCCGTCGGGCCCGTGTCACCGAACGCCCGTCGGCCCCGCATCGCCGGGCCCGACGCGGGCACCAGGGAGGCGCCGTGCGCTCTGCTCGAGGATCGCCTGGCGCAGGGCGCGCGCGAATGCGCCCGGGCCCCAGGCGCCCGCCCCGACCAGGCGGGCGAGCTCGCGGCGCTCGAGCGGACCGTGCTCGGCGAGCGTTCGGGCGATGGCGCGCACCTGCTCGTCCAGGGCGGCCTCGGGCTCGGGGGCGGGGAAGGCGAAGCTGCGGAGGGCGCCGCGCTCGGCCGGTCCGGGGCGGTAGCGGCGCAAGCCGGAGGTCTCGGCGCGCCGGCGTGCGGCGATCCGTTCGCGCAGCTGGGCTTCGGCGAGGCGCTGCTCGGCGATCTCGGCGGCGAGGCGTCGCGAGGCCTCGGCCCGCTCGGCCTCACCAAGGGCCCGGCGCGCCTCGGCCCGCTGGGTCGCGGCTTCGGCACGACAGGACTTCGCACGCGCCACCGCCTCGAGCCGCTCGGCTTCCTCCAGCCCGGCGCGTTCGCCTGCTGCGTCGCCGCTGGCGCCCGCCTCGTGCGCCATGGCGCGGGCGCCATAGGCATCGCCCCAGGCGCGATGCAGCGCCGCGGCCGCCTCGTGGGGCTCGCGCTCGGCTGGCTCGGCTTCTTCGACGCGCCCTTCGGCCTGCTCGGCGAGGGCGACGTGCTCGTGGCGACGCGCCCGGGCGAGCGCTGCCTCGGCGAGCGCCCGATGGCGCGACGCGGCCGCGGCGTCTGCGGCGGCGAGGGCACGGGCCCGCTCGTCGTGTGACCGCGAACGCTCGAGCGCCGCGGCGGCGCGCGCGGGAAGCTCGGCGTCTGGCTCGTCCGGGCGCGCCGACGGACTCGCCCCGGCGTCAGCCGCCGCCGCCTGCTCGTCTTGTGCCATGGCGAGCTCGTCAGCGACGGCGGCGAGCAGGTGCTCGTCCTCGATGCGGTTGCGCTCGCTGGCGGGCGCGGCCGCGAGCTCGTGGGCGACCGCCCGGTGCTCAGCGGCGCGCGCCCGCTGCTCGGCGGCACGCTGGCGGGCCGCCAGGGCCTCGGTCCTGTTAGCCGTCGCTGCCGCTTTGGCGGATTGCCCGTCGACGGCGGTCATCGGCGCGGCGATGTCCTCCAGCTCGGCGCGCTCGGCCTTGACGCCAAAGAAGAGCTCGGCGATCCCTCCGATCGCCATCACCCCGGCGCCGATGAAAAAGGCGAGGGCGACGAGGTGCCGGTTGCCGCTCGCGATGAAGCCGGCGAACAACAGCGGCCCGAGGATGCCGCCAAGCGCCGTGCCGATGGCATAGAAGAGCGCGATGGCGAGTGCTCGCATCTCCATCGGAAAGATCTCCGACGCCGTGAGGTAGGCCGCGCTCGCGCCCGCCGAGGCGAGGAAGAAGGTCGCGAGCAACAGCGCCATGAACGTCCAGGCGTTGAGGCTCCCTTTGGAAAGGAACAAGACGGCGAGCAGGGCACCGAGGCCCGCTGAGCCGATATAGGTGCCGCTGATCATCGGGCGGCGGCCGATCGTGTCGAAGAGCCGGCCGATGCTGAGGGGCCCGGCGAGGTTGGAGGCGCCGTAGACGATCGTGAACAGGGGCACCGCCCCCGAGGCCACCCCGAAGAAGGTGCCGAGCAAGGTGCCGATGTTGAAGGTGATGCCGTTGTAGATGAACGCCTGGCCGACAAAGAGCGCCAGCGCCAGCACGGCGCGCTTTGGATAGCGGTGGGTCGCGGTGGCGGCGATCTCCGACAGGGGGGTGCGCTCGCGCGGCTCGACCTCGATGCTGCGGCGCACCGGCGCCAGCTCGGCACCGGTCTGCTCGGTGACCTCTTTCTCGATCGCGTCGAGGAGTCGCTCGGCCTCCTCCTCCCGGCCGTGCAGGAAGAGCCAGCGGGGGCTCTCTGGCACGTTGCGCCGCACGAGCAGCACGAACAGGCCGAGGACGACCCCCATCCCAAAGGCGAGGCGCCAGCCGACGTCGGCAGGCAGCAGCGCCTCGTCCAGTAGGACTAAGGCGAGCGCCGAGCCGGCGATCGAGCCGGCCCAGTACGAGCCGTTGATCGACAGGTCGATCGTGCCGCGCGCCCGCGCCGGGATGAGCTCGTCGATCGCCGAGTTGATCGAGGCGTACTCCCCGCCGATCCCCATCCCGGTGAGGAAGCGGAAGATCATGAAGTACCACCAGGTGAAAGAGAGCCCGGTGGCGGCCGTGCAGACGATGTAGATCCCGAGGGTGATCATGAAGAGTCGTTTTCGCCCGAAGCGGTCGGTGAGGTAGCCGAAGATGAGCGCGCCGAGGCAGGCACCGGCGACATAGGCGCCACCCGCCAGCCCGACCTGTCCGGAGCTGATCGAGATGCCGCTGCCGTGCGAGGTCAAGCGGGCAGCGACGGTCCCGACGATCGTGACCTCGAGGCCGTCGAGGATCCACACGGTCCCGAGGCCGATGACGATCCGCCAGTGGAAGCGCGACCAGGGGAGGCGGTCGAGGCGGAAGGGGACCTTGGTGCGGATCGTCCGGTGCGCGGCGGCGGTGGCGACCGCCTGGCTGCTCATCGCCCGCCCGCCCGGTGCGGCCGGTCGGCGGCGGGCGCTAGAACCTCTGCGGGGAGGTCGTGATGTACGACGCAGCGACCAGGAGGAGGCGGCGCGGCCGCTGCGTACTGGTCGGCCATCGCTATCGCTTCGTCGCCGACGGGGCGACGATGCGGTGGTCGTGCGTGCGGGGCTGTCCCGGCGGGGGCGAACGGCGTTACGCGAGCGCCGTCGAGGCCCGGCGCTACGCCGAGGCGCTGGATCGCGATCCGATCGACGAGCTCGGCCGTCGGGCGCCGCTCGGCCTGTTCCCCTTGCGCATCGCCCGGTGGTGGCGTCGACGCTCCGAACAACGCCCGGCGAGGTCCGAGCGCGCGTAGCGCACCGCAACGCGCCGGAGCGAAGCGTCCAAGCGGTTGCACACGATCGGGCACTATTGCCCGATTCCCAACATTGCGGTCGGATCAAACGCGGCGCGCACGCCACAATTGCCCGACGTCGCGGTGCAGGGAGACGCAGATCGGGTACGACTAGGACATGCACCCTGACGAGAATCCGACCGAGAGCCTCGACGACGAGGGGATGCCGGACCTCTACGACCAGCCGCCCGGCATCGACGTCGAGACCGAGCAGGAGGGCATGATGCCCCCCGCAGAGCACTCGATCGCGACCGGGAGCGATCCTGCCTACCCCAACACGCCCGCCGAGGAGCGGCGAGGCGAGACGGTGGCCGAGCGCGCGGCCCGCGAGCTCCCAGACCTCGGCGAGGGGGATCTCGACGACGTCGACGAGCGCGCGGCGGACCGCGCGCTGCCGCACCACCTGGTCGACGTCGACGAGCTCAATGGCCAGGACGTCGAAGACGAGGAGATCGCCGAGGTCGCCGAGTTCGAGGACGAGTCGGACGCCCCCGAGGAGTCCGCGCTCCACCTCGCCGACGACGCAGAGATCGACGATCTCGATCCCGAGATCGAGCGCGCGCAGTACCTCGAGGGTCGCTGATGCGTCCCGCCCCAGGCACATAGCGCACTTCGCGGCCCGGCGCCGACCCGCGGTTCGGGACGTGTCGCTGTGGGCTCAAGAAAGGACCCATGGGGTGCCGATAGCTCTGACGGCACGCGGCTCCCCGGCTGAGGATCCCCACGGCCGAGGGCGCACGGGGCGAGGGACCCGATGGAGCAAGAGGACCTCTATGAGATCCTTGGCATCGCCAAGGACGCGAGCGAGCCGGAGGTGCGCGCGGCCTGTCGACGGCTCCTCGGCCAGGTCCACCCCGACCACGGCGGCTCAGACGCCTTGTTCCGGGTCGTCTATCGCGCGTATGCCGTGCTCACCGATCCTGCCCGACGTGCCGCCTATGACGAGCAGCTCCGGCGGGGGAGCGAGCCGACCTCGGACGAGCCGGCGCCCGAGCCACCGGCAGGAGGCGACGACGAGCTCGGCCCGTGGCTCCTTCCTCAGCCAGGACCGCTCCGAGCAAGCGCGGCGCGCTCCCCGCAAGCCGAGCGCCACCCCGGGGCGATCGCGCTCATGCACCACCCCTCCTTGTCGCTGCTTCTCGCCGCCCTCGTGCTCGTCGTCGCCGCACGGATCGCGGAGCTCCACGGTCTCGCCGCGCTCGCCCTCGGCCTCGGTGGCCTTGCGGCGCTCGGCCAGATCGGCCACCGGCGTGCCCTTGAGTCCGAGGCGGCCCGTCGGGCGCGCATTCGCGAGCTGGATCAGACGAGCGATGAGGACTTTCAGTCCCAGCTGGTCAGCGTGCTGCGGCGCGACGGCTTCGCCGTCCGCGTCGTGACCAAGCGCAAGGACGCCCGCGCCGACCTGATCGTGAAGAAGGACGGCGTCACGACCGCGGTGGTGCTGGAACGGGGGCGCGAGGCCGTGGAGGCCGATGCGGTGCGGGGTCTTGGTGGTGCGAGGGCGCGCTATCGGGTCGACCGGACGCTTGTGGTCAGCAATGCGGACTTCACCGCGCCGGCCGTGGCCGCGGCGGAGGACGAAGAGGTCGCGCTCATCGGTCGCCGCGAGCTCATCGCGTTGATGGCGGCGCAGGTGGACCGGTCGCCGCTGCGCGGCTGGGAGCTGCTGCGGGGCGAGCTCGTCCATGGCCTGCCCGCCGCCATCGGCCTGGCGGCCAGTGCGCTGTTGGGGTTGCAATCCCTGCTCGACGCGGCGATCGCGCTCGCCGCCAACACGATGGTCCTCGAGGATCAGCCCGCGGCGCGCGGAGACCAGACGCTCGGGCGCGACGCCGCAGCGAGCTGACCCGGGCGATGTCGCTGCGGCCGCGGCCACCTGGCGCGTGCGACCTCCCCGGGACGCGAGACGACCCCGGCCGGGGCCGGGGTCGTCGCTGGCTCGACTGCCGGAGCCGGGGGGTGCACCGGCAGGAGCCAGGCCGGTCGCGCCGAGGGGCGCTCAGCGCGCAGGTAGCGGCGGGAGCGCCCCCGTGCGCGCCACGTGGGCGTAGAAGTGGGCGGACGCCTTCGGCGTGCGCCGCTGGGTGCCGAAGTCCACGTAGACGATGCCGAACCGCTTTTGGTATCCCCAGGCCCACTCGAAGTTGTCGAGCAGCGACCAGACGTAGTAGCCGGCGAGGTTGGCCCCCTCGCTGATGGCCTGGTGCGCCGCCGCCAGGTGCCGGTGTAGGTACTCGACGCGCTCGAGGTCGTTCACCTGGCCCGCGGGGTTGACGTAGTCGTCGGCGGCGCAGCCGTTCTCGGTGATGTAGAGCGGGATGCCGGGGGCCTCGGCGCTGAGACGCACCAGCAGCTCGCGCAGCGCGTCCGGGTCGACCAGCCAGCCCATTGGCGTCCGGGCGAGCCAGTCCGGCTGATACTCGACGACCCCGGGCACCCCGCTCGTCGGAACCGATTCTCCGATCCGGAGGTCCTCGGGGTCTCCGGGGCGCAAATAGACCGGCGCGTAGTAGTTGATCCCGAGGAAGTCGATTGGCTGGCTGATGAGCGCGAGGTCGCCGTCGCGCACGAGCGCGGGCGGCGGGAGGAGGTGCGGGCGGGCGTGGGTGGGGTAGCGGCCGTGCAGGACCGGCTCGAGGTACAGGCCGTTCTGCTCGGCGTCGGTGACAAGGCGCGCCCGTTCGAGGTCGTCGCCGAGCCCTTCGCCGAGGACGCGCACCGGGTGGAGGTCGAAGGTGATGCCGACGCGCGCGCCGGCAGGTAGCTCGTTGCGCAGCGCCTGCAAGGCGAGCCCGTGCGCGACGAGCAGGTGGTGGTTGGTCGCGGTCGCCGCCTCGTTGTCCTTGAGGCCCGGGGCGTGCTCCCCGAAGCGATAGCCGTGGCTCGCCACGACCTGCGGCTCGTTCAACGTGATCCAGCGGTCCACGCCGTCGCCGAGGACCTCGGCGACGATGCCGGCGTATTCGGCGAAACGCTCGGCGGTCGAGCGCACCGCCCAGCCGCCTTCGTCCTGGAGTGCCTGGGGCAGGTCCCAGTGGAACAGCGTCGCGGCCGGAGCGATGTCGTGCTCACGCAGCTCGTCGACGAGCGCGCGGTAGTAGTCGAGGCCCTTTTGGTTGGCCGGCCCGCTCCCGGTCGGCTGCACCCGGGCCCAGGAGACCGAGAAGCGGTACGCCTTCAGGCCGAGCGAGGCCATCATCGCGACGTCGTCGCGGAAGCGGTGGTAGCTGTCGCAGGCGACATCTCCCGTGTCACCGTGCAGCACCTTGCCGGGCGTGCGGCTGAAGGTGTCCCACACCGAAGGGCCGCGTCCGTCCTCGTTCGCCGCGCCTTCGATCTGGTAGGCGGCCGTCGCGGCCCCGAAGAGAAAGCCCTTGGGAAAGCTGAGGCTTTCTTCGGTGCCTGCTGCCGTCGTCGTCATGAATCCTCCCTTGGCCATCTGGAATCCCCCCACTTGGCGCTCGGCACCCCTCGCCGCTTCGCCTTGACGACCCCGATGACGCACCTTAGTGTAAGCGCTTAGACGACGGATGTAACCGCTTAGATCCCCACCGGAGCGGCAAGGCGGTCGTTCAGCCGGGGGTCAGCGACATTACGCTACGGTTACGCTGTATTACGTTTAGGTTGCGGGAGACTCAGAGAGGGATCCCGACAGGTCAGGGGGGAGCGGGCACGGCGGGGATGACCTACCGATGCCCACGGCAGGCGCGCGGGGAGACCCGACGCCGCCGGTGACAGAGGAGTTGGGGAAGACGGCAACGCTCTATGATGTCGCGCGCCTCGCGGGCGTTTCCACGGCGACGGTTTCACGGGTCGTGCACGGACATGACCGCGTGAAGGCGGACACCCGGGACCGGGTGCAGGCCGTGATCGAAGAGCTCGGCTACGTGCCCGACGGCGCGGCCCAGAGCCTGTCGCGGCGCCGCAAGGAGATCATTGGGTTGGTCTCTGAAGCCCGCAAAGCGGCACAGTACGACGTCGAGAACATGAGCCTGCTCTTTTACGACGAGGTGCTGCACGGCGTCGAGGCGAAGATCCGCGATCACGGCTGGTCGCTTCTCATCAGCTACATCACGGGCGAGGATCCCGACGGGTTCGAGCGGCTGCAGGCCATGTCGGCCAAGGTCGACGGCTTGCTGATCGGCGAGGGCATCGTCGAGTCCAAGCGACTGGCCCAGCTCGCGGCGCGCGTGCCCGTGGTGGTGATCGCGGGTGCACCAGACGAGCGCTCGGTCGACGTGATCACCGCCGGCAACCGCTCGGGCGCCTTCGCGCTGGTGAGCCACCTTGTGGCCGAGCACGGTCGACGCCGCTTCTTCCACGTCGACGGGCCGGCGAACGCGCCCGACGCCCGCGAACGGCGCTCGGCGCTCGAGCAGGTGCTGCGCGCCGAGCCACGCTGCCGGCTGATCGGCACCTCCCAGGGATCTTTCAGCGTCGAGAGCGGCCAGCGCGCGGCAGAGCAGTTGCTCGCCGAGCATGCCGACGCCCTCCCGGACGCGGTCGTGTGCGCCAACGACCAGATGGCCATCGGTGCACTCCAGATGCTCACCCGCGCCGGGGTGAAGGTGCCCGAGCAGGTCGCGGTGGTCGGCTTCGACGACATCTACCCGGGCAGCCTCCAAGAGCCTCCGCTCACCACAGTGCACCAGCCGATGCGCCTGATGGGCGAGCACGCGGCGGTGCGCCTGCTCGAGCGGATCGCGCGGCCCGGCCTGCGCCCCAAGGTTGAGGTGCTGGCGACCGAGCTCGTGCTGCGCGCGAGCTGCGGTTGTTCGCCCGATGCCGAAGAGCGCCGGGTGATCGAGCCGGCAGGGGCGCGCCGCCGAGCCACCAAGGGGCGCGCGGTTGGCACCACGGCCGCCACCCCAGCGTCGCCGCGTGCTTCTCGGGTGGCGGCACGCGCGGCGTCGGCCGTGGCGAGCGCCCCGAGGCAGGCGGCCGAGGCGGCACCCGCACCAAGCGATGGAGCAGCGAACATGCACGAGCACGGGGGCCGCCGCACGCGCGGCGCGACGACGGCCAGGACCACGACCTCGCGACGCCGGGTGGCCGGCGCCGCCAGCTGAGGGGCGGCGGCCGTGCAATTCCTGCTCCGCCGCTTCGTCTTCTACATCGTGGCTGCCTGGGCCGCGCTGACGGTGAACTTCTTCGTGCCGCGCCTCATGCCGGGCAACCCCGCTGAGGTGCTCTTCCAGAGCCTGCCGTCGCTGCAGCCCGGGGCGTTGAAGGCCATCGAGGCCGAGTTCGGCATCGGCAAGTCGGGCAGCTTGTGGCACCAGTACGGGACGTACCTGTGGGACGTGCTGCACGGGAACTTTGGCATCTCGGTGGCCGAGTACCCCGCGCACGTGTCCACCATCATCGGCGAGACGCTGCCGTGGACGCTGATCTTGGTTGGGACCGCGACGGTGATCGCCTTCGTCCTCGGCACGCTGCTCGGCATCATGGCCGCCTGGCGCCGCGGCGGTTGGCTGGACCGCCTCCTGCCCGGGCTGACCTTCTTGCAAGGCGCGCCCTACTTTTTCCTCGCCTTGCTGCTGGTCGACCTCTTGGCGATGCACCTGCACTGGTTCCCGATCCAGCAGGGATACTCCCAGGGGCTGGTGCCAGGCTGGCACTGGAACTTCATCGGCAGCGCCATCTACCACTCGCTGCTGCCGGCGATCACGATCGTGCTCACCTCGATGGCGGGCTGGATGCTCCAGATGCGCAACGTCATGATCACCACGATTGGCGAGGACTACGTGCTCGCGGCCCAGGCCAAGGGGCTCAAGTCGCGCCGCGTGATCATGACCTACGCGGCCCGCAACGCCATCTTGCCCAACCTCTCCGGCTTCGCCCTGGCGCTCGGCTTCGTCGTCTCGGGCGCCTTGTTGATGGAGATCGTGTTCTCCTATCCCGGCATCGGCCTCACCTTGTTCAACGCCGTGTCTGCTGATGACTATCCCCTGATGCAGGGCATCTTCTTGATCATCGCCCTCGTCGTGCTGGTGGCCAACCTCGCCGCCGACGCGATCTACGTCTTCGCCGACCCGCGCGCTCGCACGAAGGGAGCGAAGTAATGGCGGTCGCCATCAACCTTCCCGAGGCGGTCGAAGTCCCGCGGGCCAAGCGGCGCCGCTTCGCGTTCTGGCACGAGATGTCGACCAAGGCCAAGGTCGGCGTCTACATCATCGGGGTCTTCGTGATCGTCGGCATCATTGGCCCCTACATCGCGCCCTACGACCCGTCCACGCAGGTGCCGAACGTGGCCGTCGCCGCGCCGTCGGCGGCGCACCTGCTTGGCACCACGAGCTTTGGCCAAGACATCTTGTCCCAGCTCCTCGTGGGCGTCCGGGCGACGCTGGTGCTCAGCTTGCTGGTCGGGCTCATCGCCACGGCGCTGTCGGTGATCATCGGCATCTCCGCCGGCTTCCTCGGCGGCTGGGCCGACGAGGGGCTCTCGCTGTTGAGCAACGTCTTTTTGGTGCTGCCGTCGCTGCCGCTGCTGATCGTGCTCCTTGGCTACCTGCCGGGCCACGGCGACACGCCGACGATCTTCGTGCTGAGCTTCCTCGGTTGGCCCTGGGGCGCGAGGGTGATCCGCGCCCAGACGCTGTCGATCCGACAACGCGACTTCGTCGCCGCAGCCAGAGAGACCGGCGACTCGGCGTGGCGGCTGATCTTCTTCGAGGTGATGCCGAACGAGGTGAGCCTGATCGCCGCCAGCTTCGTCGGCACGGTCATCTACGCCATCGGGACCTCGGTGGCGCTCGCCTTCTTGGGGCTCGCCGATGAGAACACCTGGACGCTCGGCACGATCTTGTACTGGGCCGGGAGCCAGAGCGCCCTTCAGGCCAACGCCTGGTGGTGGTTCGTGCCGCCCGGGGTGTGCGTCGCTGCGCTGGCGGCCGGCCTCGTGCTGGTGAACTTCGGCATCGACGAGCTCGGCAACCCGCGCCTTCGCGACGCCGCGGGCGGCAGCCGCATCGGCGGGCGCCGCTGGCGCCCGGCGGACCCGACGCCGGTGGTGATCCCCGGCGCGCCGGTCCAACGGGGTCGCGTCGCCACCTTCTTGCACGGCTTTACGCGCGCGTCAGCGGTCGAGGCGCGGGCGACGACGCGAAGGGAGCTCCGATGAGCACGCAGCCGGGAGCTCAGACACCAACGCCACCAGGCGCGGCCAGCGGGACGGGCTCGGCGAGCACCGCCACCCCCGTGCTCGACATCGCCGACTTCTCGGTCGCCTACCGCACTGCCGGCGGCGACGTGCACGCGGTCGACCACGTCAACTTGGCGCTGCATCCCGGAGAGGTCATCGGCCTCGCCGGCGAGAGCGGGTCGGGCAAGTCCACGCTCGCGTACGGCGCCTGCCGCTTGCTGCGCCCTCCGGCGGTGATCCGCGGGGGCAGCGTCCGCTACCAGGGTCGCCGCTTCCCCCGACCCGTCGAGGTCCTCGAGCAGGATCCCGAGGGCCTGCGCGCGCTGCGCTGGCGGGAGATCGCGATCGTCTTCCAGAGCGCGATGAACGCCCTCAACCCGGTCCTCAACGTGCGGACCCAGCTGCTCGATGTGATCGAGGAGCACCTGAGGCTGTCCAAGGAGGAGGCGGTCGAGCGGGTGAACTCGCTCATCGATCTCGTCTCGATCCCACGCTCGCGCCTCAAGAGCTACCCACACGAGCTTTCGGGCGGGATGCGCCAGCGCGTGATGATCGCCATGGCGCTCGCCACCGATCCGGAGATCGTGATCATGGACGAGCCGACCACCGCGCTCGACGTCGTGGTCCAGCGCGACATCCTCGCCCAGATCGTGGAACTGAAAAAGCAACTCGGCTTTGCCATCTTGTTCATCACCCACGACCTGTCCTTGCTGCTCGAGCTCGCGGACCGGGTAGCGGTGATGTACGCCGGGCGCCTGGTCGAGGTCGGCACGGCCCGCCAGATCCACCATGAGAGCGCGCACCCGTACACCAAGGGGTTGTTGAACTCCTTCCCGTCACTGCGCGGCCCGCGCCGCGAGCTGGCGGGCATCCCCGGCTCACCGCCCGATTTGCGCAACCTGCCCCCGGGCTGCCCGTTCCTCGCTCGCTGTGCCTATGGCACCGAGGCGTGCCGGGAGATCGACATGGACCTCGCGCCGGTCGCCAGCGCAAGTGATCCCCGGCACGTGACGGCGTGCCCCTTCGTCCTTCCCGAGACCCCACTGCCCGCCGGGGGCGTCGGCCGACGCGATGCCGTCGCTGCTGGTGCGCCGGCCCGCGAGGAGCGCCGCGACCCAGCCGCGGGTATCCCGATCGCCGGGTTGGCGGCGCCCGGGACAGCGGGCCCGGTCGGCACCACCGGGCCGCTTCCGGTCGGCCCGAAGGCCAACGGTGTCCATCCCGCTCCTGGCGTGGGACCGCTCGGCGTTCCCCACGACGTCGCCACCGACCAGGGGGCAGAGCAGTGAGCGGCACGATGGACCAGTCCACCTCGACGTTCGGCCTCGCGCCCGTCTCGGACGCCGCGCCGCTCAGCTCCCCGGCGGCCGCGCGCGGCCCGCTCGTGATGGAGGCGGTCAGCCTCTCGAAGAACTTCCGCATCGATCGCCACACCGTGTTGTCCGCGGTGCGCGAGGCAAGCTTCAACCTCTACCGCAGCGCCGTGGTGGCGCTCGTCGGCGAGAGCGGCTCGGGCAAGTCGACCGTGGCGAAGCTGCTGGCGGGCCAGGAGCAGGCGAGCTCGGGCACGATCCGCCTGGATGGCCGGGTGGTCGACGTGCGGGGGCGCCGCGCCTTTCGCCGCTACAAGAGCGAGGTCCAGTACGTCTTCCAGGACCCCTTCGCCTCGCTGAATCCCGTCCACACCGTCCGCTACCACCTCGAGCGCCCCACGCGCCTGCACCAGGCGAGGCGCGGCGAGGCGCTGCAGACCGAGCTCGTGGCGCTGATGGAGCAGGTGCGCCTCACGCCGGCCGAGCCGTTCTTGGCCAAGTACCCCCACGAGCTCTCGGGCGGACAGCGCCAGCGCGTCGCCGTCGCCCGCGCCCTCGCCGCGCGCCCGAGCGTCCTGCTCGCCGATGAGCCGGTGTCCATGCTCGACGTGTCGATCCGCCTCGAGCTCTTGAACGTCCTCGACGAGCTGCGCCGTCAGCTGCAGCTCGCGGTGCTTTACATCACCCACGACATCGCGTCGGCGCGCTATTTCGCCGACGAGGTGCTCGTCATGTACGCCGGCGACATCGTCGAGCGCGGCCCCGCCGAGGAGGTGACCCAGCAGCCGGCCCATCCCTACACCCAGCTGCTCGTGTCCTCGGCGCCGGACCCCGACGACCTCGGCAGCGTCCTGCACCACGGCAAGGAGAAGGGTGCCCAAGGTGGGGTGGAGGGCGCGGCCTCGATCGCGGCCTGCCGCTTCCACCCGCGCTGCCCCTTTGCGACGGAGCAGTGCCGGACCAAGCGTCCGCCGCTGCTGCGCATCGGACCGAGTCGGGCCGCGGCGTGCTGGCGGCTCGATGCGGCGGCCCCCGCGGTCGTTGCGGGAGCTCGAGAAAGGGGGGACGAGGTGAGGGAGACCTAGCCCGGCCTCGCCGCGATGGGCGGCGACCACGAGGGCACCGTCCCGGTGCCCCCCGGCAGGGGGCGTGGCGGCGAAGCGCCGTCCCGCTGCGGTCACACATTCAGGCAGAGCAGAAAGGCATCAAGCACTGATGAAGGACTTCCTTAAGCACAAGAAGGTCGGCGCGATCGTCGCCGCCGGCCTCATCGGAACCGGCTCGATGGCCGCGGCGCTGGCCAGCATCGGCGTGCAGAGTTCGTCGGCGGCCTCGGGCGTCGTGCTCACCATGGAGTCGAGCCCGACCAACACGCTGACGCGGAGCTTCAACCCGTTCAGCACGACCGACGCCATCTATCTCGTGGCGGGCACCTCGTTCGTCTACGA
This sequence comes from Actinomycetes bacterium, assembly GCA_021798985.1. Taxonomy (GTDB): domain Bacteria; phylum Actinomycetota; class Acidimicrobiia; order Acidimicrobiales; family Bog-793; genus JAKABX01. The sequence goes on from JAJZBI010000005.1 coordinate 69,593, forward strand.
GCCGCTCTTGCAGTTCGACGCCGCCAAGGCGGGCGTGATCTACCCCTGGCTGGCGACGGGCTACAAGTTCACCAACGGCGGCAAGTCGGTCGTCTTCACCATCCGCAAGGGCGCCAAGTGGTCCGACGGCTCGCCGCTCACGCCGGCCGATGTGGCCTTTACCTACGAGCTCGTGAAGAAGAACCCGGCCATCAACACCGGTGGGCTCGCCATCACCAAGGTCGCCACCGCCGGCGACACGGTCACGATCAGCTTCGCGACGCCGCAGTACACCAACCTGCAGAACATCGCCTCGGTGTACATCGTCCCGAAGAAGATCTGGAGCGGCGTCGGCAACCCGGCGACCTACGTGGACCCGAACCCGGTCGGCTCGGGCCCCTACACGGTCGGCACCTTCACGCCCCAGGGCTTCACCTTGGTGAAGAACCCGAACTACTGGGCCGCCAGCAAGGTGCGCATCCCGACGCTCGACTTCCCGGCCTACGCGTCGAACACCAACGCCGAGGAGGCCCTCTTCTCGGGCCAGCTCGACTGGGCCGGCAACTTCATCCCGAACCTGAAGAAGCTGTTCTTGTCGAAGTCGAAGCTGAACACGGCCTGGGAGGCGCCGCTCAACACGGTCACCCTCGAGCCGAACCTGAACCGCTTCCCGCTGAACCAGCTGCCGGTGCGCCAGGCGATCAGCCTGGCCGTCGACCGCCAGGCGATCAGCACCCAGGGTGAGGCCGGCCTCGAGCCGCCGGCGGTGAACGCCAGCGGCATCACGCTGCCGGTCTTCAACGCCTACCTCTCGCCCGCGGTCGCCGGCGCCAAGCTGGCGCCGACCGCCAACGTCTCGGCCGCCAAGGCTGTGCTCGAGAAGGCCGGCTGGAAGATGGGCAGCAACGGGTACTTCCAGAAGAACGGCAAGACGCTGACCTTCTCGATCTCGGACCCGTCGTCCTACACCGACTACGCGGCCGACGCCTCGATCATCGCTTCGGACCTGAAGAAGGCCGGCATGGACGTGACCTTCAACGGGCTCACCGTGACGGCGTGGTCGAACGACGTCGCCGACGGCAACTTCGACTCGGTCATCCACTGGTCGAACGGCGGCGTGAACCCGTACTCGATGTTCAACGGCTGGCTGAACAGCACGCTCGACACCAAGTCGGCGAGCGGTGACTACGAGCACCTCCACGACGCGGCGATCAACGCCCAGCTGAACAAGGTGGCGGCGGCACCGACGCTCGCGGCCGAGAAGGCGGCGCTGGCGCCGATCGAGAAGTACATGGCCACCAACCTCCCGCTGATCCCGCTCGTCTACGGCGTGGCGTGGTCGGAGGTGAACGGCCAGCACATCAAGGGTTGGCCGACCCCGGCGAACCCGTACGAGTCGGCTCAGCCGGCGACGCCGACCAACGAGGTCGTCGTGCTGCACCTGTCTCCTCGGGGCTGATCAACCCGAGCGAGCAAGGCGGACCCGCCCCCGGAATAGCCCCGGGGGCGGGTCCCACCCCAGGCAGGGCACGTCACGATACCCGGCAGCGCGCCGCCGGCGTCGGGCGTGCCCTGCGGCGCGCCCGACTCCCGCCCATGTGGTGCAACTAGTGCACGCGCCGGACGTGGCAGTTCTTTGTGGCGTGCCCGGGCTTGATGCGGCCGATGGGCCGCGCGGCGCAAGATCGTGACGCGTTGATGACGCCCCAATGCCACCTCGATCGCCGCCCGGCCGCCAGGTGACGCGGCGGCGACGAAAGAGCACCGCCGTGCCGCTCCTTCGTTGCAGATCTGTTGCTCTTGGCCGGGACCGACCCCAGGGTCGTGGCAAGGTCGTATGGTTGTTCCAGGCCTCATCGCTGAGCGTCCCGTTCCCCCCGCGGGCACGGCTCGCGAGGTCGAAGGGCACGGCCCGGGCTCCCCCCCCTGCCCGGGCCGTGCCGCGCCGGGCCCGTCCTGAGCTGGGCCGATGCGACCGTGCCTGACCGATGAGCGCACCCCCGCGCTCATCGCCGCACCATGATCGTTGCGGGGCCATGCAGGTTGTCGAGCCTCACGCCCCGGCTGGTGCCGGGTGGTCGTCGTCGTGCGCAGAGCGCGCATAGGGCGCGCTCGGGGAGGGCTGCGCGCGCTGGGCCGGGGCGACCGAGGTGTGCTCGGCGTCGTAGGTGACCTCGACGCGCTGCTCGGGGCGGCGGCGCTGCTCGGTCACCTGCAAGGTGAGGGAGCGCTCGTCGGCCTCGGTGAGCGGCGGCTGGATGATGCTGCGCGGCCAGAGGCGGTAGGCGAGGACGGCGTTGACCTCGCTCGCGTAGACGGCCACCCGGGCCGCGAGGTAGATCCAGGCGACCAGCCCGAGGACGATCGCGAACAGCCCGTAGACGGGGCTCGCGTGCTTGAGGTCGCGCTCGACGAGGTAGCCGCCGACCGCTTGGACGACGGTCCAGATGATGCCGCCGAAGACGACGCCCACGATCAGCTGGCGCGTGCGGACCACGGGCGGGGTGAGGACGCGAAAGCTCAGCAGGTAGGCGCCGATATTCAACAGGGCCGAGACGATCTCGGCGGCCGCACCGAGGAGGAACCCGCGCTGGCCGACGATGCCGAAGCTCGAGAGGAATGCGGAGCAGACGACCGAGAGCGCCAGCACGCCGAGGAAGGCGAAGGCGCGCCACAGGCGGCCGACGAAGTTCGGCCGGATGACGCCCGGGACGTTCCAGATCTCCTCCATCGCATACATCGCGGTCTGGCTGAGCCCCGTCGCGCCCCACAAGAGCCCGAGGATGCCGATCGTGAGCGAGACCGCCGATGCCCGATGGAGCGCGTGGATGTTGTGCTGGATCTCCGGCCCGATGATCGGGAACTGGGAGAGGGCGGACTTCTCGATGGAGTGGGCGATGGCGCTGCTCGAGCCGGCGAGCAGGCCGAGCACCGTGACCAACAAGAGCATCAAGGGGAACAAGGTGACGAAGCCGGCGTACGCGAGGTTGGCGATCAGCGTTCCGGCGTTGTCGTCGCCGAACTTCTTCTGGACGCCGAAGAGGAACGCCGTCGCCGTGTGGCGCTGCTGGAAGCGGTCGACGCGGCGCAGCCCTGCCTCGATCGGGTTCACGTGCGCCCGGCGTCGGTGATCGGCCCAGGGCCGATCGGCGGCGGCTCGGCGGGCGGCGGGGGAGAAGGAGGGGGGATTGGGCCGGGCCCAGGGTTCGGTGGCTCGATCGGCGGTTCGGGGCGCGGATCGGGGATCGGCGGGAGCGGCTCGGGAAGGACACCGCCGGGACGCGCCGCCGTGCGCGGGGAAAATGTTGTGAGCGGGGACAATAAGGTGGCGATCACGGCCGGCTCATACCCAACGGGCACGGCCATGGTGCCCGCACTGAACCGGTCCAGGCGGGCACACCTGCGGGCAAGGGGGCATGGAGCCGACCTGGCCAGGGGAAATTCCGATCCGACCCCCTCTGCATCGCGCACCTCGCCCGATCGGAGCCCTATGGCACTCACCACCCACCATTGTGACGCCCCTGCGGATGAACCGGTGATCCGTCACCTGGCCGACGCGGTCGCGCCGCGGGCGGCTCGGACGCTCATCCGAAAGCTCCTTTGCAACGAGCCCCCCGAGGCGATCGAGGTGGCCGTCTTGCTGACGAGCGAGCTCGTGGCGAACGCCGTCGTGCACGGGCGAGGCGAGGCGGTTCTCGAGGTCACCTACGCGCCAGCGTGCGGGCTGCTGCGGGTTCGGGTGGGCGATCACAGCCACGAGGTGCCGGTCTTGCGGCACCCCTCGCTCAGCCAGGACCACGGTCGCGGCATCGCCATCGTCGAGCACTTCTCGAGCTGCTGGGGCATCGACGGCCCTGGCGCGGAGGGAAAGTGCGTCTGGTTCGAGCTCCAGCTGCCACGCGCCGAGCGCGGCGAGGGGAGCTGGAACTGATCGAGGTCCCCGAGCTTCCCTCGTCTTGGAGCCCCTTCGGGCAAGGGGCGAGGGCGCGGCACCGCCCGCAGCAGCGCTGCGGGCGGTGGGTGCGCCAACAGAGCGCGCACTGGCGCCGACCTCGGCGGCGCGGGGACCGTTAGCCGGTCACCATCGATACCAGCTGCGCTCGGCGCCTCGGACGAAGAAGCCGATCAGCCAGAGCAGCAGCGCGATCACGGCGACGATCCACAACAGGTGGATCGCAAAGCCGAGCCCGCCGAACAACAGCACCACGGCAAGGAACAACAATGCCAAGAACACGGTCAAGTCTCCCCTCGTCGGCGTCGAAAGACGTCACTTGATAAGACAATTGCCCCGTGTCTTGCAGAAGAAACCGCCCCCGGCGAAGATACGCCGGGGGGCGGCTCAGGAGTCGGCCTGGCAGGCGTCGTGCAGCTTGGCGAGGCTGCGCGCCAAAAGCCGCGAGACGTGCATCTGGCTGATGCCGATGCGCGCCGCGATCTCGGACTGGGTCAGGTCCTCGACGAAGCGCAGGTGCAAGATGAGGCGCTCGCGGCTCGGCAGCTGGGCGATGTGGGGGAGCAGCAGGTCGCGCTCGTCGATCTTGTCGTAGGCGTCGTCGTCGGCGCCGAGCCGGCTGGTGAGCGGCTCGCCCTCGGGTCCGGGGGTGTCGAGGGACGCCGAGCGGTAGGCATGGCCGGCCTCGAGCGCCTCCAGCACCTCTTCTTCGGATGCGCCCGTCTCGTTCGCGAGCTCCTTGACCGTCGGCGAGCGGCCGAGGCGCTGGGACAGCTCGTCGACCACCTGGCCGAGGCCGAGGTAGAGCTCCTGCACGCGCCGCGGGGCGCGCACGGACCAGCCCTTATCCCGAAAGTGGCGCTTCAGCTCGCCGACGATCGTCTTGGAGGCGTAGGCCGCGAACTCGAAGCCGAGGTCGGGGTCGAAGCCATCGACCGCCTTGATCAGGCCGATCGAGCCCGCCTGGACGAGATCGTCGTAAGCCTCGCTGCGGCGCATGAAGCGACGGGCGAGGTGCTCGACGAGGTCGAGGTGGGCGGCGATGATCTCGTCGCGCAGCTCCTTGTCCCGCGTGCGGGCGTACTCGCGCAGCTTGTCGTTGAGCTCCTCGCTGCGACCGGCCGAGGTGAGGACCGCCATCAAGACCCGGAGTCGCGGCGCATGACGAGCCAACCGCGACGCCGTCCCTCCTTCACCTCCTCGATCGCGTGCTCATCGACGAGCGCCTCCAAGATGCGCGCCGAGAGCTCCAAGGACTGCAGGTCGTCCTCGTCGCTCGCATCGAGCACGGGGAACACCGAGCAGATGACGTACACCGAGCGGTCATCTGAGCGGTAGTCGAGGTGCAGCCGGCTGTTGGCGCTCGCCTGCACGGCGCAGGAGGTGCACAGCTCGTCGATCGAGAGCCGCAGGTCCTCGAGCTGGTCGACGCTGAAGTCGAGGCGTGCCGCGATGGCGCTCGCGGTCATGCGGGCGAGCGCCCACAGCTCGGGACGGACGGGCAGCACGAGCTCGACGTGCTCGAGCTCGTCGCTCGGCCCGGTCCAGCCCGGCAGGTCACTTGCTAATGGGTGTTCGCTCATGTGCGTGCCGTTCTATCGGGAGCGTCGCTCAGGCGAGCGCTTCGTCGAGGCTGGGGAAGACGGAGAAGACCGTGGACAGGCCGGTCACCTCGAGGACCTTGGAGACCTGTGGCCGCGTCACGACGAGGCGGAGGTCGCCCCCCGCATCGCTCTCTCGGACGCGCTTCAGCGCGGCGACGAGCACGCCGAGCCCGGTCGAATCGAGGAAGGTGACCTCGGACAGGTCGACGACCACCTTGGCCGAATCGGGCAGCTCATAGAGGCGCTGACGCAACGCCGGTGCGGTGGACACATCGACCTCGCCCTCGGCGCTCACCACGCTGGCGCCGGCCTGCTCACGCACCTTGACCTGGAACAGCTCGTCCATGAAGCCCCCTGCGACTCGATTGCCTGATTGGTTGACTGCTCTCGCCGGGCCCGTGAGCTGCACGAACGGGCCACGACGCGTTTTCACCCCCGGAGCGCCGGGTAGCGCCCAAGTGGCGTAGCCATCACGGTACCGGTCTCATGCGATGCGCTGCGCGCTGGAGGAAGCTGATGAATGGATATTCCGAAAACGAGGAGCGGACCGAGCACGCGAGCCCTGCGCCGCAAGAGGGCGAAGAGCGTGGCGCGGGGCGCCCGAGGCGCTCGATGCGGTCGACCAAGGCGGACACGGGTCCGGTGATCGCCGCTGCGGTGGTCCGGATCTCCTCGGCCGTGCGTCCCGAGACGCGCCCGGGAGAGGGGTGGCCCCGCGATCGCGCCGGCGTCGCGCTGCAGATGGTCTCCGCGCCCGCGCGCGCTCATGGCGGTCGCCACGAGTCGCGCCGCCAAGGAGCGGCCTGATCCAAACCACGGCCTGCCCGGCGTCGCCGGGCACTTGGAGGGCTGGCTTCGGGCTCCCGTGGCGTTGGCTACGGTGAACCTCCATGTCGCTGCTGTCGGACACCGTGGTCCATGCCCGCCAGCTGACCAAGCGGTTCGGTGACTTCACCGCCGTCGGCGGCATCGACTTCTCCATCTCTCGGGGGGAATTCTTCGGGTTTCTCGGTCCGAACGGGGCCGGCAAGACCTCGACCATGCGCATGGTCGCGTGCATGTCGCCGCGCTCAGACGGCGAGCTGTTGGTGCGCGGCATGGACCCTGCGCACCACGGCCCCGAGATCCGCTCGGGCATCGGACTCGTGCCCCAGGAGGACGCGCTCGACACCGAGCTGACGGTGCTCGACAACCTCTTGCTCTATGGCCGCTATTTCGGGTTGCCGCGCAAGGTTGTGCGCGAGCGGGCGCATGCATTGCTGGCTTTCGCCCAGCTCGAGGACCGCGCCGGGGCGAAGGTCGACGCGCTGTCGGGCGGGATGCGCCGGCGGCTCGTGATCGCGCGGGCCCTGATCTCTCGGCCGGAGCTCGTCATCTTGGACGAACCGACCACCGGGCTCGACCCCCAGGCGCGCCACCTCGTCTGGGAGCGCCTCTACCAGCTCAAGCAGCAAGGTGTGACGCTCATCTTGACGACGCACTACATGGACGAGGCCGAGCAGCTCTGCGATCGGCTGGTCGTGATGGACCGCGGCCAGATTGCCGCCGAGGGTGCGCCCCGGGCGCTGATCGCCAAGTACTCGAGTCGCGAGGTGCTCGAGCTGCGCTTGGAGGCGGCCGACCGGCCACGCGCGCTCGGCGTGCTGCGCGAGCACGCCGAGCGCGTCGAGGAGCTCACCGATCGGCTGTGCTGCTACGGCGATGACGGGGATCGGCTGCTCGAGCTCGTCCAGCACGCCGGGGTGCGCCCCCAGGGCGTCCTCGTGCGCCGCGGCTCGCTCGAGGACGTGTTCTTGCGCCTCACCGGCCGCAGCCTGGTCGATTGATGGCCGACGCGCTCGCCGCGCCGTCCGCGCCACTCGCGCGCCCACGCGCCCTGTCGTGGCGCGCCTTGCGCTTTTGGTGCTTCCGCTGGAGCCGCACCTGGCGCTCGACGCTCGCCGGCAACGTCGTCTACCCCCTCGTCTACCTAGCGGCGATCGGCATTGGGCTCGGGCACCTCGTCAACCACCACCTCGCCGCCGACCACGGCGCCGGCACGATCGGGGGGGTCAGCTACCTCGCCTTCGTCACGCCGGGGATCCTCGCTGCCTCGATGATGCAGATCGCGGTGCACGAGGCGACCTATCCGGTGATGGGCGCTATTCGCTGGGACTACGCCTATCTCGGCCAGCTCGCCTCGCCGCTGCGCATCGGCGACATCGTCTTTGGCCACCTCGGCTTCATCGGGGTGCGGGCGCTGTTTGCCTCCTCCTTCTTCCTCGCCGTCGCTGCGGCCTTCGGGGCGCTGTCGTCTCCTGAGGCGATCGTCGGCGTCCCGATCGCCATCGTGGTGGCGCTGGCCTTCGGCGCCCCGGTGGCGGCGTTCGCGGTCACGAGGGACAACGACTCTGCGTTCTCAAGCATCCAGCGCCTCGGCGTCGTGCCGCTCTTCCTCTTCTCGGGTTGCTTCTTCCCGATCGGCGAGCTGCCCGAGGTGCTGCGCGTGCTGGCGGTTTGCACCCCGCTGTACCAAGGCGTGGTGCTGGAGCGCGCCTGCTCGCTCGGGACGCTCGGCGCACCGGAGAATCTCGCGCATGGCGCCTACCTGCTCGTGATGGCCACCGGCGGCTTCCTGGTCGCCCGCCGCACCTACCAGCACCGCCTCGCAAGATGAGCGAGCGGGGACCCATGGCCTTGGCGGAGGCGGGCTCGGCGGGCGCCGAGCTCGATCCGCGGGGGCGGTTCGTCGCGCCGTGGCGACTGACGCCGGTCCTGCCGAGTCCCGACCGGGCGGCGCGGGTGATCTCGCGCAACATCCGCGTCTATCGCCGCGGTTGGGTCTATTTGATCTCGGGCTTCGTCGAGCCCTTCTTGTACCTGTTGAGCATGGGCGTTGGCCTCAGCCACCTGGTCGGTGGGCTCAGCGTGGGCAACAAGGCGGTGACCTACGCGCAGTTCGTCGCGCCCGGGCTGCTCGCGGCCCAGGCGATGAATGGTGCCATCTTCGACAGCACCTACAACCTCTACTACAAGCTCAAGTACGCCCATACCTACGAAGCGGTGCTTGCCACGCCGATCAGCACCTCGGATCTCGCGCTCGGCGAGCTCGGCTGGGCGGTGCTGCGCGGCACGATCTACGCGGCGGCCTTCCTCGCGGTGATGGCCGGGCTCGGCATGGTCGACTCCTACTGGGCGATCGCCTGCTTGCCGGTGGCGACGCTCTTGAGCTTTTGCTTCGCCGGCCTTGGGATGGCGGTCACCTCCTACATGCGCAGCTGGCAGGACCTCGACACCGCCGCGCTCGCCCTCTTGCCCCTCTTTTTGTTCTCGGGCACCTTCTACCCGCTGTCGGTGTACCCGGGCGCGCTGGCCTGGCTGGTGCGGGTCAGCCCCCTCTACCAGGGCGTCGACGTGATCCGCTCGCTCGACGTCGGTGCCGTGTCGGTCGGGCTGATCTGGCATGTCGCCGAGCTGTCGGCGCTCGGCGTCCTCGGCCTCGTGCTCGCCGGCCGACGCCTCCAGGCCCTGCTCGCCCCCTGAGCGCCGCCGAGGGGCGCGTCGCCTGGGCGATGGGTCCGGATGGGGGCGGTGGGCCTCTTGTTTGAGGTCATGCGCGGCGGGTAGCCAGGACAGCCAGGTAGCCCAACGTGACCGTCGTGGCCCGGCGATATCCGGTCGATGACCCGCGACGTCGCGATCCGCCCAGCGCGAGTTAGAGAAGAAGGGGTCGATGATCAGCTTTGTCCGGGAGTTGGCCCGGCCGAAGAACCGCTACGTGGCGGGCATCGCCGTGCTGGCAGCGATCGGCGGCTTCCTGTTCGGTTTCGACACCGGCGTGGTCGGAAGTGCCGAGCCGTTTTTCGCCAAGGCGCTCCACATCGGCTCGTTCGGAGAATCCTGGGTCGTGGGCTCCTTGCTCCTCGGTGCGATCTGCGGCGCCGCGCTCGCGGGATGGCTGGCGGAGGCGATCAGTCGCAAGTGGACCAAGTTCGGCGGGGGATGCCTGTTCGTGCTCGCCGCGCTCGGGTCGGCGGCCGCGCCGAACGTCGAGCTCGTCTGCGCGGCGCGCTTTGTGTTGGGGGTGGCGGTCGGCAGCGCCTCCTTCGTCGCCCCGATGTACATCTCCGAGCAGTCGCCGAAGTCGCTGCGCGGTGGCATGACGGCGCTGAATCAGGTGATGATCGCGTTCGGCATCTTCGTCGCCTACCTGTCCGACTACGGCCTGAGTGGCATCGGGGCGCAGAACTGGCGCTGGATGTTCGCCGTCGAGGCGATCCCCGGCCTGGCGCTGGCAATCGCCATGGTGATCGTCCCCCACACCCCGCGGTGGCTGCTCGAGCGCGGGCGGGAGGACGAGGCCCGGGCGGTGCTCGCGAAGACGCGCGATCGCGACGAGATCGACGACGAAGTCGGTGAGATCCAAGACGTCGTCAACGCGCAGCGCAGCACCAAGCTCGGCGAGCTGATCGGCCCGCGGCTTCGCCCGATGGTGCTCGTCGGCATCATCCTCGCGTTCTTGCAGCAGGCGGTCGGGATCAACGCCGTCATCTACTTCGGTGCGAGCGTGCTCAAGTTCATGGGCGCGACGACCAACACCGCGGTCTACGAAGCGATCAGCCTCGGCGTCGTGAACTTCCTCGGGGCGCTCGTTGCGGCATTGCTATTGGACTGGGTGGGCCGCCGCGTGCTGTTGATCATCGGGAGCGCCGGAATGGTCACCTCGCTCGGGGCGCTCGGGTGGTACTTCTCTACCGGCCACAGCTTCCAGCACAACGAGGCGTGGGTGGGCCTCGTCTGCGTGCTCGGCTTCCTCGCCTTCTTCGAGATCAGCCTGGGACCGGTGTTCTGGCTGATGATCGCCGAGCTGTACCCGCTTGGCATCCGCTCCAAGGCGATGGCCAGCGCGACGATGGTCAACTGGACCGCCAACTTCCTCGTGTCCTACTTCTTCTTGTCGCTCACCAAGGGCATCGGCAAGGACGGCACGTTCTGGCTCTTTGGCGGTTTCGCCCTCCTCGCGGTGCTCTACAGCATGTTCCGGGTGCCAGAGACCAAGAACCGCTCGCTCGAGGAGATCGAGCAAGAGCTCGGGGCGCACGAGGAAGGTGCCGCCAACCACGTCGCCGCGTAGGGCGTCAGGCCGAGGAGCGCACGAACAGCTCGGTGTCGAGCAACACGTGCTGGGGAGCGTCCTCGCCCTCGATCAGGCGGCTCAAGATCGCGACTGCCTCGAGCGCGGTGGCCTCGATCGGGTTCGAGACGGTGGTGAGCGGGGGATCGGCGGTCACTGCCGAGGCGGAGTTGTCGAAGCCGACGACACCGACGTCTTCGGGCACTGCCCGCCCATGGCGACGCAGCACCCGCAGGGCACCGAGCGCCATCAGATCCGACGCCACGAAGAGCCCGGCGAGCTTCGGCTCACGCGCCAGCAGCGCCTCGGCGCCGGCCTCGCCGCTCTTGGACGACCAGTCGCCGATGGCGACGAGGTCGGAGGAGAACCGGACGCCGAGCGCGCGGCGAAAGCCGGCGAGGCGCTCCCGCCCACTGCTCGTGTCGAGCGGCCCGGTGATCGTGCCGACCGGCCCGTCCCGGCGCGCGGCCAGGTGCGAGGCGACCAGGAACGCGGCGTGCTCGTCGTCGATCGCCACCCACGAGGCGCGCGCCGCGACGTGCGCGTCGGCGGGGCGGCCGAGCACGACGAGCGGGACGTGGCGGTCGAGCAGCTGGGTGAGGAGCGGCTCGCCCTCATGGGGGAGGGCCAAGAGCGCCCCGTCGACGTGGCCGGCGCTCAGGTAGTCGCCGAGGAAGTCCTCCTCGCCTTGGTCCTGCGCGGTCGTGACGAGCAGGTGGATCCCGCGTTGGCGCAGCTCTCTTGAGAAGATCCGGACGAACAGACCGAAGTTCGGGTCCTCGAAGAGGTGCTCTTGGTGCTCGGAGATGACGAAGGCCACCGAGCCGGTGCGCCCCCGGGCGAGGTTGCGCGCCGCCTGGTTGACCGAGTAGCCGAGGCGGGCGATCGCCTCGTTCACCGTCGCGACCACGGCCGGCCGGACGCTTTGGCCGCCGTTGATAACCCGCGACACCGTTCCCCGGGACACGCCCGCCGCGCGTGCGACGTCCTCGAGCGTCGGCCGCCGCAGCGAGCGATGCGGGGGTGGCGGGACCGTACTGGGCGCGCCGGCACGCCGACGCGCCGGCGCCGTCGCGACGCCATCGCCGTCCTGACCCAGGGGCACGGCCGCAAAGGTTACGCGTCATTGCCGCGTCCAGAGGCGACTGATATGGTGCCCAGCACCCGCGGTTGGGAGCGCTCCCAAGCGGGCATGGCTCGAACGGGCAGCCGTCGGGCCGCCATGGACAGATCCGGGCGCCGCATGGCCCCGGTCGGGGGAAGATGAGGGGGAACGCATGAAATTGCGCAAGCGTGCGGCCGCGGCCGTCGGGATGGCGGCCGCGTGCTCGGCGCTGATCGCGACCGGCGCCGGGGCCTCGGCGGTCGGCCAGCACTCGGCGCCGCGGGCCGCCAAGGTGTCGCTCACCTGGTGGACGTGGACGACCAATCCGCAAAAGGTCATCGCCAACTTCGAGAAGACCCACCCGGGCATCACGATCAAGCCGCCACCCGCCTATGGCTCGGGCGGAACCTTCTACGCCAAGCTCACGACGGCGCTCGCCGGTGGCACGGGGCCCTGTATCAGTCAGGTCGAGTACGACCACCTGCCGCAGTTCCTCGGCGCGAAGGACCTGTTGCCGATCACCAAGTATGTGTCCTCCTACAAGAAGGACTTCCCGAAGTGGGTGTGGAACCAGGTCTCCCAGCACGGCCAGGTCTACGCCATGCCCGAGGACATCGGCCCGATGGGCCTGATGTACCAGCCGGCGGTGCTGAAGAAGTACCACCTGCCGGTCCCCGCCACCTGGGCGCAGTTCGCGAGCGATGCCGTGGCGCTGCACAAGGCGAACCCGAAGATGTACCTCACCTACTTCGCGCCGAACGACGCGGACGAGCTCGAGTCGCTGTTCTGGCAGGCCGGGGCCTTCCCCTACCACCTCGAGGCGAACGGCACCTGGAAGGTTGACCTGAACGGCCCGCTCGAGCGCAAGGTCCTCAACTTCTGGGGCAAGCTGGTCAAAGAGGGCGCCGTCGCGGTCGACAACGACTTCACCGCTGACTGGAGCCACCACATCGCCCAGGACCGCTACGCCGCGATGGTCGGGGCTGGCTGGTCGCCCACCTACATGGTGGACGCCTACCTGCCCAAGAACACGACCCAGCACTGGGCGGTGACCCAGATGCCGCAGTGGAGCGCCGGGGGGCACGCCTCGGCGAACTGGGGTGGCTCGACCAACGCGGTGACCAAGGACTGCCCGTCGAACCTGGTGAAGGACGCGGCGACGTTCGCGGCCTTCATCAACACCTCAAAGAGCGGCCTGGCGATCGATGAGAAGCCGGCGACGCCCGCGGGAGGCGGTCGGGGGCTGTTCCCCGCCTCGCTGCAGCGCGCCAGCGTCCCGGAGTTCAACGCCGCGGTGCCGAACTTCTCCGGCAACGTGAACGCGCAGTTCTCCAAGTTCGCCAACAACGTTCCTACGAACTTCGAGTGGAGCCCGTGGGACACCGAGTTCGGGAACTACGTGACCACCCAGCTGACCGCCGCAGCGGCCGGCAAGGAGAGCTTCGACGCGGCCTTGAAGACGACCCAGTCCCAGCTCGTCTCCTACGCGCAGTCGGCGGGCTACTCGGTCCAGGGCTGATCAAGGCGTCACGCATCGACGACCTGGCCGGCGCGAGGGCTCACCTCGCGCCGGCTGGGCGCCGAGCGCCGGGAGGAAAGAGGAGATTGCCGTGGAGCGAGCGTGGTGCAGGCCCCAGCTGAACTCATAACGCCGCCGCGACGCCAGCGCGCCGCGGGGCGCCTGCTCGTCCCAAAGCGCAGTGACGAGCGCCGCCAAGGGCGGGCGGGCGCGCTGATGACGGTCCCGTTCCTTGCCCTGTTCGCCCTGTTCTTTGCCGGGCCGCTCATCTACTCGATCGTGCTCAGCCTGCGCTCGCCCCTGACCGGGGGCTTCGCGGGCCTGCTCAACTACCGCACGGTCATCGGCAACGCCGAGTTCTGGAGCGGCGTGCAGCGCATGGCCTACTTCGGTGCGGTGCAGGTGAGCGTGATGATCGGCCTCGCGATCTTGCTGGCGATGTTCCTCGACAGCCCGTACTGCAAGGGCAAGCGGGTCTTCGCGCTCATCTACTTCCTGCCCTATGCGGTGCCCGGGGTGATCGCCGCCATCATGTGGGGTTTTTTGCTCGAGCCAGACCTGAACGGGGCGCTGTCGATCCCCTCCAAGCTCGGACTCACCTCGGGCCCGATCAGCCCGCTCGACTACCGGCTGGCGCTGTACGCCATCATGTTGATCGTCACGTGGGAGTTCACGGGCTACAACATGACGATCCTGTTGACCAGCCTCACGAACGTGCCGCGCCAGGCGCTCGAGGCGGCCAAGATCGACGGGGCGAGCGAGCTGTCGATCGCCTGGCGCATCAAGCTGCCGCTGATCCGCCGCACGGTGCTCTTCATCGTGATCCTCTCGATCATCGGCACGCTGCAGTTGTTCAACGAGCCGGTGATCTTGAACGACATCGCCTCGATCGGCAGCAGCTACACGCCGAACCAGATCATCTACAACACGGCGTTCTCCTTCGGCAACGAACAGCTCGCCGCGGCGCAGTCGGTCGTGCTGGCGGCGATCACCATCGTCGCCACGACGGCGTTCTTCGGCCTCGTGCGCCGGCGGGTCATGCCGCGCAGCGAGAACCGGGCGGTGGCCTGATGGCGACGGCTGCTGCCTCGCACCGGGTCGGGCTGCGCTACCCGGTCATCGCGCGCCGCTTCAAGATCACTGCCGGCACCGCCGTGCTCGTGATCGCCGCACTCTACGTGCTGGCGCCGATCTACTGGCTCGTGATCGCCTCGTCCAAGTCGGCCACCTCGCTGTTCAATTCGGCCACGTTCCTTCCCGCCAAGCACATCGTGTGGGGGGCCAACCTGCACTCGCTGTTCACCTACGGCGGCGGAGACTTCAAGTGGTGGCTGCTCAACTCCTTCGTCTACGCGATCGTGACGGCCACCTTGGCGACGGCGGTGTCGACGATGTGCGGCTATGGCCTCGCCAAGTACCGCTTCAAGATGCGCGGCGCCGTCTTCGGCCTGATCGTCGGCTCGTTGATGATCCCGGCGACGGCGCTCGTCGTGCCGCTGTTTTTGCTCGAGCATGCCGTCGGGCTGACCAACACCTACGAGGGCGTCATCTTGCCGCTGCTCGTCTATCCCTTCGGCGTCTACTTCATGTCGATCTACTGCGCTGACGCCGTGCCCGACGTGCTGATGGACTCCTCGCGCATCGACGGGGCGGGCGAGGGCCGGATCCTCACCAAGATTGCCCGACCGCTTTTGATGCCCGGCATGGTGACGATGTTCCTGCTGTCGTTCATCGGCACCTGGAACAACTACTTCTTGCCGCTCGTGCTGCTCGGCTCGCAGAACCGCTTCCCGCTCACTGTCGGACTGTCGGCCTGGGCGAGCGACCTCAACCAGCCGGGCGCCGGCCAGCCGCTGTATCCGGAGGTGATCATCGGCTCGCTCATCTCGGTGCTGCCGATGCTCATCCTGTTCCCCTTCTTACAGAAGTACGTCGCGAGAGGACTGAGCTTTGGTGCCGTTGCCGGTGAGTGACCCGACCTATCGCGACCTTGTGGCGCTCGAGCCAGCGGACTTTGCCAACGAGGCGCTGCTCGAGCGCAACCGACTGGCACCGCACGCCACCTTCAGCCGCCATGCGAGCACGAAGGCCGCGCTCGCGATGGACCCGAGCGAGTCGGCTGGCGAGCTGAGCCTGTCCGGCACGTGGCGCTTCGCGCTCGCCCCGCGGCCAGGCGCGGTCCCCGAGGGCTTTGAGCGCGAGGACTTCGACGACGCGTGTTTCGCGGACCTTGCGGTGCCGTCGCACTGGCAGCTTGCGGGCTACGGCGCGCCGCAGTACACGAACGTCATCTACCCCTTCCCGGTGGATCCACCCAAGGTGCCCTCGGAGAATCCGACCGGCTGCTACCGCCGGCGCTTCGAGATCCCGGCGCCGTGGTGCGAGGACGGTCGGGTGGTGCTGTGCTTCGAGGGGGTCGACAGCGCTTTCCACGTCTTTTTGAACGGCACCTTCGTCGGCTACAGCCAGGGCAGCCGGATGCCCGCCGAGTTCGACGTCACCGACGTGCTGCGTCCGGGCGAGAACGTCGTCGCCGTCGCCGTGTACCAGTACTGCGACGGCAGCTACTTAGAGGACCAGGACATGTGGTGGCTGTCGGGGATCTTCCGCGACGTCTCGGTGTCCTGGCGGCCGAGCTGCCACCTCGCCGACGTCGTCTTGGAGGCGCGCTATGACCCGGCGCGGGGAACCGGCGTGCTGGCGGCGCGCGTGGCGGTCGCTGGCGCCGAGGAGGCTCCGGGCGGCTTCGTCGAGGTCGCGCTGTCGGGCGCGGGGATGCCATCACCCGCGCGCTTTCTCGTCGAGGGCGGCGAAGCGTCCGGCGAGATCGACTGCGGCGCGGTGACCGCGTGGTCGGCCGAGCTGCCCGAGCGCTATGTCGTGGCGGTGAGCTTGTGTGGCGCCGATGGCGAGGTGATCGAGGCGACGGCCCAGCGGGTCGGCTTCACCCACCTCGAGCGGCGCGACGGGCGCTTTTTCTTCAACGGCGTGGCGATCACCTTGCGCGGCGTCAACCGCCACGAGTTCCACGCCGACTTCGGGCGGGCCATCCCGCTCGCGGCGATGGTCCAAGACGTCGAGATGATGAAGGCACACCACCTGAACGCCGTGCGGACGTCGCACTACCCACCCGACCCGCGCTTTTTAGAGCTGTGCGACGCGTACGGGCTGTATGTGATCGACGAGGCGGACCTCGAGTGCCACGGCATGGACGTGGTGGGGGACTGGAACCGGCTCTCAGACGACCCCGCCTGGCGCCCCGCCTACCTCGACCGCCTCGAGCGGATGGTGCGGCGCGACCGCAACCACCCGAGCATCTTGTTCTGGTCGCTCGGCAATGAGTCGGGATGTGGCGCCAACCACCACGCCATGGCCGAGCGGGCTCGTGCGCTCGATCCGCGGCGTCTCATCCACTACGAACGTTGCCACAACGCCGAGATGGCGGACGTCTACGGCTCGATGTACACGACCGTCGAGGAGCTCGAGCGGCTCGGTTCCCTGCGCGAGCTCGACAAGCCGCACGTGTTCACCGAGTATGCGCACGCGATGGGCAACGGCCCGGGGAACTTGAAGGAGTACTGGGAGGTGATGGAGGCCTCGCCGCGCCTGCAAGGCGGCTTCGTGTGGGAGTGGATCGACCATGGCCTCACCTTCCCCGGCGGTGCCCGGCCCGGCGCGTATGCCTATGGCGGGGACTTCGGGGACCGGCCCAATGACGGGAACTTCGTCATCGACGGCCTGTGCTTCCCCGACCGTACGCCCTCGCCGGCCCTCGGCGAGCTCGCCAGGGTCTCTGAACCCGTCGTCTTCGACCTGGTGCGCGCCGATCGCGAGGCCGATGGCGGCCACCGCGTCGTGCTGTCGGTGCGCAACCGCTTCGACTTCGCCGGCCTCGAGGGCCTGGAGGCGAGCTATGGAGTGCTCGAGGACGGCGTGGTTCGCCACACCGGCGAGCTGCCGGCGCTGAAGGCGGACCCCGGAGCGACCGCCGAGATCGAGCTCGCTCTGCCGCCAGGTCTCGGCGGCGAGGTCGTCCTGGAGGTCTCGGCCCGGCGGCGCCAGGCCACCGCGTACAGCGCCGCCGGCCACGAGGAGGCCTGGGCGCAGTTCGTGCTCGAGCCGGGCGCGCCGGCGCCCTCGGCCGCTTCCCGCGGCACCGGCGCGGCGCGGGTGCGCAAGCTCGGCGGGGACGCCGTGGCGCTCGAGGCGCCCGGGACCACGATCGGCTTTTCAGGTGGCTGGATGACCTCACTCGAGGGGGCCGGCGCCGAGGCGCTGGCGGTGGCGCCCCGCCTCGAGCTGTGGCGGGCACCGACCGACAACGATCGCGCCGCGCTGCGCAAGGACGGCGCCGCGGTCATCTGGGAGCGCGCCGGCTTGCCGCTGCTCCAGCACCGCGTCGACAAGGTGTCGACCGGCGAGGTCACCTCGCTCGGGGCACGTCTGGTCGAGGTCGAGACGCGGGTCGCCCCGCCGGTGTGGGAGTGGGGGGCGAGGTGTCGCTACCGCTACGTCCTTGACGGGCGCGGCTATCTCGCCATCGTGATCGACGGCGACTTCTCGGGCCCCGCTCCCGCCAGCCTCGGACGCATCGGGCTGCACCTCGCGCTCGCTCGGGGCTTTGACCACGCGGCGTGGTACGGCCTTGGCCCGAAGGAGACCTATCCCGACTCCAAAGAGGCCGGGCGGATCGGCCGCTACGCGGCGGCGGTCGCCGACCTCGAGACCCCCTACGTCGTGCCCCAGGAGAACGGCAATCATGCCGAGACGCGCTGGTGCGCGCTGAGCGACGGCCACCGCTCACTCGTGGTGAGCGCGCCGGTGCCGTTCCACTTCGGGACCGGGCGCCATTCGGCCGCCGCGCTCGACCGGGCGCGCCATCGCGACGAGCTCGTCGCCGAGGAGCGCACCTGGCTGCGCCTCGACCACGCGCTGCACGGCCTCGGCTCGGAGAGCTGCGGGCCCCCGCCGCTCGAGGCCTACCGCCTCGCGCCGCGGCCGTTCTGTTTCGGCGTGGCGATGGCGCTCGTGCGCCCCGAGCCGATCGATCTCGGGCCGCTCGCCCGGCGCCTCGCCGGCTTCCTCGCCGAGGTGACCGCGGCGACGAGCTAGCCAGCGCGTCGCACGCGCGCGCACGTACGTGGGCGCGGCCTGGCGCCTGTGCGACGCTGTCGCCGTGGAGCTGGATCGCCTGGAGGGCGCGCTGGTCGCAGCCCGCCAGGGCGACGAGGCGGCGATCGGGAAGCTGTTCGCGGCGTTCCAGCCGCTCCTGCTGCGCTTCTTGCGCCGCCAGGCGCCCCGGGTCGCCGAGGATCTCGCCGCAGAGACCTGGCTCGCGCTGGCGCGCCAGCTCCCGAGTGTTGTGGGCCAGGTGGCCGATTTCCGCGCGCTGCTCTTCACGGTCGCGCGGCGCCGGGTCGTCGATCACTACCGCGCCGAGGGGCGCCGACCGGCGTCTCGTCCACTCGAGGCGAGCGACGACCGATCCGGAGGTGACGACCCGAGCGAGACGGTCGTCGATCAGCTCTCCGCCCAACAAGCGATCGACCAGCTCGTCGGCGGGCTCCCTCCAGCCCAGGCCGAGGTCGTCTTGTTGCGGGTGGTGGCAGGGCTGAGCGTCGAGGAGACGGCCGCGGTGATCGAGCGGAGCCCGGGTGCGGTCCGCGTGCTCCAGCACCGCGCGCTCCGCCGCCTCGCCGGCCAGCTCGCCGCCGACGGTGTAACGCCGTGAGCGGCCCGGACGATGAATCCCTCGACATGGCCCGCTCGAGTGACGCCGACCGCCTCTTCGACGGGCTCGTTCCTCCCGAGGACGCACCGGCCGAGCTCCGCCATGTCGCGGCGCTGATCGAGGCCGCCCGCGGCGCCGCCGCACCGTCCGAGCTCGCCGGCCACGAGCTCGTCGCCGAGATCGCGATGGCGGTGCGCGCCGCGCCGTCAGCGCCGAGCGACACCGGCCGGCGCCGGACCCTTCGGGTGCACTCGGTCAAGGTGGTGGCGCTCGCCGCGACCGCGGTCGTGGTGGTGGGTGGCGTCGCCGCCGCCGCCACCGGCGCGCTTCCGTCCGGCATCCAGCGGGCGGTCGCCCGCGGCCTCGCCCACGTCGGGATCTCGGTCCCGGTTCCGGCCGTGACCCACCAGCCACCGGCCATGGTCAGCCCGGCGACCACCAGCACGACGACGACCACCACCCCGGCCACGACCACGACGCCGGCCGTGGCCGCACTCCCGGCCACGACGAGGTTCCCCTCCTCGCCGCAGCGGTCCTCGTCCCTGCCGTCCTCGTCCGTGCGCTTGCCTTCGGGGTCCTCCTCGTACCAGCCGTCCTCGGCATCTGGTGCCGCCAGGGTGGCGACGAGGGTGCACCCGGTGGCCTGCGGCGGGGCCGCCTCCTCGCCGCAGGGTGCTGGGGCCTTCCTGCTCGACCCGGTGCTCGGCGCGAGGGCGCGGCACGTGGCGCACTGTGGCGGCGAAACGGCCGCGTCGACCCAGCCACGCGACGCCGCCAACGATCAGCGCGCTCGGCGGCGCCGATCGAGCGTTCCTGCCACCGCGCTGCGAAGCGGCACGGCGCCGCCGGAGGCGACCAGCCGCCGGTCTGAGACGCCGCGGCCGTCCGAGCGCGCGCTGCGTCGCGGCGAGCGGCCGCACCGCGACGGTGCGCCCAACGGCCAGCCGAGCAGCACGCGGCCCGCCGCCGACGCGTCGGGCCGTGTGACGCGACCTCGCCGCCATGCTGCCCACCGCGACGCGCCGCCGGCCTCTGAGCCGCAGACCAGCCCGTCGGCGACGACCGCGCCCGCACCGGTGAGCTCGCCGCGACCCCGGCGCGCGAGTGACGGTCGAGGCGGGCACCGAGACCCTGGCGAACGCTCCGGCCATCGGCATCGGCGGACCACGAGGGCCAGCGCCCTGCCGAGCTCGCTGCCCTTGCCCGCACCGGCGCTCTCGGGCACCGCCACCACCACGACGACCGCATCTGCCTCGCCGACCCCGCTCAGCGCGACGGCGACGACCGACGCGCCCCCTGGATCATCGGGGCACGCGGCCGGCGACGGCACTTCTCCGGCTGGAAAGGAGGGATCGCCGCACCCGCCGAATGACCACCAGCAGTCCAATCCGGCGCGAACCCACTAACCACTCGATCCCGGCCAGGAGAGGAAGGAAACCACCATGGCGAGATTCATCGCCGCGCTCATCGCGACCTTGATGTTGCTCGGCACCCCCGCGGCATACGCGGCACAGCCGGCCCACCCAGCCCACCCGGGCGCGCCCTTCGCGCACCGCGGTGACCGGGACCATGCCGATGCCACCTACGCCCTGCGGGGAACGCTCAGCAACTACGTCGCGCCGAGCGCGACGGCAAATGGCAGCATCACCGTCACGGTCTTCGCACCCCAGGGCGAGGACCAGCCGCTGACGGGCACCGTGCTCACCGGCACGGCGCTCACCTTCGCCGTGACCTCGGCAACCCGCATCGTCTTGCATGGGGCGTCGGCCATCACCAACGGCGACCGCGGGACCGTCCTCGTGCGCGCCCCGAAGGGCTCGAGTGTGACGACGCTCGAGGCGACCCCGGCACTGGCCGTCATCGACCAGGCCCAAGGCGGCGCGGACCTCGGGGACCACGGTGGCCGCAAAGGACATGCCGATGCCACCTATGTGCTGCGCGGCACGCTCAGCAACTACATCGCGCCGAGCGCGACGGCAAATGGCAGCATCACCGTGACCCTGCTGCCGCCACCCCTTTGGGACCTGAGCCTCACCGGCACCGCGCTCACGGGCACGACGCTCACCGTTGCCATCACCACCCAGACCCGTGTCGTGCTGCACGGGGCGTCGGCCATCGCCAACGGCGACCGCGGGACCGTCCTCGTACGCGCCCCGAAGGGCTCGAGTGTGACGACGCTCGAGGCGACCCCGGCGCTCGCGGTCATCGACCAGGCTGATGCCAGCGGAGATCGCGGCGGGCACGAGCAGCACGTCGACAAGAGCTACGTGATCCGCGGCACGCTCAGCAACTACATCGCGCCGAGCGCGACGGCGAACGGCAGCATCACCGTCACCCTGGCACCGCCTCGCTTTTGGGGCGTGCCGCTCACCGGAACGGCGGTCACCGGCACCTCGCTCACCTTCAGCATCGCCACGACGACCCGCATCGTGTTGCACGGTGCGGCGAGCATCGCAAATGGCGATCCCGGGCTCGTCAAGGTGCGCGCGCCTCGCAACTCGAGCCTCTCGGTGATCGAGGCGACCCCGGCGAGCGCAGTCATCGACCGGGCGGGGAGCCGCTAGCACCTCGCGGTGACCTCGAGCGGCTGGCTCCCGCAGGCAAACGCCCCGGAGCCAGCCGCTCTCGGCCCGTCCTTGCTGCGCGGCCAGCAGCAGTCGACACCGCCAGGGGACGCCGCGCTGCCACGCTCATCTGGGTCTCGATCGGCGTCTGCTTCATGCCGCTCACCGGCGCGTCCGGCAGTGTGGCCCTTGCGGCATCGTGCTCGAGGCGGCGCGACTTGCCGACGCGGCGGCGTCGCCTTGGGAAGACGAATCTCGCTGCACCGCTTCGGACGACTCGCGCTGGCTCGTCCTCGAGGAAGCTGAGCTCACCCCGCCGCCCATCGAACCAATCTCGCACCGACGTATCTCACCGCAATGCAAGTTTCACGAGATCGCGCGGCACCGCCAGCCGCGGGAGCGCTGAGCTTGCCGCCGGCGTCGTCGGTCGCGTGCGGTTTGGCGCTCGACACCTCAGTGATGCGCCAAGGGGCACGTGGTCGCCGTCGTCCTACCAGTCCGAGATCGACCCGTCGTCGCGGTACAGCACGTGGGGCTGCTGGGGCTCGTAGGGGAGCTCGGCGGCCGCCTCCTCGTTCAGCTCAACCCCAAGGCCTGGACGGTTGCCCGAGTACAGGTTGCCGCCCTCGAGGCGCAGGTCGGTGGTGACGATGCCCTCCAGCACTCCGGGGCGCCAAGTGAGCTCTTGGACGGCGAACAGCGGCGTGGAGAGGTCGAAGTGCACACAGGCGGCCGTGGACACCGGCCCGAGCGGGTTGTGGGGGACCTGCTCGACGTAGTGCGTCTCGCACCACGCCGCCACCTTGCGGCTCTCGCTCAGGCCTCCGCAGATGCACAGATCGACGCGGCAGTAGTCGAGCAGGTCGCGCTCGATCAGCTCGCGCCACTCCCACTTGCTCGAGAGCTGCTCGCCCGTCGCGATCGGCACCGAGACCTGGGCGCGCAACAGCGCGAACTCGCTCGGGTTTTCGGCGCGGATGGGGTCTTCGATGAAGAACGGCCGCATCGGCTCGAGGGCCCGCGCCAGCTGGATGGCATAGGTCGGCGTGGTGCGCTGGTGGAAGTCGACGCAGATCTCGATCTCGTCTCCGAGTGCCGAGCGCAGCTCGGAGAAGGCGTCGACCGTCCACGACAGGGCGCGCGCCTGCTCGTGGCGGCGCTCGCGGTGGCGCACTGGCCCCTCGCTCACGTGGAAGCGGACGAAGCGCCAGCCTTCGGCGACCCGGGCCTTCGCGTACTCGACCATTTCGGGGATCCCCGTGCCGTCCTTGGCGGCGTCGGCGCCTTGTTGGACGTGGCAGTAGCAGCGGACGTAGTCGCGGGTCTTTCCGCCCAAGAGCTGATAGACCGGCACGCCGAGCACCTTGCCGCGAAGGTCCCACAGGGCGATGTCGATGGCGGCGACCACGGCGCCGTGCACGTGGCCCCCCCGGAAGAACTGCCCGCGCCACAACAGCTGCCAGAGGTGCTCGATCCGGGTGGGGTCCTCGCCGACAAGGAGTGGGCGGTAGACGTCGGCGAGTCCCGAGAGCGCCGGCTCTTTCCAGGTGATGCCGGCCTCGCCGAGCCCGGTGACCCCCTCGTCGGTGAAGATCTTGACGAAGAAGTAGTTGCGGTCCGGACGATCCGGGTCGTGGACGGCGAAGGTCTTCAGATCTGAGATGCGCATGCCCGAGGCTCCTGTGGTCGCGTGGTTCGCTGGTGGCGTGCTCCTGGGTTCGAGAGGTGCGTGGGTTCGCTCGGTCGGCTGAATCGCTCAGGTCGAGGCCGAAAGGCCGCGCACGACGCGGTTGGTGAGGGTGCCGAGCGCCTCGATCGTGACCTCGACCTCGTCGCCCGCCTCGAGCGTGAAGGGGGTCTCGGGCACAAGGCACGTGCCGGTCGACAGCACCGCCCCGCTCGGGAAGCGGTCGGCCCGGAAGAGGTAGCCGGCGAGCTCGTCGAGTCGGCGGTGCAGGCGCGCCGTGCTCGTCACGCCGTCGAAGACGGCCGTGTCGCCGCGGACGATCCGCAAGGCGATCGACAGCGCGTAGGGATCGGGCACCTCGAAGGCGGGCCGGATCCCTGGGCCGAGCGCGCAGCTGGCGGCGTAGACCTTGGCCTGGGGGAGGTAGAGGGGGTTCTCGCCCTCGATCGAGCGGGATGAGCAGTCGTTGCAGATGCTGTAGCCGACGATCTCACCGGCCGCGTTGCACACGATCGCCAGCTCGGGCTCGGGCACGTTCACCGGGGAGTCCTCGCGGATCCCAAGGGGGCCGTCCGGCCCGCTGACCTTCCAGGACACCGCCTTGAAGAAGAGCTCGGGGCGCTCGGCGTCATAGACGAGGCGGTAGATGTCGGCCGCGGCCTCGCTCTCTTCCATGCGGGCCTCGCGGGAGATCTCATAGGTCACCCCACTCGCCCACACCTCGGTGCGGCCGTCGATCGGAGCGAGGAGCTCGACCTCGGCGAGCGGCACCCCGCTGGTGCGCGCGCCGTCCCTGCAGCGGGCGGCGAACTCGCTCGCGGGCAGTGCCCAAAGCGCTTCGAGGGAGGCCACGCCCTCGAGCGGGCGCACCTCGCCGTCTTCCAAGATGCCCGGGCGCGCCAACGCGCCGGCGTGTTGGTAGCGGACGAGGTGCATCGCTTCCCCCTTGTCGGATTCGGTTGATCTCGGTGGTACGCGGCTAGATCGCAGCGGCGAGCTGGCTGCGCAAGGGCTCGCGCACGACGCAGTGCTCGAGCGCGAAGGAGTCCGCGAGCGCGTCGAGCTGCTGGTCGCTCAGCCCAGACAGCAGCGCCGCGTACTCGCCCGCGAGCGGCTGGGCGAACATGATGTGGTGCAACAAGGTGCGCACCCAGTCCGCGCGCCCCCACGGATAGGGGTCGAAGTCGGGGAACTCGGCCGCCATCAGCTCCTGCAGCGGCACGCTGACCTCGGCGGGCCCGATCCCGTCGGTGCCCCACGCGTCCGCCGCCAGCCGCTTTTTCTTCGCCACGAAGCCGTCGAAGCGCTGGCGGTAGGGCGTGGTCGGCGCGACGTAGGCGAGGCCCTGGATGCCGATGTCCTTGTAGGTCCAAAGCGACCAGCTCGCCCCGTGGCGGCGGTAGCAGTCGAGCTGATCGCCGAGCAGCTGGCTGCGCTGGGCGTCGATCGTGGGGTCGCCGGTGTAGATCGGGCCGAACTCGCCGACCCAGATCGGGGTGTTGGTGCGCCGCGCGTACTCGCTGCGCTCGAGAAACTTCTCCTCGATACTCGCCGCGTCGTGGTAGACGCCCCGGGTTGGCCCCGGATAGGGGCCGCCGTAGCCGAGGCCGGCCGGCACGTAGTCATGACAGGCGTACACGGTGTTCTCGAAGGGCTCGGTGAAGACGTCGAACTCGGTCGAGTAGGTGTTGCCGTCGAGGAACAGCAGATGGTGCGGGTCCACCGAGCGGATCGCCGCGACGAGGCGCGCGTAGTACGGACCGATCACCTCGCGAGATGGATCGGCCGGCTCGTTGATCGGGTTGTAGCCGGCGACGAAGGCCTCGTCCTTGTAGCGGTCCGCGATCGCCTCCCACAGGTTCACCGCCCGGTCCTGGAAGTGGGGGTGGGAGAAGAGCTGGGCGAGGTGCGTGGGGTTGTCCGAGTGCCAGTGCGCGTTCTGGGCACCCGGCAGCGCGTGGAGGTCGATGACGCTGTAGATGTTGCGCTCGGCTAGGAGCGCGATGGTCCGGTCCAGGTGCGAAAAGCCGGCCTCGATCACCTGGAAGGGGTGCCGGTCGTCCTCGAGGTGGTGGTAGTTGACCGGGATGCGCACGCAGTTGAAGCCGCACGAGGCGATCAGGTCGGCGTCCGCCGCGCGGAAGAAGGCGTGGAGGAGGCGATCGAAGAAGGCCTCGGCGCGCTCGTGGCCGAGCACGGCGGCGACCTCGGCGCGCATCAGCGACTCGTTCGCCGCGTAGCCGGTGACGAAGTTCTCCATGTTCAAAAAGCCGCCGAGCGCCACGCCGCACAGGCGGATGGGCTCGCCGCTCGGGGCGATGAAGCGATCGGCGCGCATCGACAGCAGGGAGGAAGCGATGGCCCATCTTGGCGCACCGGAGCGGCCGGCGCATCCTTCGTCAGATGGTAACGCTGCGCCTCAGCGCGCCGGCGAGGTGGGCGAGTAGGCGTGCTCGCCGTGCTGGGTCACATCGAGCCCTTCGAGCTCGTCATTGAGCGGCACCCGCAGCGGCAGCACGCGGTCGATGCCGCGGGCGAGCAGGTAGGTGGCCCCGAAGGCGTAGGCGGCCGAGACCACAGCGGCGAGCACCTCGAGGCCGAACAGGTGCAGCCCGCCACCGAGGAACAGGCCGCTTGCGCCTCCCGTCGCCGAGCGCTCGGCGAACAGACCGAGCAGCACCATGCCGACCAGGCCGCCAACCCCGTGGATGCCGAGCACGTCGAGGGAGTCGTCGTAGCCGAAGCGGAACTTCAGCTGCACCGCGCTCACTGACACGAAGCCGGCGATCGCCCCGATCAACAGCGCCGGCATCGGGCCGACATATCCGGCGCACGGCGTGATCGCGACCATCCCGGCGACGGCCCCCGAGGCGGCGCCCAGTCCAGTCGCGACGCCGCGCCGCACGAGCTCGAAGGCAAGCCAGCCGAGCATCCCCGTCGCCGCCGCCAACTGGGTGTTGACGAAGGCGTGCAGCGCGTCGCTGTTTAGGCCGAGGGCCGAGCCGGCGTTGAAGCCGAACCAGCCGAACCACAAGATCCCCGCCCCCAACATGGTGAGGGGGAGCGAGTGGGGCAGCATCGGGTCGCGGGGCCAGCCGTGACGGCGCCCGATGACGAGGGCGAGGGCGAGGGCGGAGAAGCCCGAGTTGATCTCGACGACCGTGCCGCCGGCGAAGTCGAGCACCCCGAGGTGGGCGAGCCAGCCGGTCGGGCTGAAGACCCAGTGGGCGAGGGGGACGTAGACCACAAAGAGCCAGGCGATGATCACCACCACGAGGGCGACGACGCGGATGCGGTCGACGACCGCCCCGGTGATGAGGGCGGCGGTGATGGCCGCGAACATCAGCTGGAAGATCATCACCGCTTCGGGCGGCACCATCAGGTGGTGGCCGAAGCCCGGCAACGTGGCGCTCAGGTGGCCGAGGCCGAAAAAGGAGAGGTCGCCGATCAGGCCGCCGCCGGCGTCGTGGCCATAGACGAGGCTGAAGCCCAAGATCGCCCAGCAGACCGTGACGACGGCCAGCACCACCAGGCTCTGGACGATGATCGACAGCACGCCCTTGCTGCGGACCATGCCGGCGTAGAAGAGGCCGAGGCCTGGGATCATGAAGAGCACCAGCGCGGCGCTGATCAGCACCCAGGCGGTGTCGGTCGCATGCATTGGGGTGCGGTCCCTCCTCGGCGGTCACGTGGCGCCTGCGGCGCCCGCCGAACCGTATTCGCTCGGCGGCCCCCCGCGCGAACGGCCCTCGAGCTGCCCGGTGCGCCGCCACGTAGGATGTCGCATGCTCGCCAGCCTGCTCGCCTTCACGGCGGCGGCCATCTTGATCGTCTTGTTGCCCGGTCCCGACACCCTCGTGGTGCTGCGCAACTTGGTGCGCGGCGGGCGCGCGGTGGCGGCACGCACCGTGGCGGGGGTGCTGAGCGGGCTGGCGGTGTGGGTGGTGACCGCCGCGCTCGGCCTCTCGGCGGTCCTGCAGGCGAGCCACGACGCCTACCTCGGCCTGCGCATCGCCGGCGCGTGCTACCTCGTCGTGCTCGGCATCCGCTCCCTGGCGTCGCGCGGCGAGGGCTCGCTCGAGCCGACGCGCGGCGCCGGATTGTTGCGCACCGGGTACCCGGCGGGTCTGCTGACCGACTTGTTGAACCCCAAGGTCGGCGTTTTCTTCGTCACCTTCCTGCCGGGCTTCGTCCCCCACCACGAGCCGGTCGGGTGGTTCTCCGCCGCGCTCGGAGGGATCTTCATCGCTCTGACGGCGATCTACTTCGCCATCTTGTTGACCGCCTCGGGCCCGATCACGCGCTGGATCGCCTCGGTCCACATCCGCCGCCGCATGGACCGCTGCACCGGGCTCGTGCTGATCGGCTTCGGGCTGCGCCTCGCGCTCGAGCCCTGATCCATCGCCGCCCCGCCGCTCGCGCTCGCCGTGGACTGGCCCGTCGGTCCGAACCGGAAGGCGACGCACCCTCAGGACGACCTGCGTTCGGAGCAAGCTCGGATTTGAGGAGGAAAATCGAGCGAGACGCGAACTCACGCAGCCCGGCTGGTGCGAAATGCGGCTGGTCGATATGGCCCCCGGTCAGCGCAAGTCGCGGATCGCGACGAGCGCCTCGTCGATTCCCCACATCTCTTCACGAGAAAGGTGTCCGGCGAGCTCGCCCAGACGCCGTGCATCAACCGCGCCCATCTGTTCGACGAGCACCCAGGTGGTCGCGCCGGCAATCTCGGCTTCTGGTCCGAAGGAGGCGGCGCGGGCGCTGCGTGAGGTTGGGGCGACGATCACGTCCGATCCTGGGAGGAACTCATCGGCCGGTACGACGACGCCGTAGCGGTGCTGTTCGCAACCGACGCCGCGCGGGAGGCGAAAGCGAGAGACGTCACCGCGCAGCACGGAGGGATTCCATCAGCTCGGCAACGGCCAGCATCTCGCGCTCTTCCGCCTCCAGCGCGGCGACCTCGGCCGCGAGCTCCTTGCTCCGGCGCCGGGAGCGGACTTGTCCAACCAGGGCAACGCGAATCGCTTCCGACTGGGTCAAGCCAGTGGCCACCAGGGCTCTGCGGGCCGTGTCGGCCTCATCGTCCAGTCGAACCGAGATCGCCCGTGCCGCGGGCGAGCGTACCACAATAGGTGATACATCGGGGCAGGTGCCCACCCAGCTCCCAACTCACTGGCGAACTCAGGACGACTCGGATTCGGCAACAAGCGTTGATCCTGGTGGGCAAATCGCGGCCGATGAACTCCGAGGAACGACGAGGAAAGGACGTCCTCGCGGCACCGGTAGAGACCTGCTCGTAAGGTTGGTTGACCTGCCGACACCCCTCGCCTGCAGCGCTATGTAGGCGCGTGACCACGAAAGCGCGGGCTCTTCTGCGCGCTGCTGAGGCCGTCGCTATGGGGTGGTCGTTGCGAAACGATGCCACAACTGGCGCATGGCTGGCGCTGCGATCTCCTCGGCCGGGTAATAGCAGTCGAACAGCTCCAGTGCGGCCGTTGCGGAGGCGATCCCGCACGCGTCAATGAGCCGATCGATGTCGTCGGCGTCTCGGCTTCCTCTTCCCGCGTAGAGCTTCATCGCGAGCAGGAGCTCGGGCCGGGCGACGAGGACCGCAACTCCGTCCTCGTCGGTGCGCAACTCCCAGTCACTCTCGGTGTCTTGGTGGCTGACGTACATCTTCACGGCGTCGTTGAGCCAGTTCCTCTGCCAGTTGCGAGCGTCGGCAATGCGCTGCACCGCCGCGCTGACCGCTGGCGAGGACGCGTGAAGGGCGTCGATGTCCCCGGTCATGGCCTCTCGACCAACCTGGAGCGCTACGGCTGCGCCGCCGACAATGCGGATGGTCGCCTCAGCAGCTTCGGCGACCAGCTCGGCTACCAGAGCGTCGAGCACTTCTTCGACGTCCTGCCTTGCGAAGAGCACGTCAGACGCTTGCCAACTCGGACGCGGCCAAGAGCACGCCGTGGCGTCGGAACGCCGCCGGGACATCGGCCGGATCGGTGTGTGGAGACACGATCCAAGGATCGCCCAGCACTCTCGAGGGTTCCCGGATCCAGCTCGGCACCGGCGATCGGTCCCTGGAGAGGTAATGGTCCACCACCGCGGCGATCGCGGCGTCGAAGCGCGCGTCCCCACAAGGAGCTGGAGGTGCGACGGACAAGGCGACCCGCAGAGGCTTCGACACCGACGCGAGGTCGTCGCTGAGACCGACCAGCACGCGGACAGCAAAGGCGTCGCTTCGACTCTTGGACCGGAGCTCCTGGTAGAGGTAGTCAGCCCATTCGGCCGCTGAACGCGCGGCCGTCGGAAGCACAACGAGACGCCAGCCTGCGGCGTTGACCAGGCGATCCAGTTGCTCGCCGCGGGTGTCGTGGGCGGAGCGCTCGATGTCAGCGAGGGCAGGTTGGCGCAACCCCGCCCGGGCTGCCAGGGCGCGCTGGGTAAGCCTGCTGCCCCTCCTTGCGGTTCGCACCAGCTGCCCTGCTGACATGACAGCACACCTCATTGATACGACTTCTCGTATCATAGTCCCGCTCAACGTCCGGCGTGCAGCGAGCCGCGCCTCGAGGTGCAACAGGACCGCCGGCCGGTCCTCGGAACCGCCTCGACCAGCTCAATCGACCTGACCCGCTGATCCTGGGGGAATGCCAGCGCGCGGCGACGCAAGCAGCTGATCGATGATCTGCTCGCGGTCCGCGCTTGGACGCCGATGGCCAAGAGCGCGGACGTGATCGTGCGCCGAATTCGCCCTCGCCGAGGAGGTGGTCCTCCGAGGCGCGCCTCAGTCGCCCCCCTTCCCCGCCTCGGCGCCTGGTCCCTCGGGCCACCTCTCGCTCTTGGGGAAGGCCTGCACCCGCAGTGCCGCCTGGTCGGCCGCTTTGCCGGAGCTGAGACGCGGGCCACGCTCAACCAGCCGGCGACGGACCGCCAGCACGGTGAGCCGAGCTCAGTGCCACAGTCCCTCGAGGCTGACCGCCGCAGCGATCGCGGTGCGCGTCGCCGTCGTGGCGAGGCCGGCCGGCGAAGCGACGCGCCCGAGGCGCCGGTCTTGCTCGTGCACGTTCACGAGCGTGCTCGCCGCCTCGTCGAGGAAGCGGCTGACGAGCGCCAGCGAGTGGCGGTCGTCGCCGGCAACGCGGTGGTGGGGCATGCGCAGAGGGCTGTAGGCGCACAGCTCGTCGCGCGCCCGGGTGATCGCGACGTAAAAGAGCCGCTGCTCCTCGGCGAGGCCCGACGGGCTGCGCAGGGCCATGTCGGAGGGGAACGCCCCGTCGACGAGGTGGGGGAGGTGGACGACCGGCCACTCGAGGCCCTTTGCGGAGTGCACCGTCGAGATGATGAGGAAGTCCTCGTCGACCTCGGGCGGTCCGGCACGGTCGCTCGTCGAAGCCGGCGGGTCGAGGGTCACTCCGGCGAGGAAGCTCGCCAGGTCCTCGCTTGCGCGGGCGGCGTCACCGAGCCGCTCGAGATCGGCGAGGCGGGCCGGCGCGTCGCGGTAGTGCTGCTCGACGAGGCGGCGGACGACCGACAGCACCTGCTCGATCCGCCCTGACAGCTCGGTGGTCGCCCGCGCCGCTGCCAGGCCGCCGAGGGTCGCGCTGAGCGCCACCCGGGCCATCGGCGGCGCCGCGGCGACGGTCTCCTCCCACGCGCCGGTTGCATCGGGGCGCCGGGGCGGCAAGGTCTCGAGCAGCTGGCGGGCCCGCGCCGGGCCGATCCCTTCGTGCAGGCGCAACAGGCGGAACCAGGCAATGTCGTCGGCGGGGTTGTCGATCAGGCGCGCGGCGCAGACGAAGTCCTTCACGTGTGCCGCCTCTAAGAACCGCAGCCCCCCGTACTTGCGATAGGGCACGCGCCGCGCCGTGAGCTCGAGCTCGATCAGGTCCGCGTGGTGGGCGGCGCGCACGAGCACCGCCTGTTCGCACAAGCGCCGCCCCGCCTCGTGGCGCTCCAGCACGGCGTCGACGAGGGCGCGCGCCTCGCTGTTGGCGTCATAGCAGCGCAACAGGCTCGGCCGCTTCCCCCCAGGGCGCGTCGCGCGGAGCTCGATGCGCAGCGCGGTCGCCCCGGTGCTCGCCACCGGGCGGAGCGCGTTGGCGAGGTCGAGGATCGGCTGGAGCGAGCGGAAGTTGGTCGTGAGGCCGATCACCGTGGCGTCTGTGTAGGCTTCGGCGAGGGCGCCGAGGTAGCCGGCATCGGCGCCGCGAAAGCCGTAGATCGCCTGGGCGTCGTCGCCGACGACCGTCAGCCCCCTCCCCCCGGGGCACAGGCGCGCCACGATGTCGACCTGGAGCGCGTTGACGTCTTGGTACTCGTCGACGAGCACGTAGTCGAACAGCCCGGCGAGCTCGGCGCCGAGCGCCGGCTCGCCGAGCGCGGCGCGCCAGTACAACAAGAGGTCGTCGAAGTCGAGCTGGCCGTGGTGGCGCTTGTGCTCGACGTAGTGGCGGAACAGCTCGGCGATCGCCGCGAGGTGGGGCTCGCACCAAGGGAAGTCCATCGCCACGACGTCGGTGACCGAGCGGTTGGTGTTCACACAGCGCGAGTAGCACTCGATGAGGGTCCCCGGCTTGGGGAGGCGCTTCGCCGTTCCCGACAGGCCGTGCTCATCCCGCAACAGGTCCATCACATCGGCCGCGTCGGCCGGATCGAGCACCGAGAAGGAGGGCGGTAGCCCGAGCGGCTCGGCCCAGGCGCTCACCATCTGGTGCGCCACCGCGTGGAAGGTGCCACCGCGCAGGCGCCGGGTGAGGTCGCTGCGGCCGATCAAGGTGGCCGCCCGCGCCATCATCTCCTCGGCCGCCCGGCGGGTGAAGGTCAAGGTCAAGATGCGCTCGGGCGGCACGCCTCGTTCAAGGAGGCGCGCGACCCGGGCCGTCAGCGTCCGGGTCTTGCCCGTGCCGGCTCCTGCCAGCACGACGAGCGGGCCGTCGCCGTGGCTGACGGCCTCGAGCTGCGCCGGGTCGAGCCCGTCGTCCCATGGAGCGAACATATGTTTGGCAACGCTAGCCGCGGCGGGGCCGGCGTCGGCGGACCACCACCTCAGGCGAGGGCTTGCCAGCTCGAAAGCTCCCGATTGGCCGCCGCGAAGCGGGCGATCGTCACGTGGCTCACCTCGTCGTCCTGGAAGCGCCCGAAGGAGAGGGTGTGCAGCCAGGTCGCCAGGCCAAAGGCGGGGGCGGCGACGTGGCGGCGCCAAAGCGCCGCCTCGCTCGGGGGATGGACCCCCGCCGCGCCAAGGGCGGCGCGGTAGTGGCCAAGCAGGGCGCGCTCTTCCTGGCGCCGCTCGGTTGGCGCCAGGCTCGAGATCATGAAGTAGGAGACGTCGTGGACGGCGTTGCCGCGCCGCACGAGCTGCCAGTCGTAAAAGCCGGTGCCGCCCTCGGCGGTGGCGTAGGTGTTGCCCGGGTGCGGGTCGCCGTGCAGGAGGCTCTGGGGACCGGTGGCCGCCGAGGCGGCATGCGCGCGGAACTGGCGTTCGAGCACCAGCGCACCGCCCTCGCGTCCAAGCGCCAGCCCGGCCCGGCGGGCCTTTTGGCGGCCGCGGGCCAAGCTGGCGGCCGAGATCGGCGCGAAGGCGCGCCCCAGTCGCCACGGGCGGCAGAAGTCGAGCGCGGCGGGGAGCGGGCGGTCCCACCACGCGGCATGCAGCCGGGCCAGGCCGGTAAGGCCGGAGGCGACCTCATCGAGCGACAGGGGCCGCCGGGCGTCGTTCGGGCGCCCGCCGGCCGCCGTCACGTCCTCCATGACGACGAGGCTGCCGAGGCGTGCCGGAACCCGTTCGGCCCCATACCAGCGGGGGGAGGTGAGGGGGAGGCAGATGCCGCTCGCCGCGAGGCGCGCCTCGGCGTCGTGGGCCCCCAGCGCCAAGAGCGCCAGGCGGTTGAGGAGCGGGCCGTGCCACTTGACCACCACGTGCTCGGGGCCGCTGCCCTTGGCATAGGAGAGCTGGACCCGGGCGCGCCGGTTCGTGCCCTCGGCGGCCTCGAGGACCAGCGCCGTGGCGATCACCGCGCCGTTGAGGTGCGGCCCCATCACACCGCCGAGCAGCTCGGCGGTGAGTTCGTCGGGGCGATCCGGCAGCCGTGGCACCGGTCGATCCTGGCGCGGCGCGACGCCGGTCGCACGGTGGCGCCGACGCGACGATGCCCGGGCCCGCGTCGGCGGCCCGGGCATCCTCAGCGTGCGCGGTTCAGCCGATGAGGCGCTTGGCGGCCTCGGTGATGTGGGAGGCGGAGATGCCGGCCGCGTCGAGGAGCTCGGCGGGGGTGCCCGACGAGGACAACCCGCGCACCGCCAGGTGCTCGACCTTGAGCTCGACGCCCGCCAACGCCAGCGCGTGGATGACCGCCTCGCCGATGCCGCCGGAGGGGTAGTGGTCCTCGGTGATGACGACGCGCCCGTTCGTGGCGCGCACCGCGGCGGCGATGGTGGCGGTGTCGATCGGCTTGACCGAGTAGCAGTCGACGACCCGCACCGCGACGTTGTCTGCCGCCAGCGCCTCGGCCGCCGCCAGGCTCTCGTGCAGCGTCACACCGGCGCCGATCAAGGTCACCTGGTCCGCGTCGCTCGAACGCACCACCTTGGCGCCGCCGATCGGGAACTCCTCGTCCGGGCCGTACAGGGTCGGGTACGCGCCCCGGGTCGTGCGCAGGTAGGCGACACCGGGGGCATCGGCCATCTGCTTGACGAGCGCCACGGTCGAGGGGCCGTCGCAGGGATACAGCACGACCGAGTCGTTCACGGCGCGCATCGCGGCGAGGTCCTCGAGGGCCATCTGGGACGGGCCGTCGGCGCCGATCTCGACGCCTGAGTGCGAACCGCACAGGCGGATGGCCAGCTCGGAGATGCCGGCCATGCGCACGAAGTCGAAGGCCCGGGAGAAGAAGGCCCCGAAGGTGGCGGCGTAGGGCACATAGCCCCGAGCCGCAAGACCGGTCGCCACCCCGACCATCGCCTGCTCGGCGATGAAGGTCTCGAAGTAGCGCTCGGGTGCAACCTTCAAGAACTCCTCAGAGTGCGTGGAGTTGCCCACTTCGGCGTCGAGCACGACGACCTCGGGGCGCGCGGCGAGCGCAGCGAGGGCCGAGCCGTAGGCCTTGCGCGTCGCCACCTTCTCGCCAAGGGCATAGGTCGGCAGCTCGATCTTGGCCTTGGGGTCGGGCGTGATGGCGCTCGTCCCCTCAGTCGGTGCCAGCGAGGAGACGACCAGCGAGCTTGGGCCGCCGAGCGCGGCGATCGCTCGCTCGGCGAGGTCCTTGGGGAGCGCCGTGCCGTGCCAGCCCTCTTTGTCCTCGATCTCGGCGACGCCCTTGCCCTTCAGGGTACGGGCGAGCACGACGACCGGGCGGGAGGCCTCCTCGGCCTCGCTGAAGGCGTGGTCGATGGCCTCGAGGTCGTGGCCGTCCACGGTGATCGCCTGGCAGCCGAACGCCTCGACGCGGTCCGCGTAGCGCTCGAGGTCCCACTCGAACTCGGTCGGCCCGCGCTGTCCGAGGCGGTTGACGTCGACCATGACAATGAGGTTGTTCAGCCCGTAGAAGGCGGCCTTGTCGAGCGCCTCCCACACCGAGCCCTCGGTCATCTCCGAGTCCCCGCACAGCACGAAGGTGCGGTAGTCCAACTTGTCGAGCTTGCGGCCCGCCAGCGCGATGCCGACGGCGCCGGTGATGCCGACCCCGAGCGATCCCGTTGCCATGTCCACCCACGGCAGGATCGGCGTCGGGTGCCCTTGCAGGCGGGAGCCGAACTTGCGGTAGCCGTGGATCAGCTCGTCCTCGTCGACCACGCCGACGGCCCGGAACAGCGAGTAGATGAGCGGCGAGCAGTGGCCCTTTGAGAAGACCAGGTGGTCGTTGTTGGCGAGCTTGGGCTGGCGCCAGTCGTAGTGCAGGTGCCTCGCCGTCAGCACCGCCAGCAAGTCGGCGGCCGAGAGCGACGAGGTCGGGTGTCCGGACCCGGCCTCGGTGCTGCAACGGATCGAGTCGACCCGCAGCTGGCGGGCGAGCTCAGCGACGGTATCGAGGTCGGGAACGCTCATGGAGTCACACCTCAGGGGCTGATCGGAAGGTCGCGCGTAGGCTACCGGCGCGTCGCCGATGCGGCGACCCCGGGGGGAACGGCCGAGCTCGCTCGCCAGCGAGCCGCACCGATCAGCTGGCCTTGGCCGCCCGCTTGGCCGGCGCGCTGCGCAGCCCGAAGAGGTCCGACAGCAGCCGGACAATCACCTTCTCGGCCGCGGCAGGCGATCGTCCAAGGCCAGAGCGGAGGTAGTTCCAGCTTTCCCAGCTCGTCGCCAGGTCGACCGAGTCGAGCAGGCTCCGGGCGTCCTCGCTGCGGCGAGCGAGCTCGGGGGCGAAGGCCTCGGCGATGTGGTCCCGCCGGATCGCGCGGGCCCGGCGCAGGCCCTCGGCCATCTCGTCGGACTCGTGCTGGTCGAACATCGTCGCCTGGCGGATGGGGGTGAGCATCTCGAGCAGCTTGCGGTACTGGCGTGCCACGAGCTGGATGCGATCGGCGAGGGCCAGCTTCGGATCGACCGGCGTGAGTACCTCGCGGTAGCGCTCCATCTGCAGCGAGAGCGCCATCGAGCGCAGTGCCGCCACGTCCTCGAAGTGGTGGTACACGGTGCGCAATGCCACGCCGGCACGCGCCGCGACCTCCTGGGCGGTCGGTCGGAGCTCGCCTTCCTCGACGAGCTCGAGGAGCGCCTCGAGGACGCGCAGGCGGGTCCGCTCGCCGCGGGCTCGTCGTCCATCGATTGGGGGGGTGCGGTCATTGTCGCGGGCCATAACGACAGATTACTGCGCGTTCCCGCTCTCGACGAAACGCAATTGGGCGACATTTGGCCTTTGAGACTGCCAAATGGTCGATCAGGACGTCGGCACTTGCATGCGGGGACCAGTAATTTGGCGTCGCGCCGTCTTGGCTCGCGCCCGGAGGGGGTGGCCGGGTGCGCCCGCCTCCCCCCGTCCTCGCCGGGCGCGTCGCTCGGCGAGGACGGCGAGGACCAAGCCCGCGCAGGCGATCGTGCCGAGAATCGAGCCGACGAGGCCCTCGAGCAGGCTGCGCGGCGCGTAGCGCCAGCGCAGCTTCCAATGCCCGGCCGGCAGGTCCACGACCTGGACCAGGCCGAACCGGTGCACGGTGAGCACCCGAGTCGGGCCTCCGCCGAGCGGGGTGAGCCGCGCCGTCCAGCCGGGCTCGTAGGTCTCGGCGCGCACGAGCAGCGCGGGGTGCGGGCTGTCGACGACCATCTGCTCGGGCACGAGCACCGACGAGAGCACGGTGTGGACGCTGCCGGCCGCCCGGGCCCGCGTGTCGGGCGTGTGGTAGTGCGGCGGCTGCAGCCAGGCGAGGCCGCGGGTCTCGGTATTGGCGTAGATGACGAAGTCGCCGAGCGCCGCGCGCCAGACCCAGTGCGGTGGCGCCAGGTGCCCCTGCAGCGGCCCGTCGAGCACCAGGCGCTCAGCAGGGCTCCCGCTCGTCGTCACGACGAGCGCATCGATGCTCGTCCGCAGGTGGCCCGGGTTGGCCACCGACAGCCCGACGAGGCGCCGCGAGGTGCCCGGCGCGAGCTGAACGGTGTCACCGTGCACGGCGACGGTGCGCGTCCTCGTGCCGCCGGCGGCGAGGCGCTCGCGCACGGTAAGGCGCGCCGGCAGGGGGTCGGCGCGCGGCGACAAGGCGCCGGCGTGCTGGGCCAGGGTGCCGCCCGGCGGCGACAGGGTGATCGTGATCGCCCGCAGCGCCGTGGGATTGCCGAGCTCGAAGTAGTCCGAGCCATGGGCGGCGAGCGCGAAGGTGCGCGCGCTCGTGGTACTTGGCGCACCTGGTGCCGCCGATGCGCCGCCACCGGGCGGGCTGAGGGGGGTGGCGAGCTCGAGCGGCGTGGTGACGAGGGCGCTCAGGTCCAAGGTGTTGAAGGTCTCGCCCGACAGACGAGCGACCCGCAGGTCTTCGTAGGTGTGGGTGGACGTGGCCGCGGCGTAGGTGTCGTCCACGATCGAGCCGTAGCCCTGCACGCTCGGGCTGTGCTGGAGGATGTTGAGGTCGCTCGCACCGAGCTGCAAGAGCTCGCCGCTGTCGGCGGTGGGATTGGCGTGGCTCGGGTCATACAGTGCGAAGCGCCCTTGAAAGCCCGCCAGGCGGTGCACGGCGCGGCTTTGGGGGTTCGGCCCCGACAAGACGGCGCTCGGGATGGTGGCGTAGCTGGCCATCAAGACGAAGGCGCCGAGATCGAGGGCGCAGGTCGCGAGCAGCACGCGGCGCAGCCGTCGCTCCCCGAGCCGCCGCCAGCCAAAGAGGAGCGCGCCGGCACCGGCGATGACGAGGAGCTCCCAGCAAAAGTAGGGGAGCAGGTGCAGCGGGAGGCTCGGGGTGGCGCCGCTCACGCCGTAGTCGTGCTGAGCCGTGATCGGCGCGGCGGCGACGAAGATCCCAAAGCCGACGATCGCCGCCAGCACCGCGACGCCAAGGGGCCGGGCACCGCGCACGTCAAAGACCGAGCGGCGCTCGCGGCGCCGAAGCGCCGAGGGCACGCCGGTGAGCTCGTCGACCAACAGCGCCAGCAAGATCACGAGGCCGAGGTCCATGATCTCGGCGTTGCGATTCTGCAGCCGCTCGGAGCCAAAGAGCGGAATGTGCACGAACAGGTGCCCAAGCGGCGTCGTGTTGCCGAGCGTCATGAGCGCCCCGACGATGACGAGCGCGTAGGCAAAGCCGAGGTCACGCTCGGGCACCGCCGGGGCTCCCGTCGCCGGCGCGCGCCGCTGCCCAAGGCGTCGAAGCCAGGCTCCGATCGCGGCGACCAGGCTCGGCAAGAACGCGGCGAAGGCGACGAGCGCGAGGACGCCGACCCCGATCGTGATCTCGGGCATGTTGTAGGTGCCCTGGTAATAGGGGAGGCCGAAGTTGCCGTTGCCTCCGTCCGCAAAGGGCAGCGCCAGCTGCATGAGCAGGTGGGCGGGGGAGAGCGAGCCGCTGCCGAAGAAGGCGTAGGCGGCCTGCCCGCGCTGTGAGCTGCGCAAGAAGCTGAGGCCGGGCACCCACTGCATCGCCGAGCAGGCGACCGCCAGCACCCCCGCAGCGACGACCGCGGCGAGGAAGCGACCACAGCGCCGCCCCAGGCGGTAGCAGCAGGCGAGCGTCGCGACGACGAGGACGACCGCCGACGAGGAGACGGCGCGGGGATCTCCGGCGAGGACGGTGAGGGAGAAGGAGGCGCCGAGGCCGAGCACCCCGGCTGCGTACGCCCGGGGTCGGGCACCCTCGCCGCGCCGTCGTGCCAGGGCCTCCATCGCCACGAGCGACCAGGGCAAGAAGCTGGCCCCCTGGACGAGGCCGATGTGGACGGACTGGCCGCTCATGAAGCCGGTCCAGGCGAACGCGAAGCCGCCGATCGCGGCGGCGAGCGGCCCGAGGCGGCGCGCCCGCAAGAACACGAAGGTGCCGGTGGCCGCCGCGATTGGCGCCACCAGGGCGTTCAGGCACCAGGCGGCAAGGTGGGGCAGCACGGCGAACAGCCAGGTGCCCGGGAACATCGACCCGGCGTTCCATCCCGCGAGCAGCGGCGTGCCGCTCCAGATCAGCGAGTTCCAGCTCGGCAGGTGGCCGGCGGCCAGCTCCTCGCCCGTCAGCGAGCGCAGCGGGAAGTTCTGGGTGAGGTTATCCCCCTGGATGAGGGGGTGACCCGCAAGGGCGAAGGGGACCTGGATCAGCACGGGCAGCAAGATGAGGACCGCGAGCGCGGCCCGGTCGCCGACGCACAGTCGGCGCCAGGGCGCCGTCACGGCGGCGACGGGTCCCCGGCACGCCGGGCTGGGGAGTCGCGCGATGTCGGAACCGAAGGCGCTCATGTTACGAACACGCTACTTTGCGACCCGCTCGCATCGCGGCAGCCCCGGGGCCGCCCAGCGCCGGCGCGACCGCGTTCGGGGAGCATCACCGTAGGATCGCGGATCAAGAAAGGCGACGATGCTCACCTCCCTCCTCCATCCACTACTCAGCCTGGGTGGCTGGGAGGCCTATCTCCTCGTCGGCGCGCTCTGCTTCGGCGAGGCGGCCATCCTGCTCGGCTTCGTGATCCCGGGGGAGACGGCGGTCGTCTTCGGCGGCATCCTCGCCTCCGAGCACCACATCAGCCTGATCGCCCTCGTCATCTTGGTCTGCGTGGCGGCGGTCGCCGGCGACAGCGTGGGCTACGAGGTCGGCCGGCACTTCGGCCCGCGGCTCTTGGCGCTGCGCCCCCTGCGCAACCGCCCGGCGATCGACAAGTCGCGGTCCTTCCTCAAGCGCCACGGCCCCTGGGCGGTCTTCTTCGGCCGCTTCACCGCGGTCTTCCGGGCCCTGATGCCCGGCATCGCGGGTCTCTCCGAGCTCCCCTACCCACGCTTTCTGCTCGCCAATGCGATCGGCGGGGTGATGTGGGGCTGCCTGTACTCCTTTGCCGGCTACTACGTCGGCAAGACGGTGCTGTCCACCGGCAGCACGATCTCGACGGTGATCCTGGCGCTGGCGGCAGCGGCGCTGTTGACCTTGGAGGTGCGCCGTCGCCTGCGCGACCGGCGCGAGCGCCAGGCGCACGACCGCTACGAGCGAAACCTGACCTCGCAGGTCGACAATAGGGAATCCCGTCGATATGCTGCCGAGGAGCAGCCAGGATAGAACCACCGGGCGATCGGCCCGCTGATCAGGAGGACGACGCATGGCTCTGCAACTTGGCGACGCAGCCCCCGACTTCACCGCTGAGTCAACGGAGGGCACGATCCACCTCTATGACTACCTCGGCGACAGCTGGGGCGTCCTGTTCTCCCACCCGAAGGACTTCACCCCGGTGTGCACCACCGAGCTCGGCGAGGTGGCCAAGCTGAAGGGCGAGTTCGACAAGCGCAACACCAAGGTCCTCGGGCTGTCGGTGGACTCGGTCGAGAGCCACAACGGCTGGGTGGGCGACATCAAAGACGCCACCGGGCATGCGCTCAACTACCCGCTCATCGGCGACCCCGACCACAAGGTCGCCGACTTGTACGGGATGATCCACCCGAACGCCAACGACACCTTGACCGTGCGCTCGGTCTTCGTCATCGGCCCGGACAAGAAGATCAAGCTGACGATCACCTACCCGGCGAGCACGGGGCGGAACTTCCAGGAGATCCTGCGCGTGCTCGACTCGCTCCAGCTCACCTCGGGCTACCAGGTCTCCACCCCGGTCAACTGGACCGAGGGCGAGGACGTGATCATCGCACCGGCGATCTCTGACGACGACGCCAAGCAGAAGTTCCCGAAGGGCTTCCGCACGATCAAGCCGTATCTCCGCTACACGCCACAGCCCAACCGCTGAGTAGGTAGCTTCTTGGTTGCGCCCCCGGCCCGGCCGCCGGGGGCGCAACCGCGCCTGGGCCCGGAGTCGCGGCGATTGCGGGGCGACGGGGGAATTCGTCACCAATAACGCGACGACACGTCGCGCTTTGACACAGAGCGCGGTCAGACGACCGCCAGGTGGCGCAAGATCGTTGATTCTTCGCCCTTTTGCCCAGATGAACTTGCACAATCGCGATACCACCGCGACCATGCGGCATGGTCGACACGCGAGCGCGGCGCCGGCAACCCTGGAGTGGGTGGTGAGGCGGTGAGCGAAGAGCCAGGCGAGTTGACCGAGCCGTCGCTAGCCACACCCGCACTACCGACCCCCGCGTCAAGCGGCGCGTTGCAGCGCTCGGCGGCGCTCGAGCCGACCAACGCGCTCGAGCCGCTCAGCCCTGATCGCCTTCCTGTCTCTCCGACCGGTGCGGTCGCGTCGAACACCGCCGAGGAGCTCGCGGCGATGCTCGCCCGCTCGGCGCGAGAGGTGTCGGGATACCTCGACGCGCTGGCGCGTCGGATCGGCGAGCTCGACAGCGGGCGCGCGGACCGCTCGGACCTCGCCCGCCAGATCGAGACCTTCGCCCGCCAGTACCACGATCGCTTCCCCGAGGTGGCAGCGATCGCCGATCGCCTCGCCAAGCTGCTGCGCCACCAGGCGCACCTCGTCGAGCGGCTGCAGTGGGCGAGCGAGCTGTTGATCGCCGGATCGGGCCGCCTCGCCGACAAGCTGGCGCCGCCCGAGGAGGGCCCGCGGGCCCGGGGAGCCGGCGAGGGCGCCGAGCCACCCGAGCGCTCAATACGCCGCTGAGCTGGCTCAGCCGGCGCCCTCGGCGCAGCGCGTCGCCTCGGCGGCGTCCGGCGCGGCATTCTGCACGACGGCGGTCCCGATGACCGGGAGCAGCGCGACCGGTGCTGGCTCGGGGCGCAGCCACGCGCTCAGCTCGTCGCCGCTGGCCGGCGGGCTCAGCAAGTACCCCTGGGCGTAGCCGCAGCCGAGCGCGGCGAGCTCGTCGAGGGTCTCCTCGCGCTCGACGCCCTCGGCCACGACGTCGAGGCCGAGGCTGCGTCCGAGCTCGATCATCGAGCGGACGATGGCGGCGTCATCGGGGTCCTCGTGCATCGTGGCGACGAAGGAGCGGTCGATCTTCACCTCGCGCAACGGGAGGCGGCGCAGGTGGACGAGCGAGCTGTAGCCGGTGCCGAAGTCGTCGATCGAAAGTCGCAGCCCCATCGCGTCGAGCTCGGCGAGCACGGCACCGATGCGCGTGCGCTCGGCCATCATCACCGACTCGGTGATCTCGAACATGAGGCTCGCTGGGGGCATCGCGGCGCGCTCGAGGAGCTCGGCGACCTGGAGGGGGAACTCGAGGTCCAACAAGTTGCGCGTCGAGAGGTTGACCGAGACCGAGACGTCGAGCCCTTCGGCGCGCCAGCGGGCGCACTGGGCGAGGGACTCCTCGATCACATACAGCGTGAGCGGCTTGATGAGCTCGGAGTGCTGGGCGATCGGGATGAAGTGGTCGGGGAACACCAGCCCCTCGCTCGGGTGCTGCCAGCGCACGAGGGCTTCGACCGAGCTCGTGTGGTTCGAGGAGATCTTGACCTTCGGCTGGTAGTGCACCACGAGTTCGCGCTCGGTGATGGCGCGGCGCAGCTCGGCGGCCAAGGTGAGGTGCGCCGAGTCGTTGGCGTCCTCGCGAGGGTCATAGAAGGCGCACCCGGTCTCGTTCGCCTTGGCCTGGTACATCGCGATGTCGGCGTGCTGGAGCAAGGTGTCGACGTCGCCGCCGTCGTCGGGGTACAGCGAGACGCCGATCGACGCCTCGAGTGCGATCGGCAGGCCCTGCATCATCACGGGCTGGCCGAGGGCGGCCTGGATCGCGCCGATGAGGTCGAGGACCGAGGTGCGGTCGACCACCCGCTCGAGCAGCACGGCGAACTCGTCCCCGCCGAGGCGCGCGACCATGCCCGCCTGGGCGACGGCGCGCTCGAGGCGCGAGGCGACGTGGCTGAGCACGCCGTCGCCGGTGTGGTGGCCGAGGGAGTCGTTGATGTCCTTGAAGCGGTCGAGGTCCATCAACAACACCGCACAGCGCTCGCCCCACTCGCCCCGCTCGGCATGGGCGTCGATCGCCCTGGCGATCCACTCGCGAAACAGCACCCGGTTCGGCAGGCCTGTGAGGCTGTCGTGCTGGGCCTGGTAGCGGTTGATCTCGGACTGGCAGCGCAGTGCCTCCTCGGCGGCGTGGCGCTCGGTGACGTTCTCGATCATCGCGATCGCGGCGATCGGGGCGCCGTCGCTCGAGCGCTCGAGGCACACGGTCAGATGGGCCCAGATCGCCTCGCCGTTCTTTTTGATGAAGCGCTTCTCGATCTGGTAATGGTCGCTGTCACCGACCATCAAGGCGGCAAAGAGCTCGCGCTCGGCGCGCAGGTGGCGCGGGTGGGTGTAGGCGGTGAAGGAGAGCTCGGCGAGCTCGGCGGCGGAGTAGCCGAGCATCGCCTCGAGGGCGGGGTTGACCGAGAGCGCGCAGCCATCGGCACCGATGCGGGCGATGCCGATCGAGGCCTGCTTGAAGATCGTCTCGTAGCGCCCGAGCGCGGCGATCTCGCTCCGCTCGGCCTCGTGCCGCTCGGCGTTGCCGATCCCGGCCGAGGCGATCGCGGCGACGAGCTCGAGGATCGCCCGCTCGTCCGCTCCGAGGCGGACCTGCTGCGACGTGGAGGCCACCTGAAGCGA
This sequence comes from Actinomycetes bacterium, assembly GCA_021798985.1. GTDB lineage: Bacteria > Actinomycetota > Acidimicrobiia > Acidimicrobiales > Bog-793 > JAKABX01. The sequence goes on from JAJZBI010000005.1 coordinate 112,948, forward strand.
GCCGATCACCCGCCCCGCCACCGAAAGCGGCAGGCCGATCACCGAGGGGCCGCCCAGCCAACTGGGGTGCTCGGGGCCGGCCATGGCGTCCTCGCCGCAGGGCGCGACGAGGATCGGGTCCGTTGTGGCGTCGGGCTGGCCGAGGCGGGCAGGAGCCGTCGGGCGGCGGTCGCCGCGCAGGCGAGCGCAGCTCCCCGACGCGGCGCGCACCACGAGCTCGTCACCATCGATCAAGCTGACCGTCGCGCCGTCGGCCCCGGTGAGGCGCTGCGATGCGGTGGCGATCAGCTCCAGCACGCCATCGAGCTCGGCGCCGGCCGCCGTGATCGCCCGCTGGAGCGCGATCACGCCGTGGAGGTGATCGAGGGGGGCACCGCCGGTGGGGGCGCTCGCGCGCGCGTGACCGGTGTGTGGACGTCGAGACGTCACCTTGCCCTCGGCGTTGGTCACGAGAACTTAACGGTCCGGGGCGTCATCACCTTGAATCGACCGCGCGCCGATTGCGGCGCTGACGTGCAGCTGGCGCCCCGACGTTCCGAGCTGCCCCCCGGGCGGCGGGGAGGCCCCGGTAGGATCCAGGCTCGTGCGCGACCTCCCCGTCCGCCTCCTCGAGCGCCTGCGCGCGCTCCCGGGGCTCACCCAGGACGCGCTCTTGTACCTTGCCGCGGCGGCCTTCGCCGGGGCGTTGTCGCTCGGCCACGGTCTCGGCGACTACAAGGCCTGGGGCAGCATCGCCGGCTTCTGCTACCTCGCCGGAGGTCTGCTGCTTGCCGCCGTCGCGCTGCGGCACCGGCGGGTACGCCTGTCGCCGCGAGCCGTCAGCTGGTGGCGGCGCGGCGTCCTCGTGGCGCTGCTCGCCGGCGCGGTCGTGGCACCGCTGTGCGCGGAGCTCACCTGGCGCGCCGAGGCCGTGCCGGGGGTGCACGCCCAGCCCGAGGTCGCCGTGATCGAGCGCGCCGGGGACCGCGTCATCGCCGGGCAGAGCCCCTATCCCCGGCGCCCCAATTCGGTCGGCATCGCGCCGTCCAACGACGCGCGGCGCGTGGACGCCACCGCGTTCTTCCCCTACCTGCCCGGGATGGCCGGCTTCGGGGTGCTGAACGCGCTCCACCTGCCCCGGGTGCTGCGCGACGCGCGCGTCGCCCTGGCGCTGTTCACCTTGGCGATCGCGGCGGCGGCCCTCGTCGCGAGCGGCGAGAGCCGGTCGCGGCGCGGGCGCATCGTCCAGTTCCTGGTCGTCCTGCCCTCTGGGGCGCTGCCGATGGTGACCGGCGGGGACGACCTGCCGGTACTGGCGCTGATGCTGGCCGGCCTGGTGCTCGCCAAGCGCCGCCTGCCGCTGTGCGCCGGGCTCGTCCTCGGGCTCGCCTCGAGCATGAAGTTCACGAGCTGGGTGCTCGCGTTCCTCCTCGCCTTCGCGGTCCGCGACCGCAGCGACCAGCGCGCCTGGCTGCGCTACGGGCTCGGGGTGGCGGCGATGGTGGTGCCGGCGATCGCGGTCGGCGTCGCGCTCCAGCCGCATGCCTTCATCGAGAACGTGCTGCGCTTCCCGCTCGGGCTGACCAGGATCAAGTCACCCGCCGCCAGCCCGCTGCTCGGCCAGTTCCTCGTCTCCGAGCTGCCGTCGCACAAGACGGTGATCACCGCGATCTTGCTGGTGATCGGCGCGGCGATCGCGCTCGTGATGCTGGTCCGCCGTCCGCCGCGCACGCCCGCGGGCGCGGCGGGCGCCACGGCGTTCATCATGACGCTGGCCACCGTGCTCGCCCCGGCGACGCGCTTTGGCTATTTGATCTACCCGGCCAACCTCATCGTCTGGGCGCTGCTCTTGCCGAGCCGCCCGCTCGCCGAGCAGGCGCCGGCGCGCGCCCGGCGGCACCTCGCAGCGGTCATCGCGGGGATCTTCGGGGCGCTTCAGCCGCCGTCGCCGCGCTCGGCGACCCGTAGCACGACGGCGCTCGCGGCGCCGGTGACGCCGGGCGTCGGCGAGCTGAGGGGATCGACGAAGGCGCCCACCTCCCAGTAGTAGCCATCGTTGCTCGCCACCTGGTCGAGCACCTCGGTGCCGAGCCCGTGGTCGGTCGGGCCGATCGAGAGCTTCGCCCAGCCGAGGCGGGGGAGCTCGTGCTCGAAGAACGAGAGCACCGCCGGTGGCGCCCCGGGCGCGGTGAGGTGCACGGCGCAGTCGTAGAGATCGATGACGCTCTTCGCGCACTGGACCGAGGTGCGCACCGAGCCCTTCGGCACGACGAGGCGGTCGAGGACGTCGCGCGGCGGCTCACCGCCGCGTTCGATCGGGGCGAGGATGGCCGTCGCCCGCTCGGCGCGCAGTGACCCACGCCCGCCCACGGGCAGGGCGGGGCGCTTCTTCGGGCTGGAGTGCGTGCCCGCAAGGGCCATTGCGGCGCCGCCCAGGCTGATCAGCGCCACGATCCCGACGACGACGAGCGCGGGCCCCCGCTTCGGCATCGCCTGGCGGGGCGGGAGGCTCGGCGCGCCGTCTTCGAAGCGTCCCCCCGGTGTGCTGGCGGCGTGGTCCTCGTCTCGCGGCGGCGCCACGTCGAGGCCGGGGGCGCCGTCGCCGCCAGGCTGGTGGGGGTCCGACATCGTCGCCAGCCTACCGAGCCTTCGGCGGTGCCCTTGGTCGCCACGACCGGCCACCGTCCCGGTCCGCTGGCCGCAAAGCGGCCGCGAGAAGGCCGCGGGCGGGGGTATCGGTGCCGGCGCGGCGCTACCCTGGGACATGGCCATCATCGACCCGCTGCAGCCGGTAGTGGGGAGCCCCGCGGAGTCGTCGCGGGGGCGGGCCGCCCGACCGACCGAGTCGGTCGAGCCGCTGCTCGAGGAGCTCGAGCGGCACCACCCCGGCGAGGGGGCGGCGCTCGTGCGCGAGGCGCACGCGCTCGCCACCAAGGCGCACGCCGGCCAGACGCGCCGCTCGGGGGAGCCGTACGTCACGCACTCGATCGCCGTGGCGATGATCGTCGCCGAGCTCGGGCTCGATGCCACGAGCGTCGCCGCGGCGCTCCTGCACGACGTCGTGGAGGACACCGACATCCCGCTTGAGGAGATCGAGGAGCGCTTCGGGCCCGAGATCGCCGGGATCGTCGACGGGGTCACCAAGCTCGACCGGCTGCGCTTTTCCTCCAAGGAGGCCCAGCAGGCGGCGACGGTGCGCAAGATGCTCGTGGCGATGGCGCGGGACTGGCGGGTGCTCGTCATCAAGCTCGCCGACCGCTTGCACAACATGCGCACGCTGTCGGTGATGCCGGAGTGGAAGCAGCACCGCATCGCCCAGCAGACCCTTGACATCTACGCGCCCCTTGCGCACCGCCTCGGCATCCAGGACGTCAAGTGGCAGCTCGAGGACCTCGCCTTCCAGGCGCTGCACCCCAAGCGCTACGGCGAGATCGCGCAGATGGTGGCGACGCGCGCCCCGCGGCGCGAGACCGAGCTCGCCCAGGTGATCGAGGTGCTCCGCGGCCGCCTGGCCGCCCTTGGGATCGAGGCCTCGGTCACCGGCCGGCCGAAGCACTTCTGGAGCATCTACGAGAAGATGGTGGTGCGCGGCAAGGAGTTCGACGAGATCTACGACCTCGTCGGCATCCGCATCATCGTCGAGGCGGAGAAGGACTGCTGGGCCGCCCTCGGCTCGGTGCACGCGCTCTGGCCACCCGTCCAGGGCCGCTTCAAGGACTACATCAACTCCCCGAAGTTCAACCTCTACCAGTCGCTGCACACGACGGTCGTCGGCCCCCAGGGCAAGCCGCTCGAGATCCAGATCCGGACCCAGGAGATGCACCGGCGCGCCGAGTACGGCATCGCCGCGCACTGGGGCTACAAGGAGGACCAGGCCCAGGGGCGCCGGGGCGGCGCGGCGCGCACCGCCGAGGACATCGCCTGGATCCAGCGGATGGTCGACTTCGAGCGCGAGACGCCGGACCCGATCGAGTTCTTGGAGACCTTGAAGCTCGACCTCGAACAGGACGAGGTCTACGTCTTCACCCCAAAGGGCGAGATCGTCACCTTGCCGACGCACTCGACGCCCGTCGACTTCGCGTACGCCATCCATACCGAGGTCGGCCACCGCTGCGTCGGGGCGCGGGTGAACGGCCGCCTCGTGCCGCTCGAGGCCAAGCTGCAGTCCGGCGACACCGTCGAGATCTTCACCTCCAAGGTGCCCTCGGCCGGGCCGTCGCGGGACTGGCTGAAGATCGTCGTCACCCCCCGCGCGCGCAACAAGATCCGCCAGTGGTTCTCCCGCGAGCGGCGCGAGGACGCGATCGAGTCCGGCCGCGAGGAGCTGACCCGCGAGATGCGCCGGGAGGGCCTCCCGGTGCAAAAGCTCGCCGGCTCCCAGGCCCTCATCGACGTCGCCGCGGCGCTCGGCTTCTCGGACCTCGAGGCCCTGCACGCGGCGATCGGGGAGGGGCACTGCTCGCCCGGAAGCGTGGTCCAGCGCATCCGCCGGGCGCTGTCAGGCGGCGAGGTTCAGCTGCCGACGACGGCGCTGCCGACGAGGCGGCCGACCACGCGCAAGCCCGGCGAGGCCGGCGTGTACGTCGAGGGCCTCGACGACGTGATGGTGCGGCTGTCGCGCTGTTGCACTCCGGTGCCAGGAGATCCGATCATCGGCTTCATCACCCGGGGCCGCGGCGTCTCGGTGCACCGCCAGGACTGCGTCAACGCGCTGACGCTGTCGGGCGAAGAGCGCGAGCGCCTGATCGAGGTGGAGTGGGACGAGCAGCGTGGCGGGGGTGTCTTTGTCGCCGGGGTCGAGGTGAAGGCGATCGACCGCAGCCAGCTGCTCGCGGATGTCGCCCGGGTGCTCGCCGAGCACCACGTCGGCATCGTCGCCTCGTCGTCTCAGGCGACGGCGGATAGGGTGGCGCGCATGCGATTTGAGTGCGAGCTCGCCGATGCCGCGCACCTCGAGTCGGTGCTCAGCTCGTTGCGCCACCTCGAGGGCGTCTACGACGCCTACCGGCTCTTGCCTGGCAAGCACCACGACGGCGCTCGCCACCAGAGGCGGTGAGCGAGCCCAATCCCGGGGAGCGCAGAGAGGCCTTCCAGGCGCCGACGGGCACCCGGGACGTCCTGCCACCGGAGTCCACGCGCTTTGCCGCCCTGATCGAGCGCTTCGGAGGCCTCGCGCGCCGCGCCGGATACGGCTTGGTGGTCTCGCCGCTCTTTGAGGACCCCGCCGTCTTCCGCCGTAGCGCCGGCGAGGAGTCCGACATCGCGAAGGACGAGATGTACGAGTTCTTCGACAAGGGCGGCCGTCCGCTGGCGCTGCGCCCCGAGGGCACCGCCTCGGTCGTGCGCGCCTTCGTCCAGCATCGCCCCGTGCTGCCGTGGAAGACGTGGTACGTGACGCCCGCCTTTCGCTACGAGCGGCCCCAGGCCGGCCGCTACCGCCAGCACCACCAGCTCGGCGTTGAGGCGCTCGGCAGCGAGGACGCCGATCTCGACGTGGAGGTGATCGCGCTCGGGGCGCGCTACCTCCAAGCCGTCGGCCTCCGCAACCTCGAGCTCAAGATCAACTCGATGGGCGATCCAGCCTGCATGCCCTCCTATCGTGAGGCGCTCATCGCCTATCTCGCTGCCAACGAGGCGCGGCTTTGCGATGGGCACCGCCAGCGCTGGAAGAACAACCCGCTGCGGGTGCTCGACTGCAAGAACGCCGCCTGCAGGGCGGTCACCGCTGAGGCGCCCCGCCTCTCGGCGTTTTGGTGCAAGGAGTGCCGGGCGCACTACGAGCGCGTGCGCACCGGGCTCTTTGCCCTCGGGATCGGCGTGGTGGAAGACGACTTCTTGGTGCGGGGCTTTGACTACTACACCCGCACCACCTTCGAATTCGCCGCGCTTGGCCTGGACGCCGCCCAGAACGTCGTGCTCGGCGGTGGCCGCTACAACGGACTGGTCGAGCAGCTCGGGGGTCCGCACACCCCGGGCATCGGCTTTGGCAGCGGGATCGAGCGGGTGCTGCTCGCCGCCGACGCCGAAGGGGCGCTCGCCGATCTCAGCCAGGGGATCGACGTCTTCGTCGTCGATCTCACCGACGGCAGCGCCGCGAGAGACCTGACCGAGCAGCTGCGCGCCGCCGGCATTGGCGCCGAGCGGGCATTCGACCAGCGGTCGATAAAGGCTCAGCTCAAGCTCGCGGACCGCTCGGGTGCTCGCGTGGCGGTGATCGTCGGCGCCGACGAGCGGGCCCGCGGCGTGGTGAGCCTGCGGGAGCTTCGCGGCGAGGACCGAACCCAGAGCGAGGTGCCCATCAGCGAGCTCGTCGCAACTCTGCAGGCGCGGCGCTGATCGCGGGCGTCCGTCGTCGGTTCGGGGACGCGGACCTCTCGGTGTGCACGCGCTGACCTGTCTCAGCATTTCTACGGCCGGTTTCCTGAACTGAGAAAGAGTCAGCTCGCTTCGGTGGCCGTTTCCGCACGTCAGGAGAGTTGAAGTAGAAGTGTCTACGGTCCACCAAATTCGCGACCGTAGGTCGCTATCGAACGTCAAGATTCCGCACCCGGCCGATCACTTCGGGCGGGAGACCTCGCTCCGATGGTCGACGCGGCCGATATAGACGATGCGATCGCTCTCGTCGATCCAGTAGATCACCTGGTACGCGCCGACTCGTGCCGCATGCCAGCATTCGAGTTCACGATCGAGCGGATGCCCGATCCGGTGAGGCTCTCCGATCAGGCGACCGAAGCAGAACTCGACGATGGCTCCGACGACGCGAGGTGAAGACGCTGCAAGACGGTCGAGCTGGCGAAGCGCAGGTGGTGACCACTGGAGTTGATATTCATCCACGGGCCCAGCGTTCCAACGCCTGCTCCTTGGTCAGCTCGATCGTCTGACCAGCCTGGCGAGCAGCGGCGGCCTCGCGGAGATCTGCCATCGCGTTTGGATCGGACAACAGGTCGAGCGTGTCTTCGAGCGTTTCCAGGTCCTGCACCGCGAGCACGACGACGCTCGGTCGCCCGTGCTTCGTGATCACGACGCGACGGTGCTGGGTCTCCACGCCTTCGACGACCTCGGACAGATGCGCTTTGGCGTCCGCCAAGGTGACCTGCTCGGCAGCGGGGATGACCATAACTGAGACTATATCTCAGCGACCGAGCGTTGGCAGTCGAGGCGTTGCCGCACGGCAGGCGAGCTCGAATACGAGTGGACTACGGCGCTCGGGCGGTTTGAATAGGAAATGGTCTGCTTCACCGGTGTGTACGCAAGATGGTACACTTTGGGCATGAGTAAGACGGTTCCGATTCGCGAGCTGCGTAGTGAGCTCAGCCAGGTGATCGACCAGGTCGCTGACCTCCGCGAACACGTCATCGTCACCCGACACGGTCGGCCCGCAGCCGTGCTCGTCCCCGTGGACGAGTACGAAGCCTTGGAGGAGACGGCGGAGATCCTCTCCGACGCCGAGACGATGACTGCCATCGAAGAGGGACGACGGGAAGTCGAGCGGGGGGAGACCGTCACGCTCGACCAGCTTCGCCAAGAACTCCGGTCGCGCCGTCCCACGTGAGCCGGGTCGAGCTCGCCCGGCGAGCCCGCAGGGACATCGTCGAGCTCGACTGGCCGCGCTCCGATGCCGTTGTCGAGGCCCTCGGTCTCCTCGAGCGCGAACCAGAGGCAGGTCATCTTCTTCGGGGGCGGCTCCGCGGCCTGCGGTCGCTCCGAGTCGGGACCTACCGGATCATCTATCAGCTCGACGACGACCAGCGCATGGTGCACGTGCTGGTGGTCCGCCATCGCTCCGTCGCCTACACGACCGACCCCCGCTGACCGTCGTCCCCGAACCGGGCAACGACCCGTTTCCGAGGTCATCGAGGTTTGAAGACGAGTGCCTACGGTCCACCGGGGCAAGCAACGAGCTGCGGCGGGGCGGCGGCGGGATTCGGGTGGGTGCCCCAAGCGGTGGGCGCGTGTCGCGTGAGTGAGACGGCGGTGTCGGAGGTCTCGATCACGAGGCTCGAGCCCGCGTGCCGCGCGGACGATCCGTCGAACAGCACCGGGAGGTCGCGCCACACCGGGCAGCGGTGACCGGCATCGCCGGGCACGGCCATCGTCGAGGCCGAACCTTCGCCGGCGGGCTCGGCCTCTGAGCCCTGTGCCAGGCAACGCCACTACGCTGCCGAGGATCGCCTGACCGCCCGTTGTTGTCGGTACGCCACCTCGCGCCGGGCGCGACGAGGTGACCTCGGGTCAGGCAGTGGGCGCGTGAAGCGACGGTGAAGAGGACGTGATGACGAGCGAGGCCAAGACCGACCAGCCCGAGGCGCGCGCCGTGGTGGCGCCGGGAGGGACCGCTGGCTACGCCGCGCTCGCCGCGGGGGAGTTCCCCAAGGCTGCGGGGCTGCGCAGCCACTACTGCGGCGAGCTGCGCCCCACCCAGCTCGGTGAGCAGGTGAGCATCTGCGGCTGGGTGGCGCGCCGGCGCGAGCACGGCGAGCACCTCGCGTTCTTGGACGTCCGGGACTTCAGCGGCATCGTCCAGTGCGTGGTCGACGGGGCCCACCAGCTGCGAAGCGAGTACGTAGTGCGGGTCACCGGCACCGTCAGCGCCCGCCCCGAAGGCACCGAGAACCCCGCCTTGTCGACGGGGGAGATCGAGCTGCACGACTGTGCGGTCGAGGTGCTCTCGGCGGCCGAGCCGCCGCCGTTCTCCCTCGATGCCCGCGTCGACACCGACGAGGTGGTGCGCCTGCGCTACCGCTACGTCGACTTGCGCACCGAGCGGATGCAAAAGAACCTGCGGCTGCGGGCGACCGTCCTCTCCGCCCTGCGGCGCGCGATGGAGGCCAACGGCTTCTTGGAGATCGAGACGCCGCTGTTGTGGACGCCGACCCCCGAGGGCAGCCGGGAGTTCGCCATCCCCTCGCGCCTCCAGCACGGCAGCTTCTACGTCTTGCCCCAGAGCCCTCAGATCGCGAAGCAGCTCTCGATGGTGGGGGGCTTTGACCGCTACTACCAGATCGCCCGTTGCCTTCGCGACGAGGACCTGCGCGCCGATCGCCAGTTCGAGTTCACCCAGCTCGACGTCGAGGGGTCCTTCCTCACCGAGCCCGAGATCCAGGCCTTCATCGAACAGGCGGTCGCCGAGGCGATCACAGCGGTGGTCGGCGAGCGCCCCGAGGCGGCGTCGCGCATCACCTGGGCCGAGGCGATCGACCGCTACGGCACCGACAAGCCGGATCTGCGCTTTGGCATGGAGCTCGTCGAGTGCACGCCGATCTTTGCCGAGACGGGCTTCAACGCGTTCAAGGCCCCGACGATCAAAGGCATCTGCCACCAAGGTGGTGGCGGTGCGCCGCGCACCCGACTCGACCAGCTGACCGAGCGCGCCAAGTCCCTCGGCGCGAAGGGCCTCGTGTGGATGCGCGTCATTGCGGCCGAAGGCGGTCTCGAGCTCGACTCCCCGGTCGCCAAGTTCATGAGCGAGTCCGAGAAATCGGCGCTCATCGAGAAGATGGGCGCGAAGGCCGGGGATCTGTTGCTGCTCGTCGCCGACGAGCATCGCCTGGCCTGTGAGGTCTTGGGTCAGCTCCGCAACGACCTCGGGCGGCCTCCGGTCTATGAGGGCCCGTGGCGCCTCGTGTGGGTGGTCGACTTCCCCCTCTTTGACGGCGTGGACGAGGACGGCCGGCCACAGGCCGCCCACCACCCCTTCACGATGCCCCACCCCGAGGACCTCGAGAAGATGGACGCCGACCCGCTGTCGGTACGCGCCCAGTCCTACGACCTCGTGCTGAACGGCTGGGAGCTCGGCTCGGGCAGCATCCGTATCCATCGCAGCGACATCCAGTCCAAGGTCTTCGCCGCCCTCGGGATCAGCGCCGAGGAGGCCGAGTCGCGCTTTGGGTTCCTGCTCGGGGCCTTCCGCTACGGCGCCCCGCCGCACGGGGGGTTCGCCGTCGGCTTGGATCGGCTGATCGCGATCTTGGCGGGCGAGGAGAACATCCGCGAGGTGATCGCCTTCCCGAAGACCCAGTCGGGGGCCGACCCGATGACCGGAGCACCCAAGCCGCTCACCGACAAGCAGCTGCGCGAGCTCGGGTTGCGCCTACCGCCGAAGAAGGACTGACGAGCTCACATTGAGCGAGCGAGCAGCTCGGCGCCGTCGATCCCGTGGGTTCTCCAATGGAGAACGGCCGGTATCTGAGCCCTCGAGGAGAACTTCTCGCAGGCGGTGGGCAGGGCCGCCGCTGGCGAGGTGGTGAGGGCCACCTCGGGGCGGGTCTGTTCCGCGGATGGCTTCAGTGGACGGCGCGCGCCGCCCTCAGGCGGAGCGCTGAGGGCGGCGCGGCCCACTCGGGATCATCGCAAGTTGATCTCGCCGAGCGCCGATTCAATGGCCGTCATCTCGGCGGGGCCGAGGGGACCGTGGGCGATCGCGCCGGCGTTCTCCTGGGCCTGGGCGACGGTCCGGATCCCAGGAATCGGGACGAAGGACGCGCTGCGGGCGAGCAGCCAGCACAGCGCGCCTTGGGCGAGCGTCCGCCCGTTTGCGGTGAGGATGTCGCGGATCTTCTCGAGCCCGTCGAGGATCTTGGCCTCCGTACCGCTCACGAGGTCGAAGCGACTGCGCACATCGTCAGTGCCAAAGGTCGTCGTCCGGTCGAACTTGCCCGTGAGGGCCCCCATCGCGAGCGGGCCGCGGTTGATCCCCGCCAGCCCGTGCGCTTCGAGCACCTCCACCACCGCCGGGTTGTCGTCGATGACGTTGAAGTGCACCTGTGCGCTCGCGCAGTGCGGGCTCTTTGCGAACGCGGCGATGCGCTCGGGGTCATCGGTGCTCCACCCAAAGGCGCGGATCTTGCCGGCATCGACGAGGGATTCGAGCGTCGCCACCACCTCGTCGGCTCGGGCGAGGTCGTAGGTGGCGAGGTGGAACTGGTAGAGGTCGATGACGTCGATCCCGAGGCGGGCGAGGCTGGCGTCGCACTGCTCACGGATCGATGCCGGCGAGGCGTCCGTCCCGGTCGCCTGGCGCGTCTGCTCATCGAAGACGTTGCCGAACTTGGTCGCGATGACGACCTGGTCGCGTCGGTCCGCGATGGCGCGGCTGACGACCCGCTCGCTGTGGCCGGCGCCGTAGATGTTGGCCGTGTCGATGAAGGCGATCCCGGCGTCGATGGCGGCGTGGATGGCCGCGACCGACTCGTCGTCATCGACCTCGCCCCACCCGATCGGCGTGCCGTCGCGATAGGCCGGGCCGCCGATGGCCCAGGCGCCGAAGCCAATGGGGCTGACCGAGAGGCCACTCGGGCCGAGCGGGCGAGCGCTTTGCGGCACGGAGGCGGAGGAATTGGAGGCAGGAACAGGCATTTCACGATGCTAGTCATGACCCGCCCGGCGACGCAGTTCCGCCGATTGTGTGCGGTTTGACCCGCCGAGGTCGGGCGACGAGCGTTTCCCACGGCTCAGGGGGATCCATCCCCCCGCCTCCGCGGCGCTGCGTGGGCCAATCTGCGATCACGCGCCGGCGATGCTGGGAGCCGTCCCGAGGCCATCGTTTTTGGGAGCGGCGGCGCGGACACGCAGCGGGCCCGCTGAAAGAGAGAGCCGGCCCCACCGTGGGGAGCGAGGCTCGGTCGGCGCCGCGCGGCAGTGGCCCGCACGCCTGCGCCCGCGCGCTGGCGATGTCGTGTGCGCGGCGCGAATGGGCCAGCACCGGGCGAGCCGCCAGGCGCTGAACCTTGCCTGGCCAGCACCAAGAGGGGGACGAACGACCTGAGCGGAGCTGACCAAGGCCCCCTGGACCCGCCAGCGCGCCCGGCGGACGCTGAGGTGAACCCGCGGGAGGGGGATCGGCCACGTCGCCATCGAGGAGTCCTCAGGGGGATCGCCGCGGTGGGCTCGGCGAGGCCCGGAGCGACGGCGGGGCGATGGCGCACCTCACCGGTCGCTTCTCGGCGCGCTCCAGCGGAGCCGCACGGCAGTGGAACGTGCCGGGCACGGCCCCGAAGCAGGCCGAGCGCCGAGGAGGGCTCCGGCGCTCGGTCGATTCGAGGCCGACGTCGTGACCCGGGGGGACGGGCCGCTCGCGTCGCCAGATGGTCGGTCGGGAGCCCTCGAGGCGACCGATGAGTCGGCTGGATCGTTCGGCGATGGCGGTTCGGGTCCTCGGATCGATCCGCGCGAGCCGTCTGAACGACTGCTCCGGGACTTGCGGGCGCGACGCGAGGGCCTGAGCGAGCGCGAGGCTGAGCGCCGCCTCGTCGTCTCCGGGCCGAACGAGCTGGCCATCAAGGCGCGCCGATCGTGGCTGCGCGAGGTGGTCCGCCAGCTGACCCACCCCCTCGCCTTGTTGTTGTGGGCAGCAGGCGGCCTCGCCTTCTTGACGGGTGGCCTCGTCTTGCCGGTGGCGATCGGCGGGGTGATCCTCCTCAACGCCCTCTTCGCGTTCGTGCAGGAGCGACAGGCCGAGCGGGCGATCGACGCGCTGCGCGCTTATTTGCCCGCGCAGGCGAGTGTGCGACGCGACGGCCGGCGCCGGCGCATCGACGCCACGGCACTCGTGCCCGGCGACGTCTTGTTGATCGCCGAGGGCGATCAGATCTCCGCCGATGCCCGCCTGTTGGCGGGCTCGGTCGAGCTCGACATCTCCGCGCTCACGGGAGAGTCGCTGCCGGTGTTCCGCTCCGCCGAGCTCGTCGACACCGACGTCAGCTTCTTGCAGGCCCGCGACCTCGTCTTCAGTGGCACCGTGTGCACGGGCGGAGAGGCCGAGGCGCTGGTGTTCGCGACCGGCATGGCGACCGAGCTCGGCCGCATCGCCGCGCTCTCCCAGCGCGCCGGGCCGAGCGAGAGCCCGCTCGAGCGCCAGGTGCGCAAGGTGGCGTGGATGATCGCGGCGGTCGCCCTCGGCGTCGGGGTCGCCTTCTTGGCCCTCGGCACGCTGGCGGCCGGCCTGCCGGTCGCCGACACGGTCATCTTCTCGGTCGGCCTGCTCGTGGCGAACGTGCCCGAAGGGTTGCTGCCGACGATCACCCTCGCTCTTGCGGTCGGCGTGCGGGCGCTCGCGCGTCGCGGCGCCCTCATGAAGCGCCTGAGCGCCGTCGAGACGCTCGGGTCGACCACGGTGATCTGCACCGACAAGACCGGCACGCTGACCGAGAACCGCATGCGGGTCACCGATCTGTGGACGCCCGGCGGGGCCATCAGCCTGGAGTGGGCGAACGGCACGGCACAGCTCAGCGCCCCGGGCGCGGGGCCAGGGTTCACCGCGCTGTGTCGGACGATCGCGGCGTGCAACACCGCCGAGGTGGATCCCTCCGATCCGGCCACGGCGGCCGGAGATCCGACCGAGGTGGCGCTCCTCCTCGCTGCGGCCAGCCTCGACACGCCCATCGACGCGCCGACGCGCAGCGCTGAGCGCCAGGCGATGTTCCACTTCGACCCGGCGCTCAAGTTGATGAGCACGATCGACGCCGGGGGAGACGCTCGGTTCGTGCACACCAAGGGGGCTCCCGAGGCGGTGCTGGCGCGCTGTCGCCGCCTGCTTGGCGCCGAAGGGAGCGAGCTCCTCCTCGACGAGGCGGCGCGCCGGGAGATCGCCGTCGCCCTCGAGGGCTACGCGGGCCGCGGCCTGCGCGTCCTCGCTGTCGCCCAGCGCCAGCTCCCTGCGCCCGAGGTCGTCGGTTCGCGCGAGGAGGCCGAGCGCGACCTGTGCTTTGTCGGCCTGGTGGCGATGTTCGACCCGCCCCGGCCCGAGGTGGCCGACGCCGTCGACCGCTGCCACGCCGCGGGCATCCGCATCATCGTCGTCACCGGCGACCACGCGCTCACGGCTGCGGAGATCGCCCGGCGCGTCGGGATCGCCACCGCGGTCGTCGTGAGCGGGGACGAGCTCGACCAGATGAGCGAGGCCGCGCTCGACGCGCTCTTGTCGTCTGGCGACGAGCTGATCTTCGCCCGCAGCTCACCGGAGGCCAAGCTGCGCATCACCGACGGCCTGCGGGCGCACGGCGAGGTCGTGGCGATGACCGGGGACGGGGTCAACGACGCCCCGGCGCTGCACCGCGCGGACATCGGGGTGGCCATGGGCCGCTCGGGCACCGACGTCGCCCGCGAGGCCTCGACGATGATCCTCACCGACGACAACTTCGCCACCATCGTCAACGCGGTCGAAGAAGGGCGGCGCGTCTACGCCAACATCCGCAAGTTCATCTTCTACATCTTCGTGCACCTGACCCCCGAGCTCGTCCCCTTCTTGGTCTTCGCCCTCTCCGGCGGGGCGGTCCCCCTCCCACTGACGGTGCTCGAGATCCTCGCCATCGACCTTGGCACCGAGACGCTGCCGGCGCTCGCGCTCGGTCGAGAGCCGGCCGAGCCCGGGCTGATGCGCCAGCCGCCGCGCTCGCGCCGCACGGGGGTGATCCGGCTCGCCATGTTGCTTCGGGCCTGGGTGTTCCTCGGTGTCGCGTCGGCGGCCCTCGCGATGGGCGGGTTCTTCCTCGTCCTTCTTCGGGCGGGCTGGCACCCAGGCGACCCGGTCGCGAGCGGCGCGCCGCTGCACCACGCCTACCTTCAGGCGACGACGATGACCTTCCTCACCATCGTCGCCTGCCAGATCGGCACCGCCTTCGCGGCGCGCACCGAGCGCGCCTCGCTGCGCGCCATTGGCGTGCTCACCAACCACCTGTTGTTGTGGGGTATCGGCTTTGAGGTCGCGGTCGCCGCGGCGGTCGCCCTGCCCCCCGTCAGCACCGCCTTTTCGACCGCGCTCCCCGATGCGGGCATCCTCGCCTTGTTGGTCCCGGTGCCCGTAGTGGTCTGGGGGCTCGACGAGCTCCGCCGCGCGCTCCTGCGTCACCGCCAGGCGTCCCGTCTGGCCTGAGCCACCCTTCGCCGCATCGGGGCGGGGAGCCCCCGGGGGCATGGGGCCGCGTTGGCGGCTGAGGGCGCCGCCTTGGGCGCGCCCAGCCCACGTGGTGGTCGCGCCACGGGGGAGGGGAAGTGGCGAGGAGGCGACCGGGCAGCGCGAAGGGTCGCCGCAGGGACGTCGGCCGAAGGGGCGTCGGCCAGATAGCGCTCGAGAGGAACGGAGCACGGGCCGGCCGGGCGCGCGGCCGGCGATCGCTTGGCCGGGCGCGCCCTGGGCGCTGGGGTGCCTTGCGCGCCACGGGACGCGGCGGGCGTGAGGGACGTCGCTCCGCACCGTGACGATCACCGCAACGGCGGCGGTTGCCTCACGGCGCGCTCAGCACTCCGGGACGCTGAGGGCGAGGCCGCCCCGTGCCGTCTCTTTGTACTTCGTCTTCATGTCCGCCCCCGTGGCCCGCATCGTCGCCAGCGCCTGGTCGAGGCTGACGCGGTGGGTGCCATCCCCATCGAGCGCCATCGTCGCGGCGTTGACGGCCTTGACCGCGGCCATCGCGTTGCGCTCGATGCAGGGGATTTGGACGAGCCCACCGACGGGGTCGCAGGTCAGGCCGAGGTTGTGCTCGATCCCGATCTCGGCCGCGTTCTCGATCTGGCGGGCCGTTCCCCCGAGGACCGCGCACAGGCCCGCCGCGGCCATCGCGCACGCCGAGCCGACCTCGCCTTGGCAGCCCACCTCGGCACCAGAGATCGAGGCGTTCGTCTTGCACAAGATGCCGATCGCTCCGGCGGTGAGCAAGAACGTGACCACCCCATGCTGGTCCGCACCGGGGACCGCGTGCTCGTAGTAGTGGAGGACCGAGGGGATGATCCCCGCCGCGCCGTTGGTCGGCGCGGTGACCACGCGCCCGCCCGCCGCGTTCTCCTCGCTCACCGCCAGCGCGCAGCAGTCGAGCCAGCTCATCGCGCTGAGATCTGCCGGCGCGGCGCCGCTTCGGTGCTCGGTCAAGGAGCGGTAGGTGGCGGCGGCCCGCCGGCGGAGCCGGAGCGGGCCGGGAAGGACGCCCTCACGAGCAAGGCCGCGCTCGATGCTGGCCCGCATCACCGCCCAGATCTCGGCAAGGCGCGCCCGGACGGTCTCGGCGCTCTGCCAGGCGGACTCGTTCGCGAGCATCACCTCGGCCGGCGTGGCATCCATGGACTCGCACCAGCCGAGGAGCTCGGTGGCACTCGAGAAGGGGTGCGGCGGTTGCGGGCGCGCCGGGGCGCCGA
Source organism: Actinomycetes bacterium (assembly GCA_021798985.1). Lineage (GTDB taxonomy): Bacteria > Actinomycetota > Acidimicrobiia > Acidimicrobiales > Bog-793 > JAKABX01. The sequence continues at coordinate 129,052 of JAJZBI010000005.1, forward strand.
CGAGCGCTCCGGCGGTGGCCTCCTCGCCGACCCCAGGACCGGTGAGGACGAAGCCGCCACCGATCGAGTAGGCGGTGGTCCTGGCGAGCTCGGCACCGCCACGATCCCAGGCCACAAAGGTCATCGCGTTGGGGTGGAGGCGGGGGCGTTCGCGCCCGTGCCGCACGAGGTCGGTCGCCTCAAAGAACGCGACGCGCTGGGTGCCAAAGAGCGCGAGCTCGCGCGCTGCGCGGATCGCGGCGACGCGCGGCCCGATCGTCTCGGGATCGACGAGTTCGGGCCGCTCGCCTACCAGGCCGAGGAGCAGCGCCTCGTGCGTGCCATGCGCACGGCCCGTCGCCGCGAGCGAACCGTAGAGGTGGACCTCCAGACGGGCCGTGTCGGCCAGGACGCCTCGCGCCGACAGCTCCTCGGCGAAGCTGCGCGCGGCGCGCATCGGCCCGACGGTGTGCGAGCTCGATGGGCCGATGCCGATCGAGAAGAGGTCGAAGACGCTGATCAGCCCGCCGGGGCCGACGCCGCCCGAGTGCCGAGGCGGGCGCATCGCGTCAGGCGAGGCCCGCCCGCACCTCGGCGAACGCCTCGGCGGCCCGGTCGAGGTCGGCCTCGCTGTGTGCGGCGGAGATCTGCACGCGGATGCGGGCCGCGCCCTTGGGGACGACGGGGTAGCTGAAGCCGATGACGTAGATCCCCCGCGCCAAGAGCGCGTCCGCCATGTCGGCGGCGAGCTTGGCGTCGTGCAACATGACGGGGATGATCGGGTGGCTCCCCTCGAGCAGGTCGAATCCGGCCTCGGACATCGCGCGCTTGAACCTGGTCGTGTTGGCGTGCAAGCGGGCGCGGAGCTCGTCGCTTTGCTCGAGGAGCTCGATGGCGACGAGCGAGGCCGCGGCGATCGGCGGGGCGAGCGAGTTCGAGAACAGATAGGGGCGCGAGCGCTGGCGCAACAGCGCCACGACCTCGTCGCACGCGGAGATGTAGCCACCGCTCGCGCCACCGAGTGCCTTGCCTAAGGTCCCGGTCACGATATCGACGCGCTCGGCGACCCCAAAGTGCGAGGGGGTGCCGCGTCCATTGGCTCCGAGGACCCCGACGGCATGGGAGTCATCCACCATCACCATCGCGTCGTAGCGATCGGCCAGCTCGCAGATGCCCTCCAAGGGGGCGAGCGAGCCGTCCATCGAGAAGACGCCGTCGGTGGCGATGAGGCGGCGACGCGCCCCTGCTGCGGCCTCGAGCTGGGCACGAAGGTCGTCGAGGTCCCGATTGGCGTAGCGGTACCGCTGGGCGCGGCACAGCCGGATGCCGTCGATGATCGAGGCGTGGTTGAGCGCATCGCTGATCACGGCGTCGCGCTCGTCGAGGAGGGTCTCGAACAGCCCGCCGTTCGCGTCAAAGCACGAGGAGTACAAGATCGTCGCCTCGGTACCGAAAAACTGCGACAGCCGCTCCTCGAGCGCGGTGTGCACGGTCTCGGTGCCGCAGATGAAGCGCACGCTCGCCATGCCGTAGCCGTAGCGATCGAGGCCGTCTTTCGCCGCGGCGATGAGTCGAGGGTCGTCGGCGAGGCCGAGGTAGTTGTTGGCGCAGAAGTTGATCACCTCGCGACCGCCCACCTGCAGGTGGGGGTGCTGGGGCGACTCGAGCACCCGCTCGCGCTTGTAGCGGCCCTCGTCCTCGATGGTGGCGAGCTCCTCGCGCATCTCGGCGCGCACGTGGTCGATCATGACGGCTCCCCCCAAGACAAGACGACCTTGCCGCATTCGCCCGAGCGCACCACATCAAAGGCGCGGGCGAAATCGGTGGCCGCAAAGCGGTGCGTGATGACCGGCGCCAGGTCGAGGCCGGCGCCGACGAGGACGGACATCCAGTACCAGGTCTCGAACATCTCGCGGCCGTAGATGCCTCGGATCGTCAACATGTTCGTCACCACGTGCGACCAGTCGACGCCGAACTCTTCCTTTGCCAGGCCGAGCAGCGCGATGCGGCCGCCGTGGGCCATGACCGGGATCATCTGCTGGAGCGCACTGGACGCGCCGGACATCTCGAGGCCGATGTCGAAACCCTCCCGCATCGACAGCTTTGCCATCGCGCCGGCGAGGGAGTCGGCACCGGGCTCGATCGCGAGCGTCGCCCCGAGGCGCCGCGCGAGATCGAGGCGATAGGGCGAGACGTCGGTGATCACCACGTTGCGCGCCCCGGCGTGCTGGCACACGAGGCTCGCCATGATGCCGATCGGGCCGGCGCCGGTGATCAGCACGTCCTCGCCGAGGACGGGGAAGCTGAGCGCGGTGTGCACGGCGTTGCCGAAGGGGTCGAAGATCGCGGCCACGTCGAGATCGATGCCGGGATCGTGGCGCCAGACGTTGCTGGCGGGCAGGGCGACGTACTCGGCGAAAGCGCCGTCGCAGTCGACGCCCACGCCCCGGGTATGGGCGCACAGCACGCGCCGCCCGGCCATGCAGTTGCGACAGCGCCCGCAGACGAGGTGACCCTCGCCGCTCACGAGATCGCCGCTCACGAGCTCTTTGACGTCCTCACCGAGATCGACGATCTCGCCCACGAATTCGTGGCCGACGACGAGAGGCGGCCGCACGTGGTCGCGCGCCCAGTCGTCCCAGGACTCGATGTGCAGGTCGGTGCCGCAGATCCCCGTGCGCAGCACGCGGATCAAGACGTCGTCGCGGCCAATTACTGGCACGGGCACCTCGCTCAGCACCAGGCCCGCCTCGGCGTGCGCCTTGACCAGCGCCCGCATCGTCGTCTTTGCCACCGGACCTCCTTGGGTGCTGAACGCTCACGGTAACGCGATCGTCGAAGCTCGAGGCCGTAGCGAAGATTCGGCGCCGTTTAGGCCGCCGACGGCGGTGACCTGGTCCGCTCGGTTGGAGCTGGCGGGTTGTGGCAGCGGCAGGGCCGGGTCGCACGCACTTACCTGGCTGGCGGGAGGAGCACCGCGGCGGCCCGGGGGAGAGTCACGTTGGTGCGGCTGCGGTACGCCCGCGGATGGCACCGGCGCGTGGCGCCGCCGATCGGCGGCGGTCGCTGCGCGAACAAGATGCGCATCACCAAAGCAGGAATACGGCGTCGGGCCCGAGCGCGCCGCGGGCAACGAGCGGGCATGCCACGAGGTCGATGTCGCAGCGCGCACTCGTCTCGTTCCACTGGTCCACCCATGCGCCATCTGGACCATCCGCGACCATGTCGGAGGCGACTGCTACGGTCACCATCTCGTACCACAGGGGGTATTGATCTCATGGTTACTGCAGGAATCCGCCGCCTTCCCCGCTGGGCCGTCGCCGCTGGCATCGGCGCGGTGGTGATTGGGGGCGGAACGACGACGGCCGCCGAGCTCGCCTTCGCCTCGACGCCCGCACCCCAGGTGCTCACGGCCTGCAAGTCGCTCGCTGGCTTCCTGCGCCTGGTGTCCTCGCCGAGCGACTGTCGGCGCAACGAGACCGCCGTCCAATGGAACATCCAGGGTCCGACCGGCCCGCAGGGACCGGTCGGCCCGAAGGGGACGACAGGCGCCACGGGGCCGGCTGGGCCGAAGGGGCCCGCGGGCCCGCAGGGCCCGGTCGGTCCGCAAGGGCCCGCTGGCTCCTTGAGCGCGAGTGGGGTAGCGGGCCCGCAGGTGGTCGGTCACCTGACGCTGCTGCCCCAACAGCCCGGCCAGCCGGCGGTCGCCTCCCAGACGATGGCGATCTACTCTTTTTCGAGCGACCTGAAGCAGACGCTGAACCTCGGCTCGCTGGGAGCAGAGACCGGCGCTGGCAAGCTGACGCTGAGCCCGATCACCGTGACCGTTCCGATCGGTACCTTCGACACCGTGCTCGCCCAGGACGAGGCGTTGGGCACCCCGCTCGCGGGCGCCCAGGTCGTGCTCTACCAGCCAGGGACGACGACGCCGGCTGAGACGCTCAACCTCGCGGTCGTGGCCGTCAGCGACCTTTCGACCTTGACCGGCGGGACCAACTCGACCACGCCGGTCGACGCCCTCACCCTCAACTACGGCGCCTATCAGATGGAGGTCCCTGCGCCGGGCACGAAGAGCGTGGCGCAGTGGAACGGTCAGTACGACACCCAGGCGGCGTCCTCCCTCGACACGGTCGCCTTCAGCGAGCTCAACGCGCTGACGGGCACGGCGACGACGAACTGAGGCGACGCAGGACGCGCCACCCGGCCCGGCTCCTCGTGCCCCTGGCGCCAGGGCCTGGGTCGGGTGGTCGCCTGACCGTGGAGTCCGACCCTGCAATCCACCGAGCAGGAGGACGAGCACAGCGCGCGCCCGGGGTTCGGTCGGCGCGACTCGGAAGGACTAGCTGAGCACCGGCCGGGAGGTGGCGCCGGGTCGCACGCCGTGGCTGCGCCAGACGCGTGCCACGGTGTCCTTGCTCACCCCGACGCGCCGGGCTAGCGCGCGGCTCGACCAGGTCGTGGCGCCCTCGGGCTGCTGGTGAAACGTCAGGTGCAAGATCTGCTCGGCGACCCGATCGGAGACCTCGGGCTTGCGACCACGACCCGGAGCGATCTCGCCGATGCCTTCGACGCCGCGTTCGGCGAAGCGGTTGCGCCAGCGCCGCACGGTGTCCGCGCTGACCCCGCAGGCGCGCGCCACCTCCGCCACGGCCACGCCGTCTGCACACAGGCACAGCGCCGTCGCTTCTGCGACCATTCGATTCGGCAGCCCCGTCGACGCCACCAGGTCCTCGAGCGCCCGGCGCTCGGTAGGGGTGAGCGAAAGCGGAGCCGGCTTGCGGCCACGCACGGCTGGCAGCTTATGACCCAACACGCGGTGGGTGCTCACGGCGTGCAGCATCGCCACACAGCGCGACCAAGGGCGCCATTGTGCGCTCATTTCGCCACAATCCGTGGCAGACTGGCGACCCAGCAGCCCTTCGAACTCGCGGGTCTGCGGATTCGAATCTCGCCGGTGAGCCGCTGCTCCACATCACCGAGCCGCGCATCGGCGGCTTCGCGAGGTGGGGCAAGCGCCGACCTACGAGCGCCTTGCTGCGCTCGTGCTCGCGACGCTCGCGCTGCCGGTCTTCGTCGCCGTCGCGGTGGCGATCCTGGTCGACTCGGGCCGCCCCCTCTTCCGCCGGCAGCGCCGCATCGGACTCGGGGAGCGCGAGTTCGAGATGTTGAAGTTCCGCTCGATGGTGCCAGACGCCGAGGCGAAGCTCGTCGACCTGCTGGCGAGCACCGAGCACGACGGGGCGCTGTTCAAGATGCGCCATGACCCCCGCGTGACGAGCGTCGGCCGCTTCATCCGCAAGTACTCCCTTGACGAGCTGCCCCAGCTTTTCAACGTGTTACGCGGCGAGATGCTGCTGGTCGGCCCGCGCCCGTTCCTGCCGCGCGAGACCGACCGCTTCGGCGAGGCGGCGCGGCGCCGCTTCCTCGCCCGTCCTGACACGACCGGGCTCTGGCAGGTGAGCGGGCGCTCCGACATCCCCTGGGAAGTGGCGGTCCGCCTCGATCTCTCCTCCGTCGAGAACTGGTCGCAGCTTCTCGAGGCGATGATCCTCTTCCTCACGCTGCGCGTCGTCTGGTCGGGCCGCGGCGGCTACTGACCGCCATCTCTCAGCGACGGGCCTTGCTGAGGCGGGTCTTGGCCTGCGCGCGGGGAGCGGCGCGTCGGGGTGGGAGGATGAGGCGATGGCCGAGCTCCGCGGTGCCGACAGCCTCTTCGCGGCAGCGGCGCGCGAAGAGCTCTCACGCCGCGCCCCGCTGGCGAGCCGCCTGCGGCCGCGCCGCCTCGACGAAGTCGTCGGCCAACGTGCGCTGCTCGCACCGGGCGCCCCGTTCCGGGCGCTCGTCGAGACCGACCGGCTCTCCTCGGCGGTCTTCTTTGGACCGCCGGGGACCGGAAAGACCACGGTGGCCGGGCTCGTCGCCGAGGCGTCGAAGAAGGCCTTCGTCGTCCTCTCGGCCGTGAGCGCCGGGGTGAAGGAGGTGCGCGAGGTCATCGCCGATGCGGTCGACCGCCTCGGCGCTGAGGGCCGCGGCACGATCTTGTTCCTGGACGAGATCCACCGCTTCAGCCGCTCGCAGCAAGACGGGCTCTTGCACGCGGTGGAGGACGGAAGCGTCGTCCTCATCGGCGCGACCACCGAGAACCCGTTCTTCTCGCTGAACGCGCCGCTGCTCAGCCGCTCGACGCTGTGGCGCTTCGAGCCTTTGTCGCGCGAGGACCTCGCTGCGCTGGCGGCGCGGGCGCTCGAGGTGGAAGGTGCCGCGGCGGAGCCCGAGGCGGTTGCGGCGGCGACCGACCTCGCCGAGGGCGACGCCCGTGGCCTGCTCACGAGCCTCGAGGTGGCGATCGCCGTGGCGCGCGCCCGGGGAAGAGGCGAGACCGTCACCGTGACGCTCGCCGACGTCGAGGCGGCGCGCACCACCCGGGCGCTCCGTCACGGCCGGGACGAGCACTACGACCTGATCAGCGCCTTCATCAAGTCGATCCGCGGCTCGGACCCCGACGCCGGCGTGTACTGGCTCGCCCGCCTGCTGGCGGCGGGGGAGGACCCGCGCTTTATCGCCCGCCGCCTCGTCATCTTGGCGAGCGAGGACGTCGGCCTCGCCGATCCGATGGGGCTCGTGGTCGCTGAGGCGGCGGCCGCCGCGCTCGATCGCGTGGGGTTGCCCGAGGCCGCCCTCAATTTGGCCCAGGCGGTCGTGCACTTGTGCCTCGCCCCGAAGTCCAACCGGGCGGCACAGGCGCTGTGGGCGGCCCAAGCCGACGTCGAGCACCGACCCGCGGGACCCCCGCGCCCCGAGCTGCGCGACGCGCACTATGCCGGGGCGGCCCAGCTCGGCCACGGCGCCGGGTATCGCTACCCCCATGACGAGCCGAGCGGCTATGTGGCCACGAACTACCTGCCCGACGAGCTGGCCGGCACCCGCTACTACCATCCCTCTCAGCACGGACGTGAGGCCGCGCTCGGAGCGCGCCTTCGCGCGCTGCGCGGTGAGGACGATTCGACGAGCGAGGCGCAATGACGCGGCGGAGGACGACGTGGCTGCACCGACCACTCGGTGCGGCCGGCTTTATCCTCGCGCTCAGCGTCCCGCCGCTCATCGGCGAAGAGGGCTGGCACGCCAAGGCGCTCATCGACACCGGCTTGTGGTGGATCCCCTTTGCGATCTGGGTGCCCGCGGTGTTCATCCTTGGGGGTGTGCTGGCGGGCTCCGAGCGGGCGCGGCGCGTCGATGCCGGGACGGCCGGCCTGCTCGCCGGGCTGATCGCGATCGTGGTCTTGATCCTCGCCGACCTCGTGCGGCGCTTTTGGATCGTCGGCGAGGACATGACCTTCATGGTCGTCGCGCTCTGGTCGGTCGCCGGCAGCGGGGCGGTCGTGCTGAGCGGGGTCGGTGGGCTGCTCGGCCACAGCCGGCGCCACCGCCATCACCCGACGAACCCGCGGCTGCGCCTCGTGAGTGGTCCCGGCCGCCAGCGCGTCAGCCGCCACTGACGCGACCGGGGGCGGCCGGCAGCGCAAGCGGCGCGCCGGAAGGCACCTCCGTTTTTCCTAGGGTGGCGACATCGGGGACCGGCACCGTGCCGCACCCTGACCCGTGGGAGGCGTGGTGGCAACGAGCGCGGTGGACTTCTGGTTCGATCCGATCTGTCCGTGGGCGTGGATCGCCTCGCGCTGGATGCTCGAGGTCCAAAAGGTGCGCGACGTCGCGCTGCGCTGGCACGTGATGTCGCTGTCGTACCTGAACGCCTCGCGCGACCTCTCTGAGGAGTACCAAGCGGTGATGGACAGCGCCTGGGGTCCCGTGCGGATCTGCATTGCGGCCGAACACGAGCACGGCAACGAGGTCCTCCTCCCGCTCTACAACGCGCTCGGGACGCGCTTTCACCACGACAAGGCGCCGCGCGAGCGGGCCACCTACGAGGCCGCGCTCGGTGAGGTCGGCCTGCCGATGACCCTCGCCGATGCCGCCGAGTCCACTCGCTACGACGAGGCGCTGCGCGCCTCGCACCACGCCGGGATGGACCAGGTGGGCGAGGAGGTGGGCACGCCGGTGATCAGCGTCGAGGGCGTCGCCTTCTTCGGGCCGGTGGTCTCGCCGATCCCCCGGGGTGAGCAGGCCGGCATGCTCTTTGACGGGGTGCTGCTCGTGGCGGGAACCGACGGCTTTTTCGAGCTGAAGCGCAGCCGCACCCGTGAGCCCATCTTCGACTGAGACCTCCCCCGTCCCTCGCCGGTTCGTCCTCGCCCGCCGCAGGCGACAGGATGGGTCCGATCCGACGAGCGAGGAGGCGGCGCATGGGCGCGAGCGGCGCGGAAGCTGGAGACCAGGTGGGCACGGGGAACCTCCACGAGGCGCTCGCCGCGCTCGGTCGCACGCCGGCGGCGCTGCCCGACGCCTGGGTCTCTTCGCGCCGCTTTGGCGACGGGGCGCCCTGGCGGATCGAGATCCCCTCGGTCGAGGGGCCTGCGGCCTTCTCGGCGGTGGTCGACGAGGCGCGACGCTGTGACATTCGCATCGATCGAATCAGCCAGGGGAGCGGGATCAGCCAGCTGAGTGACGAAGCGCTCGGCGAGATGGCGGCGCTCGGGCACGCCGAGGACATCGAGACGGTGCTGTGGGCCGGAGCGCGAGCGGCCTGGGACATCTCGGCGATGGCCCGCAGCGCGAGCGGGGCCAGCGCGGCCGGCTCCGTGCGCGGCGAACGCGGGCTTCGCGCCGCGCTCGAGGAGGCGCTGCGCGCCGCGCAGGCCGGGATCGACGGCGTGCTGATGGCCGACGTCGGCGTGCTGCGCCTGCTCGGGCGGGCCAAGCGGGCGGGCGTGCTGCCCGAGAGATTCGTGCTGAAGACCTCGATCGCCCTCCCGACGCTCAACGTGGAGGCGGCCGAGTGCTATGTCGAGCTCGGCGCGACGACCCTCAACCTGCCGACCGACCTCCCCCTCGAGGACATCGCCGCCATCCGCCGCGCCGTCGACGTGCCGCTCGACTGCTACATCGAGGGGGCCGACGACTTCGCCGCTCCCATGCGCTACCACGAGCTCGCCGAGATCGTCGCCGTGGCCGCCCCGGTGCACCTGAAGTTCGGGTTGCGCAACGTGGCGGGCACCTACCCCGCCGGCGGTCACCTCGCCGGCGCGGTGATCGAGGGCAGCCGCGAGCGTGTCCGGCGCGCCGCGCTCGGCGTGGCGCAGCTCGAGCGCCGGGGGGTCCGGCGCGCCTGACTGCGCCGGAGTCGATCGTTTTGGCGCCGCGGCGCTGGAGTGAACGGCCTACCGACCAGGGGTCGCGGCGGTGCTGGGCGGTTGGCCGCGCGCCGGCGTGACTCAGGGGCGCTGGGTGAAGACGTGGAAGCCGGCCTCGGCCCACAGCGCGAGGAGGACCAGGCGCCCCAACCAGCTCTCGAGCCACCAGTGGACGACGTCGGCGACGCTTGGCACCCGGCGAGCGAGCGCCCCGACGAGCACAAGAGCGCCGGCGAGAACCGCCAGGGCGAGCCAGATGAGGGTGCCGGTCGTCACGGCCGCGCCCTCCTCCAGCCGAGCGCGACCCAGCCGCCCCAGGCGAGCCAGGCGCCAAAGAGGACGGCGCGCCCGGCGGGCACCGCCGTCAGGTCGCCGATCAGGCGGCTCAAGGTGGGATCGCGGGGCGACCGGTCGGCGAGAAAGGCGAGGTCCACTCCGGCGACGGCGAGCACCACCAGCACCCAGGCGGCGACGGCGAGGTCGTAGGGGCGCGACGCCCGGAACCGAGCGACGGCGTGCGCGCTCGAGGCAACCCAGCTCGCGGACGAGCGTCGCTGGCCCTGGTGTCCGAGACGCACCGCGGCGCCGAGCACGGTGAAGGCACAGGCGAGGACGAGCAGGCGATCGGGCGGCGCGTCGCGCCGGAGCGCCCCGACGGCGCTCGCGCATCCCGCACCGACGAGCAGCGCCACGATCTGAGCGACGCGTCGAGCGGGGACGCGCGCCGTGGTCATGCTCAAGGTCGCCGAGCTCATTCCGAACTGGCGGCGAGCCACTCGAGGGCCTCGACCACGAGCGCGTGATCCTCGGCTTGGGGAAGCCCGGAGACCGCCGCGATCGCCACGACGCCGGCACCGCGCACCCGGATGGGAACGGCACCGCCGTGCGCGGCGTGGTCGCGCTCGGAAAGTCCGTGGTCGCCGAGCGTCGTCTCGCTGGCCGCCAGCATCGCCCCCACCCAGAACGAGGAGTGCTCGAAGTGGGTCGCGGTGGCGATCTTGCGGGCGATCCAGGCGTCGTTGGCGGGGGCGCTTTGTGGCAGGGCGGCGGCGAACAGCCGCTGGTGCGGTCGCTCGATGGCGATGGCAATCGGCAGCGCGCGTTCGATGGCCGTCTCGACGAGGTGCGTGCCAAGGACGAAGGCGGCCGGGAACTCGAAGCTCGCGAGCACGAGCCGCTGCTCTTCGGCCCAAAGGTGCGCCATCAGCTCCTCGGGCGTGCCGGGTGGGGGAGCACTGGCCATGTCAGATGATGGCCCAGCCCACCGCGCCGTGCCCACCGCGCCGTGCCCGCCGGCCGCTCCGGCGCCGACCGGCTCGTCATCGAACCGCCGAGCGCGATGGGATTGCCGGCGCCAGCGCCGGCGCCGGCGCAGCGGTGTGCCGTCCTGCCTGAACGGGAAAGGAGCACCTAAGCGAGCCGACGGAGGGGCCGTGAGGGGACTCGGGCCGAGACAGAGGGGCGTTGCCGCCGTGCCGGTGCTGTGCTCCCTGGCGATCGCGCTGTCCCTGGGGCCTATCGCTCGTGGCGCCCCGGTGTCGGTGGAACACCACGGGCTCGCGGCGGGCGCGCTGCGGCTCGCGCCCGGCGGCTCGCCGGCGCTCGAGAGCGCCGACGCGCCGCGCATCCTTGCGCCGGCGAGCGGCCTCGTGCGGACGTTGCCACCAGGCGGGGGCATCATCGCCGTGCCGATCGCGGTGCGCCGGGCGACGACCTGCTCGGCCGACGTGATCGCCACCGGCGGGGTGACGGTGACGCCCTCGCACCGCACGGGATGTGCAGGCGACGACGACCTCGTCGTCGGCGCCAACTCGCGCCACGCGCCGGCGAGGGTCGTCCTCGTGATCTCGGCGCGTCGCGGCGCGTGGCGTTCGGTTCGTCGCGTCCTCGTGCGCGTCGCCGCCGCCCCGTCGACGCGTGCGGTGACGAGCTTTCGGGGCACGCTGAGCGCCAACTGGTCCGGCTACCTTGCCCCGGGCGCGACCACGGTCACCGACGCGGCGGCGGACTTCACGGTGCCTGCGGTCGACTGCACCACGGCGCCGCGCGGTGCGGGGGTGTCGTTCTGGGTGGGGACGGGCGGGAGCGGCGGTGGCCAGCCGTTGCTGCAGACCGGGATCACCGAGACCTGCGATCGAGCCGCTCCCCAGCTTCGCGCCTGGTGGGAGGAGGTGCCGAGCCACCCCGACCAGGCCCACTTCTTCGCGCGATTCCCCGTTCGGGTCCGCGACCAGCTCCATGCCGAGGTCTTTCGCGGGCCGGGCGGGCGTTGGGAGACCCTGCTCGTGGACCAAAGGACGGGGCGGCGTGCCGTGATGGTCACGGGCGAGGGATGGGGCGTCGCGGCCTCGAGCGCCGCGCCCGTGCTCTTGCAGCATCGGGGCGCCCCGGCAGGCTTTGCGGGGGCGACGAGCGCCGAGTGGATCACCGAGGACTACGCCGACGCGGGGGCGGCGTCGCTCGTCCCGCTCCTCGACTTCGGCTCGGTGGCCTTCAGCCACGTACGCGCCGATCCGGCGATCCAGCTCGCGGCCGGTGACGCCGTGGCAATCGAGCAGTCCGGGCGCCTGCGCGCTCGACCCTCGGCGCTCAGCGGCGACCGGTTCTTTGTTCGCGCGCTGCGCCGATCTTCGGTGACCTAATCAGCCTGGCTGGCTGAGCGGTGGGGTGACCCGAACGTGGACAACGGCGCGGGGGGTCGCGAGCCGTGGCTCGGCTCCTCGACGCTGACGGCTCGTCCGGACGCCGATGGCGCGACGCCACGTCCCACGCCTCGAGCCTGACGCCCCGGCTGGGGGCGCCAGTTAAAGGGCGCGACCGAGCGGGACCCATCGATTCGATCGATCGTCGGCGGCGTGGCCCGGTGTGCGTGCGCCGCTCGACATCGCCCAGCGCGTCCTGCGGCATCGCTCCGAGGGCGCGCCGTGGCCGGCGTGAAGCGGCCGAGCGCGCGGCCGCGGGCGCGCGGGCAAGGTGTGAGAGTCTCTCGCCGTGAGGAAGCGTTGCGATTCAGCGCGAGCGTGTCCATGACGCATGCGGTGAGGACTGGCCAGCGTACGCGGGCCGCCCGATGAGCTGGCTCATTCCCCTCGGGGTCGCGCTCACGTCGAATCTCGACAACCTCGCCGCCGGCGCGGCGCTCGGGGCGCAACGCCGGCGGGTCGCCGCTGGCGCCAATGTGGTGGTGGCGCTGATCACCGCGCTCGCCACGTGGTGCGCGATGAGTCTCGGCGCCGCGATCTCCCATGCCATCGATCGCTCGGTGCTCAACGTGGCTGGGGCAGCGGCCTTGATCGCGATCGGCCTCGCCTCACTGGCTCCCACGTTGGGGCGCAACCGCCTGTCGGATCGACCAGAGCGGGTGCGCGCCCTTCGCGTGGCCCTGATCGGCGGCTGGAGGACTCGGCCGGTCGGAGCGCCCGGCGAGGCGGTCTCGCTCGCTCAGGCGGGCGGGCTCGGCGTGGCGTTGTCGCTCAACAACCTGGCAACGGGGCTCGCCGCTGGGGCGGCGGGGGCATCGACGCTGTTCACCACGCTCGATGCAGCGGTCCTTTCATTTGTCTTCGTGGCCCTCGGGGCGAGTGTCGGATCGCGCCTCGCCCGGCGCGTCTCAGATCGCGCAGGTGGGCTGCTCGGTGGGGTGCTGCTCGTGACGCTCGGGGTCGCCGCCCTGCTCGGACGCTGATTGAGATGGGGAGCGAGCCAAGACCACGCCGCAGGACGCGTGCGCAAGAATCATCCGGACGAGCCGTGCCTGCACGGGCGCCGACGGCGCGTCTTCGCTTGGCGACGCCCGGGGCGATCACCCGAGCTCGCGGTGGGGCGCGCCGGCGAGCCCATGGCGGTGGCCGATGAGGAGGTGGAGATGAGCGACATCCCGATCACGCTGCGGCGCCGGGACGAGACCGGGGAGGCGCCCGTCGGCCCAGCGATGCCCTCCCCCCGTCCGCTCACGGCCCCGGCGGGCTTCCACGTGCTCGCCAAGCCGACGGGGGCGATCTGCAACCTCGACTGCTCCTACTGCTTCTATCTCGAAAAAGAAGAGCTCTATCCCGGTGACCGCTTCCGGATGCGCTCGGAGGTCGCCAAGGCCTACATCGCCCAGGTCATCGAGTCCCACGCGAGCGCGCGCGAGATCACCCTCGCCTGGCAAGGCGGCGAGCCGACCTTGATGGGCCTGTCGTTCTTCTCCTCGATGGTCGCCTACGCCGAGAGCCTCGTCCCACGACACCAACGCCTCGTGCACACGATCCAGACCAACGGCACGCTCCTCAACGAGGACTGGGCGCGCTTTTTGGCCGAGAAGCACTTCCTCGTCGGGATCTCGATCGACGGTCCCGCAGAGCTCCATGACGCCTATCGCGTCGACAAGAAGGGCCGTCCGACCCACGCCCGGGTGCTGGCCGGGCTCGAGCACCTGCGCCGGCACGAGGTGGACTACAACGTGTTGTGCACCGTGCACGCGGCCAACGCCGATCATCCCGCCACCGTCTACCGCTACCTGCGCGATATGTGCGGGGCCCGTTTCATCCAGTTCATCCCGATCGTCGAGCACCAGCCGACCGAACTCGATCCTGCCGCCGTCTCGTCCCACAGCGTGGATCCGAGGGCGTGGGGGAGCTTTCTGATCGGCGTCTTCGAGCAATGGGTGGCCACCGACGTCGGCACGGTCTTTGTCCAGATCTTCGACACGACGCTCGCCTCGGTCGTCGGCGCACCGCCTGGGGTCTGTGTGTTCGCGAAGACCTGCGGTGATGCCGTTGCGCTCGAGCACAACGGCGATCTGTACTCCTGTGACCACTTCGTCGACCCCGAGCACCGGCTCGGCAACATCATGGAGACCCACCTGGTCGACCTGCTCGCCCTTCCCGAGCAGCGGCGCTTTGGCGCCGACAAGGCCGACACCTTGCCGCGGGTGTGTCGCGACTGCGACGTGTTGTATGCCTGCAACGGCGAGTGCCCAAAGAACCGCTTCGTCACGACCGAGGACGGCGAGCCCGGCCTCAACTACCTCTGTGCCGGCTACAAGGCCTTCTTCCGACGCGTCGATCAGCCGATGCGGCTCATGGGCGACCTGCTCGCAAAGCGTCGCCCCGCCGCCGCGATCACCGACCTCATCGCCACCGCCCCGCGCAACTCGCCGTGCCCGTGTGGGAGTAACCGCAAAGCCAAGCTCTGCCACGCTCGCTGAGGCCAACCACGGGCGAGCACCAATCCTTCCCGGCGCACCGCGCGCCCGCGGGACATACTCGCGTCGCTGCGTGATGTCGAGATCGCATCGGCCCTGAGCCCATCGCACCGCCAACCCCGGGGCGCGAGGGCGTGCGGCGCGTGCGTCGGATCGATCGATCCGACTGCTTCGTAGTGCCCGTTGGTGGTGCCCAGATCGCGTGGCGCCATCGCGTGCTCCCGATCATGAGGCGCTCGCTCTTGAGTACGCCCTTGCGGTTCGGCGGCGAACCGCTCTGTCCGCTGCGAGTCCGCGCCCGGGCGTGCGTTCGCATGCGCTGATGGGCCGATCGGTGGCCCCGCAGTGGCGAGCAAGCAAGCCATGAGATCCAAGTCGGCGCCTTGACTGTCGCCGACCCAGCCACTAGAACAGTCACACGGGGGAGGTGATACGCATCACCAAACAGCAATCCGTGGGGGTTGACTCGGCGTTTGCTCGGGTGCCGACGCAGGCTGAGGTTGCTCGCCTGGCGGGCGTCTCGCAGACGACGGCGTCGTACGTCTTGTCGGGCGTGGTCAACCGCGTTTCGCTCGCCACCCAAGAGCGCGTGCTCCGGGCAGCCGAACAGTTGAATTACCAGCCGAATCTGCTCGCTCGCGGGCTTCGCGGATCGAGCACGGGGTTGCTCGGCGTCATCGTCCGGGATATCTCAGCAGGTGCGGTCGGTTCCGTGTGTCGGGCGCTGCTGCATGGTGCGCCCCAGGTCGGCTACGACATGGTCCTCACCGATGCGGCCGATGATGTGAAGACGCTGCTTCGCCTTGCGGGCCTGATGAAGTCCCGGCTATGTGATGGGATCGTCCTCGTCGGCGAGCTTCCCGAAGAAGACATCCTCTGGGAGGATTACGCCCGCCTCGGGATCCCGACGGTGGCGATCCTCCACGGCGGCGACGACCTCCCCGTGGCGAGCGTGCTCCTCGACAACGAACAGGGGATTCGCCTCGCCGTCGAGCACCTGCGGGCGCTCGGTCATGAACACATTGGCTTCGTGGGCTCGAGCCTGCTGCGCGGCGTGCGCCAGCGCGCCGAACTGTTTCGTGCCGTGATGCGGGACGAGGGCCTCGCTGTTCGCGAACACGACGTGGTCGAGGTGGAACTCTCCCGTGAAGGCGGTGCGGCCGGCCTGGTGGAGCTGCTCGGCCGCCCACGCCCACCGACAGCGGTGATTGCGGCGACCGATCTGCTCGCATGCGCCATGGTTCACGAAGCCGCGCGGCGAAAGATCGCCGTTCCCGAGCAGCTCTCGATTGTTGGCTTCGACGACGTCCCCGAGGCATCCATCACCTGGCCGCCGCTGACGACGGTGCGCCAGCCATTTAAGGACTTCGCCGTGCGTGCGCTCGAGATGTTCACCTCGGGCGCGGCGAGCTCAACCCGTGCGCACCGTCACGTCACCTTGCCGCCCGAGCTCGTCGTTCGCGAATCAACCGCGGCGCCCACGCGAACCGCCGACCGCCTCGGCGGGCGCTAGCGCACCGAGGAGCACCGCGCTCGCTTTGTGTTGAGCCAGCAGCACGGCTCAACAACGAGTGCCCCGAGGGTTTCGATCAACCAAGAAGCAAAGGATTAGGAGGGGGAAATGAACCACCATCTCGACCATCGGCGCGCGCGCCGCATCAAAGCATCGGTGATCGCGGCGTCGCTGCTCGGCACCTGTGGTGCTGCGGTGGGAGCCGGACAAGCCACGGCGAGCATTCGTAGTCATCAGCGCGCCCACGTCACGATCAGCTTCTTGAATGTCGGCGCGACGCCGCAGGTGCTCGACTATTTCAATCAGACGGTGATTCCCCGCTTTGAGAAGCTGAATCCCGACATCTCTGTGCAGATGTCGACCGTGGCATGGGGCTCGTCGTTCACCAAGCTCGAGACGGGGATCGTCGCGGGGACGGCCGACGATGTCTTCGTCATGGGCAACATCTTCTTGCCGACGCTCGCCTCAAAGCACGGCTTGTATCCGCTGACCAAGTTCGTGAAGAACTGGCCTGAGGCAAAGCGGCTGAACCACGCCGCCCTGCAGGCCGGAGTGTGGCGCAACACCCAGTACGCCGTGCCGTTCGATCTCGACGTGCGCGGCCTGATCTACAACGCCGCCATGTTGAAGAAGGCCGGCATCGCCAAGGCCCCGACGACGTGGGCGCAATACCAGGATGACGGGGCCAAGCTGGTCCAAAAGAACGGCAGCCAGGTGAGCGTCGAAGGCGTGGACTGGGCGATCGACAACTCGGTCGGACTCGCCCAGACGTTCAACTTGTTGGTCAATGAGGCGGGCGGCAGCCTGTTCCGCAACGAGAAGAACGGCGGCGCGGTGTTCACGGGAAACTCGGCAGCGGGGACCAAGGCGCTGAACTACCTCGTGTCGTTCTACAAGGACGGCATCTCGTCGACCAACTTCCAAGACATTGGGAGCGCGCCACCCCCCATCGCGCTCGGCCAGGCGGCGATGGAGATGAACAACGCCGGTGCCTTCGCCGAGGCGGCACCGAACGTGCTCCCCGAGCTCCACATGACCGCGCCGTTGGCGATGAACGCCTCGAGCAAGCCGGTCGGTGAGGAGTTCGTCAACAAGCTGGGCATCTACTCGAAGACCAAGTACCCCAAGCAGGCGTGGCAGTTCGTGAAGTTCCTGTACACGCCGTGGGTGCTCTCCAAGTGGGACCGCCTGCTCGGTGAGGCGCCCCCCGAGCCGCGGCTCGCCAACACCCCGGGGTGGAAGTCGGGCCCGCTGCACCAGATGATCCTCAACGAGAAGTATGCGCACGTCTTCCCCGTCGAGCTGCAGTCGACCATCATCGATGAGGACATCACGAGCATCGTCGGCGACGCGATCTACCAAAAGACCAGCGTGCCCCAGGCGCTCGCGCAGATGAAGACCGAGCTCACGCCGCTGCTCAAGCCGTGAGATCGGCCCGGATCAGCCCTGCCCGCCGACGCGTCCTCGACGGCGCGTCGGCGGGCGGGCCGTCCGGCGACGCGGTGGTGCTCGCGGGGGCCCGGCGCGCCGTCATCGTGCGCTCCCGCAACGCGCGCGGCAACGGGGTGGCGGGATTCGGCTTCGTCGGACCGGCGCTCGTGTTGCTGGCGGTGCTCTACGTCATCCCGACGATCGTCGACGGCGCCTTCTCCCTGACGAACTACCAGCTCGGTGGGCAGGCGGGATTCGTCGGGGTCGCCAACTACAGCGCGCTGGCCCATGATTCGCTCTTCGGCCAAAGCGCCGTCAACACGCTCATCTTCGCCGTCTTGACGGTGGGGGTGGGGACCGTCCTTGCGCTCGGTGCGGCGTTGTTGTTGAGCGGCAGCTTTGTCGGCAAGGGGATCTATCGCTTTTTGATCTATCTCCCCCAGAGCATCTCCTTCGCGAGCGGTGCCGTGATCTGGACCTGGCTGTTCAACGCGCAGGACGGGCCCATCAATGCGGTGCTGCGGGACCTCGGGGGCTCGGGGGTGAACTGGCTCACGAGCCCACACGTCGCGTTGTTCTCGCTGGTCATCATGAGCTGGTGGCGCGACATCGGCTTCTACATGGTGGTGCTCATCGCCGCGATCGAAGGGGTGCCGCAGTATCTCTACGAGGCGGCTCGCGTCGATGGCGCGTCGGCCTGGAAGACGCTGTGGCACGTGACGCTCCCGAGCATCCGGCCCGCCATGTTGTTCGTGGTGCTGACCTGGGGGCTCGGGGCGCTGCAGATGTTCACCCAGACCTACATCATGACCGACGGGGGCCCAGTGCAGTCGACCTACTCGGTCGTGCTCAAGATCTACACCGACGCCTTTCAGTCCCTCCACCTCGGCTACGCGGCCTCAGAGGCCTTTGTCTTGTTGTTCGTGAGCATCATCATCGGGGCGATCGCCGTGCGCTGGTTCAGCCGTGACCTGGAACGGTCGTAGGGAGATGGACACCTTGGTCGTGGAGTTGAGATGGGGGGGCGGCTCGTGACGCTCGTCATGCTCACCGGGAAACGCAAGGTGGTGCGCAAGAGCGCCCGTCACCTGGTGGCGGTCGTGGTGTCGCTCGTGTTCTTCGTGCCGATCCTGGTCGCGATCATCACGTCGCTGAAATCGAACGCCAGCGCGCTCACGAGCAGCGTCTTGAGCCTCCCGCATCATCTGGACTTCTCCAACTATCGCTCGGTCCTCGATCTCGGTGGCTTCGCGAACTACACCAAGGTGAGCGCGATCGTCTCGATCGGAGCGACCATCGTGCAGGTCGGCGTCGCCACCTGTGCCGGCTATGGCTTTGCCAAGCTCCGCTTTCGCGGGCGCGGGTTGCTCTTCATGGCGGTGCTGTTGACCTTGATGCTGCCGCCGGCAGCCGTCGCGCTGCCGCTCTTTCTCGAGATGATGCACTTTCCGCTTCTTGGCGGGAACTCCATTGGCGGAACCGGCGGGATCGGGCTGCTCAACTCCTATCCGGGCCTGATGGCCCCGTACCTCGTGTCCGGCTTCAGCGTGTTTCTCGCCCGCCAGTTCTTCTCGACGCTTCCCGACGAGCTCGGCGAGGCGGCGCGCATCGATGGCTGCAGCGAGTGGGCGGTGTTCTGGCGCATCTACCGGCCGCTTGCCACCCCACTGATTGTCATCGTGACGTTGTTCGCGTTCCAGACGGCCTGGGTCGACTTCCTCTGGCCGCTCATCGTGGCCAAGGGGCCCTCGCTCTTCACGCTCCAGGTCGGCCTGTCGTCGTTCCAACAGGAGTACACCGCGCAGTGGTCCGACATCATGGCCGCGGCGATCCTCGCCAGCCTGCCGATCATGGCGATCTTCATCTTCGGCCAGCGCTACCTGCGCCGAGGCATCGCGTGGAGCGGCGGGAAGAGCTGAGCGGGGGCATCGCGAGCACCGCAGGGATGGATGGGGGACCACGCCAGGGCGTCGCGACGGAAAGGGCGCTGTGGTTGCCTGGTGGATTCGACCAGGACCGAGTGAAAGGCAGGAGATGGCCGGCACGAAGCCGAATGTGCTGTTGATCCTCATCGACGACTTGGGGTGGAGCGACCTCGGTTGTTACGGCAGCAGCTTTTACGAGACGCCCGTGCTCGACCGACTCGCCGCCGAGGGAGCGCGCTTCACCGACGCGTACGCGTCGGCGCCCGTCTGCTCGCCGACGCGCGCCAGCATGTTGACGGGGCGGTATCCGGCACGGGTCGGGGTCACCCAATACATCGGCGGGCACGCCGTCGGGCGGCTGTGTGACGTGCCGTACTTCCCGATGCTGCCCGTCCAGGAGTACTCGCTTGCTCGGGCACTGCGCAAAGACGGCTATCAGACCTGGCATGTCGGCAAATGGCACCTCGGGGAGGAGCCCTATTGGCCCGAGCGTCACGGCTTCATGGTCAACGTCGGGGGGTGCGAGTGGGGGCATCCCCTGAAGGGATACTTCAGCCCCTATCAGATCCCGGGGCTCGGCGAGGGTCCTGATGGCGAGTACCTCACCGATCGACTGACCGATGAGGCGATCGCACTGATCGAGGACGGTCCGCCCGACGCGCCGTTCTTCTTGAACTACTGGCCCTATGCGGTGCACACGCCGATTCAGGCGCCCGAGGCGCTGGTGGACAAGTACCGAACCAAGGCACGGGCGCTCGGACTGGACGCGGTCGATCCGTTCGTCGAGGGCGAGGTCTTCCCGATCTGGCAAAAGCGCGACCAGCGCGTGGTGCGTCGCCAGATTCAGTCGGATCCGACCTATGCCGCGATGGTCGAGAACCTGGACTGGAACATCGGTCGCCTGCTCTCGGCGCTCGAGGCGGCGGGAAAGCTCGACGAGACGGTCGTCATTGTGACCTCCGACAACGGGGGACTGTCGAGCGCGGAGGGCTCGCCGACCTCCAATGCCCCGCTGGCGGAGGGGAAGGGCTGGATGTATGACGGGGGGGTGCGCGAGCCGTTGATCGTGCGCTACCCGCCCGTCGTGGCGCCAGGGACGGTGGTGCGCGAGCCGGTGACCACGCCGGACTTCTACCCGACGATCCTGGAGCTCGTCGGCGCTCCTCCCGAGCCAGCACAACACGTCGACGGGGTGAGCTTCGCGGCGGCGCTTGGTGGCGGTGAGTTCGAGCGCGGTCCGATCTTCTGGCACTATCCGCACTACAGCAATCAGGGCGGCGAGCCCGGAGCGTCGGTGCGCGAGGGCGCGTGGAAGTTGATCCGATTCTTCGACGGCGATCGGGTCGAGCTGTATGACCTTGAATCCGACGTGTCCGAAGAGCGCGACGTGGCGGCACGGCATCCCGAGGTCGTCGCCCGCCTGTCGGCGCTGCTCGATGCGTGGTCGGTCTCGGTCGGTTGTCTCGTGCCACGCGAGAACCCCTACGACACCTTCGACGACGTTCCGGGAAAGCGGTGAGGATGGCGAGGTGGCACACAACCTGGTGGAGGCGCTCGCAGTGAGCGCCGCGAGGCGGGCGCACATCGAGATGGTGATCGGGACGAGGAGGCAGTCGAGATGAGCAGCGTCGCAAGCAACGAGCCCGCCGGAGCACCCGGTCGGCCGAATGTCGTCGTAATCCTGGCGGACGACATGGGATGGGGCGACCTGTCCTGTTACGGGGCGTCGAAGATCACGACTCCGGCGATGGACCGGGTCGCGGCCGAGGGCCTGCGGGCGACGGACTGCCACTCGGCCTCCGCGGTCTGCTCGCCGAGCCGCTACGCGCTCTTGACCGGCCGCTACGCCTGGCGCGGGCCCCTCAAGCGTCACGTGCTCTTTGGCCATGCGCCGGCGATCATCGAAGCGACGCGTGCGACGCTGCCGGGCGCGTTGCAGGACGCCGGCTACAGGACGGGGGCGTTCGGGAAATGGCATCTCGGTCTCGGCTGGCGATTCAAAGACGGTCGCCGCTGGAGCGCGTTCGAGCCGGGAGGGTCACTGTTCGCGGAGGTCGATGACGGGTCGAACATCGACTACGCGGCGGGATTCGGCGACGGGCCGATCGAACGCGGATTCGATCGCTTCTTCGGCATGACCGGCTCGCTCGACATGCAGCCCTACTGCTTTTTGGAACAAGACCACACCGTCGGGATTCCGAGCGAGCCGAAACCCGTGCTCTATCCCCAGCAACGGCCGGGATTGCAGGTCGTGGACTGGCGAGAGGATCAGGTCGACGTCCGCTTCGCCGAGGAGGCCTGTTTGTGGATGCGCGAGCAGGCGAGCAGGAAGCAGCCGTTCTTCTGCTACCTCGCCTTGTCGGCGCCCCATCGACCCTGCATGCCCCCTGAGTTCGCGCGCGGGCGCAGCGAGGCCGGTCCCCGCGGGGATCTCGTCTGGATGGTCGACTGGGTGGTCGGGCAGGTGACGGCGCTGCTCGACGAGCTCGAGATCGCCGACAACACGCTGCTCATCGTCACGAGCGATAATGGCGCCCGACCAGCTGACGTTGATGGCGACACCCATGGCCATCTTGCGAATGGCCCGTGGCGCGGCCAGAAGGCCGACATCTGGGAAGGCGGCCATCGCGAGCCGTTCCTCGCGCGCTGGCCGGGCAAGATCGCGCCGGGAGTCGTGACCGACGAGCTGATCTCCCTTCTCGACCTGTTCCCCACGATCGCCTCAGCGTGCGGGGTGACCGTCCCGGTCGGTGCCGCGGAGGACGCCTTGGATTGCTTGCCCCTGCTCGTCGGCGAGACCACGCGCAGTGCGCGCACCGCTCTTGTGCATCACAGCCTGGGGGCGATGTTCTCGCTTCGCGACGAGGAGTGGAAGGTCATCATGGGGACCGGTTCGGGCGGGTTTTCCTCCCCCGAAGGGGAGCGCTGCGATGCCCGGGCGCGCATCGGCCAGCTCTATCACATGGGGAGCGATCCAACCGAGACGGCGAACCTGTGGTTCAAGCATCGCGACGTCGTCGCCCGGCTCTACGAAGAGCTGAAGGACATCACCCGGGGGCCATCGAGCGGCCTCTCGTTCGACGTCGCGGTCTGAAGCGACCCGGCGACGATCCGCCTGGCCGGCGCACAAGGGCGGCGCGCCACCGAGCGCGGCGCGCTTGTGCGCTTCATCGAGGCGGGTCGGGCCGTCCTTTTCGAGACGCCAGGTCCTCAGGGCGGCTCGGACGATGGGCGGGGGTTCGCACCCAGGCAGAACAGCGATTCTCGCCCCCGGTAGGCTCAGGGCGTGTCCGAGCCGCCCGCCGCCCGCGTCCATGCGGGTCGTGTCGTCGGGATCGATCTCGGCGCGCAGCGCATCGGCATCGCGCGCTCCGATGGCGCGCGCACGACGGCCCTGCCCTGTGAGGTGCTCGTGCGCTCGGGGGACCGGGCCGCCGACCGGCGTCGCATCGCCGCCCTCGTCGACGAGCTCGCCGCGACGGTGATCGTCGTCGGGGTGCCCTTCGACCTCGCTGGCAAGGCGGGTCCGGCTGCGAGCGCGGTCCTGGCGGAGATCGCGGACCTACGCGCCGACATCGCGGTGCCGATCGAGGTGGTCGATGAGCGCTTGAGCACCGCCGAGGTCCTGGCGCGCCGGCGCGAGGGGCTCGCGGCCCGTGACGCGGCACGCCGACAGGGTCGGGGCGGGCGTCGGGGCGCTGGTCGGCAGCGCCCCGCTGCGGCGCGCCGGCCGGTGGTCGACGACCTGGCGGCGACGGTGATCTTGCAGCACTGGCTCGATCGGCAACGGCGCGGCCATGGCGATCCCGGCGAGCGGCAGACCCCGGTGCCAAGCGCCCCGATGCCCGGGGCGCGCCAGCCAGGTGCAGCTGGGCAGTGAGCGGCTACGCGATGACCTCCCCGGGGGCGCGCACCCAGCTCGCCGCGGTGATCGGCGACCCGGTGCGCCACTCGCTCTCGCCCCGGCTGCACAACGCCGCCTACGGCGCGCTCGCCATGGACTGGGTCTACCTCGCCTTTGAGGTCGCTGCCGGCGACGTGGCCGCCGCGGTCGCCGGTGCCCGCGCCCTTGGCGTGCGCGGCCTGTCGGTGACGACCCCCCACAAGGAGGCGGCGCTCGCCGCAGCCGATCGCGCTTCTCCGCTCGCTGAGCGGCTTGGCGCGGCGAACACCCTCGTCATCGACAAGGGCGAGGTCGTCGCGGAGTCGACGGACGGGGACGGGCTCGTCGCCGACCTGCGCGCCGCGGGCTACGAACCGGCCGGCAAGGTGGCGGCGGTGATCGGTGCCGGGGGGGCGGCGCGCGCGGCGATCGCCGCGCTCGGCGCGGCGGGCGCCCGCGAGGTGCTCGTGGTCAACCGCAGCGCCGACAATGCCGCGCGCGCGGCCGAGCTCGCCGGGTCGGTGGGTCGGGCCGCACCGCCCGAGGCGGTGGCGGACGCGGCGGTCGTCTTGCAGGCGACGCCGGTTGGCCTCGGTGGGCGCGGCGAGGGCAATGAGCTGCTCGGCGCCGTCGCTGTCCACCTTGGTGCGGGCCAGCTCGTCTACGACTTCGTCTACCACCCCCCAGTCACGTCCTTTCTCGCCGCCGCGGCGGGGGCGGGCGCGGCGGTGCGCAACGGGCTCGGGATGCTGGTGCACCAGGCGGCGCTGCAGTTCGAGCTGTTCTGCGGGGAGGCGGCGCCGCTCTCGGTGATGTGGGCGGCCGTCGCCGCCGAGGCCGGGGGGGCCTGAGGACGCGCGCTCGGCTCGCCCCGCCGAGCGCGCGTCCTCAGGCGTCGGGTGCCAGCACCACCAAGGACTCGGGCCCACGGATGAGGGCCGCGCAGCGCGCCGTCGGAGCGCGCCGGGCCATCTCGGCGGCGACGAGCGCGCCGACGTCCTCGACGGGCTCGACGAAGGCGCTCGTGCGCTCGGCGGCCGACAGGCCGTCGGCGTAAAGGGCGATACGCGTCCGCTCGCACAGCCGGGCGAGGATCTGGGCCTGCCACTGGTCCGGGCGGGTCGTCGCCGCGGCGTCGATCGCGGCGAGCAGCGCGGCGGGCGTGTCGTGGGCCTGCAGCAGGGCCGTGAACTCCCCGTGGGCGGGCATGCCGTCCCGGCATTCGGCCACCACGACGATCAGCCCCCCGTCTTTGACGAGGCGCGCCGCCGCCGACATGCCCTTCACAGCCTGGTAGAGGTTCTGATCGAGCGGATAGCCGCTGTTGGAGGTGACGACGATGTCGTAGCGCTCGGGCGCCACGACCCGGCAGTCCGCCTCGGCGCGGGCCCGCGCCGCGGCGTGCATCTGGAACAGCTCGCCGGAGAAGGCGGCGACGACCTCGTGGTCGCGGTTCAACACGACGTCACAGGAGAAGTCGACGCCGGTCTTTGCCGCGATCGCCCGCACGTCGTCGTGCACGGTGTTGTGCTCGATCACGCCCCAGGTGGCGCTCGGGCTCCCGATGCGCCGGGCGTCGTGCAGCGCCAAGATCGTGCGCATCCCCGCCAGCCCGGGGGCGACGAGCTTGGGCCCGCCGGAGTAGCCGGCGAAAAAGTGCGGCTCGACGAAGCCCGTCGTGATCTTGAAGTCCGCCTCGACCCAGGCGCGGTTCAACATCACGGGCACGTCGCTGCCCATCGTGCCGAGGTCGACCAGGCTGGCGTCGTCCCGGGCGTCGTGGTTGAGGATCGACAGGCGCCGGCACCACTCGGCGCCGAACATCTCCTCGAGCTCCTCGGCGGTGTTCGCCCGATGCGTGCCCGTGGCGACGAGCACCGTGATGTCCTGATCGGGGATGGTCGCTCCGATCGCGTCGAGGATGGCGCCGCAGACCGCGGCGCGCGGCTGGGGCCGGGTGCCGTCGCAGACCGCGATGGCGACGCGCATGTTCGGCCGCACGAGCGCGGCGAGCGGTGGCGTACCGATTGGTGCGGCGAGCGCGGCGGCGATCGCTGCGGTGGCGTCCGGCGCGGCCGGGACGAGCGGGGGAGCGAGCACCGTCGTCGTGTCGGGGAGCTCGAGCGCGATCGTGCCCGAGCCATAGGGGAAATCGACCTTCATCTGCCCGTGGCCTCCTCGACCTCGCCGGTCCCCATGGGCTGCCGGGGGTTCCATCCAAGCACCGTGGCGGGCGCGTTGTCCCCGAGGCCGTTCCAGATGGCGGGATGGCCGCTCGATGGCTTGCATCCAGCCGAGCGAGCGTCTTCACTACTCCTTCACCGAGCGGGACAAGGATTCTGCATAACGAAAGACTTCGACGAGCGCGATCTCGGCCCGGGGGCCTTCGCCCGGGTGTGGGCCGCCTCGGCGCAGCGCTTCGCAGCGGCCTAGCGCGAAGATCCGCTCGCCCCAGGTGCCCTCGTCGCCTACCGCGAGCTGCGCCGGAGCGTGGAGGTTCTGCTGGCGGCGGGCGAGCACCTCTATCTCTCCTCGGGGGCATTCGCCGTCCTCCAGGCCGACCCGGAGTGGTGCGGTGGGGTGAGCGAGCTCGTGCGGATCTGTGGACTGGCCGCCCTCTTCGGGGCGCGTGTCATCCCCCACGGACACGGCCTGCACGCCGCGCTCCACGTCGTAGCGAGCCAGTCGCCCGAGGTCTGCCCGATGCTCGAGTACCTCCTCAACGTGATGCCGGGACGCTTTTGCTTGGAGCGAAATCCGCCGGCCCCCGAGTCCGGCGAGGTCGCGCTCCCGAGCACGCCCGGCTTTGGGATCGAGCTCGACAAGGACAAGGCGGCGAGCATCCGCCACCTGTCGGCATCGCTTACCTGAAGCGTTCCCGCAACTGCCGCAGCGCCGCGCCCCGCAGCTTGGGCGCGGTGCGATGTCGGGTGGGGGACCGCTCGGCGCGATGGCGTTCAGCCGTGGGCCGCGACGACACCGCGCGAGGTCGTCAGTGCCGCGAGCACGTCCTCGTCGAGCTCCACACCGAGGCCGGGCCCGCTCGGTGTGGCGATGCGGCCGTTTCGCACCTCGGGCGGGTTCGCCAAGATGGCGTGCTCCACGAGGGCGTGCGGCTCGATGTTGTACTCCTGGGGATAGAGGCAGTTCGGCGTCGACACCCAAAGGTGCAGGTGCGCGGCCGTGCCGAGCGTGGGGTCGGTGTTGTGGACGGTAATGGGCTTGTTGAAGGCTTGGCCGAGTGCGGCGATCTTCTTGAACTCGGTGAAGCCGCCGCACTTGATGACGTCGGGCTGGAGGATGTCGATGTGGTCGTGCACGATGAGGTCCCGGAACTGCCAGCGCGTGTAGGACTGCTCGCCTGCAGCGATCGGCACATCGAGGGCATCGGTGAGCTTGGCGTAGCCATCGCGGTCGTGCTCGGCGAGGGGCTCTTCGAAGTGCCAGACGCGGTACTCCTCGAGCTGGCGACCGACCGACAAGGCGGTGTGGGGCAAATAGGCGTTGTTGACGTCGACGAGGATCTCGAAGTCCTCGCCGACGAGCTCCCGGATCGCCCGCACGGTCGCGACCGTCTGGTCGAAGCCCTCGTCGTAGCCCCAGCGCGTCGCCGAGTGGATCTTGTAGCCCGGATATCCCTGCTCCTTGAACGAGAGCGCCCGCTCGGCTTCCTCTTTGGGGGCAAGGCCGCGCACCATCGAGCTGGCGTAGACGAGCGGGTTGCTTCGGAACTCGCCGCCGAGCAGCTGGTAGATGGGAAGCCCGGCGACCTTGCCGGCGATGTCCCACAGCGCGATGTCGATGCCGGCCATGGCGTTCAGGTGCGCGCCGGAGGGGCCGAGCTTGTAGGGGCGGTAGTACATCTCGGCCCAGAGGCGCTCGGTGTCGAGCGGGTCGCGCCCGACGATCAAAGGGGCGAGCGCCTTTTGGACGAAGGCGTCGGTGACGTGGGCGTTCATCGGGCTCGCGACGCCGATCCCGCTCAGCTGCTCGTCGGTGTGGACCCGCACCAGATGGAACCGCTCGAGCAGGACCAGCGACTCGACTGCGGTGATTTTCATGGCTCTGCTCCTTCGTGCCGGCGCGACGCGGCGGCGATGTCATCGTTCCGTGTTGTGGAATCTACGTCGCGAGAAGTGGAAGGCGCTAGTGCCCTGACCGCCAACGTTGAGGGGGCGCGTCCACCACTTTGACGCCTGGATCGCGCAAAGTGGCTGGATGGCTGAACGGGTGCGGGTGCGCGAGCTCACCAACGAAGAAGGCAACCAGCT
>JAJZBI010000053.1 GCA_021798985.1 Actinomycetes bacterium
CGCCGGGCGCTCGCCGTGCGGGCGCCCGCGGCACCCGGGCGCGCCTTCGCGGCGGGCCGCGAGGCCTTCGCCGTCGTGCGGCTTCGGGACGGAGTCGACACTTTGGCCACTTCAGCAACAACGTTAACTCCACCAACGCTACGGCGCTCGAATTGGCGGACCTTGCGGTTTCCTCACAGTCCGCTCACGAACGGGCAACCTCTCTGGGTACGGGGAGGCGG
The DNA here is from genome assembly GCA_021798985.1 of Actinomycetes bacterium. Classification (GTDB taxonomy): domain Bacteria; phylum Actinomycetota; class Acidimicrobiia; order Acidimicrobiales; family Bog-793; genus JAKABX01. Next base: position 222 of record JAJZBI010000053.1, read on the forward strand.
AAGGAGGGCAGTGCTCTCCACAAGCTGGCGGGCCGCGCCCCCGCCCTCGGACGGGACGGCGCGGCGCGCCGACCGACCGAGGAGGAGATGGATGCACGATTCGCACCTGCGCGGCCAAGGCGCCGTCGCACGCCGGCCGAGGCGTCGCTGGCGGCTCGGCGTAGCCGCGGTGGCCGTGCTGAGCGGCCTCGGGCTGTGGGCAGGTGCCGGCGGCGCCGTCGCCGGAGCCGCCACGACCGCCCCCACCTTCACCGCCACCGGCGCCCTCGCCGGCGCCCGCACCGGTGCGGTCGCCGTGCGCCTGCAAAACGGCCAGGTGCTGGTCGCGGGCGGCGAGGACCCCGTCGGCACGCCGATTCGCACCGCCGAGCGCTACAACCTCCAGACCGGCAAGTGGAGCGGCACCGGCTGGCTGCCCGTGCCGGTCGCCGACGCCACGATGGTCCGCCTCTACAACGGCAACGTGCTGGTCGCCGGCGGGCTCACGACCTACCAGGGCAACCTGACGGCAACGGCCACGACCGCCGTGTACAACCCGCAGCGGGGCACCTTCACCCCAGCGGGGAACCTCCCCGTCGCGAGCTACGGCGCGAGCGCCGTGCTCCTGCGCAACGGCCAGGTCCTCTACGCCGGTGGCTTCGACACCCCCGGCCCGGCCGGGCACTCGATCGCCGACGCCGCCTTGTTCAACCCTGCCACGGGCAAGTGGAACGCGACCGCTGCGCTGCCGAGCGCGCTCGGCGACTCCGCCGCGGCGATCCTGCCGAGCGGCCAGGCGCTCGTCGCCGGCGGCATCGTCAAGCACGCGGGTGCGGCTGGGGCGGTGAGCGGCGCGACCTTCCGCTACGACCCCGCCAGCGCCAGCTGGCAGAGCTCCCCGGCGATGCCGGTGCCGGTGGCCAAGGCCGCCGTCACCCGCCTGGCAAGCGGACAGGTGCTCGTGGTGGGCGGCGAGACCCAAGTCGGCGTGCCGAGCGCGGCGACCCAGGTGTTCCACCCCAACGGCAACCGCTGGGGCCGCTTTGCCGACAGCCCCTTCGCCTCCTTCGGGGCGACGGCGACCCGGCTCGGCACCGCCTCGGTGCTCTATGCGGGCGGCGCCACGACCGCAGCGGGGACCCCGAGCGCCGGCGCCGCGATCTTCACCGTCTCGAGCGGCCAGTGGCAGGCCGCCACCTCCCTGCCGCTCGCCCGCGCCGACGCCAACGCCGTGAGCCTGGGCTCGGCCGGCGTCTTGATCTTCGGCGGCCTCTCCCCCGCCGGGCCGACCAACTCGACGGTGCTTTTCCACGAGGTCAGCCAGCCCACCAGGACCGCTCCGCACTTCACCAGCGGGACCAGCGCGCACGGCCAGGCCGGCAGCTCGCTGAGCGTCACCGTCAGCGCGCAGGGGAACCCGACCCCGGCCCTCACCGAGTCGGGGCCGCTGCCGGCCGGCGTCGGCTTCCACGCCACGAAGAACGGCACGGCGACGATCTCGGGCACGCCGTCGGTGACCGCGGCTGGCACCTACCGCATCACGATCACGGCGGACAACGGGGTCGGCCCGAAGGTCACCCAGCAGTTCCAGCTCATGATCGCGCCCCCGCCGGGAGCGACCGGCTATTGGTACACGACGAGCAACGCCGAGGTGCTCTTCAAGGGCAGCGCCCGCCCGATCGCCCCGCACAGCCCCCAGCATCCCCGCCAGATCGTGGCGATGGCGGCCACGCCGGACGGCAAGGGCTACTACCTCATCAGCTCCTTCGGCGGCGTCTTCAGCTACGGCGATGCCCGCTTCCAGGGCTCGATCACGGCACTGCACCTGCGCACCCCGACCGTCGCCTTCGGCATCTCGCCGACCGGGCACGGCTACTACCTCGTCACCCGGGCGGGCAACGTCTTCAACCGCGGCGGCGCCCCCTTCTACGGCTCGATGGCCGGCAAGCGGCACCCACCGATCGTGGCGTTCGCCGTGGCGCCCGATGGCCACGGCTACTGGCTTGTGGCCCGCAACGGCGCCGTCTACTCCTTTGGCAGCGCCCACTTCTACGGCTCCAAGGCCGGCCGCCGCATCCCGCCGGTGGTGGCGTTCGCGCCCACGCCCGACGGCCACGGCTACTGGCTCGTGACCCGGGCGGGCAACGTCTTCCCCTTCGGCAACGCGCACTTCGTCGGCTCGGTCGCTCGGCGCCGGGTCCCGCCGGTGGTGGCGTTCGCGCCGACCCGCGACGGTGACGGCTACTGGATCGTCACCCGGGCCGGCAACGTCTTCAACTTCGGCCACGCCCGCTACTACGGCTCCTCGGCCGGCCAGCGGCACAACGGCCCGATCGTGGCGTTCGCGCCCGAGCGCTAGCCCGGCCGGCACTCGCCACTGCGACGGGCGCCCCGGATGCTCGGGGCGCCCGTCGCAGCGTCGTCGCGCTAGCGCGCGCGACGGCCGGCGAGCGCCTGCAGCGCGCCGGGGAACGAGCGGACCGGCACCACCTGGAGCTTGTTGCCAGCAGCGGCCCGGCGCGCGGTGGCGGCGTCGGCCGCCGGGACGAGAAAGACCGTGGCCCGCGCCCGCAGCGCCCCGGCCACCTTGGCCTCGACGCCCCCGACGCGCCCGACCGAGCCGTCGGTCGCGATCGTCCCGGTGCCAGCGACCCGCCGGCCGGCCGTGAGGTCCTCGCCGGTGGTCACGGCGTAGACGGCGAGCGCCATCATCAAGCCGGCGGAAGGGCCGCCGATGTCGTTGCGCCGCATCTGGACCAAAAAGGGCAGCTCGACGAGCGGGGAGGCATCCTCGACGGCGATGCCGAGGCTCGAGCGGCCAAGGGTGCTCGAGACGTCGGGGGTCAGCGCGACGGGGCGCACGACGCCGTCGCGACGCACCTGCAAGGTGATCGTCACCCCCGGGGCGGTCTCGCTGAGCCGGGCGATGAGCTCGGCGCTGTTGGCGACGGCCGAAGTGTTCAAGGCTTCGATGACGTCCCCCGGGGCGAGCCGGCCGTCGGCCGGACCCGGGCGCTGGACCACCTGGACGATCACGCCGCCGCCGCGCACGGCCACGGGGTAGCCGGCGGCGCGCAGCGCCACAGCCGACGCCAGCTGGAGGCTGTCGCGAAAGACGCGGCGCTGGTCCTGCGCAAAGGTCTTCTCGTCGACCCCGCTCGGCACGTAGCTCGACTGGGGGACGAGGTCGTGCTCGGGAGAGAACAGGCTCGAGAGTGCGCCGAAGGCGCTCGGGCTCGACAAGGCGACCGAGGTGAGCAGCAGCTGGCCGCGCGGGGCATGGCGGGGACCACCGGTGACGAGCGCCGATGGGACATCGATCGCCGGGCCCGGCCCGACGTCGAGCAACGGCAGCGGCACGACGGCCAGGCTCGCGACCACGAGGGCGAGGCTGGCGACGCCGAGGGCACTCCGCCGCCAGCGATGCCGGCCGGCGGCACCTTCGACCGGCGGGACGGGCACCGTCGGGCGCCCCGCGGCGCCATCGGGGCGCGGGGCCAGCCAGGTCGCCGCGGCGAGCACGCGCTCCCGGCTCGTCACGGTGGCCACCTCGCCGTCGCGCACGACGAGCACCGGGGCGCCGTCGAGCACGGCGAGCAGATCGCTCGCCGGCGCGTCGGCGGAACACCGCGGGAGGGAGTCGACCTCGGCCATCAAGGCCTCGATCGGGGTCTCGAGACGCTCAGCTGAGGACAGGCGAGCAAGCAGCGCGACCTGCACCACCCCGACGATGCGGCCAGCCGAGCCGACGGCGACGAGATCGGGCGTGCCGTTGCGCAGCGCTTCGGCGGCGGCGAGACCGGCGGGCGTGTCGGGCGGGACGACGGTGAGCGGGGCGGTCGCGACCTCCTCGACCCTCCAGCCACACAGCGCGGCACGCAGCGCGGCGGCGGCGCGCTCGGCGGCCGCCGAGCGCAAGATGAACCAGCCGATCAGCACGAACCACAGCCCGGTGACGAAGCCGCCGGCGACGAAGACGATGGCGGCAATGCCGAGCGCCGCGATCAGGGCGCCCAGCAGCTGGCCGACCGTGCTCGCGGCGGCCTGCGCCCGCTCCCGGTTGCCCGTGAGGCGCCAGACGAGCGCGTCGAGGAGCCGGCCGCCGTCGAGCGGAGCGCCGGGCAGCAGGTTGAACCCACCGAGCATCGCGTTCAGCCAGCCGAGCTCGCCCGCCACGTCCGCCACCGGGCCGAGGCCCGCCTCGGCGGATCCGTAGGCGACCAGTCCGAAGAGCGCGGCGAGCACGATGCTCGTCCACGGCCCGACGCCCGCCAACGCGAACTCGTCGATCGGGCGCTTGACGTCGCTCGTGATCCGGGTCGCGCCGCCAAAGACGTAGAGGGTGACGTCTTCGACCGACAGGCCCCGGCGCTTCGCCTCGAGCGCGTGCGCGCCCTCATGCGCCAGGATCGAGGCGAAGAATCCGGCCGTGCCGGCGAGCGCCATGAGCGCCGCCGGGCTCGTCCCGTGACCGGAAAAGCGCGTCCAGAAGCTCCACAACACCAAGGCCGCGATGACGAGCAGGGTCGCGTCCACGCGCACCGGGACACCGCCGATCGAAAACAGCGCCCGGCGGCGCCGGGCGCCCCGGCTCGCCGCGGCGCGGCCGGGCGGCCGCGCAGGCCCGCGCACCGGGGCGCTCACGGCCGAGTCCCTGGCGCACCGTCGCGTGGCGCGGCGTGCGGCGCCCGAGATCGCTGCAGGTACATTGCCGGGTTCATCGCGAACCCCCTCGGTGAGGCGGCATCCCTGCGGCCACCGTGGGCGCCGATCTCGGGCGCGAGAAGGGGCCGATCGTCACCTCCCGCCGGACAAAGTCCATCGCGCGGCGCTCGGGACGCGCCGCGCCGCCCGCACGATGCGGCAGGAGGTGACCTCGGCTAGGCCTCCATCACCACCGGGACGATCATGGGCCGGCGCTTGGTCCGCTCGTTGACCAGCCGGCCCGTCGCCCGGCGGATCGCGCGCCGCAGGGCGTCGGTCTCGAGCGGGCCGCCGCTCGTCACCTCCTCGACCGCCTTGGAGACGGCGATGCGGGCGTCTTCGATCAACTCCTCGGCCTCCGCCGCGTGCACCCAGCCCCGCGTGATGATCTCCGGACCGGTGATGAGCTCGCCCGAGCGGACGTCGACCGTGACGATGACGACGACCACGCCCTCCTCGGCGAGGACGCGCCGATCGCGTAGCACCGCCGTCCCGACGCCACCGACCGTGCCGTCGACGTAGGTGTAGCCCGCGGGGACCTCGCCGTCGAAGTCGATGCCCTCGTCGGTCACCAACAAGACGTCGCCGTCCTCGCACAAGAGCACCTGGTCTTCGGGCACCCCCATCTCGATCGCGAGGCGGGCGTGACGGAGCAGGTGGCGGTACTCGCCGTGCACGGGGACGAAGGCGTGCGGGCGGGCGACGGCGAGCAAGGTGGCGAGCTCGCCCTGCTTCGCGTGGCCGGACTCGTGCACGTGGGCGATCTGGGAGTGGATCACCTCGGCCCCCCGGCGCGCCAGGCCGTCCATGGCCTTGGCCACCGCCCACTCGTTGCCGGGGATGGCGTGGCTCGACAAGATGACGACATCGCCGTCTTCGACCGACAGCCGCCGGTTCTCGCCCGAGGCGAGCAGCGACAGCGCGGACATCGGCTCGCCCTGTGAGCCCGTCGAGATCACGCAGACCTCGCCGGGCGCGAGCGAGGACACCTGCTCGATGTCGACGAAGGCCTCGTCCGGCAGCCTGAGCAGGCCGAGCTCGCGGGCGATCGCCACATTGCGCAGCATCGAGCGCCCGAGCAGCGCGATCTTGCGCCCGTTCGCCACGGCGGACTCGGCGACCTGCTGGATGCGGTGGATGTGGCTGGCGAAGCACGCCACGATGAAGCGCTTGCCGGCGTGCTCCACGAAGAGCTGACGGAAGGTCTCCCCCACGCTGCGCTCAGAGCGCGTGAAGCCGGGCTCCTCGGCGTTCGTCGAATCGGCGAGCAAGAGGCGGATCCCGCCGCCGGCGGCGAGCTGGCCGATGCGCGAGAGGTCGGTGCGGCGCCCGTCCACCGGCATCAGGTCGAGCTTGAAGTCACCAGAGTGCAAGATCACGCCCTGGGCCGTGTGGAATGCCGTGGCAAAGCCGTGCGGCACCGAGTGCGTCACCGGCAAGAACTCGACGTCGAAGGGGCCGATCCGGCGCCGCTCGCCATCCGCGACCGGCACGAGCTCGGCTCCAGTCATGCCCGCCTCCTCGACGCGGGAGCGCGCGAGTCCCAAGGTGAGTGCCGAGCCGTAGACGGGGGCGTTCACCTCCCGGAGCAAGAAGCCGAGCCCACCGGTGTGGTCCTCGTGGCCGTGGCTCAGCACGATGCCCGCGACGTGCTCGGCGTGGCTGCGCAGGTAGCTGAAGTCGGGCAGCACGAGGTCGACCCCGGGCATCTCGGGATCGGGGAACATCACGCCGCAGTCGAGCACGACGAGCTGGCCGCCCTGCTCGATGACCGCGCAGTTGCGGCCGATCTCGCCGAGGCCGCCGAGGAAGACGACGCGGACGGGCTCAGCCACGGTCGCCCCGTTGGGCGCGCCACGCCTCGAGCTCGGCGAGCACGCCCTCGGCGCGCGCCGCCAGGTCCGCCGGGCCCTCGCCGAGCGGCAGGCGGCAGGGGCCGGCCGGAAGGCCTATCACGGCGAGCATCGCCTTCAGCGGCATCGGGTTCGGCGCGTCGTCGCTCGACTCGAATGCGAGGCTCGCCAATAGGGCGCGCTGCAGCGCTTGGGCCGTGGCGAGGTCACCGGCGAGAAAGGTGTCGATCATCTCGGCGAACTCCTGCCCCGCCCAGTGCGTGGCCACGCCGATCAGGCCGATCGCGCCGACCGCGAGCAGCGGCAGGGTCATCGCGTCGTCGCCGGCATAGCAGGCAAAGCCCGGCGGTGCCTCGGCCAACAGGCGCGCCGTCGCCGGCGCGTCGCCGGCAGCGTCCTTCAGGCCGACGATGTTGGCGACCCCGTGGGCGAGGGCGAGGATCGTCGAGCTGGCGATCTTGCGCCCCGTGCGGATGGGGATGTCATAGAGGATCACGGGCAGGCTCGTCGCCCCAGCGATCGCCGCGAAGTGCGCCTTCAGCCCGCTCTGGGGCGGCCGGTTGTAGTACGGCGCGACCGCCAGGATCCCCGCGGCCCCCGCCGCCTCGGCGCGGCGCGTGAGCACGAGGGAGTGGGCGGTGTCGTTCGAGGTCGATCCTGCGAGCACGGGGACGCTGACCGAGCCGATCACGGCCCGCCACAGCTCGTCCCGCTCGTCGTCCTCGAGGGTTGGCGCCTCGCCGGTCGACCCGGTCACGACGAGCGCCTCGGATCCCGACGCCGCGAGCGCCTTGGCGAGGCGGGCCGCCCCGTCGAGGTCGAGGCGGCCCGCGTCGTCAAAAGGTGTCGCCATCGCGGTGACCATTCGGCCGAAGGGCGGAGGCTGGAGAGCAGGGGGCACAGGCCCGAGGCTAGCCGCGGGCACCTTCGCCCTTCCGGGTTCGCTCACAGACCGAGCAGCGGCTCGAGGCCATAGGTCAGCCCCGGCGTCGCGGCGACCCGGCGCGCCGCCAGCAGCACGCCGGGCATGAACGAGCGCCGGTCGTAGGAGTCCTGGCGGATGGTGAGGCTCTGGCCGACGGCGCCGAAGATCACCTCCTCATGGGCGACGAGGCCAGGGAGGCGGACGGCGTGGATCGCGATCCCGCCCGCCCCGCGGGCCCCGCGCGCGCCGGGCAGGCGCTCCTGCTCGGTCGGGTCGGGGGCGAACGGCCCCACCCCGGCGGCGGCGCGTGCCGCGGCGATGCGGTTGGCCGTCTCGATGGCGGTTCCCGAGGGCGCGTCGCGCTTTTGGTCGTGGTGGAGCTCGATCACCTCGACCCCCTCGAGATGGGGCGCCGCCAGCTCGGCCAGGCGGACGAGGAGGACGGCGGTGATCGCGAAGTTCGGTGCGATCACGGCGTTCGGAGCGCCCGGCGCCCCAAAGCGCCGCGCCAGCTCGGCGACGGTCTCTTCCGACAGCCCGGTCGTCCCCGAGACGGCATGCACGCCGTTGTCGGCGCACCAGGACAGGTTGTCGAACGCGGCGCTCGCATGGGTGAAGTCGATCGCCACCTCGACCCCGGCGTCGCGCAGGGCGGCGAGCTCGGCGCCAACGACGAGCCCCGGCGCGACCTGCTCGCCCGCACCTGCGGGGTCGACGGCGGCGACGAGCTCGAGGTCAGGCACGGCCCGCACCGCTTGGCAGACCGCCGCCCCCATCTTACCGAGCGCGCCGAGGACCCCGATTCTCGCCATCGCCGTACGCTAGCTGCAGCCGGCCCACCTGGACGCGACGAGAGACCGCGCGACGACACGTCAGCGTCGGTGACCGATGCGGACGGGAATACGCACGTAGCGCGCGACGTTTTTACTAGCGCGCGAGGCGCCGGGTGGCGTCTCCCGTTGAATGCATTGGAGGTGTAGATCATGACCTTTCTAGGTCTGTTCATCCTCTTTGCCTTCGGGGTTGTTGCCCTCACGATGCTTGGGATTCGCGGCTACCAGCGCCTGCGTGAGCTGCGCGCCGCGGTCGCACTGTTCTGGGGTATCGGGTTGGCGTGGTTGGCGAACCTCGACATGTGGCGGGCGTGGAACATCACCGACCTGCGCTACGGCTGGGTCGGCGTGACCCTGACCGGCGCGGCGCTGGCCGGCACCGCCCTCATCCTCGATGCCCTGGTTGGCTCGCTCGCCAGCTTGCGCCGCAAGCTCGATGACGAGGCCCACCAGATGGAGTCGACCGAGCTCCGTCGCATCGCCTGACGCATCTCCCGAAGGGCCGAGGGCGGCCGCGGCCGCCCTCGGCGGCGCGCGGGTAGGCTGTTTTCGTGCGTTGAGCCTCCAGTCCCCCGTCCCCGGTTGGTCCCTGGAGGTTCCCCATGCCCCTTGAACGCGTGCCATGCACCGTGGCGCTCGAGCGTGTCGGCTTCGACCGCGCGGAGCGCCGCATCCTCGACGACGTCACCGTGACGATCGGGCCCGAGACGTGCCTCGGCGTCGTCGGGCCGAACGGCGCGGGCAAGTCCACGCTGCTCGCGCTGATCGCCGGCAGGCTGGCGGCGGACCGGGGGCGCATCGACACGGCGCCGCCGAAGGCCCGGATCGGTCTGCTCGACCAGGAGCATCGCGCCCGCCCGAGCGAGTCGGTCGAGGAGCTGCTGGCGCGCCGGACGGGGGCGGCTGCGGCCGAGGCGGCACTCGAGCAGGCCGCTCAGGCGCTGGCGACCGGCGAGGAGGGCGCCGGCGAGCGCTACGCCGAGGCCCTCGAGGCCTACGGCGCGCTCGGCGTCGACACGTTCTCGGCGCGCGTGGCCTCCACCTTCGCCGAGCTCGGCCTGCCCGGCGGCCTGCTCGAGCGGCCGAGCGCGGCGCTCTCGGGGGGCCAGCTGGCGCGCGTCGCGCTGGCGGCGGTGCTCCTCAGCCGCTTCGACGTCTTGTTGCTCGACGAGCCGACCAATGACCTCGACTTCGACGGCCTGGCACGCCTCGAGGCCTTCCTCTTGGCGCGGCGCCAGCCCACCGTGATCGTCTCCCACGACCGGGCGCTGCTCGACGCCGTGGTGACGAGCGTGCTCGAGCTCGATTCCGAGGAGCACACGGCCCGGCTCTTCGCGGGCGGCTTTGCCGCCTACCTCGACGAGCGCGCCACGGCGCGGCGCCACGCCGAGGAAGACTTCGCCCGCTTCGAGCGCCAGCGCGCCGAGCTCGCCACCCGGGCCCGGCGGGAGCGGAACTGGGCGACCTCGGCGGTCCGTCGCGAGAAGCGGGCGCCGCGGGACAACGACAAGGCCCAGCGGGACTTTCGCATCAACCGCACCGAGCACCTCGCCCAGCGGGCCCGGCGGACCGAGCGGGCGATCGAGCGGCTCGAGCAGGTCGACAAGCCCTTCGAGGGCTGGGAGCTGCGCTTTTCGATCGGCGAGGCCGAGCGCTCCGGCGCCGTCGTGGCGCGCCTCGAGGGCGCGGTGATCGAGCGCGGCGCCTTCCGCCTCGGGCCGATCGACCTCGAGCTCAACTGGTCCGACCGGACTTCCGGAGCTGGTAGGCATCTTGGCGGGGCCTCCGACGCAGAGGTCCTGGTCACGACGCTGATGGAGGTGGCTGCGCCCGGTATCGTGTAGGCACACGCAGA
>JAJZBI010000054.1 GCA_021798985.1 Actinomycetes bacterium
GCGTCGAAGTCCCGCCGATGGGCTGGATAGTCCCGCCCCGCTACGAGGGCCGATGACGCTTCGGCGGCAGGGCTCGGTTCTTCCACCCCTACATCTTGGGGTAGGAGGAGCTAAGGCGCTACCCCGTTCGTGCGATTTGAGCGAGCAGTTCCTTTTTCACGCCCACACCTACCGAACGATCTTCGTCGAAGGCATCGGGATCCTCGCGTCCCGAACGGCGCGACACACCACGGCCGGTCCCTTCGTCATCGCCGGCAGCTGCTTCTCCTGGACATCCCGGTCGCGGACGGTGGCTACGGCCTCGCCTGGAGGGCGACGAACCCGGCGCCGGGGACCGCGCCGTCGTGCGCCTCCTCTTCGACCGGCTCGCCGCTCGGGGCCTGGGTGAGGGTGGAGTAGGCCCCGGTGATCGTGAGGCCGGCACCGGTGAGCATGCGGCGGTGCTCGGCCAGGGTGAGGAACCGGGCGCTTTGGTAGAAGGGGTGGCCGGCGCGTCCTTGCGCCTCGTAGCGGCGGCCCCAGGCGCTGTCGAGCGGGACGACGCCTGCGAGGAGGCGGCCCGAGAGGGCGAGGATCCGCCTCGCCTCGCCGAGGAGCGCGGCCGGGTCGTCGGCGAAGCAGAGCGTGACGACGAAGACCACGCCAGCAAAGGTGCCGTCACCGAACGGCAGCTGCTCGCCGGCGCCTTGGACGACGGCGACGGCGCGCCCGGCGGCGAGGCGGAGCGGCGCCCGAGCAGGATCGAGGCTGACCTCGAGGCCGAGCGCGGCGGCAAAGCGCCCCGATCCGACCCCGACCTCGAGGCGGGGTCCGGGGCCCGGGGGCACGAGCGGGCGCAGGCAGGCGAGCTCGAGGGCGAAGAGCAGCCGCCCGAGCGCGCTGATGCCCCTATATGTCAAGACGGGAGTTCGCGGCCACCATTGCGAGTCCGGTGATCAGCCATAACGCACTGGTAGACCTCTCGAGCAAGGTAACGCTTCAAGCACCGGATGATCTCCTTCTTGCCGCGGCCTTCCGCCGTGCGTCGGGCGACGTAGGTGATCGTCGGCTCGTGGAACCGCATGCGGACGATGACGGATCGGTAGAGCGCGGCGTTGGCCTGTCGATGACCACCTCGATAGAGACGGTGACGACCAGCGGTCATGCCGGAGCTGGCCGGGATCGGACAAGCTCCACACAGCTTGGCGAACGCTGCGTCCGAGCGAATGCGGTCAGGGTTGTCGCCGAAGACGACCAACATCTCGGCGGCCGTGTCGGGGCCGACCCCGAACGCCTGTCGAAGAGTGGGTGCGATCTCGGTGGTGAGCTGGTCAAGAAGACGGTCGGCCTCAACGGTCTCGGTGTGGAGCGCCTGCCAACGGCGTGCGAGCGCCCGCAGGGCGTACTTGGCCGAGTCCGTGGTGGTGGCCACGCTGCCCACTCGGAATCCCGCGCAGCGGGCGATCAGCGCCTTGTCCCCGAGGGTTGCCAACCGCTCGCGGAGCTCGGCCGGAGCATTGACCACGACCTGCTTCAACGTGATCATGGCCGACGTCCGAGCCTAGACCGAACTTACGTCCCCTCGAGCGCAGGAAAGCGGCCCTGGACTGGACATCCGCGAGCGCGAGCTGCTGGGGTTCTGTCTACGTGGCCTTGAGGCGTGTCGGAATGGGGGCGCCGACGAGCTCGAAGGCCCGCCGTTGAAGCGGTGTCGGAACCGACAGCTTGTCGATGCGCACGCCACCGGCGAACACCACGGTGTTTCTCGTCAAGGTGCCGAGATGAGCGAGCAGGCTCGGGAAGCTCTGGACGCTCTCGCCCGCAGCGTTGGTCTTGGCAGCCTCCTTCGCTCTCGCAGAGTCTGAGCGCGTCGCGGCTGCGACGGGGTCATCGCGACTGGGGACGTGCTCGTCGGTGAAGCACAACGGCGCGAGCGCCTTTCGCAGATGCCAGAGCACGTAGGCCGCCAGCATGCAGACGAGCACATGGGCGCGCACGCGATCCTCGGTGTAGTGATAGATCGGCCGGAGATCGAGGTCGATCGCCTTCATGTTGCGAAAGTCCCTCTCGACGACGGCGAGGCCCTTGTAGGCGGTCACGGCGCCGGGCGCGTCAAGACGCTCGGCAGCGACATTCGTCCGGATGACGTAGATCCCATCCAGTGCCGCCTCCGCTTCGATCTCGGCGGTCTTGCGCCGATAGGCGAAGGTCTCCTCGCCGATCTCTGTCGCGAAGTGCTTGGCCATCTTGTAGCGGTTGAGCACCTTTGCGACCCGCATGGCGATCGCTTCGGTGCCCCGAAGCGGCCGCTGCTCACGTGAGACGGCGGCGCCGATCTTGTCGAGGGCAACTTCTGTCGCCGCCAGCAACTCGGTGCGCTTTCGCGCCCGCTCACCAGCAAGGGCGGGGTTGCGACAGGCGATGAGGCGCTCGTTCTCGTAGTCGGGATGGGAGATCTCGCACAGGTTCGTCTCATCGAACAAGGAGAGCTGGATCGCTCCGTGCTCGGCGAGCAGGCGGATCTGTGGTGCTCGCAAGCACGTGATCCACGACAATCCGCCGAGGCTTCGCAGCGCCTCGATCCGCGCCGAGGTGATCATCCCCCGGTCGCCGACGAGGACCACCTCCTCGAGCTTGAAGCGGGTCCGCACGCTCTCGACGGCGGAGACGAACGCGCTCGGATCCGCGGTGTTTCCCGAGAAGACCTCGACCGAGACCGGACGACCCTCGGCGTCGGTCATGAGGCCGTACTCGATCTGGGCCTTTCCGCCCTTGTGGTCGCGCGAGTAGCCACGGGCCGCGAGCGGGCAGTGGCTGCCCTCCACCCACGAGCTCGAGAGGTCATAGAGCACCATCGCGCCCTTGGTGAGGTGCCGGCGGGCGAGGGAGGCCTCGATCGACGCCTGGCGCGAGACGAGCCAGTCCATCGCCGCGTAGGCCTCGTCGGTCCCTGTGCCTTCAGCCACGAGATCGCCGGCGAGGCTCGTGTCGCTCCACCAGCGCGTCGTCGCGAGCTTGGAAGAGGGCGCACAACAGCGCGCCACGATGAGCGCGAGGGCGAGGTCGCGCTCGGAACACGGCGGTCCGAGGAGCTTTTCGAGCCTGAGGCTCTTTGCCATCGCAACGATCAGCGCCACGTCACCGTGGCGCAGCGAGCGCTCGATCGTAAAGGCTTCATCCGCGAGCACGTGGGACTTTCCCGCCAGCGACTCGCGGATCAGCGCGAGCGTCTCGGAGGGGAGGTGCGAGAGATTGGCGAGGGTCTCGTTCTTCACCTTGCCGTCTTCGCGGTAGGAGCGCCGCAGCAGATGGGTTTCGTAGACCTTGTCTTTGTGCTGACGACGCGTTGTCGCCACGTGCATCGCACCACTCGACCGTTTCACGAGAATAGTGTCGCACACTGGCCGTCCTATGTCACTGATACTCGTGTCTACACGATCAGGACGCGCACCCCCTTTCCTCCCTGTTCAAGGATCCGATCGGGCCGGAAAGGGGCCGTAAGTTCGGCCTAGACAGCCGTGTCTTTTGCCACCTTGACCTGGCGGATCATCTCCACCTGGCCGTCCGCAAACTTGGGGACTGCGTTCGCTACGCCGGCGAGTACTTGGCGGGCGGCTATCTCGGCATCAGCCGTGTCGGACTTGCCTGCCTGGCGTCGGGCCTGGCGGTTACCCCTGTTCACCTCGACGAGCCGATAACCGCGACGGCGAAGGGCAGAAGCCAGCCCGGCCCCGTAGCTCCCGGTCCCTTCGACGCCGAACACCTCGACGCGTCCGAGTCCCTCGGCCCATTGGGCGAGGGCGAGGTAGCCGCCCGAATCTGCCGGAAAGGATCGGTCCTCGATCCGCACTCCCGAGCCGTTGATGGCGACGGCGACGTGGATGTACTTGTGGGTGTCGACGCCGATGATGACACGACGGGGTGCTTCGGACGCTGGCATGCTGACGGTCACGGTTGGCCTCCTTGTGGTCTGACCGAAGCCGGCCGGCCGGGTGGGAGGACAGGACTGTGACGGGTCTCGTTTGCAACGCCAGGCCCCTATCGGGTCACTGCCCGTCCGGTCGGCAGGCACCAACTACAGCGCCGCCGGACCGTGGTCGACAGATCAACAGCTAGGACGCAACGGTCAGTCGTAACACGGGTCAGACCACGCCCCGACGGCACCGGTCAAGCATCGACGAGGACGTTGTCCGGCCCGTGGATCATGCTCACAGTCGTACCAGGCGTCGTAGCGGGCGGCGAGCTCCTCGAACGCCGAGGCCCCTGGCCGCCGCGCTCCCGTCGGGCCCGCCTCCTCAGGGACGCTCGGCGCCGAGGTCGGAAAGCTCGCTCGTCACCTCGGCGAGGGACTCCTCGAGGTCACGTCGGCGCTCCTCGAGCGCCCGCCGCCGGCTCGCCGTCTCCTCCTCACGCCCGAAGTGCGGACCTCGCCCGTGGCCGCCGCAGCAGCCCGAGCCGCCGCAGCAGCCACGAATATGGCCTCGCGGGCCGCGCTCGACGTCGTCTCGTCCCATCGTCCTCATCGTGGATCTCCTCCTTGGTCGTCACTTCGGTCGCTTCCCTGGTAGATCCCGCCGTCTCGGGGACGCACGCGCTCCTCAAGGGCCTCGTAGCGTCCGAGCAGCGCGCCGATCCGCTCGCGCCGCGCTTTGAGCGACGCCGCCCAGGCGTCGAGCAGAGCGGCGCCCTCGCCGGTGAGCTCGTAGACGCGCTTCTGGGGCCCGGGGGACTCCTCGCTCCACGTCGAGGCGACGAGGCCCTCCTCCTCGAGGGCGCGCAGCAGCCGGTAGAGGTTGCCGAAGTCGACCCGGCCTTCGTCGAGCAGCTCTTCGAGATGGTCGGCGAGCTGGTAGCCGTGGCTTCGGCCCTCGGCCAGCAACAGCAGCACGGTCGGCTCGGCGAAGCGCTCGATGCGGGCCCGGACCTCGAAGCGGCCCGGGCCGACCCGGCAGCGGCACCGTGGCTGGCGGTCGACCCTCATCATCATCCAAATATAGGTGTCTTACATAGGTAGGAGCACGGGAGCCTCGGAGGAGGGGCGGCTTGCGCGGGCAATGATGCTCTGTTATCTATAGATCTGTGGAATATGAGACCAGAGCCGGCGGGCGAGCCGACCTCTACGAGCAGCTCGCTCGGATCGGCAAGGTGGTCGTGCACCCCAAGCGCATCGAGCTGCTCGACCTGCTCTGCCAGGCCGAGCGCAGCGTCGAGGCGTTGGCCGTGGCGACGGGGCTCAAGCTCTCGACGGCGTCTGCGCACCTGCAGGTGATGCGCCAGGCCCGCCTCGTCGAGACCCGCCGGGAGGGAACCCGCGTCTACTACCGGGCGGCAGGCGAGGAGGTCTGCCGCTTCGTCACCGCGCTCGGCGACCTCGGCCGGGCACGCCTGGCGGAGGTCGACCAGATCCTGCGCGCCATCGGGGCGGGCAGCGAGAGCGCCGAGCGGGTGACCCGGGCCGAGCTGCTCGAGCGCGCCCGATCCGGCGAGGTGGTCGTGCTCGACGTCCGCCCGGTGGAGGAGTACGCGGCCGGCCACGTCCCCGGGGCGGTCTCGCTGCCCTTGGAGCACCTCGAGGCCCGCCTCGACAACCTCGACCCCGGCCTCGAGGTCGTCGCCTACTGCCGGGGGCCGCTCTGCCTGCTCGCCCCCGAGGCGGTGGCGACGCTGCGCGCCCGAGGGCTGCGGGCGCGCTGTCTCGAGGACGGGCTCCCCGAGTGGCGCCGGGCCGGCCTGCCCGTCGCCGTCGGCACCGACACGCCCAGCGGGGCGCGGGCGAAGGGGCGCGAGACGAGACCGGGCCGGCCCCGATGACCGCCGGAGCTGCCGACGAGATCGTCTACCTCGACCACAACGCCACGACGCCGGTCGCGCCCGAGGTGCTCGAGACGATGCTGCCCTACCTGCGCACCGCCTACGGCAACCCCTCGAGCGACCACCCGCTCGGGCGCGCCGCCCGCAGGGCCGTCGAGGGGGCCCGAGCGCAGGTGGCCGCCCTCGTCGGCGCCGCGGCCGACGAGATCGTCTTCACCTCCGGTGGCACCGAGTCGAACAACCTCGCCATCTTCGGCACCGCCGTCACGACACTGGCCGAGAGACGCCGGATCGTCACCTCCAACGTCGAGCACCCCGCCACCGCCTCACCCTGCGGGCGCCTCGAGGCGAGCGGGTGGGCGGTCACCCGCGTGCCGGTCACCCGAGCCGGCCTGCTCGATGCGCCAGCCGCCACCGCCGCGCTCTCGGGAGACGTGGCTCTTTGCACGATGCTGCTCGCCCAGAACGAGACCGGGGCGCTCCTTCGCCTCGCCGACCTCGCACCGGCAGCGCACGACGCCGATGCCGTCGTCCATGCCGATGCCGCCCAGGCGATTGGCAAGGTCCCCGTCTCGGTCGAGGACCTCGGGGTCGACCTGCTGTCGGTCGCTGGCCACAAGTGCTACGCCCCGAAGGGCGTCGGGGCGCTCTACGTGCGCCGGGGCACGCTGCTCTCGCCCTTCCTTGTGGGCGCCGGCCAGGAGCGCGGGCTGCGGCCGGGCACGGAGAACGTGGCGGGCATCGTCGGCCTCGGCGCGGCGTGCGAGCTCGCCCGCTCCCGCCTCGCCCTCGACCCGGCGCGCCTCGGCGCGCTTCGAGACGAGCTCTTTGCAGCGCTCTCCGCCGCCGTCCCCGGGCTCGTCTGCCACACCCCCCTCGACGCCAGCTTGGCCAACACGCTGTTCGTCTCCTTCCCCGGGGTGCGCGGCGCGGACCTCCTCGCCCGGGCGCCCGGCGTCGCCGCCTCGACCGGCTCGGCGTGCCACGCCGGTGAAGAGACGCCGTCTGCGACGCTGCTCGCCATGGGGGTCGCCCCCGAGGTCGCCCTTTCGGCGGTGCGGCTGTCGCTCGGCCGCGACACGACCGGCGCTGCGGTCGCCCTCGCCGCCGACCGCCTCGTCACCGCCTACCACCAGGCGCGCGAGGAGCACACCGTGTCCGAGACGTCGAAGAGAGAGTGAGCATCCCGATGAAGGTCCTCGTCTTGCTGAACGACCCGCCCTATGGCACCGAACGCTCCTACAACGGGCTTCGCCTCGCCGGATCCCTGGCGCGGCGCGACGGCGTCGAGGTGCGCGTCTTCCTCTTCGGCGACGCGGTGGGCTGTGCCCTTTCGAACCAGAAGGTGCCCGACGGCTACTACCACCTCGACCGCATGGTCACCGCCGTGCTCCGCCACGGCGGCGAGATCGGCTGCTGCGGCACCTGCATGGACGCCCGGGGCTTCACCGACGAGCTGCTCGTCGACGGCGCCCGCCGCTCCACCTTGGAAGAGGCCACGGACTGGACGATCTGGGCCGACAAGGTGGTGACGTTTTGAGCGCCCGCGTGCGGATCGTCATCCTCGGCGGCTCCTTCGGCGGGCTGACCACCGCCTACGAGCTGCGCCGGCACCTCTCCCCCGAGCGCGCCGAGATCACCCTTCTCGCCAAGGACGAGCGCTTCAGCTTCGTCCCGTCCTTTCCCTGGGTGGCGATGGGGCGGCGCAGCCTCGAGCAGATCTCCTTTCCCCTCGCCGCCCCCCTCTCCCGAAAGCAGGTCGCCTTCGCGCAGGAGACCATCACCGGCATCGACATCGACGCCAAGGTGGTCACGACCACGCGCGCCGAGCACCCCTACGACTTCCTCGTCGTCGCCACCGGGCACCGCAGCGCGAATGAGGCCGTCCCGGGACTTGGCCCCTTCGACGGGCCCGGCCACTCGCCCATGTCGGCACCCGAGACCACCGAGCTCGCCCAAGCGATCCGGGGCCTGCTCGCAGACCCGGGCCCGGTCGTCGTCGGGGCCGCCCCCGGGGCGAGCTGTATCGGCCCGGTCTACGAGCTCGCCTTCGAGCTCGACCACCTTCTCCGGCGCCGCAGCCTCCGCCACCAGGTCCCGATCACCGTCCTCACCCCCGAGCCGTTCCTCGGCCATATGGGCATGGGCGGCGCCGGCACGATCCGCCAGCTCCTCGAAGCAGCCCTCGAAGAGCGCGACATCACCTACCGCACCTCGGTAGCGATCACGAGGATCACCGCAGAGGCCGTCGAGGCCGAGGGGCTTCTCCCGACGCCGTCGGTCTGCTCGATCGTGATCCCGCCCCTCGCCGGCGTCGAGGCCGTCGCCACGAGCCCAGGGCTCTCCAACCCGAAGGGCTTCGTCCCCGTTGACAACCACTACCGCCACCAGGCTGCCGACGGCGTCTACGCCGTCGGGGTGGCCGTCGCCCTCCCCCCGGCCGGCGAGACCCCGGTGCCGGTCAACTTCCCGAAGACCGGGCACATGACCGAGCAGATGGCCGACATCGCCGCCAGGGACCTCGCGGCGCGCATCGACGGGCGAGAAGGCGAGACCGCGGAGCTCTCCGCGCGCTGCGTGCTCGACATGGGCGACCGGGGCGCCTATATGGCCGTCGACCCCGTGCGCCCGCCGCGCAACCGGATCCCGACGGTGTCCGAGGGACGCCGCTGGCTCTACGCCAAGCAGGCCTTCGAGCGCGCCTACCTCGCCAGCGCCCGCCGGGGACGCCGGATGCCCACGACGCTCGGGTGGTGAGCGCGCTGGAGCGCGCGGATGCCAGTGTGCCCAAGGTCGCAGAGCTGCTGGTCGTCTGTGCTCATCCCGACGACGAGTCCTTCGGCCTCGGCGGCGTGCTCGGGGCGTTCGTGGACCAAGGGACTCGGGTCCGCGTGCTGTGCTTCACCCACGGGGAAGCCTCCACCCTCGGGGAGGGCGTTGCGCTCGGCGAACGTCGAGCAGCAGAGCTGGCGGCTGCCGCCAGCGCGCTCGGCGTCCACGGCGTCCACGGCGCCACGCTGCACGCCTACCCCGACGGCCACCTCGCCGAGGTGGCGCTCGAGGAGCTGGTGGCGCGCATCGCCGAGGAGGCAGGCGACGCCGAGCTCCTCCTCGCCTTCGACGTGGGCGGGATCACCGCCCACCCAGACCACATCCGTGCCACCGAGGCGGCCCTCGCGTTCGGGACGGACCGGCGCCTGCCCGTGCTCGGCTGGGCGCTGCCCGAGGAAGTAGCCGCCCAGCTCAACGCCGAGCTCGGTACCAACTTCGTCGGGCGGCGACCCGACGAGCTCGACCTCATCGTCGCGGTGGACCGAGCCCGGCAGCGGACGGCGATCGCCTGTCACGCCAGCCAGTCCACCGACAACCCCGTCCTTTGGCGACGCCTAGAGCTCCTCGGCGACGCGGAGCACCTCCGGTGGTTGCTCCCGCCACCGAAGGCCCGGACAACGTGAGCAAAGCCGACCCGAGCGACCCCGCCAGCGCTCGAGGCCACCACTCGGGGCCCCGCACGACCCGCTCGTGGCGGGCTCCCGCCCCAGCCGGTCGCTCAGCGAGCATCGCTGCACCGCTCGGGATGCTCGGGCTGCTGGCCGTGCAGTTCCTGCTGGGCATGGCGCTCAACCTGTACGTGACGGTTCCCCCCTTCGGCGCCGGCATGGCCGCGATGATGCGCACCGGGCCGCTCGTGATGATGCACATGATGCTCGGGATGGTCCTCGCTGGTGGCGCACTGCTCGCGCTCGCGATGGCGCTCCCGTGGGGACGGCGGGCCGTCGGCTGCGCCGCCGCTGGCCTTGCGGGCATCCTCGTCGCCGGGCTCGGCGGTCTGCTCTTCCTCCTGGGCGGCCAGACCAGCGGCGCCTCCTACCTGATGGCAGTCGGCTTCCTCATCGCCGTTGCCGGCTACGTCGCCGAGATCGTCACCGTCAGGTGAAGCCGGTGACAGCGCCATGCCTTGCACCGGCGGCAGGCGACAGGCGACAGGCGACGACTGACCACACCTCGCGTCGACAAGGTGCGCGACAGCGAGGCGCAGCCGCAGTGCCACCGCGCCCCGTGGAGCGTGGGACATTCGGCGCCACCCGGGTGACCGGGGGGGTTCAGGCGGGCGGGTACCCGATGCCGGCGAGCGTCGAGCGCAGCGCCTCGGGGCTCGTCTCGGCGGCGTCGTAGTCGAGGCGGACGCGCTGGGTACCGACGTCGACGACCACCCGGCGCACACCGGGAGCCGCGCCGAGATCGTGCTCGATGCTGCGCTTGCAGTGCTCGCAGGAGATGTCGGGGGCGGTGACCTCGAGAGTGCTCATGTTCTGCTCCTTGGGGTAGTTGTTCGTCACGGCGTCGTGGTCAGCGGGATGGGCCGGCAGCACTCAGCCAGTTGCGGCAGCGAGGCGATGCTCGCGGGGGCTCGGCG
>JAJZBI010000027.1 GCA_021798985.1 Actinomycetes bacterium
CGTGTCCTGCTCAAGTCCATTCCAACGTGCAACATGGTGTCCGGGGCCTCCTTCGTGTGGTTGGTTCCGTTGAGAACCCAACATCCCACTCGGGGGAGGCCCCACCTCCTGCATGGCATTCAGTCGTCGGCGGCGACATCCTCGCGGCTGTCCAGCTCGAATGTGGCCTCGACGGCCGGTTCGTCGCCGGCGCCGATGAGGACCCGCCTGCCCTCCGGGACGGGCTCGCACGACAGCGGCACGGCCAGCTCGATCGGCACGGCGTCGGCGTAGCGCAGCGTCAGCCGCCGGATGCGAAACCGCCGATCGGCCTCCTCTCCGAGGGAGAGCTGTGCCGCCTGCCGGGCCGCCTCGGCGAGCGCGATCGCGGGGACGGCGTCGTGCTCGCCGTCGAACAGCGCCGGGTGGTCGGTGTCGATTCGCAGGCTGAAGCGGGAGCGGCGACCTCGACGAACGGCGTGGCAGGCGCACAACAAGACGTCCTCGGCGGCGAGGCGGCCGACAGATTGCGCCACATCGAGGGGGGTGCAGTCGGGCAGGTGCATCGGACCGGAGCGCGCCCGGAGGTGCAGGCGCTTGGCAACGTCGGCGTCCACGCAGGAGAAGGCGCCTGTTCCAACGCCGATACAGCGCCCCCCGCGCCACATCCGGGCGTCGAGCTGCCCACGGCGCAGCTGCGGTCCTCGCCAGCGCACGCCGCGAAGACGCGTGCGGATCACCAGATTTGCAGGTTGCGAGCCCACGGCGAGAAGGCCGGGATTGTCGATGCGGAACTCGAACTCGCGCAGGACGAGCTCGGCGGTGCTGTCGACGCCCAGCTCGACGTGGGCGAGCGCGACGGCGGCCTGCCAGAAGGTCTCCACCAAGAGCATCGGGTCGTGCTCACCGTGCACATTCGGCACGAAGAAGCGTTGGGCGCGCGCCCACTGGGCGGCGAGCACCGCCTCCCCCCGATCCAGCTCCACGACGGTCGTGAGCAGCACCTGGGCCACCGATTGGCGGTTCACCAGGTGGCGGGGAACGCCGGAACGCCATGGGTCGTCCCGGGCACGCAGCAGCTCGCGTTCGGTGGGAGCGAAGCCAAGCGGCGGCCACGAGGACAGCGTCAGCTCGCCGACTCCGTGTTCTTGGAACGGCGGCAACGCCCCCTCCCTTTCCTCAAGCATACCGTAAAGTCGGTATCCGCACCATGATCACATGGCAACGAATATTGCTGCAACACATGCAACATCGCCTCTTTGCCTACTTTATGGTACGTGCAATTCCGTAGGCGGGCCTGCTGCCGTCGACGGGTATCGTTGCCACGATGCCGACCTCGGAGAACTCACGACGGAACGCGCCCGCGCCATCCGCCGCGGGCGGTCGGAGTGCTCGCTCGCGTCCCGCCCGAGCGACGGCATCGCCGCCTCGGCGCGCCGCCAGTGCTGGGACCGCCAAGGCGGCAGGGCAGGCGGGCGGTCGACCGCGCTCGACGCGGCCGCGGCCCCAAGAGGCCGAGTTGTCGACTCGCGAGCGGATCGTGATCGCGGCTGCCGAGGCGTTTGCGACGCGGGGCTATCACGGGGTCAACCTCGCCGAGGTGGTGGAGGAGCTCGGCTACACCAAGGGTGCCTTCTACTTCTACTTCAACGGCAAGGACGCGCTAGTGGCCGAGATCGTCAATCGCTACGTCGCCGCCGGGGAAGACACACTGCCAGCCGGGTTGACGAGCGCCGACGACCGGGTCGAGGCAATCGTCGACGCCAGCCACCGGGTTGCGGACTCCTACCGCGACGATCCGGTCGTACGAGCCGGCACGCGCCTTTCTGTCGAGCGCAATCTCGTGGGCGTCGAGCTCCCCGGGCCCTTCGTCGGCTGGATCGACAAGATCAGCCGCCTGCTCCAGGAGGCCAAGCGCCTGAGGCAGGTACGGTCCGACCTCGCGGTTCGCCCGTGCGCGCAGATGATCGTGGGTGCGTTCTACGGGATCCAGGCCGCTTCGGATGACCTGAGCGATCGCCGCGACCTCCATGCGCAGCTGGACCAGTTCTGGGGGCTCGTGTTGCCCTCGCTGCGGGCGTGAGCAGAGAGGCGAGATCTCTCAGCGCCGCCGCCGGCGCAGCGCGGCGCGGGCTGCGTTGGCGCCAGGAGCGCCATGCACGCCGCCGCCGGGGTGCGCGGAAGACGAGGCGAGATAGAGGTTGGCGACTGGGGTCGCCGCTCGCCCGAGGCCTGGCAAGGGCCGCCAGACGAGCTGCTGGTGCAGCTGCGCGGTGCCGCCGTTGATCGCGCCGCCCACGAGGTTGGGGTTGAGCTCCTCGAGCTCGGCTGGTCCGAGCACGTGCCGGCCGACGATTCGCGACCGGAACCCCGGCGCGTAGCGCGCGATCTGCTCCTCGATGCGCTCCGCGAAGGGCTCGAGCCATCCCGAGGTCACGTCGAGCGCACCGGCGGCGTCCCGCCGCAGTCGGCGGGGCACGCGGGTGTAGGCCCAGGCGGTGTCGTGGCCGGCTGGCGCCCGGGTGGGGTCGGCGACGGCTTGCTGGCCGAAGACCAAAAAGGGCCGGTCAGGCAGCTGCCCGCTGGCAAGCTGCGCGCTGTATCGGGTGAGGTCGTCGAGGTCCTCGGCTACGTGGACGGTGCCCGCGCGCCTGGCCTCTGGCGCGTCCCAGGGAACTGGCGCGTCGAGGGCCCAGTCGATCTTCACGGTCCCGTGGTCCCATTCGAAGTTCCGTAGGTCGCGCCGGAGTGGCGCGGGCACGTCGGCGGTGTCGAGCAGCGTGCCGTAGAGGATCGGGGCGGCGACTGCGGCCAGCACGGCACGGCGGGCTGGGAGCTCGGTACCATCCTGCAGGCGGACGGCGACCGCGCGTCCTGACCGCACGATCACCCGCTTGGCTGCGCTGGCGCACTGCAGCACGGCGCCTCGGGCTTCGAGGCGCCGGACCAGGGCATCGGTGAGCGCGGCCGCCCCACCTTCGGGGACCGGGAACCCGTGGGTCTGACCGAGGCACGCGAGCAGCCAGCCGTAGGCCGCGCTCAGGGTCGACTCGGGGGAGAGATCGCTGTGGAGCGCGAGGCCGGCCAGAAGGAGCGCCGCCCCCTCGCCTGCGAACCGCTCGGTCGCCATGCGGCGCACCGGCAGCAGGGCGTGGCGAGCGAGGCGGAGCGCCTGCTCGACGCCGACCCGGCCGAGGAGCCGGGCGAGCGGGACGAGCGGCGGGAAGGGCCGGAAGATCGCACCGAGCGCGAGGTCGGCAATTTCCCGCCACTCGCCGATCATCGCCTGCCACGCCTCGCCGTCACCGGCATGGAACGTGTCGAGCGAGGCACAGGTGGTGGCGAGGTCCATTGACAGCACCGCACAGCGCCCGTCCGGTTGGGGATGGGCGAGCACGAGCGGGGCGCGCCGCCAGGTGAGCCCGTAGCGCTCCAGCTCGAGCGCCCGCATCACCGGCGAGGCGACGGCCAGGGGATAGAAGGCGCTGAAGACGTCGTGGCGATAGCCCGGGATCGTCAGCGCAGCGCTGTGTACCGCGCCTCCGGCGTGTGGCCGTGCCTCGACGACGAGGACCGACCACCCCGCGTCGGCGAGCACATTGGCCGCGACCAGGCCGTTGTGGCCGGCGCCGATCACGATCGCGTCAGCCATCGCCACCGGCCCGCCGGCGGAGGCACCTCTGAGGGAGCATGGAGCGTCGAAGCACACGCACCTCCTCGAGCGAGGATAGGAGCACCGATCGCCCGAGCTGCGCCGATCACCCCTTTCGTGGCGGCCCGGTCAGCGGCGCCCCCACGTCATGGTGCGAGGCGACCGGCGTTCGCGCCTGCGGACGCCGATCGCCTGCTGCGGGGTTGGCTAGGGACGCAGGCTTCCTGCGGACCATTCCCAGAAGTCGTCCAGCTGGGCGGTGGGCGGCTCGCTGTCGAGGGACGACGAGAGTGCCTCGGCGCCATAGAGGACAGCGACGATGGTGCGCGCCGCGCGCCGCTCGTTGACCTCGCGTCGCAGCTCGCCGGTCCGCTTCGCGCGCCGCAACATGACCGTCAGGCGCTCGATCCACCGGCTGAACGGCTCGGCGAGCTCGGCGTCGACGAGGTCTCGCTCCATGCGCAGGCGCATGCCGGCGCGCATCAGCGCGTCCTCCCGATAACGGACCGCTGCAGCGCGGGTCAAGGTGATGACCGCGTCGAGGGCGTTGGCATCCGTGGCGCCTTTGAAGAGCTCGTCCTCAGCCGTCAGCGAGCGGTCGACGATCTCGCTGACGAGGGCGTCCTTCCCGTCGAAGTAGAAGTAGAACGCTCCCTTGGTGAACCCGAGCTCCTCGACGACCTCGGTCAGGTTGACCCCCGCGTAGCCGCGCTCCGCGAATGCCACCGCGGCGGCGCGAACAATACGCTCGCGAGTGCTGAACTCGGTTTCGCCCGTGTCCTGGGACATGGGGGGGCTGATGACACGCGCCATGGCTGCCGGGCTCTCGTGACGTACACGTTGGCGCGAGGACGCGGTAGCAGCCTTCTTGGCCGATCGTTCGTTCCTCGCCGTTGACATTGGAACCGATGCTAGTGCGTTGGCTGGCATGAATATCGCCTATCGAATATTTCGGATGCGCCCGGGAACTCTCGTCACGAAATGTGAACGGCTGCCCACCGGGTCGATCGTCCGATCCACTTCATTGGACATGGGACCCTCACTCCCACTTGTTGATGCTAGACGGGCAAACGGCCTCAGGTATGCGCCCTTGCTGATAAATTCGCAGTTCTTTGCCGCACACACGCCCGTTGGTTGGTCGCGCGTCTTCCGTCCGCGACGTACCCGTAACTCATCGCAATACGCGTGCACGAGAGGCGGTCTCGACCCTCGCGATCGAGCGGCTCGACCCCTGTCGCGGGGGCCGCAAACCCTCGAGTCAACGCACCGGCCTCCATCGGTCGCCGATGGACTCGGCGCGCGCCACCGGGCAGGGAGGGCTCGTCGGCCACCGTCGGATGCGCGGTCCGGTCGGCCCCCGCAGCGGCCGGCGTGCCGATCCGCCGTCTTGAGCACGCGCTGCGTTGTCCTCGCGTTTGTCCACGTTGGGCCTCGCGCCGACACCTGCCGCTGGGCCTCGCCTCGTTCGGAGGTCCTTCAGGCACCGCCCACGACTGCGCGCAGCTCCTCGACCGCTTCGCGCATGATGCTCTTGAGGTCGCCATCGGCCTGGTCGCGCGACCAGCGCTCGAGGGCCACGCGGAGCACCGTCATGCCGGCGTCGGCCGCCAGATCGGCCTGGAGCGCGCGAACCCCGCGTTGGCGCAGTGCCGTTGCCACCGCGGCGGCATAGTCCGCGAGCTTGGCGCGCTCTCGCTCGCGCAGCTCCGGGTTCGCCGCGATGACGTCGTGGCGCTGGCGGGACAGGTCCCTGCGGAACTGACCGAGCATCGCCGCTGCAGCCTCGAGGCCGCGGGCGACGGCATCGAGGGGCCGGTCGGTCGCGGGGGCGCCGGCGACGCCCTCGATGATCCTTTGCTCGAGCAGCTCCGAGCCGCCAAAGAGGACCTCCCGCTTGTCGGCAAAGTGGCGGAAGAACGTGCGCTCGCTCACCCCCGCCCGCGCCGCGATCTCGGCCGCGGTGGTGCGCTCGAATCCCCGCTCGGCATAGAGCGCGAGTGCGGCCTCCTGCAAGCGCCCACGGCTGTTCGGCTCCCATCGCCCCACGGGCGCCATCGTAGTGTTGACAGTGACTGACATCACGGATACCGTGTTGTCACTCACTGACATCAGACGCTGGAGGCGCAGATGCAGATCTTTGTCACGGGGGCCTCGGGCTGGATCGGTTCGGCCGCTGTTGCGGAGCTGCTCGAGAGCGGACATCACGTGGTGGGCCTCGCTCGCTCGGACACATCAGCCGAACGGCTCGAGGCGGCTGGCGCGGCCGTGCAGCGCGGCGATCTCACCGACCCCGCCAACCTGGCGGCGGCGGCCGCCCGCTCCGACGGCGTCCTCCACCTTGGGTTCCAGCACGACGTCGCGTGGCGTGGCGACTTCGTCCAGGCGGCAGCCAATGAGCGCGCCGCGGTGGAGGCGATGGGCGCGGCACTGGCGGGATCGGATCGCCCGTTCGTGCTCGCTTCCGGCATGATCGGCCTGGCCCGCGGCCGACCTGCCACCGAGGACGAAGGGCTCGCTGCAACCGCTCAGGTGCGCAACAACCCTGCCGGGCTCCGGGCGGCGACGGCGCTGCTGGCGCTGTCGCTGCGAGGGATTGGCGTCCGCTCGCGCGTCCTGCGGTTCCCGCCGACCGTCCACGGCGACGGAGACCACGGTTTCATCCGCACCCTCGTCCAGCTTGCCCGCGAGCGGGGCGTCGCCGCGTACGTGGGAGAGGGAACAAACCGCTGGGCGGCGGTGCATCGCTCAGACGCTGCCAGGCTCGCACGTTTGGCGCTCGAGTCGGCCCCGGCGGGCTCGGTGTTGCATGCCGTCGCCGACGAAGGCGTAGCACTGCACGTCATTGCCGAGACCATGGCGCGTCACCTCGAGCTTCCGACGGCCAGCCTCTCGCCCGCGCAGGCCGTGGAGCACTTCGGCCACCTCGGCCACTTCGTCGGGCTCGACAGCGCTTCGACGGCGTCATCGACGCGCGCGTTGCTCGGCTGGGAACCAAAGGGCCCGAGCCTGCTCGAAGACCTCGAGGCGGACCACTACTACCGACACGTTCCCTGAGCGTCATCGGCACACCGGCGAGCGCAAGATGGATGTTCACGGGGCGCCCGTGGCAGAAGCGCCGAAGCTCGGTCAGTCGTGCGCGCGCCCATCGCCAGCTTTCGGAGCAGTCCGGCGTCCACCGGCAGCCGGCGCCGAGGGGACGCGCCGTACACGCACGCCGTTGTCTCGAGCCTCCGAGCCGTTCTGAAAGGCGTCTCGTCGCGCAGGGGGGGCGATTGCTCTGACGACGCGTGCGGAGGACCAAGCGGGTGCGCGACCGCTGCCACCGAGCTCGAGCGCCGGCTGCCGGCTGTCGTCGATCGGGGCAACGCGTCATCGCGAGCCTCGTGCTTGGCGGTCCGGCGGCGGGCCGTGGTCGTGAGATTCCCCGGACAGGTGGAGCGAGGCGATGCGTGCTGTCCAACACGTGTGTCCAGAGGAGTGACAGGTCCTGGTCAGAGCGTATGAGCCGGCCGCGGACTAGACCGAGACCGCAAAGCGCAACGAGCTCGCCGGGATCGCCGGTTAGGGATATTGCGCCAGCCACTCCCGCTACTTCTGGGGACTGCGGCTCTACCTCGTGTGCGCCTCGGGGGACTGCCGATCGCCTTCGCGCTCGCGCACCCAAAGACCGAGCAGCGCGAGGTGCTCCGCGATCTGCTCGAGGGTGCCCCCGACCTGCTCGGAGATCGAAGCGGCCAGGTCATCCTGGCCGACAAGGGCGATCGCAGCGCTGAGCTCGAGGTCTTCTTGAACGAGAACGGCGCGCGCTTGACCCGCCCGACAATGAAGGGCGAAGCCTCTCGTCCCGGCGCGCAGTTCTTGAAGCCGTTCCGCCAGATCAGCGAATCGGTGACCAGACCCTGAAGGGCCAGCTCGACTTGGAGCGCCACGGCGGCCGCACTCCGCGATCGGGGTGGTCACCCTCGTGCTTTGCCCGGCTGTACAACATCCGCGAGGACTCCGAAACTGGGCACGCTCGAATGAAGATCGGCCTGTCCTGGAAGCGCGCACTGTCGGTCGGCTGGCGCGCCCAGGAGCTGGACCTACTCGGCTACCAGGTCCTGCGGAACGCGGTGGCGCTCGAGACCTGGCGCCGGCGCCAGACCAACCGGGTAGCTGCGCCGGGTAGCGCGCCACCTTTCCCCGTTCCGCTGCCCACCGAGTCCCCGTTCCGCTGCCCACCGAGTCCCCGTTCCGCTGCCCACCGAGTCCCCGTTCCGCTGCCCACCGAGTCCCCGTTCCGCTGCCCACCGAGTCCCCGTTCCGCTGCCCACCGAGTCCCCGTTCCGCTGCCCACCGAGGTCCGCCCCAGCGCCGACCTGTTGCCGTTCCCGGGGCGTGGCACCGTCGAACGAGGCGTTCCGAGCCGTCTAACATGGGTCCGCAGAGGAGCGAAAGGTCCTGGTCAGAGTATTTGACCGCGAATTCGACCGCTCCCGCGCCCGGGTAGCTCAGTGGCAGAGCAGCGCACTCGTAATGCGCAGGTCGTGGGTTCAAATCCCACCTCGGGCTCTCACCGCATCCCTCCGAGAAGCGTGCGAGCACAGAAGGATCGCTCCTCGGTGCTGCCTCCCCCGCCTCACTCTCGTTGTCGAGGCGACCGCGGAGTGTTTTCGGCATCAGCCGAGGCTTGTCGTCCGACGGGGCGAATCCCTTCGATCCGGACCGGGCGCAGCGGCATGGGCCCGCGGATTGCCCTGGACCGCCTGGTCGGCACCGCCGGACGAGCTGGATGGTGTTCATGCCGCAGCGGAGCGCCTCGGTCGCGAAGGAGCGCCGGAAGGGGTGTCGGCGGACCCGGGAGTCGTGCCCGCTCGCTCGGTCGCGCTCCCGGATCAGCTGGATGAGGCCGTTCGGGCGAAGGGTGACGGTGTGCTGACCGCTATCGGGGCAGGGATCTGATCGGCAATCGCCGCAACCTCCTCGTCATCGCTCATCGCGGCGCGAAGGACAAGGTCAGCTGCGACAAGCTGGTCTCGGTTCACGCGCTCGGCCAGGGTCTCGTTGAGCGAGGCGATGACCTCCACGATCGCCCGGGCGTACGTCCGGCCCTCCTCGGTGAGCGCGACGATGATCTTGCGGGCGTCCCCAGGGTCGGACCGGGTGGTCGTGTAGCCGCGCGCTTCGAGTTGCCGGGCGACCTTCCGGGCTGCCTGCCTGGTGATGCCGAGCGTGTCGCCGAGGCTGCCGATCGAGCGAGGCGCCTGGAGAAGCATGCGCATGCTGGCGGCGTCGGCGACACGGTAGCCGGGGTGTCCTCGCCGGGTGAGCTCGTCGGCCATGCGCCGAATCCAGCTGCGGCGGGCCAGTGCCAGGAGGTCCCCAAAGCGGTAGGCGCCCATTGCGTCGGCAATCACGAATGCGTACCTTACAGATATGCAACGTGGTTGCGTATCATGGGCTGATGCGAGCGCCCCGTCCTTGGGCGCTGACGTCGCAGTCGCGCGTCAACCCACCACCGGCGGTCGCGCGACTCGGCGGCCCTCCTCTGCTCGCGCCGGCTCAATGGCGGGTGCTTTATGGGAGGCCTTATGCAGGTAGCGGGCGCGGCGCTTATCGCTGCGGGCCTTGCCATTGGCCTGGCGGCCCTTGTCCTCCTCCACGCACTGCCCACCGGGCTCTCACCGCTGCGCAACGCCGTGAGTCAGTACGGCATCACCGAGTACCGGGGCGCCTATCGCATCCAGACCCTCGCCTACGCCACCGCGGGCGTCGGCGCCGCTGTCGGCGTCGCCGGCCTCCCCGGATCCGCCGGCATTGTGGTTGCGCTCTGTGCCACCTTTGCTATCGCCCGCGCGCTGATCAGCTGGTTCCCGATGGATGCCCCCGCCGCGGACCGCACTCCGACCGGCAGCCGCCACGCCGTCCTGGCCGTCGCGGCCTTCGTCGCTGCCGGGCTCGCCAGTCGAGAACTCGCTCGCCTCCTCGATCAGGACAAGATCCATGGTGGGATTGCGGCGGCGAACGGCGTGCTTTCCCTCCTCATGGGCCTCTGTCTCCTCTCCATGGTGGTTGCACGACGGACCCGCTACTTCGGAGGCGTCGAGCGCGCTTTCTACGTCTGCATGACCGCCTGGCTCGCCATCGTCGGCATTCTGATTTGTCTCCCCGATTCATGATCGGACCCGGGTGCGCTCGAGCGATTGGAACGGCCTGAGTGCCGCCGACCAGGTGGCCGTAGCTCGAACGCGTTCGTCGTTCGGTCGCGAACCCGCGTCGACAAGGGCGGCCTCGAGACGTCGCCGCGTGTGATCACCAAGCCGCTCGGTCCTTGGGAGACTTGGGGCTATGGCCATGACCGTTCGCTTCGAAATCTTCCCAAGGGACCTCGACGTCACGGTCGAGTTCTACACCGAGGTGCTGGGTTTCGAACTGGTCAGCGACCGCCGAGACGACCCAGAGCCGTATGTCGCGTTGCGCCGTGACAGCGTGCACGTCGGTGCGCTTCGCGACGCCGCAGCGGAGCAACGCTCTGAGCGCCGCCCGCCGGTCGGGGTCGAGATCGTTCTCGAGGTCGATGACGTCAATGCAGAGCTGGAAAGAGTCCGCACCGCCGGCTGGCCGATCGCCGAAGGGATCGAGCAGCGGCCCTGGGGTCTACGCGACTTCCGACTCCTTGACCCGAGCGGCTACTACCTCAGGATCACCAACCGTGCCAGGACCATGTGATCGGCCAACCCGCTGGGTCACAACAACCGAGGCCGCACCCTGACCGCGCCGGATGGCGCATCCGCGCACGCCTGAGACCTGGAGTTCGCGCGGCGGCGACGCCCTTTGCGCATCGAGGGGATCGGGGGTGCTGCAGGTTCGCGACGACCAGCCGGCCGCGGCTGCAACCAAAGCGGTGGGTCAGTCGCCGATCCTGGTGCTCAGCTCAGCGCAGCGGGGAGTGCTCGGTCGGCTGGAGATAGAGCGAGTCCACCTTCGAAGTGAGTGCGCCGTCGCGTTCGGTCTCAGCCTTGACTTCAAGCCATTCCGGGTCGGCCCGGAACGCCGCCCAAGCCCGCTCGGCGTGGTTTCGGTCCTCGAACGCCAACAAGTAGACGAGGAGGTGTTCGCCTCGATCTCCCCCGGGAGCGTCTTCGAAGAACGCCACGACCTCGAGGCCGAGTCGGGCGAAGATGCCAAAGGTGTGATCGCGAAAGCGCGCCCTCAGCGCCTCGAGCTTCCCCGGCGCGACGTGGTACGTCCGCAGCTCGAAGAGGCGGCCAGCTGGAGCAGTTGAACCAGGCATGTGAGGACCGTAGGAGCGGCAGGCAGTCCTGTCAATCGAGCGGGATGCTCCCACGTCGCCAATCTCGGAGGAGGGCCTCAGGGCGAACCAGATCGGTGGCGCGGCGCTAGGCGCTCTTGTTGTACCGGGAGGGCCCGGCATCATGAGGGGCGCGCGAACCCGCGGTCTGAGTGTCGCAGCACAGCGCGTCGTTGAGGTCGTGTAAGAAGTTGTGGACGGTCATTTGGGCGACCCGATGGATGACCGTCCGGTCCAGCCCGCGACCGAGCGTGCCGAGCGGCGGGAGATATGACCCCGACAGGGTGAGACGAGCGCCACCCGGACCACGTTCGGCGAGCTCGAGCTCGGCATCGAGGACGGGGAAGAGCGCGGAGCCCGCCGCCTTCCATTCGATCCAGGCGACCAGGCCGCTGCCGCGCTGCATGACGCCCCGCACCTCGACTGAGACCTGGCGGGCAAGGAACCGAGCGCCGAGCGGCCCGACGCGCACCGCTCGCGCCCGGTGCTCGGCGCCCGTCGCCAAGACAGAGAGCCAACGTGGGTCATCGAGGCATCGCGCGGACACGACTGCCAGCGGCCTCGCGACGTCCACCGAGTCGCCAATGAGGATGCGGCCTTGCGTGTTCACGGTGTCCATGGGGTCGAGGATGCCAGCTCTCTCGCTGAGCCGAGCAGGGGAGAAAGTCCCTTGCGATCCTGCCCGTAGTGCCTCGATCCGGGGATGTCGCTGGGGCTGGCGCCCCGACACCGTGGCCGCGGTGCCCGATCCGGCAGGATTCGGACGTCCCGCTCCGGCACCCACCGGCATCCCCGGCACGACCAGCGGGTTTGCGCCTCGGCATACCCGGCTGCGGCGATACGGCACATTCCTTGTTCTTACGACGAGATCTCGGTCGTCACGGGCGCGACGGCAGCGCCTTGAGGCTTCGACCCGAGCGCCATGGCGAGAAGCACTCGCCGCGCGTCGGCGGCCACGATCTGCTATTGCCGCCGAAGGTCCCCTCCGGCCAGGACGCTCGGCCCCGAACGAAGGACGTCTGACCGTCGCACAACGCGACGCGCGCGCGGCACCGTAGAGGCGTGGCCCGGGGGAGCCGGGCCAGGAAGAAGGAAGACCATGAAGTACGTGACTGCACTGATCGGTGAGCCGGCGGAGCTTCGTACCCCCAAGGTCGTCCACTGGCTCAGCACCTCGAAGCTGGCGGCAGTCGTCTGGACAGCGGCTCGCATCTGGCTCGGGGTGATGTGGATCCAGGCAGGGGTCGCGAAGCTCTGGGGAGCTGAGAACCCAGCGTTTCTCCACAACAACGGTGCAGGCGTCGCCGGTTTCGCCGCTCACGGAGCTGCGAGCTACAGCTGGTGGGCAAGCTTCCTTCACAGCTTCGTCGTGCCCAACGCCGGCTGGATCGGCGTTCTCGTGTCGGTGAGCGAGTTCGCCGCCGGACTTGCACTGGTCATCGGCCTGCTGACGCCGGTTGCGGCGGGCGGAGCGCTCATCTTGAACCTCACCTACATGCTCTCGGGGACCGCTGGCGTGAACCCCGTGTACGCGCTGTTCGCCGTCGTGCTGCTCGCAACCTGGCGCACGTCGGGGTGGATCGGGATCGACGGGCTGTTCAGCGGGTACCTCGCCAGGCGGCGTGCGGCGCGGCAGCTGCACCGCCACCAAGAGGGCGTGGTGGAGACCCTGTCGCAGCAGTCGGCCGCGTAGCGTCGGCCATCGCCACATCTGCCACTGCGGCCCCTCGGGGGCCGCAGTGGCGCGTTCGCGCCCGGCACCGCCATCCCCTCCGAGCGGCCGTTGCGGCGCAACGCCGAGCTGTGTGTGTGCCTCCTGCGCGCGCCGCATGCGAGGGCCGCCCGATCGGCGAGGAGAAGAGGCCGGTGGCGCCCTTCTGAAGCAGGCGAGCGCGTCGCGTGGACTGGTCTGCCAGCCCTGGCCTTCGCTCGGCTCGGGAGGATGGCGTCGTCCCGTCCGTCTCGGGCCTTCGTCGTGGCAACGAGGGAGCGACCGCCGTCGCGCGGTCGAGCTCAGCCAGCTCCGAAGCGCCGCGCCGGGTCGCTGCGTGCGAGCGCGATTGCCTCCGAGAGTGACGTCGTTTCCGTGAGGCCGACCATCGCCCAGTTCGCACCGAGCTCGATCAGCCCGTCAAGCCGTGCCGCAGGCGCGTCCGGCGGGAGCTCGAGGGCCACGTCGAAGCCCTCAAGGCTGCCGCGTTCGTTTCGGATCACGTCCAGAATCCACCGGATCTGGTCGGGAGTGGCGAGCACCGGGAAGATGCCGTCGAGAGCCGCGGCACGGCGGAGCGGGCCGAGTCTTGGTCGTCGCCCGAGGGCTGCGCCCCAGAGGGGGATGCGGGGCCGCTGCACCGGGACGGGAAGAAACGTCACGCCACGGGCGATGAAATGCGGCCCCTCGTGATCGACGGTGTCGCCCGACCACAGGGACAGGAGCAGCTCGAGCGCCTCGTCCAGACGCTCGGAGCGAACGTGCTCGTCGGTCACCTCACCGAAACGCTCGAGCTCGCCGCCCTCGTTGACGCCGAGCCCGATTCCCAGGGTGAGGCGCCCATCAGAGAGATGGTCGAGGGTGACCGACTGCCGAGCGACGATCTGGGGTCGTCGGCGCGCGAGCGGTGTGACCATTGGCCCGATCCGCAGCCGAGAAGTCACGGCGGCGACGCCGCTCAGCACGGTCCAGGGGTCGGCCATGGCTGGCAACTGCCCGGAATCGAGCGGGGGCCGCACCACGTGGTCCCACAGGAAAAAGCCGTCCCAGCCCGCATCTTCGGCAGCGCGTGCGATCTCGACAAGCTCACGGGCTCGGGCGAGATCGCCAAAGGGCGGCAGGTACAGGCCGAATTGCATGGTCAATTCTAGCGAGGGCCGCGCCTCGCGCTTCTCGCTCGAACCGAGAAGGCTGTCGGGTGGCCGAGGGCGGTCGCGGCACCGACCAACAGCGCAGCGCGAACGCGGCGACTCTCGTCCGAGCAGTGCTCCCCGTAAGACTGGCGGCGGCTGATGCCCCCCCGGGGGGGGCGGCGATGCGGGCGCAGTTGACCCCGTGCTCCCGTCTCTTGGCAACCCACGCGGTGGGGGCGCGGTCGGCCTGGCGATGGTCGCCGTAACCCTGGGCACCAGCATGAGCAACTCGGGTTGTTCCTGTAGGGCTCCGAGGGCCAGGTGCCGCCGGGCTGCGGGGCATGTGGATGCTCTCGTTGCCGAGGGCGGCGCAATCGCAGATGTGCGCCCAAGGACCGGATGTCAGCTCGTGGGCATCGGGGTCAGCGTGCAAGCAGTGGGCTGCTGGCGATGTTGCGCTGTCGTGGCGCGGTGGTGGCGGCCCCCATTGAGGCTCTCCCGTCCCTCGGGCAGTACTTGACGACGTCAGGGATGACATGACAACTCCCGGCGGACAGGGCGCGGTGTTTCGCGGAGAGTGCTCGCCCACCGTTAGGGTTCCCACATGACCTGCATCGACGAGCACGGACGGCCAGAGCCACCTGAGGCCGGCGACGAGGTCGAGACGCTCCTTGGCTTCCTCGACTACCAGCGGGCGACGTTCGCGTGGAAGACCCATGGCCTCGACGCACAGGGACTGGACGCTCGGGTCGGCGCATCGACGATGACGCTCGGTGGGATGCTCAAGCATCTGGCGCTCGTCGAGGAGGGCTGGTGCTCGCGGGCGCTCTTCGACCGACCGCTCGGTCCGCCGTGGGACCGCGTTGATTGGCAGCAGGATCCCGACTGGGACTGGCACAGCGCCCGGCTCGACCACCCCGAGGAGCTCCACTCGCTTTGGGAACTGGCCGTGCGGCGATCGCGCGAGTCGGTGGCAACCGCAATCGCCGAAGGCGGTCTCGGCATTCTCGCCCGGCGTCGCGGCACCGACGGGCAAGCACCCAGCCTGCGCTGGATCCTGTGCCACCTGATCGAGGAGTACGCCCGCCACAACGGCCACGCCGACCTCATCCGCGAGGCCGTCGACGGCCAGACGGGCGAGTGAGCGCAGCGACCCCATCGTCGCGTGCGGGCTCGACGCCCCACGGGCCGTCCCGGTATCGGAGTCCGCGGGGAACCTGACGGGCGTACCGCTCCGGGAGCACCGCGAGCGCTCCGCGGCGCTCGCGTTCAGCGGCTGGGCACGAGCTCGCTGAGCACGAGCGTGGCGAGCTCGGCGGGAGAGTGCACGAGGTGCGCCGCGCCGGCCGCGCGCAGCTCTTCCTCGCCGCCATAGCCCCAAGTCGCCCCGATCGCCGGGATCTCGTGCACGCGCGCCGCGGCGACGTCGTGGCGGCGGTCACCCACGAGGACGGTCCGCTGCGGGTCGGGGAAACCGAGGAGCTCGAGCGCCTCGCCGACGATGACCGACTTGTCGACGAGGCCGTTCTGGCCCGCGCCTGCGACCGCGGAGAAATAGGGAGCGAGGCCGAGGTGCTCGAGGATCACCTGGGCGAAGTCCACCAGCTTGGCGGTTGCGACGGCGAGCACGATCCCGCCGTCGCGAAGCGCCGAGAGCATCGCCTCGACTCCCTCGAAGGGCGCGCACTCATACACGCCGGTCGAGCTGTAGTAGGCACGGTAGGCGGCGATGGCGGTCGGGATCTCACTCGGGCTCACCCCGAGCTCGAGCAGCGATTGCTCGAGGGGCGGCCCGATCCAGTGGCGGATCGCCGACTCCTCGACGTCGTGGCCGACCGCGCGCAGCGCGCGCCGGAAGCCAGCGAGGATGCCGACCTGGGAGTCGACGAGCGTGCCGTCGAGGTCGAAGAGCGCCACGAAGGGGGCCACGGTCGGAGTGGGGGCCGTGCCGCTACGCCTCGATTGCCTCGAGCTCGACGACGGGGATCACCCGGGTCGTCTTGGCTTCGTACTCCGCGAAGCCGGGGTAGCGGCGGGCCTGCTCGGCGTAGATCCGGTCGCGGTCGGCGCCAGTGACCGGCGTGGCGGTGGCGCGGTAGGTGTCCGCCCCGACCTCGACGCTCACCTCGGGGTTGGCGACGAGGTTGAGGTACCAGTCGGGGTGGGTGTCGGCTCCCGCCTTGGAGGCAAAGACGTAGCGATGGCCGTCGAGGTCGAGGTACATCATTGGGTTGACCCGCTCGGCTCCCGTCTTGGCACCCGTGGTGTGCAGCAAGAGCATCGGCGCGCCCTCGAACTGGCCGCCGACGCGGCCCGCGTTCGCCCGGAACTCCTCGATGATTCGTGCGTTCCAGTCGTTGACGTCGCTCATGCCGAGCTCCTTTCCTGCTGATCGCTCCGGTCCCGGCAGGCTAGCGGGGCGCTCGCAGGGCGTCGCGCTTCGCGGCGTGGCAGGCACGGCGTTGTGCGACGATGCAGGGATGGCAGTCCGCCCCATCAGGATCTTTGGTGACCCGGTCTTGCGCACCCGCTGTGCGGAGGTCGCCGACTTCGACCGGAGCCTTCGCCGGCTCGTGAAGGACTTGTGCGACACGCTGGACGATGCTGACGGCGCCGGCCTGGCGGCGCCGCAGATCGGCTTCGACCTGCGCGTGTTTGCCTTCGTCGTCGCTGACCCGGAGATGGACGGCTATGGCGAGATGCACCACATCGTGAACCCCGTGATCGTGGAGCAGGCCGAGGAGGGGATCATCGACGTCGAGGGCTGCCTGTCGATCCCTGGTCTCGAGTACGAGCTCGCGCGACCGTCCCGCATCGTGGCTGAGGGAATGGACATGCACGGCGAGCCGCTTCGCATCGAAGGGACCGAGCGGCTCGCCCGCTGCCTCGCGCACGAGACCGACCATCTCGACGGTGTGCTGTTCCTCGACCGCCTCGAGCCCGAGGCGCGCAAACGAGCGATGCGGGAGGTGCGGGAGCGGATTCTCGCGGGCGAGGACCTCGTCGTGAAGCACTCGCCGCACGCCGGTCTCGGCTGACCCGAGGCAGCGGCGCGTTCGCCGGCCTATCCTGCAGGGCCATGGAAGCCATGACGTGGCTGAACGAGCCACCGCGCTGGCAGCTGCACGGCGACGCGCTCGAGGCGACGACCGGTGAGCACACCGACTTTTGGCGCCACACCGGGTACGGCTTCGTGCGCGACAACGGCCACTTCTACTTTCGCCGCGCGAGCGGTCCCTTTGTCGCCGAGGTCGTCTTCGGCGGAGACTACGAGGCCCTCTATGACCAGTGCGGCCTGATGGTGCGTGACGGCGAGGAGCAGTGGCTGAAGGCCGGCATCGAGCGCACCGAGGAGGGCCCGCACCTCTCTGTGGTGGCCACCCGCAAGGTGTCGGACTGGTCCGTCGCCCCGGCTCCCGAGGACCTCGAGCACGTGGCGCTGCGGATCGCCCGTGACGGGAACGCGCTCCGGGTCGAGCAGCGTGACGCCGAGGGTCGCTGGGTGCTGGTGCGACTCGCGGCGCTCGAGCTCTCCGAGGCCTGCGAGGTCGGGGTCATGTGCTGCTCGCCCGAGCGCGGCGGCTTCCAGGCGAGGTTCTCCGACTTCCGCCTCACGCCCGGCCCGCTCGACGCGAGCGGCGGATAGCCGACAGGTCAGGCCACACCGGCGCCGACGCGCCGCGCGATCGCGTCGGCGAAGCGCTGGGCGGCGACGGCGTCGGGGAAAAAGAGCCGGGGCTCGATGATCTCGACCTCGAGGATCTGGGGCTTACCGTCGGGGTCGTCGACCAAGTCGACGCGGCCGTAGCAGAGCTCTCCGTAGCGGCCGGCTTCGGCGAGCGCGGCGTCGGCGAGCTCGCGCTGATCTGCGCGCGCCGTCGTCGGGACGTGCCGCGTGCGCTCCCAGAGGCGTTCGGGCTCGCCGCCGTCGGCCTCGAGGATCGCGTGCTTGGTGATCGCGTGGCTGTACTCGCCGTCGAGGTAGAGCAGGGCCGTCTCGCCGGCCTCGTCGATGCCGTGCTGGTAGGGCTGGACGAGCACCTCCTGGCCGGCGGCGTGCAGTCGGGCGACGTGGGCCTCGGCCACCCCGGGCTCGCTCTTGCGGTAGCGGGCCGCGCCGGTCCCCCCGCTCGAGACCGCCGGCTTGACCACGAACTCGTCATCTGGCGCACGGAAAGGATCGCCCGGTGAGAGAAACGTCGTCGGGATGATGGCGAGGCCTGCCTGTTCCAGCTCCGCGAGATAGGTCTTCGCACTGTTCCAGCGCAGCGCTGCCGGCGGGTTGAGCACCGGCGTGGTGCGCGCCACGGCCTCGGCGAAGTCAAGGAAGCCGTCCCGATCGCTGATGTAGCCCCAGGCGTAGTTCACGACGACGCCGGCAAAGCGCGACCAGTCGGCGCTGGGGTCGTTCCACATCACGATCTCCGCGCTGATGGCTCGGCGCGCGAGCGCGTCCCGCACGAGTGGCCATTCCTCGTCGAGGTCGAGGAACTCTCGGCTGGCAGCGAAGGCGATGCGGGAGGGGGTGGCCACGGCGCCGAGCATACGGCCAGGGTGGCGCCAGCTCGTACGGCGCGGTGCCGCCTCCACAGGGGTCACCTGGCGTTCGCCACGACGCTCGAGGCGTGCACGCGGCCCATCTCGAGCGGTCCTTTCACTGTGACGTCGTCCCCCGCGCGCAGCTCGCGCACGGGTCCCGGCCGATGATTGAGCGTGACGTGGGTCATCGCGTCGATCGTCACCACGTAGCGGTGCCGGCCGACGTGCACGATGAACGAGGTCGCCGAGGTGACTCGGATCACCTTGCCGTGCAAGGTCACCGGCGCCATCGCCGTCTCGGTGACCCCTGGGCTGGCCGCCGTGGCGGCGGTCGTCGGCAGCGTGACGACGCCGAGCCCGATGACCGCCAGGCAGCTCGCAGCGGCCGGGCGAAGGGCGCGAAGGGTCATGATGCGCATGGTTGCTCCTCATGTCCGGGTTGTCGTGATGGCTGGGGGTCGTGGATGCGGCGCGTCGGAGCGGGCGCTCAACGCGCTCGGGCTCGGCGCTTTTCGCCGAGCGCACGCACGACCGGCGCAGGCTCGCCGGCGAGTGCCTCGTCGGGGAGCGGTTGCCAGCCCGGTGCGTGCCGGAGCTGCCAGCTCCGGCTCACCCGGCCGGTCACCATCGAGCGCAGGGCACCGGGATGCACGAGCGCGAAGAGCACGTGACCGACGATCAGCACGCTGATGGCGAGGGCGAACCAGTCGTGGACAAAGGTGGCCCCGGTTCGCCAGCTGATGGCGAGCCCGGTGCCCCAGCGCAGGAGGATCCCGGTGGCGAGGAGCACGACGAGCAGGCCGGCGACCGCGGTGGCATTGAGCTTTTGGCCCGGGTTGAACTTGGCGAGCCCGGCCGACCCGCCGTGCCCCGGCCGGCGCAGCCAGGAGCGCTCCGCGGCCGACATCCGGTTCATGGACGCGAGGTCGCGGCGCAAACGGCGTCCCCATGGGCCCGAGACGCCAAGGGCCAGCGGGAGGCCACACGCGAGCCCGCAGGCGATGTGGAGGTCTTCGACGGCCAGCCGGTCGCCGACGGCGAGGCTGAGCGCCGGCACGTAGAGGATCAAGCCGGTGGCGACGAGGGTGAGTACGAGGGCGGCGGTCGCCCAGTGCACGAGGCGCGACACGCCGTCGAAGCGCAGCAAGCTCCCGGCGGCCCCCGGCGGGCGCTTACGCATCGATCGGGGCGTCGTGGCGCCCATTTGACCGGCCGACCCATGCCTGCACGGCGTAGCCCTGGCGTTCCCAGTAGCCGGGGGCGGCGGCACCTACGAGGCGGATCGATGACAGCCACTTGATCGACTTGTAGCCGTACATCGGCGCCACATACAGGCGTACCGGGCCTCCGTGCCCAGCGGTAATCGGCGCGCCGAGCATCTCGTAGGCGACGAGCACGTCGGCCCGCCTCGCCTCGTCGATCGTCAGGCTCTCGGTGTAGACGCCGTCGGAGGAGGCGAACTCGAGCGCGTGGGCCGAGCGCTGTGGGCCGGCGAGATCGATCACGTCCGAGAGGCGGGCCCCCGCCCAGGCCACCTTCGGCACTCGCCAGCCGGTCACGCACTGGAAGTCGGCCACGATCTCGTGGCGGGGGAGGGCACGCAACTGCGCATCGTCGAGCACGAGCGGCCTCTCGACGAGCCCACCAACCTCGAGGTGAAAGCGCGCCCGGGTGATCTCGGGGAACGAGCCCGTGACGGTGTAGAGGCGGAAGCGGTTGGCCCCCGGGATCAGCGAAGCGAGCCCGCTTCCCGACGGGCTTGCGAGCGAGGAGAGCGCGTCGCCGACGACCGCCTGCAGCCGACTACCGAGGACGACGCCGACGGCACCGGCACCCACGATCCCGAGGAATAGCCGGCGGCCGATCGGCGCGCCAGTCGCTGCGGCTGTCTGCTCGAGCTCGCGGGGTTCGCCTGGCATCACTTGAGAAGACGCCGCCAGCCGCTCGTTGATTGCACGCGCGTCGCGCGGTCGCCTAAGCGGGGGAGAAGCCGAGCGCCGCCAGGGCACTCGGCAGCGCGACCGCGGGCATCGCCGCGACGGCGAGCATCGAGTGTCGGCCCGCCGGCGCGTTGACGCAGTAGAGGCCGAGCGACCCGCGATCGGCCATCCAGACCCGGTGGTTCGAGCCGCTGACGACGTGTGAGGCGGCTGGCATCGCGAAGGGCCGCGCCGAGACGGCGATCAGCGTCAGCGCTCCGTGGACGCGGTAGCGGTGGACCTCGACCGCGCGCCCATCGACCGAAAGCCGTGCCGGCATCGCCGCGGAGCGCTGGCTGGCGAGCGCCACGACTGCAGCGACCGCAGGCGGGTCGGCGGCACGCGTCCTGCCGACCACGGTGACCAGCAGCGAGCCGACTAGGGCGACGATCGCCAGCGCGGCGGCGGCGATCGCCAGCCGGCGGCGCGATCCCTGCGGCGCGGGGCGCGTCGCCGCTTGGGGTGCAGGCGGTCCGGTGCGGGCGGCGACCTCGACAGCGAGCGCGACGCGCTCGGCGAGGCCAGGCGTTGGGGGCGTCAAGAGATGCGCCAGCGCGGCGCGCCCGGCGCGGTCGTCCTGGACGGCCTGCCAGCACGCCTCGCACTCGAGCAAGTGGACGTCGAAGGCCTCGCGCTCGGCGGGCGCCAGCTCGCCCGAGAGGAAGGCCGCCCGCCGGAGCTCAGAGCAGGCCACGGTCATAGCCTCGCTCCCTCAGCAGTTCGCCCAGGCGGCGCCGGCCCCGGTGGACGCGCGCCAGCACGGTCCCGCGCGGGCAGCCGAGCTGGCGAGCCACCTCGGCGGCGCTCTGGCCACCGAGGTCCATGAGGACGATCGCGATCCGTTGCTCGGCCGGCAGCTCGCCAAGGGCGGCGCCAACGATCTCCCCGTCGAGCCGGCGCTCGACCGCAGCCTCCACGCCCTCGCTGGAGCGCCCGGGATCGTCGAGCTCGGCGCGGGGCTCCTCGGCGACGCGGCGTGCCTGGCGCCGCCAGCTGGAGCGCGCCAGGTTCGTACAGATGGTGAGCAACCAGGCCCGGGTGCTCGCCCCCGAATGGGAGCCGAACGCGGCGTAGGCGCGCAGGTAGGTCTCCTGCACGAGGTCCTCGGCCCCCTGGCGATTCTGCGACAGGTGTCGGGCGACGCGGCTCACCGCCTCGAGGTGGGGCAGGGTCGCCTCGAGGAAGCGGTGATGCGATGCCGCGTGCTCGGCCGCCCCGTCGTCCTGCGTCATCTCGCTCCTGGCCGCTCCGCCGTGCCGTGTCGGCTGCGCCAGGATAAGACGCCGGGAGCCCGGCGTTGATTGCACGACCCGCACCCAGGCGACGTGCCGTGGAACCGAGCGCGAGGATGGCGGAAAAGGGGAGCCCGCCGAGAGGTGGAGCCCGACGCGAGGAGGTCAAGTGGACGACGTGCTCGAGGTGATCGGCAGCTGCCGGGTCGTGGCGGTGCTGCGCGCCCCGCACGCCGCGGCGCTGGGCCCGATCGCCGACGTGCTCGTGGGTGCCGGTGTCCGCGCCGTCGAGTTTGCGCTCACGAGCAACGGCGCCGTCGAGGCGATCGCCGCCTACCGGCAAAGCGCCCCGCCCGAGGCGTGCATCGGTGCAGGAACGGTGCTGAGCGCCGCCGACGCCGAGGCGGTGATCGACGCCGGGGCGCGCTATCTCGTCACCCCCGCCATGGTGCCCGAGGTGATTGCCGTTGGAGTCCGTCGCAAGGTGCCGGTGCTCGCCGGCGCGCTCACGCCGACCGAGATCCTCGCCGCCCACCGCGCCGGGGCGAGCGCGGTGAAGGTCTTCCCGGCGGCC
Organism: Actinomycetes bacterium; assembly: GCA_021798985.1. Taxonomy (GTDB): domain Bacteria; phylum Actinomycetota; class Acidimicrobiia; order Acidimicrobiales; family Bog-793; genus JAKABX01. Next base: position 22,091 of record JAJZBI010000027.1, read on the forward strand.
TCGGCCGGCGGCCCTGGCTACCTCCGCTCGGTGCGCGAGCCCCTGCCGGACATCGCGCTCGTGCCGACCGGAGGCGTGGGGATCGAAGATGCCGCCGATTACCTGCGCGCCGGTGCCATTGCGGTCGGCCTTGGCGGCCAGCTGCTCGGCGACGCGGTGCGCGGCGGCGACCTCGCCGGGCTCGCCGCGCGCGCCCGTGGCCTCGTTGCCCGCCTGGCGGAGGTTCCGGCGTGAGCGGCGCGTCGGCGCAGGCGAGCGGCATGGATCTCGTGGCGGTGGGCGAGACGATGGCGGTCTTCACGGCGCCGCGCCTCGGGCGCCTGCGCGACATGGAGCGCCTCAGCCTCGGGGCGGCTGGCTCGGAGTCCAACGTCGCCATCGGCATCGCGCGCCTTGGCTACCGAGCCGCCTGGGTCGGCCGGACGGGGGCGGACGAGTTCGGCGCCCTGATCCGGGCCAAGCTGGCGGCCGAAGGCGTCGACGTCAGCCACGTGCTCGTCGATGCCACGGCCCAGACGGCGCTGATGTTCAAAGAGCACCGGCTGCCCGAGGTCGTGCGCGTCACCTACTACCGCCGCGGCTTCGCCGGCTCGCACCTGTGCCCCGAGGACCTCGAGGCGGACCTGTTCGCCGCGGCGCGGATCGTCCACGTGACGGGCATCTCGCTTGGTCTGAGCGAGAGCGCCGCCGCGGCCGTCGAGCGGGCGGTCGAGCTCGCCCGGCGCGGTTCGGCCCTCGTCTCCTTCGATCTCAACTACCGCGCCGCCCTGTGGGACCAGGCGACCGCAGCGGGGCCCTTGCGGGCCCTCGCCGAGGCCGCGGACGTGGTCTTTGCCGGCGAGGACGAGCTCGCGATCATCGGGGACGGTGAGGTCGAGCGGACCGCCTTCTCTCTCCTCGAGCACCGCCCCCAGGCCGTCGTCATCAAGCGCGGCGCCAAGGGCGCGGCGGCGGTCACGGCGGAGGGCATCCTCGAGGAGGCGGCGCGCCCCGTCGCCGCCGTCGACCCCGTCGGGGCCGGCGACGGCTTTGTCGCCGGCTACCTCGCCGGGGTCCTCGACGGCAGCGACCTCGCCGGACGGCTGCGGCTCGGCTGCGCGGTCGGCGCCTACGTCGTCGCCACGCCGGGCGACTGGGAGGGGCTGCCGAGCCGTGCCGACCTCGCCCTGATGGACCACGGGCCGGGCGCCACGCTGCGCTGAGGCGCCACCTGCCCGCGCCGCCTAGGCGAACGGCGCTCAGGCCCCGGCGTGGGCCGCCAGCTCGACGCTGGTCGCCTCCTCGCTGCCGGTCGACTTGTCGAGGTGGAACTCCCCCTCGACGACGTCGACGACGACGGTGTCGCCCTCGTTGTAGCGGCCCTCGAGCAGGGCGATCGCCAGCCGGTCACCGAGCTCGCGCTGGATGACCCGCCTGAGCGGCCTTGCGCCGAAGGTCGGGTCGTAGCCGCGCTCGGCGAGCAGCTGGCGCGCTTGGGGGGTCACCTCGAGGCCGATGCGGCGCTCGGCGATGCGCTCGGCGAGCGCGCGCAGCTGGATGTCGACGATCGCCGCGAGGTCCTCGCGGCCGAGCGCGCGGAAGCGCACGATCTCGTCGATGCGGTTCACGAACTCGGGCTTGAAGTACTCGAGGGGGTCGCCTTGCAGGTTCGAGGTCATGATGAGGACCGCGTTGGTGAAGTCGACGGTGCGGCCCTGCCCATCGGTCAGGCGGCCGTCGTCGAGCACCTGAAGCAAGATGTTGAACACATCCGGGTGCGCCTTCTCGACCTCGTCGAGCAGGACGACGGCGTAGGGCCTGCGGCGCACCGCCTCGGTGAGCTGGCCGCCCTCCTCGTAGCCGACGTATCCCGGTGGGGCGCCGACGAGGCGCGCCACGGTGTGCTTCTCTTGGTACTCGCCCATGTCGATGCGGACCATCGCCCGCTCGTCATCGAACAGGAACGCCGCGAGCGCCCGCGCCAGCTCGGTCTTGCCCACGCCGGTGGGGCCGAGGAAGAGGAACGATCCGATCGGTCGGTGCGGGTCCGACAGGCCGGCGCGGCTGCGGCGGATGGCGTTCGCCACCACGTTCACTGCCTCGTCCTGGCCGACGACGCGCTCGTGCAGGACGTCCTCCATCCGGACGAGCTTTTGCACCTCGCTCTCGAGCAGGCTCGTGACCGGCACGCCGGTCCAGCGAGAGACGACCTCGGCGACGTCTTCGGCGTCGACTTCCTCCTTCAGCATCGCCTGGTCGGCCTGCAAAGCGGAGAGCTTCTCGGTGGCCTCGGCGATCTGGCCCTCGATCGCCGGCAGCTCGCCGTAGCGGATCGCCGCGGCGCGCCCGAGGTCACCGTCGCGCTCGTAGCGCTCGGCCTCCGAGCGTTGCTGCTCGAGGCTCCCCTTCAGCTCGCGGATGCGGCCGATCGCCTCCTTCTCGGCCTGCCAGCGCGCCGTCATCGCGCGCTCCTGCTCGTGCAGGTTGGCGAGCTCCTCCTCGAGGCGAGCGAGGCGCTCTTGGGAGGCGACGTCGGTCTCCTTGTCGAGCGCCACCTTCTCGATCTCGAGCTGGCGGATCCGGCGGGTGACCACGTCGATCTCGGTCGGCATCGAGTCGATCTCGATGCGCAGCCGGCTCGCGGCCTCGTCCACGAGGTCGATCGCCTTGTCGGGGAGGAAGCGCCCGGTGACGTAGCGGTCCGACAAGACCGCGGCGGCGACGAGGGCGGCGTCTTGGATACGCACCCCGTGGTGCACCTCGTAGCGCTCCTTCAGGCCGCGCAGGATGCCGACGGTGTCCTCGACCGAGGGCGGGCCGACGTAGATCGGTTGGAAGCGGCGCTCGAGCGCGGCGTCCTTCTCGACGTGCTTGCGGTACTCATCGAGGGTGGTGGCCCCGATGAGGCGCAGCTCGCCGCGCGCCAGCATCGGCTTGATGATGTTGCCGGCATCCATCGCGCCCTCTGCCGCGCCGGCGCCAACGATCGTGTGGAGCTCGTCGATGAAGGTGATGATCTCGCCCTCGGCATCGGTGATCTCCTTCAGCACCGCCCGCAGGCGCTCCTCGAACTCGCCCCGGTACTTCGCGCCAGCGACCATCGCCGAGAGGTCCAGCGCGATCACCATCTTGTCGCGGAGCGACTCGGGGACGTCGCCCTCGACGATGCGGTTGGCGAGGCCCTCGACGATCGCCGTCTTGCCGACGCCCGGCTCGCCGATGAGCACCGGGTTGTTCTTGGTGCGCCGGGAGAGCACCTGGATCACCCGGCGGATCTCCTCGTCTCGTCCGATGACCGGGTCGAGGCGGCCCTTGCGCGCCGCCTCGGTGAGGTCGCGGCCGAACTTCTCGAGCGATCGGTAGGCGTCCTCGGGCTGCTGGGAGGTGACCCGGTGGCTGCCGCGCACGGCCCGCAGCGCGGCGAGCAACTGCTCGCGGTCCACCCCGAGCTGCTCGCTCATCGCCAAGAGGAGGTGCTCGATCGACAGGTAGTCGTCGCCCATCTCGCGCTGGGTGGCGGCGGCCGCCTCGAAGGCGTCCGCCAGCTGGCGCGACAGCTGCGGCTGGCTCGTGCCGTAGGCCTGGGGCAGGCGGGAGAGCTGGTCGCTCAAGCGGTTGCGGACGCTGAGTGGCGCGACGCCCATCCGATCGAGGATCGGCACCGCGAGACCGCCGTCCTGGCCGAGGGCGGCGAGCAGGAAGTGAATAGCGGTGACCTCAGCATGGCGATGCTCGGCCGCCATCTTGGAGGCCTCCTGCAGGGCCTCTTGGGTCTTCAGGGTCCAACGGCTCGGATCGAGCGCCATGATTCAACCTTCTCTTACTGCCAAATTGCCGAAAACATCGTCGATGCGGCTCGCGCCGCCTTCCCCGCCGCTGGGCTCAGCGGTAGGGAGTTGGGCTCAAGAGCCGGGGCGCTCGGCGGCGCGTCCTGGCCGCCAGCGCGCCGGCAAGCGCTCGCTCGTGAAGGGCACAAGGTCCCGCCGGTACTGCTTGTGCGCCAGGGCGAGCGCCTCGCGCGCCTCTGAGCGCACCCGTTCGAGCTCGCGCTGCATGCGCTCGAGCTCGCGCTCGAGCGCCAGCACCCGCCGCACCCCCTCGAGGTTCAGCCCCGCTGCGGTGAGGTCCTGGATCCGGCGCAAGAGCGCGATGTCCTCGTCGGAGTAGCGGCGGTTCCCGCCCATCGTGCGCGCCGGGTCGAGGAGGCCCTTGCGCTCGTAGATGCGCAGGGTCTGGGGGTGCACCCCGGCGAGCTCGGCGGCGACGGAGATGACATAGACCGCCCGGCGCGAGCTGCCGTTGGTCGAGGCGGCGGTCATGACTCGAGGTAGGCACGCGGCGAGCTGCTGGCTGCCGCGGCGAGCGCCTCCACCGCTTTGCGCTCGGCGTCGTTCAGCTTGTTCGGGACCGCGACCTCGATCGTGACGAGCAGGTCGCCGCGCTCACCGTCAAGGGCGATGCCCCGGCCGCGCACCCGGAAGGTCTTGCCCGACTTGGTTCCCGCCGGCACCTTCAGCGAGACCGAGCGCTCGAGCGAGGGCACCGTGATCGTGGCGCCGAGCGCGGCCTCGGGGAAGCTGACCGGAACCGTGAGGAGCAGGTCCTTGCCGCGGCGACCAAAGAGGGGGTGCGTGGCCACCTTCACGACCACGAACAGGTCGCCGGCCGGGCCGCCGTTGCGCCCGGGCTCGCCGCGCCCTTTCACCTTGATGCGCTGACCGTCATCCACGCCGGCGGGCACGCGCACCTTGACCCGGCGCTGCTGGCGCTGCATCCCGCTCCCGTGACACGTGGGACAGGGATCGACGACCTTGGTCCCGCGCCCGCCGCACTCGGGGCACGGCGAGGAGAGCGAGAACAGCCCTTGGTTGTCGTTGAGGACCCCGCGACCTCCACAGCGCGGGCAGGCGACGGGAGTCGATCCCGGGCGTGAACCGCTGCCCGCGCACGTCGCGCAGGTGGCGGTCGAGGCCACGTTGACCGATGTCACCACGCCTTCGAGCGCCTCGGTGAACGACAGGTGCAGCTCTGCCTCGAGATCGCCGCCGCGCTCGGCCTGCATGCCAGGGTAGGTGCGGCGCCGGGCGCCGCCTTGGCGGAAGATCCCGCCGAACAGGTCGCCGAGGTCTTCGACGCGAAAGCCGCCGAAGCCGCCGCCCCCGGGCTGGCCGAAGCCGCCGAAGCCGCCTGCAGCGGGCCCGAGGCGGCGGACGTCGTCGTACTCCTTGCGCTTGGCGGCGTCACCGAGCACGTCGTAGGCGGCGCTGATCTCCTTGAAGCGCTCCTCGGAGCCCGGGTTGGCGTCCGGGTGGTACTGCTTCGCGAGCTTGCGGTAGGCGCGGGTGATCTCCCGCTCGGTGGCCTCGGGGGACACCCCGAGCACCTTGTAGTAGTCGGTTTCGAACCACTCCCGCTGGGGAGCCACCAGCGCTCCGCCTCTCTCTCGTTACCCTCGTACCTTCACCATGGCCGGCCGGAGCACCCGGCCCTTGATCCGATAGCCCGGCCGCAAGACGTCCTCGACGATCGGCCCCGCCGGCGCCGCATCGGCCCCCGCTTCGTCCTCGCCGTGCTCGGAGGGCACGTGCAGGACGGCGTCGTGCACCGTCGGGTCGAACTGCTCGCCGGCCTCCCCGATCCGCTCGAGCCCGTCTTTGGCCAAGACGTCGCCGAGCAGCGCGCTGATCCGCCCGAGCGTCTCCGCCTCGTCCTGGTCGCCCGCTACCGGCTTGGCATGGGCAGCGGCGAGGTCGAGCGCGTCGAGCACCGGCAGCAGCCGCTCGAGCAGGCCCTGGGAGGCCCGCTCGAGCAGCTCGCTCTGCTCGCGTGCGACTCGCTTTCGGTAGTTGTCGAACTCGGCCTGCAGGCGGCGGAGCGCGTCGAGGTACTCGTCCCGTTCGCGCACCGCCTGCTCGAGCTGCGCCGAGCCCTCGCTCGGCGCGCCGGCCACATCGGGGCCACCCTCTTCTTCGAGGGCTGCCTCGAAGGCCCGGAGCGCTTCGAGGTCCTCCTCGCTCGTGCCCGCCAACGGCGCCGCTTCCTCGTCTCCGACCGGCTCGATCGGCTCGTCCGCGCCGCTCACGAGTGGGCGTCCCCCGGCTCGTCGACGATCTCGGCGTCGACGACCTCGTCATCGTTCGCCGCGGCGTTGGCCGCACCGCCGCCCGCGGCGGGGCCGGCCTGGGCGCCCGCCTGCTCATAGAGCCGCTGGGCGAAGGCCTGGGACGCAGTCATCAGCGCCTCAGTGGCCGAGCGGATCGCCTCGATGTCCGAGCCGCCGAGCGCGTCCTTCAGCGTCTTGAGAGCACCTTCGACCTTGTCCTTCTCGTCTCCGGTGAACTTGTCGCCCTCGTCTTTCAAGAGCTTCTCGGTGCGGTGCACGAGCGTGTCGGCGTTGTTGCGGGTCTCGGCTTCCTCGCGCCGGCGACGGTCGTCGGCGGCGTGCTGCTCCGCGTCGCGCACCATCCGCTCGATGTCGTCGCGTGGCAGCGAGGACTGTCCGGTGATGGTCATCGACTGCTCCTTGCCCGTCGCCCGGTCCCGCGCCGAGACGTGCACGATGCCGTTGGCGTCGATGTCGAAGGTGACCTCGATCTGCGGCACGCCCTGGGGGGCGGGGGGGAGGTCGACGAGCTGGAACTTGCCGAGCGTCTTGTTGTACATCGCCATCTCGCGCTCGCCCTGCAGGACGTGGATCTCGACGGAGGGCTGGTTGTCCTCGGCGGTCGTGAAGACCTCCGAGCGCTTGGTCGGGATCGTCGTGTTGCGCTCGATGAGGCGGTGCATGATGCCGCCCTTGGTCTCGATCCCGAGGCTGAGCGGGGTGACGTCGAGCAACAGGACGTCTTTCACCTCGCCCTTGAGCACCCCCGCCTGGATCGCTGCGCCGACGGCCACGACCTCGTCGGGGTTCACGCCCTTGTGGGGCTCCTTGCCGGTGATCTTCTGCACGAGGTCCTGGATGGCGGGCATGCGCGTCGAGCCACCGACGAGCACGACGTGGTTCAGGTCGGCCATCGACAGGCCGGCGTCCTTGATCGCCTGCTCGAAGGGCTGGCGGCACGCCTCGACGAGATCCTCGGTCAGCTCCTGGAACTTCGCCCGCGTCAGCTTGACGTCGAGGTGCTTGGGGCCCTCAGACGTGGCGGTGATGAAGGGCAGGTTGATCGTGGTCTCCTGGACAGCCGACAGCTCGATCTTGGCCTTCTCGGCCGCCTCCTTCAGGCGCTGCAGGGCCATCTTGTCGACCGACAGGTCGACCCCCTCGGTGTCCTTGAAGGTCTTCACGAGCCAGTCGATGACCCGCTGGTCCCAGTCGTCACCACCAAGGTGGGTGTTGCCGGCCGTCGCCTTGACCTCAAAGACGCCCTCACCGATCTCGAGCACCGACACGTCGAAAGTGCCGCCACCGAGGTCGAAGACGAGCACCGTCTGCTCGGCGCCCTCCTTGTCGAGGCCGTAGGCCAGGGCGGCCGCCGTGGGCTCGTTGATGATGCGCAGCACCTCGAGGCCGGCGATCTGGCCCGCCTCCTTGGTGGCGGTGCGTTGGCTGTCGTCGAAGTACGCCGGCACGGTGATCACGGCCTGGGTCACCGTGTCGCCGAGGAAGGCCTCGGCGTCGCGCTTCAGCTTCTGGAGGATGCGCGCCGAGATCTCCTGGGGCGTGTAGGCCTTCGCGTCGATGTCGATGGTCCAGCTCGTCCCCATGTGCCGCTTGACCGAGCGGATCGTGCGCTCAGGGTTGGTGATCGCCTGACGCTTGGCCACCTCGCCGACGAGGACCTCGCCGGACTTGGCGAAGCCGACGATGGACGGAGTGGTGCGGCTGCCCTCGGCGTTGGGGATGACAGTGGGCTCACCGCCTTCGAGCACGCTGACGACCGAGTTCGTCGTACCGAGGTCGATGCCGACCGCCTTGGGCATGGGTAGCTCCTTCGCTTGCTGCGTCTCGCTGCCAGCGACCCCAGTCACCGGCGATGTCAACGACCACTATAGCGAAGTTGAGCGCGTCATTGTCAGGTGCGCAAACATGCATCCTGAACTGGGTGGATTACCGGCCACGGTAGCGGTGCGAGCGGCGACAGGCGACAGGAGCGCTCGACTGCCGATCGGTGCGGCACCGAGGCTGGAGCCAAGGGGCTCAGCACCGGGATGGCGGGGTGCCCGCCGCACCCGCAAGGTCCGCCCAGCGATGGTCGCCGACGCGGGCGATCTGGGCGAGCTGGCGCCGCTCGCGGGCCCGGAAGGGCCGCCGGGGCCGCCCGACGAGCAGCGCGAGGCCGGAGACCTCCATCGACGCCCAGGCGACGTCACTCGCCGAGGCGCCCCCACCGGGCTCGCTCGCCACTGCCCGCGTGCCGTGGACGAAGGCCTCGAGCCAGGCCGCCGCCGGCGCGTCCGCCGAGCGCTCCAAGACCACTGGCCCCTCGGGATCAACCACGGCCGCCCACTCGCCGGCAAAGGCCGCACCGACTCCGGCGACGAGCGCGGCGAGCAGGGCGGTGACGCTGCGCTCCTCGAGCAGGGCGGCGGCGATGTCGAGCGGGTCGAGGTGGGGATGCGGCAGTCCGGCCACGACGCGCCGGACGTCTTCCACGTCGACGGCATCGAGCTCGGCGATCTTGGCGAGCATCAAGGGGATGAGGTCCTCGGCCGGCAGCTCGATCGTCAGCTCGTCGATCACCCGGCCCTCGCCGCGCTCCAAGATGTCGATCCCCGTGACGTCGCCGCCGACGGCCCCGATCCGACCGGCGACGGCGCCGAGGGCGCCCGGGCGATCCGCGAGCCAGAGACGGACGACGAAGCTCGGCACAAGCCCACCCTAGGCAGGGCGTGTAAACGCCGCGTTGCTGGCGTGCGACGGCTCGAGTCTGCGCGGCGGGGCATCCGGACGGGTTGGTGGCGAACCGGTAGCCTCGAGCCGATGCCAACGCTCGTCCTTCTCCGACACGGGGAGAGCGCGTGGAACGCGCTCAACCTCTTCACCGGCTGGGTCGACGTCGATCTCTCTGAGGCGGGCGAGCGCGAAGCGCGCCTCGCCGGAGAGCTGATCGCCGCCGAGCCCGATCTCGAAATCGACGTGGTGCACACCTCCGTGCTGACGCGGGCGGTCCGCACCGCGGAGCTGGCGCTCGCCGCGGCCAAGCGCTCCTACATCCCGGTCCACCGCCACTGGCGCCTCAACGAGCGGCACTACGGCGCGCTGCAGGGCCTGGACAAGAAGGAGACGGCCGCCAAGCACGGCGATGCCCAGCTGCGGGCCTGGCGGCGCGGCTATGCGACGCCACCGCCACCGCTCCAAGAGAGCGATCCTGGTCACCCGGTCCACGACCCGCGCTACGCGACCGTCCCGCGTAGCGCTCTGCCGGCGGCGGAGTGCCTCGCCGACGTCGTGCGCCGGATGACGCCGTACTACGAGGACGCCATCGCTGGTGACCTCGTCCTTGGGCGAACCGTGCTCGTGGTCGCGCACGGCAACAGCCTGCGTGCGCTCATCAAGTACCTCGAGCACATCTCCGACGAGGACATCGTCGAGCTCGAGATCCCAACCGGCGTGCCTCGCCTCTACCAGCTGAACGAGCGTCTCGAGGTCGAGGGTGCCCGCTTCCTCGGCGATCCCGAGGCGGTGGCGGCCGCAGCCGAGGCGGTCCGGCGCCAGGCGGGCTAGCGACATCGGCGCGCTCGCGTGGGTCGTTTGCCGATCCTTCGCGCTCGCGACCCGCCGCGCTTGAACTGGCGGTTCATGTGGCCGAAACAGCCGGGTAACAAGGCGTTCTCCCGCCGGCCACGGCGCAGAAACCCACGCTCCTTACTGTCGAGCCGTTCGTCGGCTGCCGTCATCGCGGCTTCGCAGAAGGAGCGTGGATGTACTACCCCTACCCGAACTGGCTCGTGGCAGGTGACAACTCCTGGCAGATGACCGCTGCCACGTTCGTCGGCTTGATGAGTCTTCCGGGCATCGCCGTGCTCTACGGCGGCCTCGTGAAGAAGAAATGGGCCGTGAACACGATGCTCATGGCCTTCGCGGGGTTCGCGGCGGTGCTCGTGGTGTGGATCTTCTGGGCCTACAACATGGGATTTGGCACACCGCTGCACCTTGGCGGCGGCTCTGGCATCGCGAACATCCTCGACGGCTTCATCGGCCACCCCGGGTCGATCACCGGCCCCGGCCAGGAGCTCAACCAGGCGAACATCGTCAACCTGTCCGCCGCCGGGCCGCCCTTCCACTTCCCCTACGCAACCCTTGAGTACTTCCAGTTCGTCTTCGCCGCGATCACACCCCTGCTCTTCCTCGGCAGCGTGCTCGGCCGGATGAACTTCAAGGCCTGGCTCGTCTTCGTGCCTGCCTGGACGACCTGCGTGTACGCCGTCAACGCCATGTTGATCTGGGGCGGCGGCTACTGGGCCACCAAGGGCGCGCTCGACTTCTCCGGCGGTTACGTCATCCACCTCGCCGCCGGGGTGACCGGCTTCGTCTCGGCCTGGGTCATCGGGCCTCGCCTGCTGCGCGACCGCCAGTCCTTCCCGCCCACCAACCTGCTCCTCGTAGCGGTCGGGGCGGGAGTGATCTGGCTCGGCTGGAACGGCTTCAACGGCGGGGACCCCTACTACGCGAGCGCCGACGCGTCCGCCGCGCTCTTGAACACCAACATCTGCACGGCGACGGCGCTGTTGACCTGGGTGGCCTGTGACAGCTTCATCGGCTCGGCGAAGAAGCCGACCTTCCTCGGCTCGATCAACGGGATGATCGTGGGGCTCGTCGCGATCACGCCGGCGGCCGGGTTCGTCAACGGCAACGCCGCCGCGGCCATGGGGGTGATCGCCTCGCTCGTCGTCTTCTTGGCGTGGACCTACCTGCCAAGGGTCCGGCCGTTCTCCCGGGTCGATGATGCCCTTGGTGTGGTCTACACCCACGGCATGGCCGGGTTCTTGGGCGGCATCATGACGGGCTTCCTCGCCGATCCCTCGATGGTCGAGTACGCCGCGGGCAAGAAGAACGCCGCCGCCCTGTGGAGCTCGCCGAATGGTGCCGCCGGGCTGTTTTACGGTAACTCGGACCGAGTCCTCATCCAGTTCCTGACGGCTTGTACCATCATCGCCTGGGACGCCGTCATCTCGGTGCTCTTGTTGTTGATCATCAAGTACGTGCTGCGCATCCCGCTTCGCTATTCGGATCACGAGCTGGAAGAAGGCGACGTGGCGGTGCACGATGAGGAGGTCGAGCCCCCGGTGCTTGCCATCCGGAGCGATATCACCCAGACGCTTGTCCCTGAAGGGATGCGCTGATGAAGGTCGTGATCGCGGTCATCAAGCCGTTCAAGCTGGACGACGTGAAAGAGTCGCTGAAGAGCCTCGGCGTCCAGGGCCTCACCCTCACCGAGGTGCAGGGCTTCGGTCGCCAGGGCGGCCACACCGAGACCTATCGGGGGGCGGAGTACACGATCGACCTCGTCCCCAAGGTCCGCTTGGAGATTGTCGTCGACGACGCCATGGTGCCCGACGTGGTGGACACGATCACGACCTCGGCGCGCACCGGCAAGATCGGCGACGGCAAGGTGTGGGTCATCCCGGCCGAGGAGATCATCCGTATCCGCACGGGCGAGCGCGGGAGCGACGCCTTGTAGGTCACCTCGTGCGGGCGACCTCCGGTCCGAGCCCTCGGGCCGGAGGTCGCTTCGCGTCGTGATCGCTGCGCCGGGCGCCTCGGACCTAGACTGCGGCCCGAGGAGACCGGGGTGCCCAAGCGATCTGCAGGCTTGCTCTTGCACCGCCTCGCCGAGGGGCGGCTCGAGGTGCTGCTCGTCCATCCCGGCGGCCCCTACTGGCGGGGCAAGGACCGCGCCGCTTGGTCGGTGCCAAAGGGCGAGTACGCCGAGGGCGACGACCCGCTGGCGGCGGCCGAGCGCGAGTTCGCCGAGGAGCTCGGGCGGCCCGCTCCTGGCGGTGCGCGCTGTGACCTGGGCGAGGTCCGCCAGGCGAGCGGCAAGCGCGTCCACGCCTGGGCGGTCAAGTCGGACTTCGACTGCTCGTCGACCGAGAGCAACTACGCCGAGGTGGAGTGGCCGCCACGCTCGGGGACGATGCTGCGCTTCCCCGAGGTCGACTCGGTCGCCTGGTTCCCCCTCGAGGTGGCGCGGGACCGCCTGGTGCGCGCCCAGGCCGAGTTCCTCGATCGCCTGCTCGAGCTGCTCGATCGGGACAGCGACCCCGAGCCGCCAGGTTTGTTGCACTAACAGGCCAGGGCAACACAACCTCGACGGGCAGACCACGCCGATCGGCCGGAAGCGGTCGCGGCGCTGAGCCCTTTCGGTGCCGTCCGATCGAGCGTGGAGGAGTCATGTTCTTTCGCCATGTCCATGGCGAGCGCCCACCGGTGCGCGGGGTGAGCCCCGCGGCGCTGGCGCGACCATGACGAGCGACCCGCTCTTTGGCGCGCCATCGGCCTTCGAGCCGGGCCCCGGGGGCTTCGCCGCCCGGGCGGACGCCGGCGGGCGCGCCGGAGCCGGGGCGATCACCCTCTCGCGCCGCCCCGTCAGCATCTCGGTGGTCATCTGCGTCTACACCGAGGCCCGCTGGGAGGAGATCCGCGCCGCTGTCGCCTCGGTGGGGGCCCAGCTCCTCCCGGCGCTCGAGTGCCTGCTCGTCGTCGATCACAACCCCGCCCTCGCTGAGCGGGCCCGGCGCGAGCTGTCGGGCTGCGCGGTCATCGAGAGCGAGGGGCCAAAGGGGCTCTCCGGGGCGCGCAACACCGGCACAGCGCATGCCCGCGGCGAGGTCGTGGCCTTCCTCGACGACGACGCCCGGGCCGCGCCGGATTGGCTGGCGCGGCTAGCCGAGGCCTACGAGCGCCCCGAGGTGGTGGCCGCCGGAGGCCTCGTTATCCCCGATTGGGTCGATTCCCGCCCCGGGTGGTTCCCGCCCGAGTTCGACTGGGTCGTCGGCTGCAGCCACTCGGGGATGCCGCGCGCCCCCGAGGCGGTGCGCAACCTCATCGGCGCCAACATGTCGCTCCGCCGCGACGTGCTGGTCGAGGTCGGCGGGTTCGCCGAGGCGCTCGGGCGCAGCGGGGCGAATACGGCAGGCTGCGAGGAGACCGAGCTGTGCATCCGGGCCACCGCCACGCGTCCGGACGCGACCGTGCTGTATGACCCGGGCGCCGTGGTCCGCCACAAGGTGCCGCCGAGCCGAGGGACCTGGAGCTACTTCCTGCGACGCTGCCTCGGGGAGGGGAGATCCAAGGCGCTCGTGACGAGCCGGGCCGGCAGCGAGAAGGGTCTTGCCGCCGAGCGCGCCTACCTGCGCTCGACGATCCCGCTCGGCGTCGTGCGCTCGCTCGGCGAGGCGGTGCACGGTCGCCGCAGTGCCGCCTTGCGCGCCGTCGCCCTCCTCGCCGGGGTCGGCGCAACGGCCGGCGGCTATGCCGCCGCCCACTTCTCTCGGATCCGGGCGGTGGCGGTCGGCATGCTCGGGCCGCTCGTCGCCTTCGCGCTGTGGATCCTCGCCCTGACCAGCCCGGTCCACCTCGACAAGATGACCGACTTCGGGCTCTTGAGCGTGCTGCCGAGGGCGTACTTCGTCGCCATCGGGATCTTGTGCGCGTCCTTCGTCGTCCAGGTCGCCCTCCGCCGCACGAGCGCCCTCGTGCTCGGCGCGCACGTCGCCGTGCTGCTGTTGATGTTCCACGCCACGCCGACGCTGCTCTACCACACGCTGCGCTACCAGTGGGCCTGGAAGCACGTGGCGATCATCGACTACGTCATCCTCCACCACGGGGTGAACCTCTTCCAGCACAACAAGCTGCTGGTCGCCTACCAGGACTGGCCCGGCTTCTTCAGCCTGAACGGCATGGTGACGAACGGCTCGGGCTTCACCTCGGCCCTCAGCTACGCCTCGTGGGCGCCCTTTGTGAACGAGGCCCTCTACGCCGGCCCGCTGTGGATGATCTTCCGCGAGCTGACGACCGACCGCCGCGTCCTCTGGAGCGCGCTGTGGATCTTCTACCTCGGCAACTGGATCGGCCAGGACTACTTCTCGCCGCAGGGCTTCGCGTTCTTCCTCTACCTGGTCGTGATCGCCCTCGTGTTCAGTCGCCTGATGCGCCCCAGCGCGCCGAGCCGCCGCGGTCGCGCTCGACGCGTCCGGCTGGGCGGTGACGTCGAGGTCCCTCCGATCGCCACGGCCCGGCCACCGCTCGGGCGTGGCGAGCTCGTCTCGGTCGGGGCAGTCGTCGTGTTGTGCATGGTGGCGATCGCCTCCAGCCACCAGCTCACGCCGTTCATGGTGGTGGGGGCGCTTGTCGCGCTGTGGCTCTTCCGTCGCCTGCGCTCCCGCTGGCTCGCCGCTGCCTCGATCGTCATCGCCGTCGGCTGGATCGCGCTCGCGGCCCGGCAGTTCATGGCCTACAACCTGCCCTCGCTCACCCAGGGCATCGGCCACTTCTTCTCCAACGCCACCGTCAATGAGTACAACGCAGGCCAGGCGAGCCCCGACCAGTTGCTCATCGGCCACGTGGACCGGGCCTTCACGGCCCTCGTGATCGTCCTCGGCGTCCTCGGCATCCTCCGGCGCTGGCGCCAGGGGCGCCTGCGCCCGCTGCTGCCGGCGCTGCTGCTCGTGATCGTGCCCGGCGCGGCGCTCGGCGCGAACAACTACGGCGGCGAGGTGGTCTTTCGTGTCTACCTCTTCGCTCTCCCCTTCCTTGCCTTTTTCGGGGCGACGCTGTTCGAGTCGACCGGCCGAGCGGCGCTCGCGTGGTTCCGCAACCTCGCGCGCGCTGCCGTCGCGTTCTTCTTGCTCGGGGGCTTCCTTGTCTCCTACTACGGCAAGGAGCGCTCGAACTACTTCCCGCCCAAAGAGGTCCAGGCCGTCGAGGCGTTCTACCATCAGGCGCCGCCGGGTTCGCTCGTCATCACAGCGGACGGCAACATCCCCTGGCCTCTCGAGGGCTACAACACCTATCGCAACTACCTCTTCGCCACGGGCACCAAGGCGTCCGTGCGCCAGATCGTGCGCCACCCGGTGCGGACCTTGTCCCTCGACCTGTCCGGGCCAGAGCCCTCCTACCTCGTGTTCGCCACGAGCGACGCATACTCGGTCGAGATGACCGGCGCGCTCCCCAAGGGGGCCTATCGCCGCATCGAGGCCGCCGTCCTCGCCTCGCCGCGCTTTCGGGTCGTGCTGTCCAATCCCTATGTCGTCGTCGTCACGCGCCCGGGGGCCACGAAGAGCGCCCCCCCGGTGGTCGCCGGGGCGGGCGGGGTCCGGGGCGCGAGGCGGTAGCGACCCGTGAGCTATGAGAGATCAGGAGCGCCGATGGACCATTCCCACCCCTCGGTCACAACGAGCGCCGCCGCCTTCCTCTACGGCTGGGTGGTGCTCCTCATCGTCAGCGTCGGGGCGCCCGTGCCGTTGCGGACGCTCGCCGTGTTCTCTTTCGCCGCGCTCGGGCCCGCCCTCGCGCTCCGCCGGTTTCTGCCCGGGCGCGACCGCCTCGAACGGCTGGTGGTCTCCGTGGCGGTGAGCCTGTGCGTCGCCGTCGTGATCACGCTCGTCCTGGCGCTCGGGCACGTCTTCAGCGCTCGCCTGTCGATCGCCTGCATCGCCGCCTTCGACTCACTCGCGGTGATCGCCGATGTGCTCATCGGCGGCCGGGCCGCGGGCAAGCTGGCGACCACGACCGAGTCCCGCTGAAGCGGCCGTTCGGCCCTTTCTCAAGAGGACTCTGGTCGCTGACGAGCGACCTTGGTCCCTTGGGGGCACCGGTCGGACTCCGCCACACTGATCCACAACAGCGCTCGCCGTTTGCCAGTCCCCGGTGCGGCGGCGAGCGCCAACTCGCCCGGGCTGCCACGCCCCCGGAAGCCCGGGGCGGCGGTGGCCGGAGGCGTCGGCAGGATGCCGCCTCCGGCCACCGCGTGATCCGCCGTGGCCTCGGTCACTCCTGCCGGGTGCTGTGGCGCCAAAGGCCCCGGGCTGGACGTCGCGCTCGCTCCCCTAGCATGCTGCCGTGTCCCACGCGCGGGAGGCGAACGAGCAGCCCACAGGCTCGTCACCAGCACCTGAGCCGGCGCGCTCGCAAGCCGCCACCCGCTTTGGGACCGGGGAGATGGCCGACGTCATCGCCGGCCACGACTGGCGCACGAGCCCGATCGGGCCGCCCGAGCGCTGGCCCGCGCTGTTGCAGACGCTGGTGCGCATCATGCTCACCTCGCGCTTTCCGATGTGGCTCGGATGGGGCGACGAGCTCACCTTCTTCTACAACGAGGCCTACGCCCGCGACACGCTCGGCGGCAAGCACCCCTGGGCGCTCGGTCGGCCGGCCGCGGTGGTGTGGTCGGAGATCTGGCAGGACATCGGGCCGCGGATCGACTTCGTCCTGCGCCACGGCGAGGCGACGTGGGACGAGGCCCTGCTGCTGTTCCTTGAGCGGAGCGGCTACCGCGAGGAGACCTACCACACGTTCTCCTACAGCCCCGTCAGCGACGAGACGGGTGCGCCGCTCGCGATGTTGTGCGTGGTGAGCGAGGAGACCGACCGGGTGATCGGGGAGCGCCGGATGGCGACGCTCCAGGCGCTCGCCTCGGATCTGTCCGGGCAGCGGAGCGAGGCCGGCGTCTTCTCGGCGGTCGAGCGCCGGCTGCACGAGAATCGCCACGACCTCCCCTTCACGCTCACCTACAGCTTTTCTCCCGACGGCAGCGCCGAGCTGGTCGCGGCGACCGGCATCGCGCCGGGCCACCTTGCGGCGCCGCGCGTGATCCCCGGTGGCGACGGTGCGCCCTGGCCGACCGGAGCGATCGCTCCCGGGCGGGCGCGAGTCATCGAGGGGCTCGGCGAGCGCTTCGGGGCGTTGCCGAGCGGTGCGTGGGACGAGCCACCGAGCCAGGCGCTCGTCGTCGCGCTCGCCGAAGGCGGCCAGTCCGAGCCGGCGGGGGTGTTCATCGCGGCGCTCAACCCCTACCGTCGTCTCGATGCGGCCTACCAGGGCTTTGTCGAGCTGGTCGGCGGGCAGATCGCGGCGGGGATCGCGGCGGCGCGGGTCTATGAGGCCGAGCGCCAGCGGGCGGAGTCCCTCGCCGAGCTCGACCGGGCCAAGACGGAGTTCTTCAGCAACGTCAGCCACGAGTTCCGCACCCCGCTCACCCTCATCATGGCGCCGACTGAGGACGCGCTCGCCGACGAGCGCTCGCCCTTGGCGCCCGACCAACGCCGGCGCATCGAAGTCGTCCAGCGCAACGCCAGGCGGCTGCGCCGCCTGGTCAACGACATGCTCGACTTCGCGAGGATCGAGGGCGGGCGCCTTGAGGCGGAGAAGGTCCCGACCGATCTCGCGCACTACACGAGGGACATCGCGCTCTCCTTCGCCCCGGCGATCGAACGCGCCGGCCTCGGCTTCGTGCTCGACCTCCCGCCGCTCGAGCGCGCGGTCCAGGTCGACCACGACATGTGGGAGAAGATCGTCCTCAACTTGATCTCCAACGCCTTCAAGTACACCCTCGAGGGGGAGATCACCCTCAGTCTGCGCGACGCGGGGGACCTCGTCGAGCTGTCCGTGGCCGACACCGGCTCGGGGATCGCCGCCGATCAGCTGCCGCTGCTCTTCCAGCGCTTCCACCGCTCGCCGGGCCGCTTGGCGCGCTCGCACGAGGGGACCGGGATCGGTCTCGCGCTCGTCGCCGAGCTGACGCGCCTGCACGGCGGCACCGTCGAGGTCGAAAGCACACAAGGCGCGGGCTCCCGCTTCTCGGTCCGGATTCCCTATGGCTCGCCGGGCGCGCCGATCGCCGGCGCCCCGCGCGAGTCGGCCCGCAGCGCCTATCTCGACGAGGCGTTGCAGTGGGTCGAGGACCAGCCCACCGAGCTCGACGAATCGGCGCGGCGCGCCCTTGGCGGGGCGCGCACCGACGCCACCGTGCTCGTCGTCGACGACAACCCGGACATGCGCAGTTACCTGCGCCGGCTGCTCGAGCCGTTCTGGCGCGTGGTCGTCGCCCCCGACGGCGCCCGGGCGCTCGAGCAGATGCGCGCCGAGCGCCCCGATCTCGTGCTGAGCGACGTGATGATGCCCGAGCTCGACGGGTTCGAACTGCTCCGCGCGGTCCGCGCGGACCCGGCGCTCGCGACGGTGCCGGTGGTGTTCCTGTCGGCCCGCGCCGGAGAGGAGGCGGCCGTCGAGGGGCTCGAGGCCGGCGCCGACGACTACCTTGTCAAGCCCTTTTCGGGGCTCGAGCTCCTCGCTCGCGTGCGCGCCAACCTCGACCTCGCGGCGCTGCGCAACCAGGACGCGAGCTGGCGCGCGGCGCTCGTCGAGTCGCTGCAGGACGCAGTGATCGTGCTCGACGGCAAAGGGACGGTCGTCGAGGCGAACGCGGCCTTCGAGCAGGTCCTCGGTTTCTCGCGCGCCGAGGTGCCCTACGCCCCGCCGTATCCGTGGCTGCCCGACGCCGAGCGCGATCCCAACGAGCGCCACCAGGTCGAGGCCGCCCTCGCCCAGGTGCTCGCGACCGGCGAGCTGCGCGGGGTGCTGCCGCTGCGGCACCGCCTCGGCCACGGCCTGCTCGTCGAGGTCTTCGCCAAGGCATTCGTCGAGCGCGACGACCGTCGCATCGTCGTCGCCTTCCGGGACATCACGGCCGAGCTCGAGGCCTCGGCGAGAGAGGCGGCGCTGGCCGAGCTCGGCATCCGTCTCGCCGAGGCGAGCGACGTCCACGGCGTCCAGACCGCCGCACTCGACGCGCTGGGTCGCGTCTTCCGGGCGACGGGCGCGGCGATCGTCTCGTTCTCCCCCTCTGGGCCTGCGGTCATGGCTGCCTCCGGTGCCCTCGACACCGCACGGCTCGACGCCGGGGCGCTCGAGGCGCTCGGCACCGCCCGCGTCAGTCGCCGCCCGGTTGCCCGATCCCTTGCCGGTGAGACCGGGGAGGAGCGCGAGCTGTGCGAGGGGATCGCGGGCGTCGTCGACTCAGGGGGAGCGCCCCATGGTGTGTGGCTCGCGTTCTCCCCGCCGCGGCGGCTGCGGCCCGACGAGCGGGCGCTGTTCGGCGTGCTCTGTGGCTATCTTGGCCAGACATGGCGCCGCGCCCAGCTCTTTGACGACAACCGGGCGGTGGCGACGGCGATGCAGCGCTCGATCCTCGGTCCGACCGACGTCCCCGAGGGCCTCGCCGTGCGCTACCTGCCGGCGGTCCAGCCGCTCGAGGTGGGCGGCGACTGGTACGACGTGCTCGAGCTCTCCAAAGAGCGCCTGGCGATCGTGGTCGGCGACTGCACCGGTCGTGGCCTCGACGCCGCGACGACGATGGGCCAGCTGCGCAGCGCCTGCCGGGCGTTGCTGTTGCAGGACAAGGGCCCGGCGGAGACCCTGGCGGCGCTCGACAGCTTCGCCGACTTGATCCCCGGGGCGCGCTGCACGACGGTCTTTTGCGGGGTGATCGACCCGATCGCCGGCACGCTCGCCTACAGCAGCGCCGGGCACCTCCCGGCGGTGCTGAGCGGAGAGAACGAGGCGGTGCTCTTGGATCGCGCCCGCGCGCTGCCCCTCGGCATCGCGCCGGGTCGGGCGCGGCCGGAGGCGGAGGTCGACCTCGTTGCGGGGTCCAACCTCGTCCTGTTTACCGACGGTCTGATCGAACGGCGCGACGAGCCCATCACAGTCGGCCTCGAGCGCGCCCGGCGCGCCGTCGCCGAGCATCGCCGGCTCGCGCCCCCGGACCTCGCCAACGCGCTCATCGACGAGCTCGTCGCCGGACGCCAGGAGGACGACGTGGCGCTCGTCGTCCACCGCCTCGCCGCGCGCGGGGCGCCCGCCCTCGAGGTTGACCTGGCGGCGGACCCAGGTGGGCTCGCCGGCTTGCGCGACGAGCTGCGCGCGTGGCTGGGTGCGCTCGGTGCGGATGACCGCGTGGCGGCCGAGCTCTTGATCGCCGCCGGCGAGGCCGTCGCGAACGCCATGGAGCACGCCTATGACTTCGCGACCGCCGAGCGCGTGCGCGTCCGCGGCAGGATCGAGGACGATGTGGCGCACCTCCTCGTCGAGGACCACGGCACGTGGCGGGAGCCGAGGCCTTCGAGCGCGGACCGGGGCCGCGGACTCGCGATCATGGAGGCGTTGGCCGACCAGGTGACGGTGCGGCACGGTCCGCGTGGGACGGTCGTGGAGATGAGCAGGAGGCTGCGAGCATGACGACGAATCTCGAGCTGGCGAGGTCCGACGACGAGGCCCCCCAGCTGGTCGTCTCCGGTGAGATCGACCTCTCCAACATCGGCGCGTTCCGATCCGCGCTGAGCGAGGGTGGCGACTCGCCGCTCGTCGTCGACCTGACCGGCGTCACCTACCTCGACAGCGCGGGGATCGCCGCGCTCTTCGAGCGCGCGCGCCGGTCCGACCTCGAGGTCGTGCTCGGCCCGGGCAGCGTGCTCGCTCCCCTGATCGAGATCACGCACCTGGCCGACGTGGCGACGGTGCGGACGCGTTAGACCAGCGGGGCGACGCCGAGCGCCTTCAGGCTGGCCAACATCCCCTCGTCACCGAGCCCGAAGGCGGCGCCGATCACCCGCAGGTCGTCGCGGCGGATCGTGAGTGTTCGGCCGCCGACTTGGTGGCGCTCGCGCAAGATGGAGTCGACGAAGCGGCGCAGCGCGGCGACGTGCTCGCCCGGCGCCTCGGCGAGCATCTCCAGGTCGATCGTGACCGCACCGCCGCGACCGCGCTCGGTCGCCGGCGGCCGTGGGCGCGCCGGCATCGGGTCGGTCGGCGGGAGCAGCTGCTCGACCGGCACGCCGTAGAGGTGGGCGAGCCGCTGCAGGCGCGGCACGGAGATGGCGCGCTCGCCCCGCTCGTAGGCGCCGAGCGCCGAGGCCCGGAACTCCTGGCCGGACGAGGCGGCAACGGCCTGCAGTGAGAGCTGGCGCTGCCGGCGGACGGCGCGCAGTCGCTCGCCGACGACGGCGGCGTAGTCGCCGGATCGCTCGGCGCCCACGAGTTCCTCGGGATCGGACATGCTCGCAGCCTCATGGACAGTGGTTTCGCAAACGCTACCCGCGGTGGACACCGACATCGAGAGGCGCACCGCGCCGGGTGCTCGACCCCGACGGGAAGCAAGAGCCGGCGACGCAAGCGGGATCCGAGCCGCACCTTGTCGTGGGGTTGCCAGCTACCTGCCGATCAGTCGGTAGTTGCACGGCCGCTCGGGTGGCGCTCAGCGGCGCTCGGTGGCGCGCCGGCGAGCAGCTCGAGCGATCGGCAACGGTCCGAGAAACCGTGTGCCGAGGTCGAGACCATGATCTCGTCGGCCTCGGTCTCTTTGACCAGGCGGCCGAGCTCGTGACGGACCGTGCTCGGGGAGCCGACGAAATGCGAAGCAGTCCACTGGCGCACTGCGAGCTCCTCCTCAGGCGAGTAGCGGTAAGCGGCCGCCTCCTCCGGGCTGGCGAGGACGTCGCGTCGGTTGGTGCGGATGCGCAGCACGTTGAGCCGGGTTGGCCCGGCCAGCCAGTCGGCCTCCTCGTCGCTCGGCGCGATGAGCGCTGCGACGGTGACCATGGCGTAGGGGGCGTCCAAGCTGGCCGAGGGGCGGAAGTGCTCGCGGTAGCGCTCCAGGGCGACATGGAGGTTCTCGGGGGCGAAGTGGTGGGCGAAGGCGAAGGGGAGGCCCAGCATGCCGGCAAGCTTGGCGCCGTAGTCGCTCGAGCCGAGGATCCACAGCGCCGGCTGGTAGCCGCGCGCCGGAACGGCCGTGATCGTGGCGTAGGGGTGATCGGGCGGGAAGCCGGCGCCGAAGAAGCCGAGCAGTTCGCCGATCTGACGGGGGAACTCGTCGCTCGCTGCCGTCGGCAGGTGGCGCCGGAGCGCCCGGATCGTCGGGAAGTCCGTCCCCGGCGCCCGGCCGAGCCCCAAGTCGACGCGGCCCGGGTGCAGCGCCTCGAGCATCCCGAACTGTTCGGCGATCGTGAGCGAGGCGTGGTTCGGGAGCATGACGCCCCCCGAGCCGACGCGGATCGCGGTGGTCCGCGAGGCGATGTGCGCGAGCAGGACCGGCGGGGAGGAGCTCGCCACGCCGACCATGTTGTGGTGCTCGGCGACCCAAAAGCGCCGGTAGCCGAGACGCTCGGCGACCTGGGCGAGCTCGATACTGCGGGCGAGCGCGTCGGCCGGCGAGGAACCGGAGGCGACCGGAGCGAGATCGAGCACCGAGAGCGGCACGGGAATACCGCTGGTCTCCATCGTCACCCCATCGCCAACCGCGGCGACCCGGCCGGCATTCCCCGGAGGCCGACGCACCCGCGAGGTCACCGGCTCAGCTGAGCTGGCCCTGCCAGCCTGGACCCTGGCGCATGCCGCCGTTCCAGCCACCGCCGTGCAGGCCGTCGCCCATCCCGATCAGCACCGCGGTGGCGCTCACCGTCGTGCCCGAGGCCGTGCCGATCACCGCCACGTGGTCACCGACGCTCAGCTTCGAGAGGCTCGCCGAGCTGTCGCCGTGCTCGCGATAGGTCGTCGAGCTCGACACGTTGATCGTGTAGGTGCTGCCCGCGGCGTTCTTCACGCTGAAGGTGTTCGCCGCGGCGTTGACCGCGCTCACCGTGCCGATCACGGCCGGAGCGGCACCGAAGGGGCCGCCGGGGTGCCCGAAGGGCCCCAGGCCGTCGCCCATCCCGATCAGCACCGCGGTGGCGCTCACCGTCGTGCCCGAGGCCGTGCCGATCACCGCCACGTGGTCACCGACGCTCAGCTTCGAGAGGCTCGCCGAGCTGTCGCCGTGCTCGCGATAGGTCGTCGAGCTCGACACGTTGATCGTGTAGGTGCTGCCCGCGGCGTTCTTCACGCTGAAGGTGTTCGCCGCGGCGTTGACCGCGCTCACCGTGCCGATCACGGCCGGAGCGGTGCGCCCTGGCGCGCTCAGCCAGGCGCCACTTGACCTCGCGCTCGCGCTCAGCGCTCCGGCGGTTGCGGAAGCCCCGCCCGAGGTGGCGGCGTACGCGACGCCACCGCCGAGGGCTCCAGATAGCACGGTGGTCGCGGCGGCAGCCCGGAGGCCGAGCCGTCGCCGGCGCTCAAGTCGGTTGCCGCCTACCGATGGGGGCAGTTGCTTCATCGAAGGATCCTCCTCGTTCCACCAAAAACCGCGGGTGTTGGATCCCCACGGTGCTTGAGCAACCTGTGAACGACCCCGAGCTCTACCAGAGAGCCGGCCGAGAATCGCGGGAGTGCTCGACAGCCCTCCGAGCGCCGGTTCAGCGCGAGGATGTCGAAATGGAGCGACGCCGGGTCGAGCTCGCCGACGGGCGGAACCTCGATGTCACGGTGAGCGGCGACGAGGGAGGGTTGCCGCTGGTCTTCCACCATGGGACGCCGGGTGCCTGTCATCCCTTCGGGGCGGTCGCTGCGGCCGCAGCTCGCTCTCGTGACGTTCTCGCGCCCGGGCTATGGCGCGTCGAGTCGTGACCCCGGCAGGGCGGTCGTCGACGTCGTCGGCGACACCGCCGCAGTCCTCGATTCGCTCGGGGCGCATCGCTTCCTTGTCGCGGGGTGGTCAGGAGGCGGCCCGCACGCCCGTGCCTGCGCGGCTCGTCTCGAGGGCGTCGCGGCGACGCTCGTGATCGCCGGGGTCGCACCCTTTGAGGCCGCCGGCCTTGACTTCGTCTCTGGTGTGGCGGAGGAGAACGTCACTGAGTTCAGTGCCGCGATCGCCGGGGAGCTCGCTCTCCGGCGCCATCTCGAGCGAGCGGCTCCCCACCTGCGGGCCGCGAGCGTCGCCCACATCGTCGAGGCACTCGGCTCGTTGCTGCCCGGTGTCGACCAAGCCGTCCTCACCGATGAGTTCGGCGAGGACATGGTGAGCTCGTTCACCGAAGCACTGCGAACGGGCGTGGAGGGGTGGCTCGATGACGACCTCGCCTTCGTCCGGCCCTGGGGCTTCGATCTCGGCGAGATCACCTGCCCAGTCGTGTTGTGGCAGGGGACCGACGACATGATCGTCCCCATCGAGCACGGTCGTTGGCTCGCCGCAGCCATGCCTGCGGCGAGCGCGCATCTCGAGGCGGGCGAGGGGCACCTGTCGATCAGCATCGGCAAGATCGAGGAAATGCTCGACGAGTTCGTCGCCCTCGTGACCTGATTCGACGGCCTTCGGTGACGCGAAGCCCGGGCCGTCGTGTGGTCGCGGAGAGGTTGCGCCTCGCTCTCGAGACCTCCGGAAGCTTGGCGTGTCGCGGAGTGCCGCGGCAAGACGATCGCGACGTCGCCGGCCGCCGATTTCGCCGCGGCCGAGATTCGCGCCGGGAGCTTCGTTCGCCTGCTCGCCGAAGGTCGACGCCAACGAGCGAGGTGACCCACCGGAGGGGCATCGGCTGCATCTTCAACGGCGGCTGTCAGAGCAAGCGCAAGACGTCTACCACCGGTGCGCCTGGGGGAAGGAGTCGTGCTCCGGGCGGAGGCGTCGCTCCCTGCGCGACGCGTCGTCGCCGACAGCTCCGCAACTGCACTGGCGCCGATGAGCCCCGCCGATACCGAACGGCGTGCCCCGAGCTGTGTCGTACTCATGGGGGCATCGCGAGCCGTCGCGAGCCGTACCGTCGGAACGGACAAGCCTGGGTTGTGCGCTCTGGCTCATGGTGCGACGAGACGTGGGTCACCGGCCCTCGTCGCGAGGATGCAGGACGCGCGCACCGATGGTCGACGCAGAACGACACCTGATGGCGCGGCCCAGGCTGTCTCGACAGGGTTGAAACGAACACACGTTTGCTCTCCCCTGCTACCGTTCAGTAGGTGAGTCGCCTACGCGTGCACGTGGTCTTCGTGGCCGGGAGCGCCTGAGATGGCGTTCGGGCAACAGTCAGGTCCGCCAGCGTCGTCTCGGCAAGTACAACAGCTGCTTGCTCTGATTCAAGGCGCCGGACACCGCGATTTCCGAGACGCGCGCGGTCCGATGGGGTTCACTCAACGTCAAGCCGGTGGGAGATTCACGCGCGATGAGGCCGACGACTACATCCGACGGCTAGAAGGGGCCGAGTTCGATCCGGCGAAGCCAGTTGAGACCCAAGGATGGCGGCATACGGCCCAAGAGCAGCTCCTGGGCCGTATGCCCGCGGAACAGCTAGCTGCCGAGCTCCGTCGTCGCGGTTGGTTGACCATCGATCCGCTGGCGCCGTAGGCACGTGCGGCGCAGGACGCCGGCTTGGCCCCTGATCCGACGGAGAGGCGAGGACCAGGGGGCCACGCCGGCTGCGCGGACGAGCGTCTTGCCAGAGAAGAGCACGCTCAAAGCCTCGGGATCCTTCGACAACGGCGGCGTCGTGGGCCAGATGGTCACCGCCGCCCATCTCCGTCACCATCCGGGCCCGCCCTTCCTCCGATGCGCGCGTGCCACCTCGGAAGATACGGGTCGGGTACTTGTGCTTGCCGCTCACAGGATCGACACCGACGTAGGCGCGCAACTCCCAGGCGCTGCCCCGACGGCGAATCTGGCCGCGCACGGCTAGCTCGCATGGCTGGCGCCACTGCTGGTCAGTGGCTCGCAGCGAGTCGTCCCAACCACGAGGAGCTGCTCCAATGCGCCGCGCCGAGAGAGCCGAAATGATGTCGTTGACCAGGTCATTCCTTGTAGGCCGCCCGGGTCTCGATCCCGGCACCTTGGGATTAAAAGTCCCCTGCTCTTCCCGATGAGCTAGCGGCCCGCGTGTGCGGCGTCGCGCTCTGGCGAGCGCCCGTCGCGTCTATCGGTAAGCATGGTAGGCGTCGGCTAAAGGCGGCCGCACTGCCGGCCGTAGACGTTCACAGCTCCGGGGGCGGGACTGGCGCGGTCTCGGACGCACTGACATACCGTCTGGAGCGGTCGAAGGTCGAGGTGGCCAGATGGCGAGCAACCGGTCGAAGGCACCGATGAGCCGACCCGCGGCCTCGCCTCGTCCCCTGCCCTCTCCTCCGGCCACCGGCCCGGCGATCGCCTGGGTGGATCTCAGCGGCTGCCTCGTAGCCGTCACGCCCGAGGTCGGTGCCCTGTACGGCTATCCAGCGGGCGCGATGGTCGGCCAGCCGGCGGCGATCGTGCTGCCTGAGGAGCGGCGCCCCCTGCTTGGCGAGATCCTCGAGACCATTCGCCGCGGCGTGTCGGTCCCCCCCCTATCTCGGGCTGCACCGCCACCGCGATGGCACCGAGCTCCCCGTCGAGGTCACCGCCACGCCGGCACTCGATGCGGACGGCGCCGTGACCGGGATGGTCATTGCACTCCGTGATCTGCGCCTCGAGGTGCCCGAGCGAGAGCTCGAGGGGTCCCAGTCGCTCGGCCAGCTGGTCGGCGCTGCCGGCGCGCTCGCGTTCCAGCTGGACCAGCGGGTCAGCCCTCCGGCGTGGTTCTTGTGCGGTGATCGCTCGCTGATCGGCCTCGAGGGCAAGTCGCAGACGATGACGCCGCTCGTGGCGAACGCCTCGACCGAGCCGGTGCGCGCGACGCTCGAGGCGCTCGTCGCCGAGGTGCTCGGCGACCGACCTGGTGGGTCGCGGGTCTCGACCGTGATCCCACCGGGACGCACCCAGCGCTGGCTTGCGGCCCGTGCCGTGGTCGCCGAGGGGGCGCCGAGCGCGCCGCTGCGCGTCTGCGGGGTGCTTGTCGACGTCACCGACCAGTACATGAGCTCTGAGGGCGAACGCCAGGAGGTGCCGGCTGCGCCCACCTTCGTCGCCCGGATCAGCCTCGGCGCCGAGCGCCGTCTCGAGTACGTGAGCGGCTCCGCCTACCACTTCACTGGTTACGCGCCGCAAGAGCTGCTCGAAGGCGGCCTCGAGCGGCTGCGTGGCTGCCTCGACCGCTCCCTGCTCGAGCGCTTCGAGCAGGAACGAGAGAATGGCGCGATCGACGGTGGCAGCTACGACCGGACTTCCGGAGCTGGTAGGCATCTTGGCGGGGCCTCCGACGCAGAGGTCCTGGTCACGACGCTGATGGAGGTGGCTGCGCCCGGTATCGTGTAGGCACACGCAGAGTTGCCTTGAGCGGGCA
>JAJZBI010000028.1 GCA_021798985.1 Actinomycetes bacterium
CCTCGAAGGTGTCCTTCCGTGAGGGTGATGTTGGCTTAGAACACCCTCATTTTCCCTTACGGAATGGGCACTTTCGCGTCTTTGCCGAGCTCAGGACCAGCGCGTTCGTGAAAGCGGCAGGCTAGCGGGTGGCCGCACGCGCCTCGATCATTGGTCGAAGTAACGAGCTCGCCGTCACGAGCGGCGGAGCCGGTCGAGCTCGCGCCGGTCGCGCTTGGTCGGCCGTCCGCTGCCCGGGTCGCGGATGAAGGGGGTGAGCCGCTCCTCGCGCCGCGGGGGTGGCGGGGAGTGATCGACGATGCAGGTCGCGGCGACCGGAGCGCCCACCCGGCGCTCGATGATCTTTCCGACCTCGACGATCCGCTCGCGGTTCGGGCCGCGCACGACCACCTCGTCGCCGACGCGCACCGGCGTCGCCGGCTTGGCGCTCTGGCGGTTCACGCGGACGTGTCCCGCCCGGCAGGCTTCGGTCGCCGCCGTGCGGGTCGGAAAGAGGCGCACCGCCCACAGCCAGCGATCGACCCGGGCCGTCTCTCCCAGCTCAAGGCTCATCGCACCCCCTGCTTGCCCGGAACCGCCACGAGACGTCGGAACGTGAGGTTGATCCGCGCGCCGACCTCGCGGTTGGTCTTCAAGATCGCATGCTGCCAGCACCGCTGGGTGGGCCCCGCCATGATGAGCAGCGAGCCGTGCTCGAGCTCCACCGACACGCGCTCGGCCGCCTCGCGATGGCGCAGCGAGAAGCGCCGCGTCGCGCCGAAGGAGACCGAGGCGATCACGGGGTCGCTCCCCCACTCCGCCTCGTCGTCAGCGTGCCAGCTCACGCTGTCGCGGCCGTTGCGGTAGTGGTTGGCGAGCACGCAGTCCATCTTCGGGGCGAGTGCCTCGATCGCGTCGCGGATCTCAACGAGCACGGGTGCCATCGCCCGCGGGGGGTGCACGACGCCGCTGTAGGCGTAGGAGATCGGCCCGTACCAGGCCGTGCGGCGCGGGAGGGGCACGGCTCGGCCGAAAAAGCGCGCCACCTCCTGGCCCCAGGCGAGCTCGTCGTGACAGCGCGCGAAGAGCTCGTCGGCCCGCCTTGGGGCGAAGAAGCCGGGGTGGTAGGTCACCCGCCCGTCGCGGGGGACCAGGTTCTCGCCGGCGGCGGGATCGGGTGCGGCTGGGGTGGTCCGGCGCGTCACGCCCCCCGCTCGTGCCGGCGCGCCACCCGCCTTGGTCCTGCCCACGACGCCACGCTATTGCCCAGCGGGCGACGCGCCGGTGGCACTCGCCGAGTCCCCGCTGCCGGCGGACCGGCCGGAGGACGGGGAGGTGGACTGCGGAGTGCCCTGGCGGGAAAGAGACGGGGCGTGAGCGAGGTCGCCGCCGTGTTGGATGACCTCGTTCCCGGTGGGGTCCGCGAGCACTTCTACGATCGGGGCGGGCGCCGGCTGCACGCCTATGTGGCCGGGACGGGCGAGGCCAGCGTGCTCTTCGAGGCCGGGCGCAACGACGTGGCGCTCACCTGGACCCCGCTGCTCATCCGCCTCGCCCCCTTCGCCCGCCTCGTCGCCTACGACCGCGCCGGGCTCGGCGAGAGCGACCCCGCGGAGGGACCGGCCAGCTTCGCGCGCCTGCTCGGCGACCTCGCCGCGGTGCTCGAGGGCGCCGGGACGACCCGGCCCGTGCTCGTCGGCCACAGCTTCGGCGGCCGCCTCGCCCACCTGTTCGCCGCCCGCCACCCCGACCAGGTCGCCGGCGCGGTCCTGGTCGACCCGGGCTGCGCGAGCCTGAGCGCGCTCCAGCGCGAAGCGCAGGCCACGCCCATGCGGCGAGCGATGCACCTTGGCGCCGGAGCGCTCGCGCTGAGCCCGCTCGGCACTGCGCTCGCCGCGCGCCGGGCCGTCGCCACCTTCACGAGCAACCCGGCGCACCGGCGGGCGCTGGCCGCCGCCTCCCGGCGCCGCTCGCGGCGCGGCGACGAGCTCGCCGGCTGTGACCTCGAGGCGGATGACGGCGACCCCCCGCCCTTTGGCCCTGCCCCGCTCGTCGTCTTGAGCGCCACCCGCCAGCGCGACGCCACTGTGCGGGAGCGGCTCACCGCCTTGCAGGCCGGCCTCGCCGCGGCCGCCCCCGCCGGGCGGCACGCCGTGGTCCCCGACTGCGGCCACGCCATCCACCACGAGCGCCCCGACCGCGTCGCCGAAGCCGTGGTCGAGGTGCTAGGCAGGGTCTATGGGAACCATTCGCGCTGAGGCCCGCCACGTCATCGCCGCTCCGCCGGCCGTCGTCTACGCCTGCCTCGCCGACTTCTCCCACCACGAGAAGTTCCTGCCGCCGGCGTTCTCGAACTTCGAGGTCGTCTCGGGCGGCACCGGGGCGGGCACCGTGGCGCGCTTCACCGTCACCGCCGGCGGGCGGAGCCGGAACTACGAGATGGAGGTGAGCGAGCCCGAGCCCGGCCGGGTGCTGGTCGAGACGGACAAGAGCTCGAGCCTCGTCACCACCTTCACCGTCGATGCCGACGGTGCGGGCGCGCGGGTCACCATCTCGACGACCTGGCAGAGCGCGGCCAGCGGGATCGGTGGCTTTTTCGAGAAGCGCTTCGCGCCCCTCGCGATGGCCAAGATCTACCAGGACGAGCTGCGCCGCCTCGACGCCTACGCGACCCAGCAGGCCGCATCGGCCTGACGCTGCGGGTCGGGCGCGCCGGGCGCTCAGTCCTCGGTCGCGCCGTAGCGCTCGGCGAGCTCGATGAGGTGGCGGCGGTGGCTCGAGACGAGGAGCGCCGGGTCGCCGAGCGCGAGGTCAAAGGACGCCAGTGCGTCCCCGGGCGGGGTGATCCCCGCCGCTTTGAGCAGGGTCGCGGCGCGCTGACTCACGCTGCCTGACAGGTTGAAGTGCGCGAGCAATCCCTTCGCGCTGAGGCCCCCTGACGACGCGCTGAGCAGGTCGTTGCCTTTGGCGATCACCCAGCACAGCGCGGCGGCCGCGATGTCGCTGCGCGCCTTTCGCCGAAAGACCGCCGGGTCGCCGAGCGCGGCGCGGGCCAGCAGTCGGCGGCACGCCGTGCGGCACTCACGGTCCAACAGCGCGTCGCAGCAGCGGTCGACCTCGGCGAGCACCTCGCCGACGCGCTCGCAGATGTCCTCGGCGATGCCGGCGTAGCTGAACGCCTCGTCGGGAAGCGCGGCGTCATCGAGGCGGGCGAGGCGCTCTGCGCCGCCGACCTGGCGGGCGAGGTCCGCCCGGATCATCGCGCCGGAGTCCCCCGACAGCATCGCCGCGAACCGCTCGGCGTCAGGAGACCCGTCCTCGCCGCTCAAGAAGTCGGCGACGGCCGCCAGCCCGGGGGGACGGCGCGAGCGCACGTCGGCGAGCTCGCGGCGAAACTCCGACTCGAGCTCGCCGAGGGCGGCGAGGGTCGATCTCGTGAGGTCGCCGGGGACCTTCCGGCGGCGATGGGCGTGCGCGATGAGGGCCCGGAGCAGCTCGGGCACCTTGAGGAGCTCGCCTTCTGGCGCAAGGACCTTTCGAGGGATGAGGTCGCACAGCATGATCTCGACGCCCGCCGGGCTCCAATGCAGCGGGTCGCACGTGCCATAGGCACACGCCAGCCCGATGATCACCTCGAACAGGCCGCGGTCGTCGGGGTCCAGGCCGGCGGCCTCTGGGGAGGACCAGAAGGTCTCGATGAGCTCGGTGAGCTCCGGCTCGCTCCACTGGCGGTGGCAATAGCCCGCGCCGCCCGGCGGAAGCAGCCGGCACGCCCAGGCGATGAGCGCCCGGCTCTGGGGCCAGGTCTCGGTCTCGATCGGTGGGAACAGGAGGCGTTCCTCTTCGATCGCCGCCTCGAGGCGCGCCCGCGCGGCGGCGGGGTCGAGGTCCTCGGCGAGGAGCTGCACATCCCCAGCCGTCAGCTCGGCGATGATCTCGTCGAGCGGCACCGGGGCGACGAAGGCGTCCTTTACGGCACTGCCGAGGTTGTGGTCGACATAGGCGAGCACCGAGAGCGCGTGCTCGCCGCCACCCTCGCCAAAGCGGACCTCGATGAGGACGTCCTCGCCGTCTCCGAGCGGGTCGGCAAGGACCATCGTGCGCGTGGCGCGGGCCGCGCCGAGGGCCCGCACCCAGCCCGGGGGCACCTCGCCGCACTCGAGCGCGCCGTGCCGAGCGGCGGCGCGCACGAGCTCGTCGGGGGCGAGCGCAGCAAGACACGACAACAGGGCCGCCGGCTCACGCCCACCGACGTCGGCGAGCATGGTCACCATTGCCGCGAGGCTCGGGCGCTCGGCCCCGTCACGGCGGTCCAGGCCGGGGCGGCCGAGCTCCGCCGGATCGAGCGCCTCCACCAGGGTCGACACGTAGGCCAGCAGCGAGAACGGCGGCTCGTCGAGGCGCGTCGCAACCTCGTCCAGGAGATCTGGGCGGGGGCGCACGACGTGCAGGTGCCGGCCGCCCTCCGGGGTCGTCCCCGGTGGGCCGAAGCGCCCCCGGCGGTGCCGGTGCTTGGAAGCCATGCGTGCCAACGCTAGGCGCCGCGACGAGCGGCGCAAGGCGACGCCGCAAACAGTCCTCAGCGCGCCCTTCGGCGCCGGGCGAGCTCGTCGAGGAGCGGAACCCAGTGGGCGAGCGGAGGCACGGCGCGCCCCGGCTGCTTGGCGGCCTCGTCGGCGCGGCGCAGCACGCAGGCGTCCGCGCCATGGGGCTCGGCCCGAAAGCGCGCGAGCTCCGCCGTGCTCATCACGTCGCCCTGGGCGAGGAGGCTCTCGGCGCTGCCCATCGTGAGTGTGGCGCGGTAGGAGGGGTCGATGCTGACGAGATAGCGCTTGGCCTCGACGTGCAGCGCGACCAGCGCCGCCACCCGCTCGCCGAGGAGCGGCCGGACGAGCTCGGCGCCAAGCACACCGTGCAGATCCGGGCCGTCGCCGACCAGCAGGTGGCCGATGTCGTGCAGCAAGCCGGCCAGCTGGAGCTCGCGATCATCGGGGGCCCACGTCGAAAGGACGGCGGCGCACTGGAGGGAGTGCTCGAGCAAGCTGAAGGGCAACGGCGGGGCCTCGAGGCGCTGCGCTGCCTGCTCGAGCAGGGAGGTGATCTCGCCCACCGTTCCCGCTCGGCTCGGCATCGAGACCTCCGCTCCCCGCGGCGCGCTGCCGCAGCGCCCCCCAGCCAAGCACAGCGACATGAACGCTTGGCGACGGTGTCCCAACGCCACATCACGCGAGGCCCGCGCGACGCCATCGCGCTCGTCGAGATGAACGACGGCCACCGCCGTGGGATAACCATCGTTAGAATGAGCAGTCAGGCAAGGCCATCGACCGTGGAGCAGCCCGTGGGAATCGCGTCGTGAACAGCAGCTTGGTGTTCCTCTTCATCGCCGCCTTCCTGGCCTGTGCGGTGGAGGCGGTCGAGGCGACGACGGTCGTCGTGGCCGTCGGGGTCACGCGCAGCTGGCGCGCCTCGCTGCACGGGGTGGGCGCCGGGGTCGTCGTGCTCGCCGCGATCGTCGCCGCCCTCGGCCCGGCGATCGCCTCGATCCCGCTCAACCCGCTCCGGCTCGTGGTGGGCGCCTTGTTGTTGATCTTCGGCCTCGGCTGGCTGCGCAAGGCGGTGCTGCGGGCATCTGGCTACAAGGCGCTGCACGACGAGGACGCCGCCTTTGCCAAGCAGACCGCCGCCGCCGAGGCGGCCGGCTCCCAGCGCCGCGGCGGGTTGTTCGGCGGCGACTCCTACGCCTTCACCCTGGCCTTCAAGGCGGTCGTGCTCGAGGGCCTCGAGGTGGCCTTCATCGTGGTGACCTTCGGGGCGAACGCCCATAACATCCCACTCGCTGCGCTGGCCGCGCTGTGCGCGATCCTCGTCATCGTGGCGGTCGCGATCAAGGTGCGTGGCCCGCTCTCCAAGGTGCCGGAGAACACGATCAAGTACGCGGTCGGCATCTTGTTGTCGAGCTTTGGCACCTTCTGGGGGGCCGAGGGCGCCGGCGCCCGCTGGCCCGGCTCGGACGCCTCGCTGATCGGCATCATCCCGGCGATCCTCCTCGTGTCGTTCGCCGTCGTCGCCGTGCTGCGGCGCCAGCGCGAGCGGGCCGAGCAGCTCGCTGCCGCCGGACCGGCCCAGGGGGTGACCGCCTGATGCTCGCCACGATCACCAAGATGATCCGCTCGTTTGGCATGTTCTGGTGGGACTTCATCGTCGGCGAGGATGTGACCATCGCGATCGCCGTGGTGCTCGGGCTCGCCGGCGTCGCCGCCCTGCACGCCGCCAAGGTGACCGCGTGGTGGGCGCTCCCGGTCATCTGGGTCCTCGGGCTCGGCCTCTCGCTCGCCCGCGCCACCAAGAAGCACTGAGCCGAAAACCGAGCCGCCGACACCTGATCGGGCGCGCGCTGGCGCTTCGTCCGAGGCGGCCCGCCGCTTGCCGCCCGCGTGCTCGCGGCCCGCTGGCGCACCCGCCGGGCGAGCCCGGCGCGGGGATCGGCCCGCGGGAGCATCGCAGGAACGGCGTGGCGCCGCGGCGTAGTCGTCGAGGCGCCACGTGGGCCTCCGGGGATAGGTTGCGGCCATGCCCATACCAACTCGGCCACTTGGAACGACGGGAGCATCGGTCACGATCCTCGGCTACGGGGCGATGGAGCTGCGCGGCGCGCCGCGCGCTCCGGAGATCCCCGACGAGGACGCCGGCCGCCTCCTCAACGCGGTGCTCGACGGTGGCATCAACATCATCGACACCTCGATCGACTACGGCCGCAGCGAGGAGCTGATCGGTCGCTACCTCGCCTCGCGCCGCGACGAGTTCTTCCTCGCCTCCAAGTGCGGCTGCCCGCTCGTCTCCCCGCCGCCTCCGGCGACCCCGCCCTATCCGCACGACTACTCGCCGCAGAACATCCGCGCCGGCGTCGAGCAGAGCCTGCGGCGCCTCAAGACCGATCGCTTGGACCTCGTCCAGATCCACATCTCCCCGAGCCGCGAACAGCTCGAGGCGAACGATACGATCGCCACGCTCGCCACCTTGCGCGACGAGGGCAAG
This sequence comes from Actinomycetes bacterium, assembly GCA_021798985.1. GTDB lineage: Bacteria > Actinomycetota > Acidimicrobiia > Acidimicrobiales > Bog-793 > JAKABX01. Next base: position 7,015 of record JAJZBI010000028.1, read on the forward strand.
GTCCGCTTCCTCGGCATGTCCGGGACCCTGCCGAACCTTCCCGACCACATCGAGATGGGCGTCTTCGACGTCTTCCAGATCCCCTATTCGGTCGTCCAGCGCGAGCACGAGGAGCTGATCTCGCGCGCCGCGGCGGCCGGCGCGGGGACCTTCATCCGCGGCGGAGCGGCACGCGGCGCTCCGGCCTCGGACAAGGACTGGAGCAAGGGGCCGAGCGGCGTCGCCGAGGGCGAGGCCGAGCGGCGCTGGGCGTCCTCGGGCATCGATGAGGTCCTCGACGGCATGAGCCGGATCGAGTTCACGCTGCGCTTCACCCTCAGCCACCCGGGGCTGTCGACGACGATCGTCGGGACGAGCCGGCTCGACCACCTCGCCTCCAACATCGCGATGGCCGAGAAGGGGCCGCTTCCGGCCGAGCTCTACGAGGAGGCCAAGCGGCGCTTTGGCGCCGACGCCCCGGCGTAGCCACGACGACGCGCCGGCGCCAGGTCGCGCCACGCGTGCGCCCGCCGCGGGCGCCGGTGGACCCTGGCGCCGGCCGCGTTGCGCCCGGGCCCCCGCTGCGGGCACCCCGGTGGCGCACCTCGCATCAGGGGAACGCACGTCGGCGATGCCGCCTGGCCGTCCCCGCCGTGTCAGCACCGAGACCGACGCGCTCGCCCGGGCGCTCGATGCGACCGCGAGGCCTTGGCCAAAGGCCGCGGCCACCGGGCCAAGCTTGCGCTCCGCCTGCTTGGCGGACGATCGCGCCATCACCACGCAGGCCGCGCCCAACGCCTCGTCGAAGCTGAGCTCAGCCGCCCGGGTCCCGGTCGAAGCGATCGAGCCAGCCGCCGACGCGGTCGACGACGCTGCGCACCCCCTGCTCGGCGCGCTGGACCATCGTGGAGAAGCGCTCGCGGTAGTGGCGGAACGCCACGTCGAACTCCGAGCTCGCCGGGGGCTCCTGGCCCCGGCGCACGTACTGCCCGGCGCGGATGCGATCGAAGTCGCCCGCCGCGACCCAGTTCATCAGCTCCTTGACGCGGCGCACCGGGAAGGGATGCGTGGCGCGGATCTCGGAGAAAAAGCGTGACCAGCGGGCAAAGGGGTCCTCCTCGCCCTCGTACTCGGCCGCCTGGCGCAAGAAGGCGTCGAGGTTCATCTCCTCGATCGGGCCCCCGGCGATGCGCATCAAGGTCCGGCAGGGCACGAGCGGGTCGCCCACCACGAGCGCGGCGGCGCGGTCGGCGGTGAGCTCGGCGGTGCGCGACCACTCCAAGAGCGCGAAGTACAGGCCCATCAAGGGCAGCCCCGCCAGCGGCCCGGCGCGCAGCACGCCGCGCAGCACCTGCTGGACGAGCTGGAAGGCGGTCGTGAGCGCCACGTGGTCGGCGAGCACGTGGCCCATCTCATGGGCGAGCACCGAGAAGCGCTCGTCTTCTGCGAACGAGCGCACCAGGCCGGAGTTCACCAGCATCACGGGCTCGTGGGTGCCGATGGTCATCGCGTTGCCGATCGGCTGCTGGGTGACGTACAGCTTGGGGACCTCGGCGATGTCGAGCACGTACGCAGAGCGCTGCTCGGCGCTCCAGATCGCCGGCAGCTGGTCCGCCCCGAGGCGTACCGCCTGGCCCAAGAAGAGCTGGCGGACCTGGCGCTCGTATTGGAACTCGCTCAGGCGCTTGATCGCCCGGTCGAACAGCGGGACCGAGTGCAAGGCGGCCGTCGCCGCCCGGTCGGCCGGATGGGCAAAGCCCTGGGCGCTGATCTGCTCGTAGCGAAATGCCGGTTCGATCGCCGTCATGTGGCCTCCCCGGGGCGGCGTGCCGCCGTGCCCGCAGGCTACCGCCGGGCGCGCCGCCAGTGACCTCGCGCTGCGAGCTCGCCGGACGACCAAGGCGCCCGGCGCACTTGGCTCAGTGGGCGGCTCGCTTGGCCGTGCAGTCGGCCGGGAAGCCGGCGAGCGGTGAGGTGGCAAAGTGCCAGTGGTTGTAGGCACTGGCGAGGCCGACCGCGGCGCGCACGTAGGGGGCGGCGGAGACGAAGTTGCCGAGATCAAGGCAGCTGGCTCGCTTCACCTGCGCGACGGTCGCCTGCGGCGTGAGCGAGAGTACGTGGGCGGCGCCCTCGGCAAAGGAGTTCCACGCCTCGACGTTGATCGCCCCGTTCGCACAGCGAAGTGGCGTGGGCACCGCGGTCGTGCTCTGGCTCAGCGGGACGTCGCACAGCGCGACCGCCGAGACCGAGCGCGCCGGCAACAGCTGCATGTGCACCGGGCCGCTCGCTGCGGCCTTGGCCATCGGCCCGTTGGCCGCGGCCACTCCGCCGAGCGCGCCGTAAGGGATCACGATGCTCGGCGTGCCGACCGCATACGCCGCGACCTGGTAGTTCTGGAACGTGATGCGCAGCCCGAAGGGGGTGAGCGACCACGCCGTGAAATTCGCCGCCACCGGCGCGGTGCCCGGGTCGAACATCGTCGGGTCGAGGTAGCTGCCAAGCACCGGGCGGAGCAGGCGGCGGCTTTGCTGCGAGAGCACCGCGAGGTAGTCGCTCTTTGGCCGGAACAGCTCGGCCAGACTGAGCGCCGCCCCGGTGCGCAGGTCGAAGGTGCGGGTACTCACCGTGGTCGTCGGGTGCGCGGCGCCCGCCGGCATGATGCCGGCCGCGCTGAGGAAGCCCACATAGCGCGAGGTGTCGATCGTCGTCTGCACCCCTCCGAACAAGCTGGAGGCAAAATGCGGCGCCCCCGGTGCGAGCGGGCCGAAGCGCGCAAGCTCTTGGAAGAATCCCGATTCAGCGCCAAAGGCATCCGAGCGGAGCCGGGCGTTGATCGCCTCGCCGGCGAGCGAGGACGTCACGAGCTGGGGGTAGGGAAGTGAGACGGTCCAGGACGGGTTCGCCCGGTGCGCGGCGGCAATGCGTGCCAGCACGGCGCCCGGGGGGCGCGGGGCGGGCGCGCTCGACTCCGCCACGTGATGGGCCCGCACGTGATGGGCCGGCACGATCTGGGCCGCTGCGGCGCTGCCACCGGCCACCAGCGAGACAAGCAACGCCGCGACGGTGGCTGCTCCGACTCGGGCGTGGCGGGGCGAACGGCGGCGAGGCGTGGGCATCGCGGCAGTGTAGGGGCGCGCCTCGCCGTTGGCGTCGCGGGCCCACGGCCCTCGTACGGTCCGCCTACCGGGTCGTCGGTTGGCTCGACGGACTTCGGGATGGGCGCACCAGTGCGATTCAATCCGGCGGGTCGAGGCGGGCGAGGCGTCGGCGCACGGCAGCGAGCAGCGCCCGCTCGGTCGAGAAGTCGAGCTCACCGAAGCCATAGAGGCGAACGGCACGGCGCCGGAGCGCCGAGCCGGGATTCTCGGTCCCCTCGCGCAGCCCGACGAGCGCGTCGCGCTCGAGCGCGACGACGGCGCCCGGCGGCGCGGCGGGGGCATCTGGGCCGAGATCGACCTCGCTGAGGAGCACATTGCGCTCGGTGATCCGCAGTGCGATCGCCTCCCGCCTCGTGCTCGGGCCGCCGCCGCTTCCCCACCAGTCATCGACGACGGCGTAGGAAAGGCGCGCCAAGAGCGCGTTCATCTGGGCCCGAAGCGGCTCGCCGATCTGGTCGACCGGCAAGAGCGCGCCGGTCCCCACCGCGTCGCTGCGGACCTCGTCGGTGTACCAGATGCGGTAGTCACCGGGCCCGGTGCCACCGGTGGCCGAGGAGAACGTCGTCGTCGGCGCCATCGGGGCGACACCGAGGCGCTCGAAGCAACCGCCAAGTACGCCGGCGGGATCAGCGACGAGGTCCTCGTAGCGGATCTGGAGGCAGCGATCGGGGTGGCGATCGGCGAAGTCGACCATCCGGGCGGTGCGATCGACCCAGTAGGCGGCGAGCGCGGCAACGCTGTTGGTCGGGAACATCGCCGCGACCTGCGCGAAGCCGTAGTCGGCGAGACCCCACGGCGAGGACTGCAGACCGCTCGCGATCGTGTCCATGCCATGGCGGTAGAGGCAGATGATCGTGGCGCGCGGGAACAGCTCGGCAAGCAGCGGGAGGTGGAAGACGTTGGAGAGCGACTTGTCGCACCAGCGCGCCGTGCTGCGGCGAGCGACGTAGCGGCCCATCAGCTCCCCCACCGCGCGACGCGCCCCGGCGCGCCCCTCGGGCGGGTCGAGGCCGAGCCCCTCCGCGATGCGCACGTAGCTCGCCGCCAGTACGGCGATGTCGGTCTCGCTCGGACAGCTGAGCTCGGGGTGCGCGTCGAGCAGGAGGCGGAGCAAGGTTGAGCCGCTTCGGGCGGTGCAGGCGATGAAGGCCGCCGCGGCATCCGCCGCGCCGACGCTCGGCCCCTCGGGCTCGGCCTGGCGCGCGCTCACCTGGGCGATCGTAGGGGGCGCATCGCGCGGGCGCAGGGGCGAACCACGGCCGTGTCGCTCGCCGACGCGCGATTGCGGCCGACCTCCCCGTGCGCGCGGGATCGGCCGCCACCACGACCCGCTCGCTGTGCTCTCTGGCCGACGCGATCGAGTGAGCGCCGGTCTGGCGCACGACGTGGCGCTACCACGTGACCGCCGCCTTCGCGCCTTGGCCATGCTCAGCGCCAAAGGCTGCGGGCGATCGAGAGGTACCACCAGCCACCGGCGAGAGAGAGCGCGGCCACCACGAAGAAGAACGTCGCCCACCCCGAGGCGCCATAGGAGGCACAGATCCCGCCCGCGCTGCCCGCGACACCGGCGCCGAGGAGGTCGGCGGCGCCGAAGAAGCGAGGGCGGCGGTACACCCACGGGATGATCAGACGCTGCAGGCCCGGCCGTGGCGGCGACCGCCACCACCGACAAAGGCGCCTCCACGCGGTGTCTCCACCTGCATCCATCGGATGCCTCTTTGCCATGAAATCTGCACGGGTGATACCACGATCTCGGTGATTGGCGTGCCCAAGATCACCCAGCACGTTGCTCGGTCCACGTGGCCGTCGCGCGCCCTCACCACCGGGGCAAACGAGCAGTGCCGCGCCTTCAAAAGGGGGAGCGAGACCGCGGCGAGCTCAGCGCGTGAATGCCCGGCGCTCGAGCAGTCGCACGGCGCCGCCGACCTCGACCAGGCCGCTGTGTGACGCCGGACGGGCCAGGATGCGGGAGTTGTGGCCCTGACGGATGTCGATTGGCCGACCGAGCGCTTGGCACAGCAACAACGCGGCCGAACCGGTCGCCTCGTCTTCGAGGATGCCGACGCCGCCGGGGAACACCCGGGCGCGCAGGACACCGGCCGCCTCGTCGATCCACGCCCAGACCTCCACCATGGCGCCGTCCCCGGGAGGCGTGGCGGCCTCGACCGCCGCGGGATCCTCGAGCTCGTGCAGCACGAAGGGTGGGGCGTCGGCCGGATCGGCACGGATGAAGGTGGACTCGCCCTCGCGCCAGGTCGCCACCTCCCCCGCCGGCGGGCGAAGCACATCAACGGGCGTCCCTTCCTCGGCCAGGAGGTAGGCCGTCCCAACGAGCGGGTGGCCGGCAAGCGCCAGCTCGGTCGCCGGCGTGAAGATCTGCAGCCGAGCGCGCTGGCGGTCGTCGACGAACACGGTCTCAGAAAAGCCCAGCGCGGCGGCAACGTCCTGGCGAGCGTCTCGGGGGATGGCGGCGCCGTCGAGGAAGACGCCCAGCGCGTTTCCCCCCGTGCCGTCGAGGCCGAGGAACACCGAAAGGACGCACAGCTCGCTCATCTGCTCCTCCACTGGCACCTTCGCATCAGTCGATGCTGGCCATTTCGCTTGGCGATGGCAATCGGCCCAAAGCGCAGGCCGCGGTCAGATCTCCGCGGCCACCTCGATTCATGCCTGGCGTTCCTCACCGAGGTCCGCCAGGTCCCACTGCGGCGGCGCGAGATGATGGGGGCGGCCCCGCGCCAACCAGCTGCCCGCCATGGGCCGCTTCGCTCCGATCAAGTCGATCCCTCGGCCTCGTACACCGCGGCGGAGAAGGCGTCGAGCGCCGCCTCGCAGCGGGCGACCGCCTCGGCTGCCTTGGCGGCCTCGCTGGCGCCGAGGACGTCGCGGGCCTGCACCTTGGCAAGCCAGCTCTTCAGCTTGGCGAGGTCTTCGTCGTTCTCCTCGAGCTCGGCGTAGGTGAGATGCAAGGCGGCGAGCTCCCGGGCGATCTCAGCCTCGAAGTCCGCGCAGCGCCCGAGGATCTCGCTGTACTCCTCGTCGCGGGCCTGGTTGTAGACCGAGCAGATCTCGGCCTGGCCGGCGAGCACGTCGGAGGCGAGCAGGTAGCCGGTCCCCTCGAGGCTGGCGATCTCGCGCTGCAGCGCCCGCAGGGCCCGCTCGGCGGCTGCCGAGGCGGGCAGCGCGGCGATGCCGTCTTGGAGGTAGACGGCACCGAGCGAGCGCAGCCTTCGCCAGACCATCGCCCGGATGCGCGCCGGCTCGGCAGGGACCTTGTAGACGAGGGTCAGCCAGCGCACCTCGTTCGCCATTGGCGCAGCATAGACAGCCCAGCCGTGACAAGAGCTCCGTCACTGCAGCGATTGTTAGAATGTCACAGCCGTGACATCGAGCACGTCAAGGAGGCCCTGATGGCAAGCGACGACGTCGCGATGGCGAGCACCGGCCGGCCACAATTGCTCGCGCGGGGCCGCGCGCTCGAGTGGATCACCTTGAGCTGGAACGTGATCGGCATCGTCGTGCTGGCGATCGCCGCGATCGCCGCCCGCTCGGTAGCGCTCGCCGGCTTCGGCCTCGACAGCCTGATCGAGATCGGGGCCTCGACCGTCGTCTTGTGGGAGCTCGCCGACGTCGACGCCGGGCGCCAGCGCCGGGCGCTGCGCCTCATCGGTGGCGCCTTCGTGCTGCTGGCCGGCTACCTCGCCATCCAGAGCTCGCTCGTCCTCGCGACCGGCGACCACCCTCGCCACAGCGTCCTCGGCATTGTCTGGACCGCCATCACCGCGGCCGTGATGTTTTCGCTCGCGGCGGGCAAGGCGGCGACGGGCAAGGCGCTCGACAACGCGGTGTTGCGCACCGAGGGCAAGGTGACGACGATCGACGGCATCTTGGCGCTCGCCGTGCTGATCGGCCTCGTCCTCAACGCCACGCTGGGCTGGTGGTGGGCGGACCCCGCTGCCGGCTACGTCCTCGTCTACTACGGCGCTCGGGAGGCCAAAGCCGCCCTGCACGCGACGTGACGCCAGCGGCGCAATCGTCACGCCGCGCTCCTGTGCTGCGCGGCGCCAACATCCACAGCCAACGCCCATGCTCGCTTCATCGAAGCGTCAGGTGGGCGCCCTAGCGTAAGGGCCATGGAACGTCCTCCCGCTCAAGACGCGCGCCCCACCGGGCAGCGGGCGAGGCGGCGCGAGGTCACCTCGTGACCGCCGCCCCCTCCGCCCTAAAGCGCGGCGCCCCGCCCCGGGGTGGTGCGGGCCGGGTCCCGCACCACCGCCGCACGCCGGCCCCCCGCCCCGGCCAGGTCGACCTGGCGCTCGTGGCCGTCGCCCTCGGCGGTGGCATCACCGTCGGCAGCGCGCTCGTCAACGAGACGGCCTCCCAGCTGAGCGCGGCCGGCGGCATCGCGATGTTCCTCGGCAACCTGACGGGCCTGGTGGGCACCTACCTCGCGCTCGTGATGTTCCTCTTGATCAGCCGGCTGCCCTTCGTCGAGCGCCTGTTGGGCCAAGACGGGTTGTTGCGCTGGCACCGCAAGCTGTCGCCGTGGCCGATCTCGCTGATCGTCGCGCACGCCTTCTTGCTCACGATCGCCTACGCGCAGTCCACCCACAACGGCTTTTTCGGCCAGATCGGGGCGTTCGTCTCGACCTACCCGGGCATGTTGACCGCCTTCGTCGGCTTCGGCCTGTTCATCGCCGTGGCCGCCGTCTCGGTGTTCTCGGTCCGCCGCCGGCTGCGCCGCGAGACCTGGTGGGCGATCCACCTCATGATGTACGCCGCCTTCGCACTCGCCTTCGCGCACGAGGTCGTGCTCGGCCCGTCCTTCGTCAACCATCCCCTCGCCCAGATCCTCTGGTCGCTCGTGTGGGCGGCAACCGCCGGGCTGGTCCTCACCTACCGCTTCGGCCTGCCGATCCTTCGCAGCCTGCGCCACGACGTGCGCGTCGACCACACCCGCGTCGAGGCCGACGGCGTGACCTCGATCCTGTTGACGGGCCGGAACTTGGAGCGCCTGGCGATCTCGGGCGGCCAGTTCTTCGAGTGGCGCTTTCTGCGCCGCGGCCTGTGGTGGCAGGCGCACCCCTACACCCTCTCCGCCCGCCCGCAGCCCCCCTACCTCCGCCTCACGGTGCAGGCGGTCGGCGACCACTCGAGCGCCATCGCCAAGCTGCCCCGTGGGACGCGCGTCTTCCTCGAGGGCCCCTACGGCGCCTTCACGAGCCACGCCAAGAAGGGCCAGAAGGTCTCGATCATCGCCGGCGGCGTCGGGGTGACCGCCGCCCGGGCGTTGCTGGAGGACCTTGGAGCGAACGCCGTCCCCTTCGTCGTCCTGCGCTCGACGACCGAGGCTCACCTCCCCCTCGCCGGCGAGGTTCGCCAGCTCGCCGAGGCGCGCGGCGGCAGCGTGAAGGTCGTCACCGGGTCGCGCCGTGAGGTGCCCGCCGACCAGGTGGTCGCGCTGCTCCCCGAGCTGCGCCGCCGCGACGTCTACGTCTCGGGCTCCGAAGCCTTCGTCCGGGCGGTGACCACCGAACTCGAGCGCCGCCGGGTCCCCAAAGAGCTCATCCACTCGGAGGTCTACGCGCTGTGAAACCCAAGCAGACCGTGCTCATGACGCTCGCGGCCGGGACCGGCCTGGCGGTCGTCGTCGTCGCTCACTCACCAAGCGGCGTGCACCTCAGCGCTTCGTCGGCGAGCGGGCCGAGCGGGTCGGCGACCTCGTCGTCTGGTGGCACGAAGCCCTCGGCCAGCTCGTCGAGCGGCGGCGCCAAGCACCACCAGCCCCCGACGCATACGACCCACCCCAAGCACCAGTCGAATCCGGCCGCGAGCTCGGGCGCTGGCGCGGGTTCGTCTTCGTCGTCGGGCTCGACCAGCTCGGGGAGCGCGACCGGCCAGGCGGTCAACTACGGCTATGGCGTGTTGGCGGTGCGCGTGTCGGTCAGCGGCGGCCACATCACCGCGGTCAGTGTGCCGGTGCTCCAGACCGCCGAGTCCTACTCCCAACAGATCGCCCAGCAGGTCTTCCCGATGCTGAAGAGCGAGGTGCTCTCCGCCCAGAGCGCCAACATCTCGACGATCAGCGGCGCCAGCTACACGAGCGAGGCGTACGCGATGTCGCTCCAGAACGCGCTGAAAAAGCTGCACTTCTCCTAATCATCGACGAGCGACCCGCGGCCTCGGCGCGCCGCTCCGGGCCCGGGAGTTCACGGTCGACACGGCGCGCCGGAGCGATCTCGGCGCTCAGCGCCGACCGTGAGGGGCCGCGCAGCCTTTGGCGCCGCCTCCTACGGGTCGGACGCGTCCCGTGGCCGTTTCGAGACGTGCCGACGGCGCGGACCGCGACTCGACTCCGCGACACTCGCGGTCGGCGGAGTCGCCGGCAGAGACGACTTCACGCTGGGTCGCCGTCTCGGTGACGGCAATCATCAGCTCGTGGGCTCAGCGAGGCCGGCGCGAACGGCGCCGGTGGGCGAGAAGCTCGGCGCGCGAGTCGTCGAAGTCGACGATGGCGATGGCGATGGCGTCGATCGCGATGCCGATGGCGATGGCGATGGCGATGGCGTCGATCGCGATGACGATGGCGATGGCGATGGCGTCGATCGCGATGACGAGCGCCTGACGGCGCGGCGCGGCGGGCCGCGCCATCGAGATGGATGGCCTGGCTCTGGGGCGCTCGCCGGACTCGCTGCGCCGGCATCATGCGACGTCGCATGATATCATGCAAGTGTGCCTAAGACGGTGCAGATACGCGACATCGATGACACGACCTACGCCGCGCTGCAGCGGCACGCGGCAGCAGCGGGCACGACCGTTCCGGAGCTGTTGCGCCGTGAAGCGGCGCGTCTTGCGGCTCGGCCCACCGTCGTCGAGTGGCTCGAGCGGACGAGCCGTCGGCATTCGCCCTTCACGCCAGCCGAGGTCGTCGACGCGCTCGACGAGCTCCGTGGTCCATGGCCCGATGCTGGTCGTTGACGCATCCTGTCTCTACGAGGTCCTCGTCGGCTCGCCAGGGGCACGTGCGGTTGCCCGGCGGCTGAGCGCGGACGACGACCACATGGCGCCGCACGTCATCGACGCCGAGGTGCTGGGCGTGATCCGTCGGGACCGGCTCCTCGGGCGGCTGGACGCAACCGCCGCGGACCAGGCGGTCGAGGATCTTCGCGACTGGCCTGGCGAGCGCGTCGGCCATCGCGGTCTGCTGCAGCGTGCGTGGGAGCTGCGCGAACGAGCGCGACCGTGGGACGCGCTGTACGTCGCCTTGGCGGAGGCCACCGGTGCCACGCTCATCACACTCGATGCTCGTCTCGCGCGTGTTGGCGGTCTCGAATGCGAAATCGAGGTGCTCTGAGCGGACCGACAGATCCCGCCATCGACGTCGCTGACCCGCAGCGGCACCCTGGCGTCACCACCCTGCCAGACTCGCCGGGATGACCAGATCCCGGCTCGCTGTGCTGGCCGCGCTCACCGGTGCGCTCGCACTTGGTCCCGCATCGGGGGCCGTTGCGAGGAGCGACGCCGCGATCGCGGAACCATCAGCGACGATCGTTGCAGCCCCTCGTGTTGCCCTGACGGCGCTCGGGCTCATGGCCACGGCGCGCCACAGCATCGACCTCGAGATGTACGAGCTCGGCAATCCCGGCATCGTGGCTGGACTCGAGGCGGCAAGGCGGCGGGGCGTCTTGGTCCGCGTCGTGAGCGATCCGACCGAGACGCAAAGTAAGGCAAGCGACGCTCAACTCGAGCGAGCCGGCATCGCCGTGCGCACGCTCGCGGTCCGCGGCGGCATCGACCATGTGAAATTGCTCGTCGTCGATCACGCCCGGGTGCTTGTCGGCGGAGTCAACTTCGGTCGGGGTTCATCGGCGACGGTCGACGGCGATGTCGTGCTCTCCGGGGCTGGCGGGAGGGCGGCGACATCGGTGTTCAACAGGGATTGGGCGGCTGCTGGTGGAGCCGGCATGGCGGCGAATGGGACCTATGGCCCCTTCGTCACGGGCAGCGCCATCTTGCCGGCGATGTTGTCGATCATCGGCCATGCGACAACGAGCTGCACGATTGTCGCGAACTACCTGTCGGACGACAGCATCCAGCACGCCCTTGTCGCTGCAAGGCGTCGTGGCGTCGCGGTGACGGCAGTGCTGAACCCGACCGGATATGGGGAGGCGTCCGCCGCTGCGTGGTTGGAAAAGGGCCGCGTCCATGTCGAGATCGCTCCGACCCGGCCGTACTTGCACGCGAAGATCCTGGCGTGTGGCCCTGAGGCGATGATCGGATCCGCGAACTTCAGCTACGACGCCATGACGGTCAACCACGAGCTCGACGTCGTGCTCGACGGGCGGGCTGGGCTGATGGTCGGGGACTTCGCGCTGGGCGTGGCCCGCGCCGACCAATCCCCCCAATAGCTCGCCGAGCAGGTCATCTCGATGCTGAAGCGCGAGGTGCTCTCCGCCCCGAGCGCCAACAGCTCGACGTTCAAGGCACCAGCGCCACGAGCCAGGCGTGCGCGATGTCGCCGCAGAACGCGCGGAAGAGGCTCGTTTTTCTCCTGATCGTCGATGAGCGACGGCTGACATCGCACGCATCCCTGCGCGACGACCGAGCGGTCCCTAGTTGCTCGGCACCCGCTGACGGCCGCTCCGAGCGAGTCTCCCCGGCGCGCCGGCACATCCGAAAGTAGCGTTGTCGGTGTCGCAACGGGCGACGACGCGGTTCTTGGAGGGGTGATGGGGGCTCTGCAGAACGCGATCGTCACGGCGTTGAGCACCGCGGTGCTCACCCTCGGTGCATCGGTGTCAGGGGTCTTCAGCTGCTGCCGCTCGTAGTACCAGAAGGTGGCGCAAGGGCACTGAGGGGAGCATCGTCGGGCCAACGAACACCCGCCGCCTATCCTTGGCGCCTCGTGGGAGATCCTGGCGCGACGTCGCTCGCGCGACGCCGCCACTGAAGATGCGCACGATCGCCGCGCCGTTCCTCGTCGCCCGCCCGTCGGGTGCATCGGTGCGCACGCGCCTTCGCGTCTCACCGGCTGACGAGGCCGTCCTCTTCGCCCTCGGCGAGCACCTCGCCACCCTCGCGAACAAGGACCTCGCCCGCCGCGTCCGCATCGGTCGCGGCGCGGACGCGGTGAACGCGGACAGGGCAGACGGGTCGAGCGCCGGCGCCCGCCGCGACAAGAGCGAGAGGGCACAGCGCAAACGCGAGCTCACCGCGCACTGCTCGTCGCGTTGGGCCGGGGCGATCACCCGCGCCAGCAACGACCAGTACGCGCTCGCGATGCGCAACCTCGTCGCAGACGCCCGCTCGCTTCGTCGGGCGATCGCCGTCCTCGAGGGCCGCCTCGCCGCTCCCGTCGGCGAGAGGGCGATCGTGCAGGGCCACAAGGTGCGCGGCTACGCGACCTCGGCCGAGCGCTTCGAGAAGCAGCGCCGTCTGCAGGTGCTCCGGGCGCGGGTGCGCGACGTCGAGGCCCGGCTCGCGGCGGGTCGGCCGCAGATCTGCCGGGGCGGGCGACGGCTCGCGAACACCCGGCACCACCTCGGCGACGCCGGGCTCACACTGGCGCAGTGGCAGGAGCGCTGGCGCGCCGAACGGCTGTTCCTCCGGGCCGACGGCGAGAAGACAAAGCGCCTCGGCAACGAGACCATCCGGTTCGACCCTTCGTCCGGCACGCTCGAGCTCCGGCTTCCCGAGGCGCTCGCGCACCTCGCCAATCGCCCGCGGTCACGTTATGTCTTGAGCTGCCCGGTCGCCTTCTCCTATCGCTCAGACGAGGTGGCTGCCCAGAGCGCGGACGGGGCGATCGCCTACGGCGTCTCCTACGACGCCGCCAAGCGTCGCTTCTGCCTCGACGCCTCGTGGACCTTCAAGGACGAGCAGGTTCCCTCCCCAGAGGAGCTCGCCGAGCACAACCTCCTCGGCGTCGACCTGAACGCGGACCACCTCGCGGCCTTCGTGCTCGACCGCTTCGGCAACCCGGTCGGCTCGCCGCACACCGTCTCACTCGTGCTGGAGGGCTTGGCGACGAGCACCCGCGACGCGCGGATCCGCCAGGCCATCTCCGAGCTCATCGCCATCGCGCGCTCCTCGGATGCGCGGGCCATCGCCGTCGAGGACCTCGACTTCACCGCGGCGAAGGCGACGTCGCGCGAGACCCTTGGGCGACGAAAGCGCTTCCGGCGCATCGTCCATGGGCTTCCGACAGGGCGCTTCAGAGCCCGGCTCGTCCAGATGGCGACCAACGCCGGGCTCGCCGTCGTGGCGGTCGATCCCGCCTACACCTCGAAGTGGGGTGCCCGCTACTGGCAGGGACCCCTCAGCCGCACGAGCAGTTCCACCAGCTCCACAACGCAACAGATCACGCGTCACCACGCCGCGAGCGTGGTGATCGCACGACGCGCTCTTGGCTACCGGGCGCGGCGTCGGCCAGGTGTGACTCGCGCCCAGCAGCGCCATGGGAACGAGAGAGCTACCGGCCAGGCCGCGTCTTGTGAACGAGAGCGTGAGGCGCGACAAGCACGCCTCGAGGACGCCGGGCACCGGTCTGACCGGAGAAGACCCGCGCGCGCCGAAAGAGCGTCATCGCGCGCCAGGGCACCGAAGACCGTTCGCGGTGCCCCGGAGGGTGCAGTCCTAACTGCTCCTTCGTAGAGGAACGGTTGGGGACACCTCCGTCGCCGCGCAGGCCGGGGGCCCACCGGTGTTCGCGTCCGTGATGGACCAGATCCTCGCGCCGAGCGTGCTGAGCGTCATCGCCGAGGTCAACCCCGACGGCTCGGCGACGACCGTCGTGGTCCGCTACGGCGAACACGCGACGCTCGACCAACGTGGGGTGCGCCAGAGCATCGGCGCGGGATCAGCGCCGGTCAAGGTGAGCTGGCAACTCACCGGACTGCATCCGGCGAGCACCTACCACTTCCAAGTCGTCGCCACGAACGCGCTCGGCCAGAGCGCGAGCCCGAGCATCCTGGTCGAGATGCCGGCGAGCAGCCCAGGCTCCACGATCCCCGCCTCGTCCGCGCCGCCGACCTTCACGCCGCCCTCGCTGCCGACCGGCAGCGCCGACTCGGTCCGGGCGGTGATGGTGTCGCGTGTCAGTGGGGCCTTCAGTGCCCTCAATGCCGTGGCGTGTCCCTCGCTCACCTTTTGCCTCGCCGTCGGCACCACCGGGCCGTCGATGACGCGGTGGCATCCTCTCGTCGAGCGCTTCGGCGGACGGGCATTCAATGTGGTGCCGTCCCCGACACCGTGGCATGCCCAGCTCCTTGGGATTTCCTGTTCGACGCCGCGGTTTTGCCTCGCGGTCGGCGGCGATGGGAACAACACCTTCAGCGAGCGCTGGAACGGCACCGGATGGCGCGTCCTTCCCACCCCCAGTCCACGCCTTGATGGGGGCGACCTCCTGTCGGATGTGGCCTGCGTGTCGGTGACCGATTGTGTTGGCGTCGGGGTCGAGAACGGCGGCACCAAGGACGCGCGACCGCTCGCCGAGCACTGGAACGGCGTGGCATGGACGGTCGTCGGAACCCCGAGCGTCGCATCGGCGGTCTTCACCTCGCTGTCATGTCCGAGTGCGACGAGCTGCTTTGTGGTCGGCATCAAAGACGACGCCTCGGGGCTCGGTCGCCCGCTGATCGAGCACTGGAACGGCCGGGCGTTCGTGCTGAGCCCGACCCCACCGGTCGGCGGTCAGCTGTTTTCGGTCGCCTGCGGTGCTCCGGCGTCGTGCGTCGCGGTCGGCAACGGCGGCGGGCGCGCCCTGCTCCTTGACTTCGCCGGTGGGTCCTGGCACCTGAGCCCCCCGCTGCACCTGGCGGACTTCTCCGCGACCGCATGCGTCTCGGCCTCGAGCTGTGTTGCCGCCGGAGGGACCACCGCCCACTGGAACGGTCGGTCGTGGGCATTCGGCCAGCCTGCGGTGGCCTACGGCACGCCGAGCGGCGAGGGCCAGGGGGCCGAGCTGGGGGCACTGTCCTGCCCGGCGCCGACTGAGTGCGTGGGCGTGGGAGGGCTCATCCGCCTGGCACGGGGCCCAGGTGCTCCGGGAAGCGAGCGCATCATCGCCGACGTGATCTCCCTGAGGACCCCGGGAGGTCGTTGATCGCTCGAGTTGGCGCGAGTTGTGTTTGCTCGACGGACGCGCTGGTCAGCCCGCTGCGCCCGGGTCAGCGTCGACGGGAACCGAACGGGCGGCCATGGCGAGTCGAGATCGTGATCGTGCGAAGCTCCGGGAGCTGCGCTTGCACCGCGCTCGCCAGCAGACGAAGATCCCTCCGACATCGCCACTGGCCGCACGATCGTGCTGCCCACCGGGTTCGTCATGACGCGCCAACGAGCGCGTCGGGAAGTCCAACGAGCATGGAGGGCAATGCAGACCGGCATCGCCGAGCTCCATAGCGTGAAGGGCGGCAACGTGTCCCCCCAGCCCTCGACCCTCGACAAGGTCGCCGAGGCGCTCGGGGTCGAGCTCGTCGTGCGCTTCGTGGACCTCGACGATCCGACAGGCGACCGGTCGGCCGGGAGCCGGGCGCCTGACAGGATCGCGCCCTCCCGAGAAAAGGTTGGCAACGATCGCAAAGTCGGCCCGACTCAGGATCGGTGGGGGCGGACGGTGACTCCGGGGAGGTCTCGGTAGGCGGAGTCGTCGCCAGAGATGACTTCCCGCTGCGTCGCCTTGGCGGTGGCCGCGATGATCAGATCGTGGGCGCCGCGGGGCTGGCCCCGGCGGCGCACGTGGGCGAGAAGCTCGGCGTGCGAGGAGGCTACCGAGGCGTCGTCGTCGATCATCGGGACGTGGTCGATGACGTCCTCAATGAAGGCCTGACGGCGCGGCGAGTGGGCCGCATCGGCGAGATGCACCCCGACCAACAGCTCGGCAAGCGTGATCGCGGCGATCGCCACTTCGTCATCATCGGCGATCAGGTCGTCGAGCATCGATCCCGAGCGGTCCGCGTCGATCAGGAAACTCGTGTCGACAAGCAGCCGGCTCAAGGCCGCTGCTCCATCTCGAGGAGTTCCCGGGCTGAGGCGACATCCCGGGCGAAGGCAGGGTCGCGGCGGTGGCGTCGCAGGAGCGCCTTGACGTCAGCTCCCGTACCGGTGTTCACGGGGTCCAGCTGGGCGACGACCTTGCCGCGGCGCACGATCCTGAAGTGCGCGCCACGGTGCTCGACGGCATCGAGGAGATCGGAGAAGTTCCGGGCGGCGTCGGTCGCGCTCACTTCGGACACGAGATCAGATGATCAGACTCGATCGCTCGGCACGCCGGTGGGCTGGGCTCGATCGATGCGCCGGTTCACGGCGCGCCCTCGGGGCGCTGAGGAGCTTCCGAGGCACCAACGCAACCGACATCCTTGACCAACAACGTGCCCAGAATGGCTCGCCATTTCTCGATCCGCACGGAGAACAACGCACTCGAGTCGCACCCTGGCCGCGGTTCGCTCGCACTCCCGGCACCATCGCTGGCGCCAAGGCTGGAGCAGGAGAAGGGCGACGCGAGGGCCGGCAACGCTGGTCGATTGCCTTCGAGCTCGGCTGGCGCGACTGAGCGGCCCCTCAGCTCGAGGGCCGCCCAGCCCGCCGGGCCGTGAGTAGGTTGGCGGCGAGATCTCGACGAAGCGGAGCGGACCGTGCTCGGTGGAAGCGTTGCAAAAGCCGTGCGCGCGCGGAACTCGGGCCGGCTCGTCCTCGGCCGCCCAACGCGCCTGATCCCCGGCGCGCGATGACGCGCCGTCAGATCCCCTCGCTCGATGGGGCGGATCGCCGGGGACCGATCCCCAAGCGATCGCCCGAGCATGCCCGCCCGCCCCGCCGCGCGCCGCGCCGGCGATCCCTCCGGGCACTCGGCCCAACCGGCGCCTTGGCGCTCGTCGTTGGCCTCGTGCCGCTGTTGCTCTCGAGCGGACCGGCCAGTGCCGCCCTGCGGCATCCTGGCGAGCGCGGCGCATCCCAGGGCACCCACCACCGACCGCGCCACCGCGCCCGGCCAACGGTGCTGCGGCGCTCGTCGGTGGGGCACTGCGCGTGGCTGACGGCTGTGCCGCAACGGCGCTCGGCGCGCCTCGCCCTCGCGAGCGAGCTCACGGCGCATCTCAGCCTGGCCCAAAAGCTCGGCATCATCGCCCTCAAGGCGGCGCCGGGCATCGAGAACATCAACGCTGGGGTCCCGGGATGGTGCATCCCGGCGCTCACCTTGTCCGACGGGCCGAACGGGATCTCCAACCACACCCCGAGCTCGCTGCAGCTGCCGGCCTCGATCGGGGTGGCGGCGAGCTTTGATCCCGAGGTCGCCTTCCGCTACGGCCAGGTCGAAGGCGCCGAGGCGCGGCGCAAGGGGATCGACGTCGTCCAGGGCCCCGAGCTCAACTTGGCCCGCGTGCCCTTCAGCGGCCGCATCTTTGAGGCCTACGGCGAGGACCCGCTCCTCACCGCCGAGATGGGCGTGGCAGACATCGAGGGCATCCAGTCGAAGCACGTGATGGCCGACGCCAAGCACTTCACCGCCTACAACCAGGAGACCTCACGGCCACGCCTTGATGAGCTGGTGTCGCCCCGAGTGCTCGCCGAGCTGTACAACGCGCCCTTCGCCGCGGCGGTCGAACAGGGCCACGTCGCCTCGATCATGTGCAGCTACGGCGCCATCGACGGGGTCAACGACTGCTCAGACCCCAGCCTGTACGCCGATCTCGCCTCGTGGGGCTTCACCGGCTTCGTGCGCTCCGACCTCGGCTCGGTGCGGAACCCGGCCGCGGCCTTGCGGGCGGGGCTCGATCTGTTGAAACCGGCGAGCGTCCCCGAGCTCGCCGCGCTCGTGCGCCGCGGCACGATCAGCCGGGCCGAGGTGAACCGGGCGGTCGCCACCGTGCTCGCCGAGATGGCCGCCACCGGGCTGCTCAGCCGCCCACCTCGCCTTGATCCCGCGGCGCCGGCGATCACCCCGACCGAGCTGTCCATCGCCCGCTGGGCCGCCGAGCGCTCGATGGTGCTCTTGAAGGACCGCGGCCACGTCTTGCCGCTCACGCGCTCGCTCTCCTCGCTGGCGGTGATCGGCATCGACGCCACGACCGATCCGCGCACCGCCGGGCTCGGCAGCGCGCACGTGAGCGCGACCGACATCGTCACCCCGCTCGCCGGCCTTATGGCCGCGATGCCCACCACCCGCGTCACCTTCGCACCCGGCGGCGTGACGACGCGCTCGGTGCCCCCGCTTGGCAGCGAGCCCCCGGCCCAGGGCGCGCTCGAGACGAAGCCCAGCCAGGAGGGGACCGCCGACCTCGGCATCGTCACGGCGAACCACGCCCCCGCCTCGGTCCTCACCGCCACCGCGCCACAGCGCGGGCCGGGCTGGCAGCGCTGGGCGACGACGATCGAGGTGCCACAGAGCGGCACCTATGAGCTCTCGTTTCGCGACTACGGGGACACGTGGTGCCGTCTCGACAACCACCTCGTCTTCTCCTCGGCGGGCCTGCACGGCCCGGCGTGGTGGTCGACCACGGTGCGCCTACGCGCCCATGTCGGCGAGCACCTGGCGCTTTCTTGGTATGGGCTGAAGAACGCCCTGCCGCCGCGCATCGGCCTTTTGGACGTGAGCCCGCTGATCGCGCACGCCGTGGCGGTCGCCCGCGCCGCCAAGGTGGCCGTCGTCTTCGTCAGCGACTGGACCGAGGAGGGCGCCGATCGCCCGAGCCTGTCGCTGCCGGGCGACGCCGACGCGCTGATCTCAGCGGTGGCGGCCGCCAACAAGCACACCGTCGTCGTGTTGAACACGGGCGGGGCCGTCGTGATGCCCTGGCTGAAGCAGGTGAAAGCGGTCCTCGAGGCGTGGTATCCGGGCCAGGTGGACGGGAGCGCGACCGCCGCGGTCCTCACCGGCGCCGTCGATCCCTCCGGGCGCCTGCCGCTCACCTTCCCGAGGAGCGCCACCGAGAGCCCGGTCGCCCCGGCGTCGCGCTATCCGGGCATCGACGGGGTCGTCCACTACAGCGAGGGCCTCGACATCGGCTATCGCTGGTACCTGGCGCGCCACCGCCGCCCGCTCTTCCCCTTCGGCTTCGGGCTGAGCTACACGCGTTTCTCACTGTCGGACGCCACCTTGTCGAGCGCGCATGGTGCCGTCGAGGTGAGCGTGCAGGTGACCAACGTGGGCAAGCGCCGCGGCACCGACGTCGTCGAGGTCTACCTCGCGTATCCGAGATCGGCAGCCGAGCCGCCCGAGCAGCTCCGCGCGTTCAAGGCCGTCACGCTGTCGCCGGGGAGCGCGCGCACCGTGCAGCTCGTCTTGGACCGCCATGCCTTTTCCGCGTACCTGAAGGGTCGCTGGCAGACCGTGGCGGGGACCTATCGGATCGGCATCGGCTCGAGCGCCGAGCACCTTCCGATCGAGCTCGCCACCACCGCGCCCTGACCCAAGGAGCGGCGCAGGTTCCTGATGCCGGCCAGGGCTCTCCAAGCCACCGCGCGCTTGGGGTTCACAACTCAGCCGACGACGTTTTCACAGCCCCTCGGGGCGGCCCGCTGCGACAAGACCTGCCCGTCAAGCGCCGCCTCCGGCCGGCCATCGACGCCGCGAACCTGCCGCCGAACTTGCGGCTGCACCACCCCAGATCATTCGTGCGCCGCGCTGCTGGACGAGGTGTTCCCGTTGGCCAGCGCATATTCAACGGCGCCTGCGGCGGCGGTCGTCGGGTCGCTCTCTGCGTGGTGTTCGACTCCGAGCGCTGCATCGATTACAAGAGCCGACGCAACTCCTCGATGCTCAACTGCGCATCGGCGAGGGTGTTGCGCAACGTCCCCTTAGCGACGTCACGGCCCTGGTGCACAGGAAGCTCATGCCACGACCGTCGGGGTGACGCATGAGGTAGTGCTGTCGGTAATCCGAACCACCGAGAATCCTGCCCTCTCCGGTGCCCGCACGACGCGTCGGCCAGGCACCGAGGGCATCTCGGTCATCAAGCCACGTCCACCATCACCGTCAACTCATCGGGTACGCCAAACTCGGCGATCAAGCCAGCAAGGGCCTCGCGGAGATCATCGACGGCTTCCTCGCGCGTGGCGCCCTCGCCGTTCGCGCCAACGCTGGGCCGTAGTTGCGCGTGCGCGCACCACACCCCGTCTTCGTCCTCTTCGACGGTGTAGGGGACATGCACCGCTTTGGTCATCGAGGCGGACTCCTCATGTGTCGACGCGTTGAGCGTAGTGACGTCCACCACGGCAGCCACCGAAGCGGTCGACCGACCGCAGCACAACGGCGGTGCGATCGACGCCGGGTGCACCCGGCGGGCTGCTCACCCTCCCCGCGCAGCCACCGCCGGAGCACTTCTTTGATCTCGACCACCGATACCTCCCTGTACCACGACGCCTCGGCACCGGTGGGCTCGGCAGCTCCGCGACGCGGAGCTGCCGGGCCGCTCCGGTCACGGGACCAGCCAGGATCTCCCGATGGCGCGCCGGGCTCCCGAGGAGGAGATGGTGCTCGTCGCCGAGATGCTGAGCGTCGAGGTGTTGGCCGTCGTGGCGACGTTGGTCGGGTTGGACAGGTTGATGGTGTTGCCGCTCACCGTGATCGCGCCGGAGTGCTTGCTCCCGACGACGAAGATGCAGATCCCGCTGCAGTTGTACGCGGTGCTCGCGCTCGGGCTGTTCGGGCTGTTCGGGCTGTTCGGGCTCGTCGTCGAGTAGGCGAAGCGGTCACCGGCCGCGCTCGCCGAGGTGCCGCCCGGGGTGGTCACGGTGACATCGACCGTTCCGGCGCTCTCCGCCGGAGACGTGGCGGTGATCGACGTCGCTCTGTCGGCAGTGATGCTCCCCGCGGTCGTCCCGAAGACGACCGCGGTGGCACCGGCGAGGTTCGTGCCGGTGATCGTCACGCTCGTGCCGCCGGCCGTCGGCCCGCTCGTCGGCGAGATCGAGGTGACGACCGGTGCTGGGACGGCGTAGGCGAAACGGTCACCGGCCGCGCTCGCCGAGGTGCCGCCCGGGGTGGTCACGGTGACATCCACACTGCCGGCGCTCTCCGCCGGAGACGTGGCGGTGATCGACGTCGCGCTGTCGGCAGTGATGCTCCCCGCGGTGGTCCCGAAATCGACCGCGGTGGCATCCGAAAGGTTGGTGCCGGTGATCGTCACGCTCGTGCCGCCGGCCGTCGGCCCGCTCGTCGGGGCGATCGAGGTGACGACCGGTGCTGGGGCGGCATAGAGGAAGGCGCTGCCTGCTCCGTTGTCGGCGCCGGCGCCGGGGTCACCGATCAGCGCCGCTCCGCCACTGGCAGACAGGGCGACCGAGTCGCTGAGGAAACTGGCGGGCACCGTGAAGCTCTGCGTCGAGGTCGGGTTGGCGGGCCAGCCTCCTGCCGGCTCATTGTAGAACAGGGCTGACCCTCCGCCCGAGGAAAAAGGGGCACTCAGGAGGACCGAAACGCCGTTCCCCGAGAGGGCGACCGCCGAACCGAGCGCGTCCGTCCCACTCCCCTGGAAGGTTGCCGTCGCGACGGGCGAGGTGTCGGTCGACCAGCCACCGCTGGGCTCGCTGAACAGCTCGGCGGCGCCAGGGGCGGCGATGTTGATCGCCATGCCCGGGGCGCCGAGGAGCGCCTCGCTGCCGTCGCTCGATAGGGCGACCGACGTGCCGAGGAACTCACCATTACTACCGTCGAAGGTGACGGTCGGGCTCGCGGTGCCCGACCAGCCGCCGGTCGGCTCGCTGAACAGCTCGGCGGCGCCGGCTTGGCCGGCGCCGTTGCCGACAAGGGGGGCCCCGACGAGCGCCACCGCGCCGTCCGCCGACAGGGCGACGGAAGAGCCGAGAGCGCCGTCGCCGGTGCCGCCGAAGGTGGCGGTCGCCGCACTCGTCGGGATGTCGCCGGTCGGCCAGTCGCTCCCGGTCGCCTTGGTGTAGAGGTAGGCAGCGCCGCTCCCGCCATTGGCGTTCCCTGCACCGACGAGCACCACCGCGCCGTCCGCCGACAGGGCGACGGAAGAGCCGAGATCGTCGTCGCCGGTGCCGCTGAAGGTGGCGGTCGCCGCGCTCGTCGAGATGTCTCCGGTTGGCCAGCCCCCGGTCGGCTCGGTGTAGAGGTAGGCAGCGCCAGGCCCTACCGACGCCGAATACGGTTCGCCGACCAGCACGCTCGAGCCGTCGGCCGAGAGGGCGACCGAGGCGCCGAAGCCCGCGTTCGAGGCTGTCCCGACGAAGGTGGCCGTCGGGCTGGTCGGCCAGGCGCCGTTCGACTCGACGTAGAGATAGGCGAAGCCGACGGGTCCCGTGATTGCGTCGTTGGGCGCCCCGACGAGGGCGACCTCGCCGTTGGCCGACAGCGCGACCGACCAGCCCAGCTCCTCGTTGTTCGAGGTGCCGTTGTAGGTGGCCGTCGGGCTCGTCGGCAGGCCCGCTCCCCCGGTGCTGATCGCCCGCGCGTGCAGCGCTCGCTGCAGGACGGCCCGCGCTGTCACGCGGAGCGCCGGGCTGTTCGCCGCGAGGGCGCGGACCGGTCCGCGGACCTGGGCCGAGGCGGCGCCGGTCCCGATCAAGGCCACGAGCAAGGCCGCTGCGCCGCTCGTGGTGACGGCGCGAAGGCGGCCTGCAGCGTGCCACCTCGCTCGCCGGCGCTTCGCCGGCGGTGAGAAGAGCCAGTTCAACATTGCATTCTCCACTCCCTGACCACTCTCGGCACGCCGATCGCCGGCGCCAGCGACGACCGGGTCGGCGCCGCCGCGGGGAGTCTGCGGCGCCTGTTCACCGAGCGCATCCGTGTTGGACACGTATTTCGCCGCCCCGCCCCGAAGATCCGTGTCGTGCACGGATGCGCCAGGCAGTCGCTTGGTCGACGATTGGCGGATGCAGATCGCGATCCGCCTCGACGACGTCTCCCCGCCGATCGGCGAGGCGGCGATCGACGATGCTCCTCCGCAGGCCTTCGTCGGATGGCTCGGACTGCTCTCGATCCTGGACCAGGCGATGCGCTCCGACGTGGCAGGACCGGCCGGGCAACGTGGCGAGCACCGATGTCGGGACGAGGGCCAGGCCAAAGAGTGAGGCACTTGAAGCGCCGGTGCCCGCAGTCACCGCGCTGGTCCGCGTTCGTGGCAGCTCGGAGGGCCGCCTGCCCCGGAGCGGGCACCTTGTGGGCCGGCTTCGCCATGCCAGCAATCGGGCCCACGACCTGACCGCGTGATCTAGCGACGCGACACGAATGGCGATTGCGCCGCTCGGCCCGGCGGCCGCCACGCACGGTGGCGGCGAGCAGCCACCGGCGGCGGCGCTAACTCGGATAGACTGCGGGTAGTGAGCATTCTCCAAATCCATTCCGTTTCCGGCCCGTTCGCGAGTCGGCCGGGGGCGGGCCGCCGCGCGGCGACGCTCCTCGCGCGCGCCGAGGTCATGGGCTTCTCCACCGGCGACCTCGTCGACGGGGTGCTCAGCGTTGCCGTCGTCCACGAGACGGTCCGGGCGCTCGCCGCGGCGGGTGTGGCGAGCCGGGCGGCGGTCGTCTTTGATGACGAGCACCCCGACGAGGCGGTCGCGCTCGCACTCGAGGGCACCGAGCACAGCCCGATGCCCCGCGGCGAGTGGCCCGCGCTGATCGAGACGCTCGGCGAGGAGCTCCTGGCCCGGCTCCTCGGCATCAGCGCGTCCAGCCTGCGTCGCTACGCCACGGGCACCCGGCCGACCCCCGACGCCGTCGCCGCCCGCCTGCACCTGCTCGCCCTCGTCGTGGTCGACCTCGCCGGGGCGTACAACGCCTACGGGATCCGGCGCTGGTTCAGCCGGCCACGCCGTGCGCTCGAGGGGCGCGCTCCGCTCGAGGTGCTGGAGGGTGAGTGGGATCTTGACGGCGAAGCCGCCTCGTCGGTGCGCCGTCTCGCCGGCGAGCTGTCGGGTGAGCTCAGCGGCTCGCCGACGGTCTGAAGATGGCGAGCTGACGATGGCGATCTGGTTTCGCCACGGGGATGCCCGCTTCCCCTTCTTGTGGGAATCCGGTCCGCAGGCGCCCGGACGTTGGCACGACGTGGCGCACGCGCCGGCCACCTACCTTGCCGACAGCCCCGACGGCGCCTGGGCAGAGCTCCTGCGTCACGAGGAGATCACCGACCCCGCGGATCTCCGGGGGATCTCGCGACGGATGTGGGCGGTCGAGGTCCCCGACGCAGTGGTGGAGGCCGCGCCTCGGCCGACCCTGGCCACAGAGACGCTGTGCGGCGACCTCGCGAGCTACCCGGCGTGCCAGCGCTACGCGACAGAGCTCCGCCAAGCGGGGGCGACGGCACTGCATGCGCCCTCGGCCGCGCTGGCCCCGGCGGGCGGCGGTGGTCAGAAGGTCGACGGTGGCCTCGTCGAGGCCGCGGGGCGCGACGGCGCGACGCTCGTCCTCTTCGGGGGGCACTGGCCCGACGTGCGTGCGTGGGCGGCGGTCGACGTGGGGGCGCCGACGCTTCGCCAGCTGCAGCAGGTGCGGCACTTCCAGGACGGCGCGACGCTCCCCGCAAGCAGCTCTGCTTCGTAATCGCCCCGGTCGGCGGCGGTGATCAGCAAGTGGCGGCCGACCGTCTCGTCGCCCTCGGGGGCAATCACGTCGGTCATCGCGCGGATCACGCCGGAGGGGCGCGCTCGGTGACCCAGCGCGTTGCTCGGCCCTACGGCTCGAGGTCGGCGCTTCCCTCGCGGAAGACCTGCAGGTGCGTCGCACCGTGGAGCGGCGAGGCAGCTCCCACGAGCCCGAGCGGTGCAAAACACGCGCCGAGCGCCGCAAATCGGGGTCCGCGCAAGAGCGCAACCGCACCGCTCCGCGCCCGGCCCCGCTCTCCGCTACGGCGCGTAGGCGAAGGGCTTGCTCGCGGCCGCCCCCGTCGGATTCGACACGGTGACCGCGACCGTCCCACTGCCCGGAGGGACCGTCGCGACCAGCTGGTTCGCTCCCCGCGAGACGATGCTCGCCGCGCGCTGGCCAAAGGTGACACTGGCCGATCCGAGGAAGGCGCCCGTGATCGTCACCGTCGCGCCCGCCGGTGCCGTGGTGGGGCTGAGGGCGTGGACTTGCGGGCAGGAGAGTGCGCTTGCCACCGGGGTGCCGAGCCCGGTGGCGAGGTTGTAGCCCGCACTCGCGGAGTAGGTGGCGCCGGACGCGCCGGTGTAGTCGTTGCTGCCGCTCGTCACGGGCACGAAGGCGCCCGGGTCGATCTGGTCCCAGGCGTAGAGCCGTGGGGCGAGGTTGCCGATCGGCGTGGCGCAGGCCGACTGGAGGTCCGCGGTCATCGCCGCGACGAAGGGCGCCGAGAAGCTCGTGCCCGAGCCGGTCGCGAGGCTCCCCCCGCCAAAGAAGATCAATCCGTTGGCATCGAGGCTGAGATCGGGGATCCCGCGACAGCCGCTCGCCCCACAGCTCCCCGCCAGGGTGCCGGCGACGGCCTGTTGCCAGGAGGGCTCGGCGAAATCGGCCGAGACCCCTCCCCCGCTCGCCCCCGACGCTCCCGCCTGCAGCGCCGCGTTCCAGACCTGCTCGCCAGCCGGACTCACGTCGGTGCCGCCCACCGCGGTGACGTTCGGGTCGCTCGCGGGAAAGTCGACCGCCAGGGTGCCAGCACCGGTCCCGTTCGCCGAGTCGTAGCAGTCCTGGGCGCCGCGATCCCCCGAGGCGACGACGACGCTCTGGCCCTGGGCGGCCGCCTTGGCCAACAAGGCGTCGATCGGGGCCACCGTGCCGCTCGGCCCACCGGCATAGGCCGCCTCGCACAAGCCCCAGCTGATCGAGATGACCTTCGCCTGGTCGGCGCTCACGATCGCCGAGAGGACGTCGGTCCAGCTGGTGTTGGTGTCCGGCGCTTCGTAGGAGACGATCGTGGCGCCGGGCGCCTGGGTCTGGAGCTGTTCGATGTCAAGGTCCGCCTCGGCGACGAACGCCGAGCCGCTCGCGCCGCCACCGTCGATCGGCACCACCTGATAACCCGTGGCGGGCAGGCCGAAGCAGCGGTCATAGGCGGCGACGTCACTCGGCGAGGAGGCGCCGAACTCGACCGTCGCGATCGTGACGCCCCGGCCGGTCTCCCCCGCCGCCCACAGGCCCGAGATGCCATAGCGGGCACCCTCGGCAGAAAGCGTCGTCGCACCGGCGCCTTCGAGGGCGCTCGCTCCCGGGCAGACCGTCGGAGCGTTGGCCGCCAGCTTCCGGGCCACCCCGGTGCGCCCCCGGTGCGCGGGTGACCCCTGGTGCGGGGCATGGGTGGACCGGTGGCGCCCGGCGGGCTGGTGCGGGGCCCGCCGCACCGGACGCGACCGGGCGGGATGCTGGACCGCCGAGGCAAGCGTGACCTGTGGGCGCGGGCCGGGGAGCGACGCCACCGCCGGTGCCGGGTCCGTCGGCGTCTGCCCGCTCGCGGCGAGCGTCCCGAGGCCCACCAGTGCGAGGGCGGCGAGGCCGATGACCCTGGCGAGGGGCCACCAGCGCGCCGCGGGCCGCCGGGGGGCGGTCGCCGCGGCGATCGTTGTCTGGGGGGATGGCGACATGAAGCCTTGAGGGAGGATTGAAGCACGCCGCGGGTGGGTAAAGGGCGCCTTTCTTCCAACGGCACGGCGGCCCGAGAACTTGGGCGCCCCGCATCCTGGCGGCGAAATCTCGTGATGAGCAGGGAGGACGCGATGACCATCGACCTCGAGGCGGCGCTTTTGCGCACCGGTGCGGTGCGCGACTTCACCGCCGAGCCCGTCAGCGACGCCGCGCTCTCCCGCCTCCTCGACGTCGCCCGCTTCGCCCCGAGCGGCGGCAACCGCCAGGGCTGGCGCGTCGTCGTCCTGAAGGACCCCGCCACGCGCCGGGCGCTGCGCGACCTCTACCTGCCGGGGTGGTACGAGTACCTCGCCCAGGGCGCCGCCGGGCTCGTCGCCTTCTCACCGCTCAACGACCCCGACGAAGAGCGCGCCGCGATCACCAACGCGCCGGCCTTCGCCGAGGCCGCCGCGCAGAGCGGCGGCGGCTTTGCCGAGCACCTGGATTCCGCGCCGGTCCTGCTCGCGGTGTTCGCCCGGCTCGGCGACCTCGCCGCCACCGACCGGGACCTCGACCGCTACCACCTCGTCGGCGGCGCCTCGATCTACCCCTTTGTCTGGAGCCTGTTGTTGGCGGCGCGCCTCGAGGGCCTGGGTGGGGTGATGACGACGATGGCGACCCGCGCCGAGCCCCAGGTGGCGGCCCTGCTCGGCGCAACCGACGAGCACGCCCTGGCCGCCGTCGTGGCGCTCGGCCATCCCGCCCACCGGCCCGGTCGGCTGCGGCGGGCCCCGGTCGAGGAGTTCACGACGATCGATCGCCTCGGCGGCGCCCCGCTGCGACCTCCCGACGCGGGACGCTGACGCGACTCGGGCGCTCGCGCCGCGGCGTTCGCAGCCGGCCGAGGAACGCGCGCACCAAGCGGGCGAGGCTCTGGAGCAGCGGGGGGGTCGCTTCGTGGCGGCTGCCCCACGACGTCGTCATCGATGCACCAACCGTTGCGAAGGAAGGCCGCGTCGCCGAGCGACATGGCGCTGCACAACAGTGCGACGACGCGTCGTCATTGGCGCTGCTCCCTTCGGTCGACAACTGCGGCGCTGCCGCTCGTTCGGCCGGGAAAAGGCGTCATGCGTGCCGTCTCGCGCCGGACGCGGCACGATATGGGACACCACCGGAGATGTCGAGGCCGCCTTGGCAAGTATTCGCCAAAGCACATTTGCGACCGCCCAGCGGCGTTCGGTTCTCGCCCGGAACCGCAACGCCATCGAGGCGCTCGTCGCCCCGATGGCGGCCTTCGCCGAGCTGCCCGAGGCGACCCAGACCGTAAAGGCCCTGGCGCGCCACCTCGGGCGCTCGACCCCCACCATCTACCGGCGCTTTGGCCACCGCAACCCGCTCGGTGGGGCCTATGTGATGGCGCTGTGCGCGCTTGTCGCCCCGGCGCGCCGCGCCACGCGCTGGTTCGCGACCGAAGGCGGTGAGCTCCTCGAGCGCCACGACGGCGGGCTCGTCTTCCTGCGCGGCTTCGGCCGGGCGTTCCTTTCGCCCCTGCTGGCCTACCCGGCACTGACGCTCGCCGCCCACCGTCACGGCCTCGCCGGCGTCGAGCTCCGCCCGAGCGACCTCATGGCCCTCGACGAGGACAGCAAGGGGATCGACGGCGCGCACGACCCCGCCACCGTGCGGCCGGTCGAGTATCTCCCCGTCCTTGTCGACGCCGCGACTCTGTTGCTCGAGCGCATCGGCCGGCCGGTCCGCCAGGCACCCGAGCTCGCGCAGCATCTCGTCACCGCCAGCTTCGGCTGTGCGGAGGGGAACGTGAACGGCGCCACGAACCGCTTCTTGGACCGCGCCCTTCCCTCCCTCGGCGTCGAGCGCACGCCGCCGAGCGACGCCTTGGACCAGGCGTGGCTCCTCACCCAGCTCGCCGAGCGCCTCGCGCTCCAGGGCACCCAGCGCGAGCTTCGCGACCTCTACCGCCTGCTGCACGGCGCTCCGCTTCGCCATGGCTGACGAGCCGCGCTTTTCGGTGCGCCGCGCCCAGCTCGACCTCTTGCTCGGCCTCGACCAGCCGGGCGCCGCCTTCGCGCGCGCGTTCGTCACCGCGAGCTTCGGCGGACCGCCGATCGCCGCGTCCCATGCCACGGCGCCGGCCCAAGAGCTCGCCGCGCTGGCGATGCGCGTCTATGTCCGGGCGACCGCCGACCTCGACCCCCAAGAGGGTCACCGCCTCGGGGTGCAGTGGCTCGCCGAGCTGCGCGCCGGTCGGGCCGACCGGCTGGCGCTGCGCTCCTGCCTCGTCACCACCGCGGTCGTGGCGCGGCGCGCCGGGCACGTCGAGGTGGCGATCGGCCAGCTACGCGAGGCGATGGAGCTGTCTCGGACCGCGCCCGGGAGGCGCCAGGTGGCCCTCGAGCTCGCCATCGCGCTCCGCCGGCGCGCCGGTGAGGGAGACCTCGCCGAGGCGCTCGGGCTCGCCGAGGCGCTCGCGGCCGAGCGGCTCTTCGACTACGGGGACAAGACGAACGCCACCGTGCTCGAGGCCGACCACGAGGTGCTCCAGGCGCGCCTCGCACTCGGCGAGCACGACGTCGAATCGGCGCTCGACCTGCGGGCCCGGCGCCTGTGGCGCTCGGGCTTCATGAGCCGCTGGACCGGGGAGGCCTTCTTCATCGCCGGGCGCTGCTGGCTGGCGCGGGCGCACGGCCCTGCTGCGCCCGGGGACGCCACGATCGCCCGGCTGATCGCCGATCGCTACCCCCTCGATCGCGAGCTGTCCGCCGCCGTCGACCTGCTGCTGGCGGACACCTATCTCGCCCTCGCCGAGGGCTCGAGCGAGCCCGCGGACCAGCGTCGCCTCGCAGCCGAGGCCGCCGGCCGCGCCGCGGCGACCCTCGCGTTCGCCTACGGCGAGGCCCACCCCCAGGTCACCGCCGCCCGCGCCCGGGCCGAAATGCTCACCCCGAGCGCCTCGGGCGGTCCGGCAGCGCACGCGGACGGTGGGAGGGGCGAGCGCCCCTCCCACCGCTGACTGCCACCGCTGATCGGCCCGCGAGCCCGCGGGCAGGCACATCCGCCGGGGCGACCAGGATCGCCCCGGCGCCGCGATCAGCTGGCGCTGGCGAGTGCCGTCAGGGCGGCACTGATCTGGCTCTGGGGCACCGCCAAGGGGCCGCCGAGCACCTGGAGGTTGTAGACGCTGGAGGACGCCGCGGTCAGCCCGGCGGGCGTGTAGTTGCCGAGCCCCTTCGTCGGGCCCTCGGTGAGCAGGATCGGGGCGCTCTCATTGGCCGAGATCACCGCTGCTCCGAGAGCGTCGGACCAGTACGCGCCCTGGGCCAACAAGGCGGTGTGGCTGGAGGTGGACCAGCCGAGACCACCGGCCGAGGTGGCGGCGAGCTCGTAGCGCGAGAGGAGCTGGGCCGAGTCCGTGGCGTCCTGGCCAGCGATGCGGGCGACGGCGTAGCCGTCGGCCGCCAGCTGGTTGACCACGGTGTCCTGGAGGGCCAGCTGGCCCCCGAGGGCCAGCACGTTCTTCACGTGCAGGTTCGACAGCTCGGTGGAGGCCGCGCTCCCGAGGCTGCTGCCCGGGGTCAGCACCACGGGGATCTGGAACTGGTAGGCGACGCCGGCGACCGCCATCGCGTCCGACCAGTCGTTGTCAGCGACCAGGATCGCCGTCGGCGCGCCGCTCGTCCAGGTGCCCGCGGCGTTGCCGGCCGTGTCGTTCTCGGACTTCGCCGGGGCGGGCAGGTTGTGGTTGAGCGCGAGGATCGCGTTTGCCTGGGTGTCGATCGCCGCCGCGGTGTCATCGGCGCTCTGGCCAGCGATCGGGCCGATCACCTTCAGGTCACCCGAGGTGGCGATCGCGCTCTTGCCGTTACACGTCGTCGCCGGCGTCGACTTCAGCGCCGCGATCACCTGCGGGCTGATCGCGTACTGCCCCCCAACCACGTAGACGGTGCCGACCCCGTCTGCCTTGAGGGCGTTCATCAGGTCGCTTCCCGGGCTGCCCTGCGGGGTGATCAGGAGGCCCGCGGGCGAACCGGTCGCGTTGAGCGCACCCTCGAGGGTGGCCGCCGAGAGCGCGTCGTAGGGATCGAGGTCGGTGGCGATGACCGCGGTGTTCTGGGCCGGGTGCGCGTCCCCGCAGTTCACCTCGGAGGAGAACTCGTTCGCCGCGGTGGCGTCCGCGCTCTGGCCGTAGTTGTCCTGACTCGAGGTCTCGACGCCGTACACCGAGGCTTTGCTGGACAAGGTGACCGTCCCCGTCGTCGCCGAGCAGCTCGAGTTCTCGCCCTCGGTCACCGTGGCGAGCACGGGACCGTGCGCGCCGGCGCTGCCGGTCACGTACAGGTTCGCCATAGTGTAGGTGGCGGGTGAGCTCGAGGCCGAGGTCACCGGGAAGGCGAGGTCGCCGCCGCTCACCGTGGCCGGCCCGACGTTGTTGGCGCTGCTCGTCACCGAAGGGCTCTGGCTAGCGGTGTTGGCGAAGTTCGCCCCGCCGGACAGCGCCACACAGACGTAGTTGTCCGGCGCGCTCGCCTCCACCCCACCCGCGACCACCTCGGTGAGCTTCAAGGCGGCGACCTGCTGGTCCGTCGGCGAGGCGCTGAAGACGCTCGGCCCGGTCGAAGTCAGATTGGCCGCCGAGGCGTAGTTCGGGGATGCCGCTGCGCTCCCGGCCGCCACGATGCCGATGCCGCCGAACAAGGTGACGCTCGCAACCACGGCCCCGGCACCTTTGAAGGTGCGCCGCGAAGTCGTGCTCATCGCATGTCTCCTCTCCCACGCTCTCGCCAGGGGCGCGGACGATCGGAGGTCCACGGCAGAGAGCGGCTCAATGCACCCTTACCCAGACGGGCATGAGGAGAACGCGAGGGCCAAGAACAGAGTGTGAGGGTCCGACGAGCTGTCGGTGAAGCAGGCGATCCGGGCGGGATCAGCGGGTGGCGTCGCCCGCCTGCTCGGCGCGGACCTCGGCGATCACGTCGTCCAAGATGTCGTCGAGGTTGCGCTTCGGTGTCCAGCCGATCAGCTGGTTGATCTTGGTGGTGTCGGGCACTCGGCGAGCCATGTCCTCAAAGCCGCTCTCGTAGGCGACGTCGTAGGGGACGTGCACGATGCGCGAGCTGCTCTCGGTGCGCTCGATGATGCGCGACGCCAGCTCGCCGATCGAGATCTCCTCCGACGAGCCGACGTTGAAGACATCCCCCTCAGCCCGCGGCTCGTCCAAGAGACCGATCAGCGCCTCGACGGCGTCGCTGACGTGGCAGAAACAGCGCGTCTGGCTCCCATCCCCATAGACCGTGAGGTCCTCGCCGGCGAGTGCCTGGCGCACGAGGCGTGGGATCACCATGCCATACGCTGGGCTCTGGCGCGGACCGACCGTGTTGAAGAGCCGGACGACGATCGTCGGAAGGTCGCGCTCGCGGTGGTAGGCGTAGGCGAGGATCTCATCCACGGCCTTCGAGGTCGAATACGCCCACCGAGAAACGGCGGGCGAGCCGAGGATGCGGTCGGCCGTCTCGCTGAGCGGGCCCGCCCCGTTTTTGCCGTAGATCTCCGATGTGCTGGTGACGAGCACCTTGCGCCGATAGCGGTGCGCGGCCTGGAGAACGCTGATCGCTCCACGGATGTTCGTCGTCAGCGAATACAGGGGCTGCTCGACGATCAGCTTGACGCCAACGGCAGCGGCCAGATGGATCACCACATCGCACTGGCGCACGGCTTCGTCAACGGCGAGTTCGTCGAGCACCGAAGCCTGGCGGAACTCAAAGCCACCTGCAGCCCTGACAGGGTCGAGATTCGTCGCGCGACCAGTCGACAGGGAATCGAGCACAACAACTGCATGCCCCCGCCGCACCAGAGCTTGAGCAAGATGTGAGCCGATGAACCCGGCGCCACCAGTGATCAAATAGCGGGTCACAGGAGCCCGAGACTAGATTGCCTAGCTATTCGCGGCCAGGCCGCGCATCCGTCACGCCGGAGACGACCAGGACGCTGCATGAATCAGAGACCGGTCAAGGTAGCCGTTCTTGGTCAGGGATACGTCGGCCTGCCTCTAGCCATACTCGCCACAGAAGCGGGTCACCAAGTAGTGGGATATGACCCGGACGAGGTGCGAGTTGCCTCTCTGACAGAAGGGCGGTCCTACGTCGAGGACGTGTCAGACGTGCGTCTCGCCGCTGCGTTGCTGAAGGGCTACAAAGCATCGACGCAACCGACCGTACTGTCGAATTTCGATG
Organism: Actinomycetes bacterium; assembly: GCA_021798985.1. GTDB lineage: Bacteria > Actinomycetota > Acidimicrobiia > Acidimicrobiales > Bog-793 > JAKABX01. The sequence goes on from JAJZBI010000028.1 coordinate 39,873, forward strand.
TCGCCGTGATCACGGTCCCGACCCCTCTCACTGAGGGCGTGCCTGACCTTTCGTTCGTCCTTGCAGCAACCGATACGGTCGCCGACTTCCTTCGGCCAGGGCGTCTAGTCGTACTTGAGTCGACAACATATCCAGGTACAACAGAGGAGCTACTTGGTCCGTCCCTGGAGAGCAGAACTGGGCTCGTAGCCGGAATTGACTTTCACCTTGCCTATAGCCCTGAACGGATCGATCCTGGCAACCCGCAGTTCAATCTTGCCAACACTCCGAAGTTAGTTGCCGGAATAACCACTCAATCACTTTCGATGGCGCTAGATTTTTACAGTTCCATCATTGAGAAGGTCGTCCCTGTTTCGCGGCCACGAGAAGCTGAGCTCGCAAAGCTCATAGAGAATACCTTTCGCCATGTAAATATCGCACTGGTAAATGAGATTGCCATGTTTGCGCACGATCTCGGAGTGGACATCTGGGAAGCGCTCGATAGTGCATCGACGAAGCCTTTTGGCTTTATGCGATTCAACCCTGGCCCTGGCGTCGGTGGTCACTGTCTACCGATTGATCCCAGCTACCTGTCGTGGCATGTTCAGAAATCTTTAGGGCAGAAATTCCGATTTGTAGAGCTAGCGAACGACATCAACGACCACATGCCGGCCTACGTCGTACAGAGGCTTATGGAGGGGCTAAACGAACGCCAAGTTCCCTTGAGAGGCAGCAAAGTCATGCTGGTAGGACTCACCTACAAGCCCAATACTTCTGACCTCAGGGAGTCCCCGGGCCTGCAGATTGCCAATCGGCTTGACGCTCTGGGCGCTGACCTGCTCTACGTTGACAGCCACGTCCCCCTGACGACGCAAATTGAGTGCGTATCCTTGTCGGCAGAAACCATCGCCGATATGGATGCCGTAGTCATCCTGACGGACCATGATGATGTCGACTATCGGCTGATCGAGCAATGCGCGCGTTACGTTTTGGACACGCGTCGGCGGTGCTACGGACCACAAGTTGAGCGGCTGTAGTCCCGTTCGTCTGTTGCCCTCGTGTTGGCAACCTTGGCGCCGCTATGGAGTTGATTTCGGAGCCACATTGTGCCGCACGAGGCCGATCCCAAACGAGATTCTTGCCTCCTCGGGGCGCCATCGCACCCGGCCGACGTCGCTTAGTGAGATTCGCTCGTTGCATCGCACAAGCCTGCATGGTTGTCGTAAAACGACAACCATCGTCCACGCTGAAGAGATGCACAGTACCGTGCCCGTAATGAGATTGACAGATGCTGGCAGCAAATTGGCATACGAGATGATATTCGTGCCGATGAAGCAACCGAGTGATAGCCCAACCAGATGCGCGAGTCCCTCCGCGCTAGACTGTGCAGTAGCGCAACCAGCGATTTTGTATATGTTCTGTCAACCAAGGACCATAGGACTCCATCTTCGATGAACGTATCTGTAGTCGGACTCGGCAAACTGGGGTCACCACTTGCTACCGTCTTAGCCAGCGCCGGCCACTCCGTAATGGGAGTGGATACCAATGAGCGCGTGGTCGCAATGTTGGCCAGCGGCATATCGCCTGTGCCTGAGCCTGGCCTACAGGAACTCCTCGATGCCAACTGCGAGCGCCTGACGGCAACGACGTCGTTGGACGAAGCAATCGCAGGTACGGAACTGACCTGCGTAATCGTGCCTACGCCAACAGGATCGAATCGCGAATTTTCGCTTGAGTTCCTCCTCCCGGCCGTCACTTCGATCGGCAAGGCATTACGTGCTAAACGAACTCGGCACGTTGTTGTGATCACGTCCACGGTGATGCCAGGACAGACGGACGGTCCAATCCAGGAGACTCTCGAGACTGCACTGGGCGAACCACTCGGATCTCGGGTTGGTCTGTGTTACAATCCCGAGTTTATCGCGCTCGGCTCAGTAATTCGCGACATGCAACGTCCCGATCTTGTATTGATCGGGAGCAGCCACAGCTGGGCAGCAGACATTGTAGAGCGGCTCGCCGGAAGTTTTTGTGAGAGCGACCCGTTTGTCGCAAAACTCGCCACCATTGATGCCGAAATAGCTAAGCTTGCGGTAAACACATTTGTTACGACGAAGATATCTTATGCGAACATGATCGCTGAGATATGCGAACGCCTGCCAGGCGCGAATGCGTCGGCAGTCACAGAAGCGATCGGCCACGACCGTCGCATTGGCGGTGAGTATCTGAGACCTGCCACGGCTTACGGTGGGCCCTGCTTTCCTAGAGACAACGTTGCACTTACAGCGCTGGCCGAGCGACTAGGGGCCAGAGCCGAGATTGCGCGTGCGACACACGCAACCAATGAACATCAGATAACCCGGCTTGTTGATCTAGTTGAACGTTCCGCAGCAGCCGGCGCGACCGTTGCGGTGCTCGGGCTTTCATATAAGCCTGGGACGCCTGTCATTGAAGTGTCCGCTGGAGTCTCGCTCGCGCACGCGTTGAGTGGTCACGGCTTCCGAGTGAGGGTCTTCGATCCGGAAGCGCTCGAACAGGTCGGACGCGACCTTGAGACATCTGCGCACGTAACCGCTTCCCTCGAAGAGGCCGTTTTTGGCGCCGACGTAGTAGTCATCGCGACCGCATGGCCCCAGTTTGCTGGACTCGACCCACAGACGATGCTGGCTGACTGCGGCAGCGGTCCAAAGACGATTATTGACTGTTGGGGCCTCCTTGAGGCGGCCAATGTCCCTAAGGGTATCGAACTCGTCCGCATCGGCTTTGGAGACCGAGTGCTCCCGGTCTCAACTAGCGCGGCGCCGGAAGCCTAGGAGGCTCTCTTGATCTTGTCCGATTCGCTAAGCAACGACGACGTGATCCTCGTCGCGGGCGCTGGTGGCTTTATCGGTGGCCACCTCGTGGCCAACTTAAGGAACCAAGGCTTTGTGCGAGTGCGCGCTGTTGACATTAAGCCTCTTGATACATGGCATCAGCACTTCACAGACGTTGAGAATATAATCCGAGATCTCTCCGACAAGACAGCGTGCTTTGAAGTCACACAAGACGCCAGGGTCGTGTTTAACCTCGCTGCCGACATGGGCGGGATGGGCTTTATTGAAGGCAACCGAGCGCTTTGTATGCTCTCTGTGTTAATCAACACCCACATGCTGCTGGCCGCGAAAGACCGCGGCATCGAGCGATACTTCTATTCGTCTTCTGCATGTGTGTATGCCGCGCAACATCAAGAAAGCCCAGAGGTGGTTCCGCTTCGCGAAGAGGATGCTTATCCAGCGATGCCCGAAGATGGTTACGGATGGGAAAAGCTCTTCTCTGAACGTATGTGTCGTCATTTTCGAGAAGATTTTGGTCTTACAACAAGGATTGCCAGATACCATAACATTTACGGTCCCCACGGAACCTTCGAAGGTGGACGCGAGAAGGCACCCGCTGCAATTTGCCGGAAAGTCGCCGACGCAGTCCTCAACGGCAACAACACCATCGAGATCTGGGGTGACGGAAAGCAAACACGGAGCTTCACGTATATCACCGATTGCCTAGAGGGTACTCTGCGGCTGTTGATGAGCGATTGGGATGAGCCCTTGAACGTCGGGAGCTCAGAGCTCGTATCGGTCGATCAACTTGTGGACATCGTCGAGGCCATTGCCGGCACGCATTTGGTACGCCAGTACCGCTTGGACGCCCCTCAGGGCGTAAGGGGAAGGAACTCCGATAACTCGCGGATCCGCGAGGTGCTCGGATGGTCACCGTCTGTCCCATTGGTTGACGGCCTCGCGACCACCTACCGCTGGGTTTATGACGAACTTGCCGCACGACACTGACGCAAGAATTCCCACCCGCGCCGTGCCTGCAGCGGCTGCCTTCTCGTCAGACGAGATCCAGCAGCTGAGCGATGAAGTGCTCATTGGCCTGGCGGCGCGAGCGTTTGTCTCGCGCCGCCTTATTCCCTATCCGAATTGGCACTTTGGTATTGAGGAAGAGCTGACAGGCGATACTGATACGTCATTGGCTGTGCGCTTATCATTATGGCGCGAGGGGCTGCGCCGACGCCTTGAGAAGCCGGTAGTCGTCGAGTGGCACTTTGGCATCTCACTGCCCCTTTGGCTCGGCAATGACATTAGCCGATCGCTCTTCGTAGGGACGTGCCTCGAGCCGAACGAGATGGCCTACTTGATGTCGGTGCTTGGGCGCGACATGGTCGTGCTTGATGGGGGGGCAAACCAGGGCGTCTACACGCTGCTGACGGCAGGCATCGTCGGACCGGGCGGTCGAGTCATCGCGGCAGAACCGAGCCCCCGCGAGTTCGAACAGCTCAGCCTCGCAACTCGACTGAATCCCCATCTTCCGATTCAGATTTCGCCGCTTGCTTTGGCTGAGTCAAAAGGAACGGCGTCTCTCGTTGTCGCCGACAGCGAACACTCAGGGCAAAATACGTTCGGTCATTTCCAGTATGAGGGCGTTTCGGCAGTCAAAACGATCGACGTCCAGACAGTCACAATTGATGAGCTCGTTGGCGTCAACGATCTCAAGCGACTCGATTTCATCAAACTAGACATCGAGGGCGCCGAGCATAGGGCCTTGCTCGGCGGAAAGCAAACTCTTCAAACGTTCAAGCCTTTCCTGCTCGTGGAGGTCTCAGACCCCCTTCTTAGAGCCCAGGGGGCGTCCGAGCATGACCTCATTGGTCTTTTGCACAATTTCGACTATAGCCCGTACGAGTTTGGCGAAGCCGGGGAGCTACGTCCGTACCGCGGGCCGTCTCGCGGCACGAACATCATTGCATTACCTAATGAGGCCCGTTGACTCCAAATATGCCTCAACAACCGAATTTGTCGCGCCAAGAGCCCTGACGCGTCCCCTGTCGAGCCACATCGCCCGGTGCGCTCTTTGTCGCAGCTGCGCCAAGTTGTGCGACACAAGAACGACTGACGTCCCTTGCTCAATTAGGTCGTCCATACGTGCCGTCGATCGACGCTGAAATGATTCGTCTCCAACGGATAATACTTCATCAACAATCAAGACTCGCGGAGCAACGTCTACAGCAACCGCAAATCCCAGACGGGCCAACATCCCAGATGAGAAGGCGTGCAAGGGCACGTCACGATAGTCACGAAGTTCAGCCCATTCGAGTATTGGATTGCACCTTTCCCGCATGAGCGCCACATCACGGCCGAGCAGTGCGCCGTAGAGCAAAATATTTTCTCGAGCGGTCTGTTCAGCGTTGAAACCCGCGCCGAGTTCGATCATTGCTGACACTTGCCCGACCACACGCACTCGACCCGATGTTGGTGGAAGAATTCTTGCGAGTACCTTCATCAGACTGCTCTTTCCGGCACCGTTCGGTCCGACTACGCCAAACACCTCGCCAGGCCAAACGGAGAACGTCACCTCAGAGAGTGCTCGTATTGAGTCGTATCCGCTCCGTCTTTTGATGACTCGAACAGCGAGTTCCTTCAGCGAATTGGCGCGAAACCTCGGCAATCTGTAGTCGAGCGTGAGCGATTCCACCGCTACTGCGGGTGTGGTAGCAGTCACAACAGAATCGCTATGGTGGGCCAGCGTTTCGTGAAGATTGCGGTACCTCCTACTAATGCAACCAAAGCAGAACCAGTACATATAGCCCACATGTACCATGGGGGGGTAGGTCCGCCGTAGCATACGTATCGAATCGACTCTACAAATGAGTACATCGGATTGAATAGGAAGTACCGGCGGTAGCTCGCGGGAACCACTGCAATCGGATAAAACGTCGGAGTCAGGTAACTCACTAGGAAGAGCAGCACGTTGGTCAGCTCGCGGACGTCATGATAGCGGGCAGAGAAGACAGCAACCAGTAACCCGGCGCCGGTAATGAGAGATAGCAGCAGCAAGATAAGCAGCAGTACAGCGGGAAATGTTGGGGCGACGCCAACTCCCAGAGCGAGCTGGAATGCGACAAGGGGGGCGAGGCCGAACACGAAGTTGACTGCTCCTGCCGACGCTGTCGAGAAAGCAAATACGATCGGAGGAACATATACCTTGGTCAGCACGCCAGACGCAGCGGTCATCGATGCGCCCGTGTTCGCAACGCCCTGCTGCAAATACGTCACCGCAAGGACACCGGCAAGCAGGTAAACGATGTACGGGATATTGCCGGGTATCGCGTAGCGGAAGAACTTGTTGAAGACAATCCACATCACGGTAGCCGTCAGTAACGGATTCAGGAGGGTCCAGCCGACGCCGAGAAGAGAGCGCTTATAGCGAACGGTCAGCTCGCGCCCTACTAATAGTCGCAAGAGGGCCCGATAGTGATACAGATCCAAGAAAGCACCGCGAAGTGGAGCGTTGCTCGCCGCTGAATCGTAGACTAGTTCGTGCGGGCGCGTTTGGTGGGGCCGCACGACAGCGCTCTTCATGGTTCGTAGGAGTTTAGTGCGTACCGTGCTACCTCACCAGCCGAGCGTCGGCCATAAATCACGGGCTGAGGCTTTGAGCTTAGCCGGCAAGATGCTCAGGGAAGGACAGTTTCTCACTGTTGGAATCTCCATTAGACTTGACATTGTGCGGGGGATTGTGTGATACATCTCGTTCAGCGGCCACCCGTCGGATAATAGGATTTCTTCTTCATTTTCCGTGCCGCATACGCACTCTTTTGAGCACCCTCATGGCCGCGGCTGCGCGTGGCAGCGGGTCGCACATGGCGCTTGCCATCACCGGTAGCACTGCCCTAAGCACCTCCCGATTCCGCAAGTGAGCGAGGCCAATTTCGTAAAGACAGGCCGCGCGAAGTGCGTGACCCAACCAGGGCGATTTCGCGCGCACGGACCCTAGATGATTCTTCAACAGCAACTGACAACTCTGTTCCACCTGGGCAGATCCCGGCCCCCGGGCCGATCGCGAGATCCGCGCCAACGGTTGGCTCGAATGTGCAAGCTCCGATCCAGCAAGCGCTAGCCGCAACAGCAAGTCCCAATCCTCGAGGCGGGTGAAGCGAGGATCCTCGCCACCAATATCGAGCCATGCCGAGCGCCGAATACAGAGCGTTGAACCGGGGGCGAGCGCGCAGCCCCTCGTGAGTTCCCTTAGGAGGTTGTCTTTGGACCTCCCCGGCCGCAACTCGGTCGACCGTGAACCTTCGAGCCAGTAGCCAGTTGACGCACCCACAACATTTGGTGACGAAGCAGACATCAACTGAAGCTGCGTATTCGCCATGGTGGGCAACCACACGTCGTCGCTGTCGAGAAACGACACCAGACTCGACGTTGCCTCCTTCACGCCACGGTTGCGTGCTGCAGCAGCGCCCATCGCATCCGTTTGATTCAGCACACGAACAGATGTACCACGCAGTTCACGCCTAAGAGACGCGGCCATTTGTGACATGCCGTCTACCACTACAATAATTTCGGCTTCGACAAATTCCTGAGCCGCGACACTGTGAATCGCTCGTAACGTATTGGTCACGCTGCGATGAGTAGGAATGACTACCGAAATAGCTGGCGTCGCTGCCATTAATGGGAGCCAACCCGTCGAGAATGGACCGCCACAGAGCCGATCAACTGGGCGCGTCGGGATACGGGACGTCCCTGCCTCTGTCCGAACCGAGACGTCGCAACTTGGGAGGGACCTGGACTGGACATGCAGCGAACGAAAGACGGCTCCCTGCATGGGGCACGCCGCGTCCTATGGGTGTGAACAGACCACCAAGTCTGGAGCTTATTCATCAGCCATCACACTCAAAGTCCGAACACTGGCGATAGACGACGATCATTGCCGCCCCAGCGCCTCGAGCGGTAGTGCATCGGCCGGGCACGCCTATTCGCCGCATAAGCGGCTCTCGTGCCGAGCAGCGGCTCGATCCGCGAGAAGCAGGCCTCGCTCACCTGTCGTGCTCGTTCGGCTGCTGAAGGTTGCCCTCGGTGCTCTCGGCCAGCAGCCTCGACAAGAGCTCCGATGCTTTTCCCTGGACGGGGTAGCGCCTTAGCTCCTCCTACCCCAAGATGTAGGGGTGGAAGAACCGAGCCCTGCCGCCGAAGCGTCATCGGCCCTCGTAGCGGGGCGGGACTATCCAGCCCATCGGCGGGACTTCGACGC
>JAJZBI010000055.1 GCA_021798985.1 Actinomycetes bacterium
CCTCGAAGGTGTCCTTCCGTGAGGGTGATGTTGGCTTAGAACACCCTCATTTTCCCTTACGGAATGGGCACTTTCGCGTCTTTGCCGAGCTCAGGACCAGCGCGTTCGTGAAAGCGGCAGGCTAGCGATGCCGCCGCCGAAGGTGTATCCGCCAGTGCCGCTGGGGGTCACGGTGTTGTCGGAGATGACGGAGTCGGTGACCGTAAGGGTCGGAGCGAAGACCCCACCGCCGTACGCCGCAGTGCCCGTCGCCGTGTTGGAGACGACGGAGGAACTCGTGATCGTGAGCGGACCGGCGCAGTCGATTCCACCGCCATCGCCACTCGCGGAGTTGTCCGACACCGTCGAGCCGATCAAGGTCACGCTCTCTGTCGCCTCGTTGCACGAGATGCCGGCGCCGCCCTCCCCGGACGACTCCCCTCCGGTGATTGTGAGGTCGGAGAAGGTAACCGGGGTACTCGATGTCCCGAGCGTCACGAGGCTCGCGGTCGTGCTCGCGGTCGAGGTGAGGCCGCTGCAGGCAGTCTCGGCCGCTGGCGCGAGGGGGCCGCAGAGCACCGCACCGGCGCTCCCGTCGAGGGTGAGCGAGCCGGCGTTGGAGTCGGCGATCGAGAAGTTGCTCGCGTTCGCATAGCCGCCCGCGGCGAGCACGATCGTCACGTTGTCCCCCGTGTAGGTGGAGCTCTCGGCGAGGGCGATGGCACCGGCGAGGGAACACTCGCTCGAGGAGGCGGTGGTCGAGGGGCAGCTCGTGGGGCTCGTCTGGGTCCCGTTGGGATACGCGTAGAGCGTCGCGGAGCCGCTCGCCGAGGCGACCGCAGACTCCAACGTCGATAGCGCCCCAGCGACGAGCGCGCCGATGAGGATGAGGCGCAGCTTCCTCGCAGGCGCGCGCGACGCGCCGCCTGGCGTTGTTCGTCCCATCGCACCTCCGTCGTTCGGACCGTGACACGGCAGGTCGAATGCCCCAGGGAGGGCTCTGGCCGTCTGCGCATCCACCATCTGATTCGGCGGACCTTATGTAGCCAGACACATTCGGCACCGACATCCGCAGCAATTACGGATTTGGCAGAACGGGCCTGCGAATCTCGCACCTCGTGCTCAGTGATGGCACCGGAGATTCCCCACACCGAGTCCGGTCGAATCCATACACAAGGGCTCGCGCGATAACTACGCGGTGTCCACCGGTTGTGGCGCGAGCGCGATCGACCGACGGTTTCTCCGCTCGGTGTACGGATCGACGCTCCGGCCGATCGCCTCGACGCGCCGCCGATAGCGTTCGCAGCCTTGCGCGCGTTCGCGCTCCCAGCGCCAGGCCCCGACCCGTTCGGCGTGGGTCAGGTCTTCTTCCGCCCGACGAACTTGGCGCCGGCCCATCTCCTCGCGGGTGCTCGGCGCCGTGTCGAGTAAGTTACAGAAAAGGCGCCAGAAGACGAGCCCGCGGCTCGTTGCGTGGCGACGGTTGAAGCGAAACACGAACTCGTCGAGGTACGCATCGAGATGTCGCCCCTCGACGGCGACCTGGTGGGTGCCGAGGAGCCAGCGCTTCCGCAGCGAGGCCGCACGATGCACGCGCGGATGCACAAGGTGGGCCCGCGCCGCCGTTCCCGACAGCGCCGTAACGTCGCGCTCGTAGTGAACCCCTCGCGCCTCCAGTTCCTCGGACTCCGCTGCGTAAGCGGTCCAATCATCGGAGTGCATGGTGACACCTGGCTCGACACTTGCGGCAATGAAGTCGGCAATGGCCAGGGCGGATGCATCAGGAAGACGCGCCAAACGAATGCGGCCCGTCTGTCCACCGGGCCCTTGCTCCCATGCCACGGCGACCGGCTCTTTGTTCTGCCGGGACCGACCGATCGCTCCCGGCGCGCGGCCGCGAGCCCTTGGGTACGGAAGCGCCGGAATCATCACTTTGCACCCTCGTCAGGCTTGGTGGGTCGGTTCAGGCTTGGTGACCTCGCCGAGGCGCAGCTGCCACCCGAACCGCTTGGCGGCTGCGTCGGCGAGGGCTGTCCTTCTGTGCAGACCGACCTTCGCGAAGATGTGGGCAACGTGGGTCTCGACCGTGCGGCGCGAGACGACGAGGACTTGCGCGATTTCTGAATTCGATCGCCGCTCGCAGACGAGGCGGAGGACGCGGCGCTCCATCGGGGTGAGCGACTCCCAGCCGTGAGGCGGCCGGCCCAACCCCAAAGCGTCGGTCGGAACGACCCCGTAGGAGCGGAGGCGATGCGCCGCGAGCCGCGCCGCCCCGCGGGCTCCGAGCCCCTCGTAGCCACCGAGCGCGCTCGCGAGCCAACGTTTCGCATCGCCCGACCTTCCGAGCGCCGCGCACGCCGCGGCGACCTCTTCGGCCGCGAGGGCCGCCTCGAAGGTTCTCCCGGCCCGTTCGTAGGCGCCGGTCGCCGCGACGAGCGCATCGAGGTCCTCGGCGACGATGCCGCGTGCGAGGGCCTGAGCACCCGCGAGGCCGGCGAGGCCGGGATTCGCGTTGGCAATCTCGTCGGCAGCACACGCCGCTCGCTCGGCGACCTGGTGGTCGCCGAGCGAGCGCGCGAGACGCGTGAGGTCCGGCAGGACCCGCGCGACGCCGGACGTCGCGTACCCGGCGTCGAAGTAGTCGAGCAGGGGCGAGAGCACCTGGAGCGCCTCGGCGACTTGGCCGCCGAGCTCCAAGAGGCGCGCCCGGGCCCAAAGGAGCCATTCGACCCTATACGGCGCGTCGCCAGAGGCCAGCTCCGCCTCGGCCAGTGAGAGCCACCGGGTCGCTCCAGGCACGTCATCGCGGGCGAGCGCGATCATCGCCCGCAGCCCACGCGCCGCAGCCCGCCACCCCGTGCCGGACTCCGCCGCGATCGCGACGCCGGTCTCGAACTCAACGATGGCATCGTCCCAGCGACCGGACCAAAACCTCGAGAACCCACCGATCACGTGGAGGATCGGAAGCGCCCCGACCCCGCCGAACACCGCCTCGGCCTCGCGCGCTCGATCGAGGGCGCTTTCGGCCTCAGCGAAGCGGTCTGCCCCCAGGAGCGCCATCGCCTCGGCAGGGTGCGGCCAGGGCCGGTAGGCGGCCCGAGAGCCTTCGTAATCCGCCAAGGACGAGGCGGCCGCGGCCTGTGCGATGGCGTCGGCGACGCGCCCGTCGTGATCCGCGAGAAGCGCCTGCACGACCATCGCCTGTACTGCGAGCGCGACGTCACCGAGGTGTTCTGCTGCTTTTGAAACCTCTGCTGCCGTCGCGCGCGAAGCGTCCAGGTCGCCGAGGAACAAGTACGCGAGCGCAGCGTTCGCGTTGAGGTGTGCGGCCGCCCGGGGGTCGGTCGTAGGGTCGTTGCGGCCCCGGTCAACCTCCTCGAGGAGTGCGCTTGGCTGGCCTCGTGCGAGAAGGGATTCGACGAGGCTCTGGCGGAGCGACGTCCGAAGCGAGGGCTCCGAGACCGCTTGCAGCGCCGTGCGGCACAGGGCCTCCCCTTTTTCGCTCCGGCCGCTCCACAACCACGCGACAGCGAGGTCCGCCTTGAGGGTCGGCAGCCTCGGGTCGTCACGCCGGGCATGGCCGACCGCACTTTCGAGGAGGTCAGCCGCGGTGTCCGGACTCGTCACCGCGAGCTCGCGCGAAAGCTCGCCGATTCGGCGAATCGCTTCGTCGTCTCCGGGCACAAGGCTCCGATACCAGTGCTCGGCGATCACCCCCGCGGGTGCGCCGATGCGCGCGAGCACCCGCGCACACTCTTGATGAAGCACCGGGCGGGCAGACGCCGCGAGGTCGGTATAGAGGGCCTCGCGAACGATCTCGTGGCGGAAGGCGTAGCCGTCGCCATCGCTCCTCAAAACGCCCGTCGCTCGCGCCTGCTCGAGGCGGCTCAGCAGCTCGGGCCCCGAAGCATCCGTGAGCGCACCGAGGACCCGGGGTGAGAAGCGAGTGCCGAGCACGCTGGCGAGCCCGAGGACATCGAGGATCTCCCTGTCGAGATAGCTGAGTCGATGCAGCACCGTAAGGAGAAGCGACGGGGGTGGATCGAGGCGATCGACGTCGACGATCTGCGCTCCCGCACGGCCCTTGCGCCACGTGAGGGCCCCCTCCGCGCGAAGCGCGTCGAGGAGCTCCAATACGAACAGCGGATTCCCGCCCGCCATCGACAGCTGTGCCGCCAGGTTGTCCCCGAACTCGGTGCGCAGGCTTGTCGTGGCGAGCTCGACGACAGCCGCCTCGTCGAGCGGACCGAGCAGGAGCTCGCTTGCCCCGGAGCCCGCGAGCTCAGCGACCAGTTGTGAAAGACCCTCCGGTCGCGGGCTCGGGCGCAACGTACAGAGCACCGCGAGCCGCAACGACTTTGCGTCCCGCACCACTCGGCGAAGGATGCGAAGCGACGAGGCATCCGCCCAGTGCAGATCCTCGGCGACCAAGAGCACGGGGCCGCGCTCGCACCGTTCGCCGACGAGCTCCATCATCGCTTCGAACGCGTGGTATTCGACCGCGGCCACGTCGGGATGTTGTTCCGCCAATGGGGTACCCGCCGCAGCGCTTGCCAGCGAGAACCGCCTTGACCCGAGGTACTCACTGATCAAGCGCAATGGTTGTCGCGTCGCGAGCTCGTCGCCCGTTGCCTCAAGGACGTCGAAGGAACGATGTCGCCAATAGTCGATGACCGTCTGCGTGAACGCGCTCTTGCCGATTCCCGCTTCGCCGCTAAGGAGCATGACCTTGCATCCCTCGGTCTCGACTCGACCGAGAAACGCTCGCACCGCGGCCAGCTCTCGCGACCTTCCAATCAGTGCGCTAGAACTCGAGACGTTTGCCATCGACGCTCGCTCGCGTGCCCCCCGACGTGAACGGCTTGTCGTCCGTCGCACGTACGCTAAGTCTGCCAGAGCGCTGGAGGAGGTCATGTGCGTCGCGCCCAACTCCTACGCTGCTCATGAGGTTGGCGAGTGTCGGCACCGTCCGAAGAGCCAAGCAGAGCACGAGTGGCGTCTTGCCCACGACAGGCGCGACCGGCTCTGCGACGCCGCGCTCGCCTCTGTGCGTTGCTCGCTCGAGCCAAGAAAATCGAATCGAGCGCGACACCCCACGTCAGCGGTGTGCCCCTACGCAGAGGGGCGCGAGCGGGCCAGGTAACGGGTGGAGGTGACGTCGCATGTTCGCGCGGCTTTCGTCTACCGATCCTGTGCTTTTGCTGGTCACGGGCTCTGCATAGGGCACTGCCTAGGGCACGCGCCTACTCACGTGCTGAGCTCCGGCGATAATCAGGACGCCTCGCGTCGAGCGACGCTGCGGCGGAGCTTGTCGATGTCACGCGACAGCGTGTCCACCAGCGAGTCGAGGGTGGCAGTGCCGCGTTCGGCAGCGAGCCCCTCCACGACCCAGTCACGGACCAGGGCAGATGCAGGGATGCCCGCCTCCTCGGCGATCCGCTGGATCTCGTCGGTCTGATCGGGGGTGAGGCGGACGGAGTAGACGACCGAACGGTTCTTCCCCTTGCGAACCGCACGCTCTGAGAGCGCCTCGTCCCGACTTGCCTCCGACGCCGCGGTCTCCTCGGCGACGAGCTCTTGAAGTTCCTTCGTCTTCATCGTTGGTCCTCCCAGTATCTGCGGGTCTGGGTCTCGTTCGCCTTCCATGCGTTCACGCCGATCAGCTCGACCATCCGAGCCATTCTCGAGTAGCCGACCAGACGATCGGTCTTCCCGGACTTCGAGGCGGGATCCGGCGCGTCGACGAGGGCGTCGTCGTCCGCGAAGGCTTCGTCGGCCCATGCGGGTTCGATGTCGGTATCGCCGGGACGTCTGGCCGAACGCGACGCGATGTACTCAGCGCGGTACTGCCAGTCGAGACGCGGCTCCGAGACCACTGCGCTCATTGTAGTACATCTGTCGGACGCCTAGCTGCTGCCAAGCTGCCCCCCTGGCTCCCTGTTCGGTCCGACGCCCGAAGCACCCTGCCGCGGTCGGGCCGTCCAGAAGTCGAAATCGGCGAGCCGCGAGCGGGTCATACTCCGCCGGCCGGGCCCCGTACCTGATCGGAACCATGATCGTCGTTCGGCACGAAGAGGCTGCCTGAGCTGTGCGGACGGGGCTCGGCACCCACAGCCTCCATCGTGACCTGAGAGGCGGTCCGACCGGCTGTCACGGCCCTGGGAACTATCTGTCCTGGTGAGCGAGACGTGACAGGCTGGACCGATCGTGGGTGGTGTCGACGACCGTCTGGTCGCTCTTCGAAGCGCCGTCTTCGATGGGGACGGCGAACGCGTCGTCGTCGCGCTGTCAAGGGGACCTTGGGGCGACCTGCTCCAGCGCGCGGGCGATGGGCTGATCATTGCCCTGGCCCAGGGCGTCGAGGAAGCGCCCGACCTTTCTCGGCGCTGCGCCAGGCAGCTGCGAGCACGCGCCTGGGAGGGTGACGACGATCTCGCCGAGCAACTCGAGGCCGCGCTCGGCGACCGGCCCGCACCAATGTTGCGCCCGCTCCCTGTCGACCTCGAGGAGCTGGCCGGCATCCTCGAAGGAGACCCCGCCCATGGCGGCGGGCGGATCGACCTGCACACCGGCGAGGTCCGGCCGCAGGCGGCGATCGACTACGCCCGTGAGCAGGGCGAGCAGGACCCCGACGACGAGGACCCCGACCGCTGGCTGGCGGTGTGGTGCGAAGGCTCACGGGATGCGTATCGGGACATGGAGAACTTCATCGACGCGCTCGACGAGGAGGACCTCGCCGAGCACCTTGCGATCGCCATCTCGGGGCGGGGCGCCTTCCGCCGCTTCAAGGATGTCCTCGGGCGCCGACCCGGCGAGCTCGAAGCCTGGTACGCGTTCTCCGACGACCGCCAGCGCGGTCGCGCCCGAGCCTGGCTCGCTGCTGCGGGTTACTCGGCTCGCGTGCCGCTTCGTCCCATCGCCACATGACTCGCCCGGCGCGGCCTCTGCGATGGATGCGTTGCCGCTCGTAGCATGCTGCGGTGGCCCCTGCGTCCCCTCGACAAGTACCTGGCGATCTCGGAGAGGCCTTGAACCGGCGCCGGGTCCGCTCCCTCGCCGGTCCTCGCAGTTTCGAGCGCGGGGAGGATTACGCGAGGAGCGGCACGGTGACGAGGCTGCGCGTCACCAAGACGTCCGCCGAGGCGACCGTCCGGGGATCGGCGCCTTACAAGGTGCGCCTCGGGGTCGAGGACGGTGAGCCGGTGTTCTCCTGTTCCTGCCCGGTCGGTGCGGACGAGAGCTTCTGCAAGCACGTGGTCGCGCTCGCCCTCGTCGCCACCGATCCCCGTGCCGCCGAGGGGCCGAAGGTCGAACCACAGGTCGACGTGCGAGCCTACCTCGAGGGGCTCGGCCACGAGCAGCTCGTGGAGCTCGTGCTCGACATCGCTTCGGCCGACGAGCGAACCCTCGTCCGGCTCCGTCTCGACGCGGCGAGGGCAGTCTCCGGCCCTCCGCCGCTTCGGGCATTCCTGAGCGCGATCGACGACGCGTTCGCAACCGACGACTACGTATCCTACCGCGAGGCCTACGACTATGCCGAGCGCATCCGCGAGGTGATCGGTGCGGTCCGGGGCATGCTCGACGACGGCGAGCCCGAGGCGGTGATCGAGCTGTGCGAGCACGCCCTCGAACGAGCCGAAGACGCGGTCGGCTCAGTCGATGACTCCGACGGCTGCCTCGGCGACATCGCCGCCGAGCTCCAGGAGCTCCACCTCGCCGCCTGCACGAAAGCCCGTCCCGACCCTGACGCGCTCGCCCGCCGCCTGTTCGACTGGGAGTGCAACGCCGGCGACCTCGACGTCTTCTCCGGTGCGGCACACACCTACGCGAAGGTGCTGGGCAAGACGGGCCTCGCCACCTACCGCCAGCTCGCCGGGGCCGCCTGGGAGCGCCTCCCCGCGCTCAGACCCGGAGACGAGCGCTCCTACGAGGACAACAGGTTCCGCATCACTCACATGATGGAATCCCTCACCGAGGCATCCGACGACGTCGATGCCGTCGTCGCCGTGCTCGCGAAGGACCAGTCCTCCCCCTACCAGTTCGTCCGCATCGCCGAGCAGTACCGGGCTGCGGGCCGCTTCGCCGACGCGCTGAGCTGGGCCGAGCAGGGCCTCGAGCACTTCGGGCCATTGGCCGATCACCGCCTCCTCGAGGTGGCGGCCGACGAGCACCACCGCGCCGGCCAGGGCGAGCGGGCGGTCGAGCTCGCCTGGAGGGCCTTCGAGGAACGCCCCTCGCCCAGCACCTACGAGCGGCTTTGCGCCCAGGGCACGCGAGCCGGCACGTGGGACACCTGGCGACCTCGCGCGCTCGAATGCCTGCGCAAGAACGTCGCAGGCCGGATGAGGGCCGCCAGCACGAAGGGAGGGTCGGGTCCTGGGCTTGCCAGATGGGGGCTCTCCCCGGACGCGTCGGATCTCGTCCAGGTCTTCCTCTTCGAGGGCGACGGCGACCAGGCCTGGGCCGAGGCGAAAGCCGGCGGATGCTCGTGGCGCCTGTGGCTCGAGCTCGCCCGTCGCCGTGAGGCAGATCACCCGCTCGACGCAATCCCGATCTTCGAGGACGAGGTGGAACGCCTCATCGCTGCCAAGAACAACGACGCCTACCGCCAGGCGGTCGAGACGATGGCCCACGTCGCAAAGCTGATGCGCGCCGCCGCCCAGCCCGACGTATTCGCGCCGTACGCGGCAGGGGTGCGGGCTCGCCACAAGCCCAAGCGCAATCTCATGAAGCTCCTCGACGCCCGTGGGTGGTGAGTGGCGCAGGTTCCGGCGAGAACGAGCTGGTGACTCGCGGCGAACCCCAAACTGCGTCGAGCCGGTCCAGCGAGGACGTCGACGATCGAGCACACGCGCGGCTCGATCCGGCCGCACGTGTCGCACACCAGGTGCTCGTGGCGCCCTGCGGCGACCCCGTACTGCCCCCACCCGTCGTCGATGGGCACGCCGCGATCTCAAGGCAGGCGCGAGCCCGGTCACCGCTCGGAGCACCGACGAGTGGTCCGCGTCATGCCACGACGCCGGGGGTCTTCCTGGAGCTCGTCGAGCGCCCAGCGGAGACGGGCGCGGCGGCGGATCGATCGTGAGGACCTGGTTTGTGCGAACATGGCGAAGTGGCGGGAGCTTCATGGCCCCGATGCCACAAGGCCGCGGGCTGGTCCCTACGGAGGTCGCGACCTGGCTGCATACTTCGGCACGTGCTTGCTGCTGACGATGAGTTCGCCCAGGAATTCGTACGACGGTTCTCCAGCCGGCCAGACTGGAGGCGTCCTGAGCTGTGGCCGGTGATCACCGATCCAGCTCGCGCTCCACAACGTGGGTGGCTTTCGTCTGCGCTCGGACAGCTCCCGGAACGCCAGCGGCAGAACGCTCTGGCTCGGCTTCAGAGCGACAAGCACTTCCTCTCCACCTACAACGAGCTCGCAGCTGCGGCGCTCCTTAGCACGCCCGACCTGCGAGTCGAGGTCGAGCCGTCGTTCACCTGGCAGGAAACGACGCTGACTCCCGATCTCGCGCTTCGCTCGGTCGATGGTCAGCTCCTCGCATGTCGTTTGCCAGTCACATAGGACCAGTTGGTCGCTGGTTTTGCCAGTGACATGGGACCACCCCGTTTGCCAGTCGTAGTACCACCCTGAGGGTCCACCTCCCCCGGCCGAGCAGCGGTTCGGCTGGTCTCCGACCGGACTTCCGGAGCTGGTAGGCATGCGGGCGCCCCGAAAGTGGGACATGAGCTGGGAGAATGGCAGCGAGAGGGCCAAGGGGTCGTGTTACTACGCGACGCTGTGACCTGGGATTACTCGACTG
>JAJZBI010000006.1:0-147500 GCA_021798985.1 Actinomycetes bacterium
CCGGCGTCAAGGCAAGCCCCCTTGCGGGGGCCGGCCTTCGGCCGCCCTTGACCCCGGCTCGTCTGGCAGCACGCGCCCCTGGCGCCAACAACCAATCCCTTGACGGGGGGCTCCACTGCATAGAGAGCTGAGGTGATCGCCACCCTCGATCGCCGTCGCTTCTCTGTCGTGCGTCCGATGCACACCCGCGCGTTCCGCCTGGTGCCGACGGGCAATTGAGGGATCTCCTGCTGTTGCATCCCTCGGTCGTTGGTCACCCTCCGAGGCCAACCCAGAGGGAGCGAGCGACGGGGGGCAGCTCACGGCCTGCCTGGAAGCGGCGGGCCGAATCCGCCGCGATCGAACAGCAGGGCGATCAGCCGCTCGGGGTGGTTGAAGCCGGTGGCTGAGCATTGCGACGTCTCGTGCATCTCGCGGACTGAGGGATCAGGGCAGCCCAGCTGCCGGCGTAGAGGGCCCCGAGCTCACCTCCTCCAGATGGTCGCGATCGCGGGTCGCTGCATGTGCCCGAAGACGCTTCCGAACGCGAATCAGTTGGTTGTGCGCTCACGAGGTCGCCGGTTTGCTCGCGCGTCCTCTGCGGTGCAGTGCCGGCGAGCGCGGCGCGCCCGCTCAGCGGCCGATGCGCGGGCAGATCGACGTATCGACCTGCCATCGAGCTCCAGGTGGTGAAGGTCCTGGAGCGGGCGGTCCGCGATCGTCCCCCAAAAGAGCCTTGGCGATCGTGGGCTCGCCGAGCGCCTCGCGGAGATGGCCGATGGGCAGCTGGCTCGTGACGATCGTCGAGCCCAGTCCCGCTCTCCTCTCCTCGAGATGCTGTGTTCGTGGGCGTGCCTCGCCAGACGTCGTTCGCGACCGGCGAGGGAGTCCTGCTGAGCGCGGCCGGTGCAGCGCGGTGATGCACCGCTTCTCACTTGGGCCGCAGCAAGGAGATGCCGGCGTTAGGTGTTCGGCGGCGCCGCCGTTGATCCACGACGCGACAAGGGGCCCGCGTCTGCGGGCCCCTTGTCGTGGTTGCCGTGACCAAGGGATGACGGACGGGGGTGCGGGCTACAGCGCCACGTCGAGCGCCTCGGCCTCGGCCAGGTCCGTCTCGAGCCGGGCGATAGAAGAGCGCTGTGGAGTGGTGCGTACGAAGGCGGCCACCGTCGCGAGACCGACCAGTGCGAACAGCGCCCCGACTCCGAAGGCGACGTGCAGGCCGTGCACGAGCACCGCGATCGCTGCCGCGCTGAGGTGCGCAGTGATGGTGAGGTGGTGCGTCGCCGCGGCGAACACGGTGACGAGCACGGCGACGCCGAGTGCTCCGCCGAGCTGCTGACTCACGTTGATGAGCCCGGAGGCCGCGCCGGCGTCATCGGGGGCGACGCCAGCGAGCGAGGCGGTCGTGAGCGAGACGAAGGACACCCCCGAGCCGGCACCCATGAGCGCCAGGGCGGCGAGCACGACGACGTAGGGCGACGAGGCACTGAGCTGGCTGGCGATCACGAGCCCGGCGGTGGCGATGCCGATGCCGAGCAGCATCAGCTGCTTGGGGGCGAGCCGGCGCACGAGCACCCGGCTCGTGAGCTGGGAGCTCAAAAAGACCGAGAGGGGCATGGGCAGAAAGCTCACCCCGGCGCGCAGCGGGGAGTAGCCCTGGACCTCTTGGAGGAACTGGGAGAGGAAGAAGAACATCCCGTACATCCCGCAGTAGACGAGGCCGCGAGCGGCATTGGCCGCTGAGCGGGTGGGGTGCGTCAGCAAGCGGAGCGGCAGGACCGGCTCGGCGGCGCGGCGCTCAGTGACGACGAAGGCGCTAAGCAGTGCCACCCCGCCGACGAGCGAGGCGATCGTGATCGGGCTCGCCCAGCCGTCGTTTCCCGCCTGCACGAGGCCGAGCACGAGGGCAGTCATCCCGAGCGTCGAGGTGAGCGCCCCGACGGCGTCGAAGCGGCCGCGGCGCACCGGTGTCTCGGCGATCACCTTGCCGGCGAGCACGCTCACCGCGAGGCCGATCGGCACGTTGACGAACATCACCCAGCGCCAGCCGACCCATTCGGTGAGCATCCCGCCGGCGACGAGGCCGATCGCCCCGCCGGCGGCAGACACCGTGGTGAAGAGCGCGATCGCTCGGACGCGGGCGGCACCCTCGGGGAACAGCGTCGTGAGCAGCGCGAGGGCCGAGGGCGCCGCCAGGGCGCCGCCGACGCCTTGGGCGGCCCGGGCCCCGAGCAGCATCCACGGCGCCGTGGCCATGCCGCCGGCCAGGGAGGCGAGCGAGAACACCACGATGCCGGTAATGAAGATGCGGCGCCGTCCGAGCAGGTCGCCCGAGCGCGCCCCGAGCAGCAACAAGCCGCCGAAGGTGAGGATGTAGGCGTTGAGGACCCACGACAAGTTCGTGCTGGTGAAGCCAAGGCTGGATTGGATGTGGGGAAGGGCGACGTTGACGATGGTGGCGTCGAGCACGACCATCAGCTGGGCCGCCAAGATGACGAGGAGGGAGAAGCAGGGACGGGCAAGGAGCCGGCGACGCGGGGGCAGCGACCATTCGGGTAGCGCTCTGGGCGTCGGCTCGAGAACCGGGGTGGGCATGGACGCGGACCTTTCCACTGGGTACTCTTAAAGCGGAAGCTTCCTCCGCTTACTATACGGAGGGTGCCTCCGGTTTGCAACCCGCCGCGAGGTGATGGCGAAATGAATCCGATGAGCAGCGGCAATGTCACCGAGGTCGACGCGCCGGGCGAGGGCACGGCGGGCTGCAGGTCGATGCGCGCGGATGCCCGGCGCAACTACGAGCGGCTGGTTGGCGCGGCCCGCGAGGTCTTCGCCGAGCAGGGCGGGGGCGCTGCGATGGAGGCGATCGCCAAGCACGCCGGTGTCGGCGTCGGCACCTTGTACCGCCACTTCCCCAAGCGCATCGACCTCGTCGAGGCCGTTTACCGCACCGATGTCGACGAGCTCGTCACCGCAGCCAAGCGGGTCGTTGCCGAGCTCGAGCCGCTCGAGGCGTTGCACGCGTGGATGGACGCGTTCCTCGCGTATTCGCGCTCCAAGCGGACCTTGCTCCAAGAGCTGCGCGAGGCCTTCGACAAGAACCCCGATTTGCGCGTCAGCCTGCGCGAGCGAATCGAAGAGGCCGCCAGCTTGGTCATCACCCACGCCCAGCAGGCGGGAGTAGTGCGCAGCGACGTGAGCGGCCCAGATCTGATGCAGCTCATCGGGCCGATGTGCACGAGTGCCACCTTGAGCGAGGGCCAGGGTGAGCGGCTGATGGCCATGGTGCTCGACGGCCTGCGCCCGAGCGCGGCGAACGCGTAGGTCCAGACCGGACACCGTTGGGCCGGCAATCGGTCGCGAGCAACACCGCTCCGGGCGAAGGCGGCCCGGATGGTCTGCGGACCGGCGGCGTCCTTGGAGGCGGGTATCCGCCGTCGTCGATCAGGTGCCGAGGACCGGTCGCAGGCGTCCGAGTGAAGAGTTCGACGCTGCCATATCCGATGGCGACGCTGCCAGATCCGATGGCAACGGTGGGGGATCCGTGCGCGACGCTGGAAGCTCCGGGTGGGCTCGAGGCGCTTGCGGGCGCGACGGCGGTGGGCGTCTTGGTGGCGCTTGGTCGGCGGTGACCCGCGGCGCAGCTCGCCCGTGGCGCGGGTCACGACGGGTTGGTCTTGCTCGGGGCAACGGCGCGGGCGGGGTCGCGGGAGTGCGACGAATGCGGCGACTAGCGTCCACGCCATGCACGAGCACTCCCCGGGCTCCTGGCTGTTTCCCTCCACCTCCGGGCGGGCGAGGCAAGGGGAGCGTGACCCCTTCGACGCAGATGACCGTTCCTGGTTGATCGCCGCGGAGCACCCCGGCCTCCTTGAGGAACTGGGCAACGAGGATCGAGTCCGGGCGCACCTCGCACTGCATGAGGTCGTCGCCGACCAGCTCCTCTCCGGCGAGCCGCCTGAGGTGTGGGCGACCGCCCAACGCCTGAGCGCGGCCGGCCACGACCGCCACGACATCTGCCACATGCTCGCCACCTGCTGGGCGACCGTGTTCCACGACGCCGCCACGAGGAACGAGACGGCCACCGATCCCGCGGTCCAAATCGACCTGGCCGCGTATCGCTCCGAGCTCGAGGGCCTTCCTGGGACCTGGCTGGCGCTCGAGGACGAC
Source organism: Actinomycetes bacterium (assembly GCA_021798985.1). Taxonomy (GTDB): domain Bacteria; phylum Actinomycetota; class Acidimicrobiia; order Acidimicrobiales; family Bog-793; genus JAKABX01. The sequence goes on from JAJZBI010000006.1 coordinate 4,150, forward strand.
GAGGAGGAGCAGGACGACGCGAGCACCGATCTCTTCGACGCCGCGCTGCGCGAGCTCGAGGCCATCGTCGCGCTCACCCGGGCTGAGCTCGCGCTGCGCCTGGGCGTCGAGGAGGCGCGTCTCGAACCGCTCGAAGGCGACCCCGAGGTGGTGTCGTTGGACCAAGACCGATTGGCCTCGGTGACGGCGCTGTTGTCTGGGGTGACGCTGACCCGCGTCCTTTCTGGCGAGGAGGTCGCCGCCGACGCGGTGGTCCTCGATGGCGGCCTCGCTCCCGTCGCCGCCTGGTTAGCGGCGAGCGATGCCGAGCTTGCCGCTGGTCTGTCGCTCGAACGATGGGAGTTGCCACGCCTTGTGGGCATTGCCACGGCGTCACCGCGACTTGGTGCCGGCATGCGTCTTGGGATCCGGCTCGGCCCCGACGTGTTGTCGGTGCTGGCCGAGCCGCAAGAGACGTTGTCCAAGGACCGGCTCGCCAGCGTGATGCGGGATTGTCTTGAGCGCTTCGCCTTGCCAGAAGGCATGCGCTCGGAGTCCTCGAACTCGTCTGTTCCTTGCTCGTCGAGGTGCCCGAGGCGCGTGCCGGCGTGCTCCCGGCCCTCGAGCAGCTCTGCGAGCTGGCGCGCCTCGAGCTGCGCGACGACTACGTCGGGATGGAGGGGATCGACTGGGAGGACTTCGGCCAAACCCGTGAGCTGGTGGGCCTGGCGGCGCTGCGCGATCTCGAGGGCCGGGACTTTGATCGCTTCGTGATCTTGACGGCGATCGCCGAGCGTGTCGCAGGCCAGGCGGCGCCCGGGTTTGATCGCGAGCTCGCAAACCGCATCGCCGGCCTCGCCGCGAACCGGGCGATCGTGCACGGATTCGCGGACTTCTGCGAGCTGGAGGGGCTCGAAGGTCGACGGTTCATGGAGGCGGCCGCCAAGGCGGCGTCGCGGGGCGAGCGCGCCGTGCTCACCTGGGCGGTGTCGGCCCTGGCGGCGCGTGAAGGCGATCCGATCGCCGGTGAGGCGGCGCTGCGCCAGGTGCTCGTGCTCGACCCCGACTTCGCGCCGGCGATCGAGGACGCCGCGTGGTACGCGAGCGACCGGGGCCAGGCGGCCCAGGCCGTGGCGCTGCTCGAGCGCCTTGACGACGACGACGCGCTTGCGCCGCGCATCGAGCTGCTGCGCCGCTATCTCCCCGAGGTCGACGAGCCGCCTGGGGGTCGCAACGCCCCCTGCCCGTGAAGCTCGGGGCGCAAGTTCAAGCAGTGCTGCCTGCTCGCATCCAACCACCCGCACCCGCTTCCGGCGCGCGTGGCGTGGTTGTGGGAGAAGCTGCGCTGGTGGCTCGAATGCTCAGGGCGGGAGGGCGAGCTCGTCGATCTCGCCGAGGTGATGTTGGGCAATGGGCCCGGATCCGAAGACGACCTCGCCCGCATGGTGGAGCTCGACCGTGCGGCCTCCTTCGTGCTTTTCGCCGATGGAGCGATCGCCGACTTCCTCCACGAGCGTGGCGCGATCCTTCCTGACGACGAGCACAATCTGCTCGTCCAGTGGGCGCTGTCGGGGCACTCGGTCTATGAGGTGGGCGACCTGCGGTCCGGTGAGGGGATGACGCTGCGTGACCTGCGAAGCGGCGAGCGCTACGAGGTAAACGAACGCCGCGGCTCGCGGGTGCTGCAGGCTGGTGACCTGGTGCTCGCCCACCCCGTGTTCGACGGCGACGGATATCAGCTCGTCGGCGGCATCCAGCCCTTGCCGCTCGCGGCACGCGACGCCGCGATGGCCGCCTTGGACGCCGAGGCCGACGCCGACGTGCTTGCCGAGCTGATCGGGGAACTCCGCGCGCCACCCGCCCGCGTCAACCGCGAAGGCGAGCCGATCGTGATCTGCGAGGCCGCCTATGCCGCGAGCGACGAGGCGGCGCTCAGCCGTCGCCTCGACGTCTTGTTGGAGCGGGGTGAGCCGGGACGCTGGGAGGAGTGGGTCGAGGTGGATGGCCAACGCGTCCTTCGCGCCTCGGTCAGCCTGAGCGATGGCGAGCTGCAGCTGGTTGCGAACAGCCGCGAGCGCTTCGAGCGGCTCTTGAAACGGCTCGCGCCAATCCTTGCGGGTCGCGAGCGGATCGCAACGCGCGAACTGCCCCAGTCGGAGCTGGTGCGCGGCGCCGCAGCGCGCGACGCGGTGCCGGAGGACGACCCGCCTCCTGAGGTCGCCGAGGCCCTTGCCCGCTTCATTGCCGACGCCGAGGAGCGCTGGGTCGATGAGCCAGTTCCCGCCCTTGGCGGACTGACGCCGCGTCAGGCCGCGGATGATCCAACCCGGCGCGAGCAGCTCGTGGCGCTGCTGCACGAGTTCGATCGCCAGCGGCCGCCCGCGGGGGCGGCCAGCTTCGATGCCGGGCGCCTCCGCGCGCGCCTCGGCCTCGACGGCGCGCCCGGCTGATCGGGCATGTCGCGTTGCGGTGGAGCCGAGGGCATACCGAGCGAGCGGTGCGCTGTGGCGTCGAGTCCGTGGCGCTTGGGATGGCGCGGGTGGCGTGGCGACGCCAGACGCGCGGCTCAGCGTTCGGCGAGATTGTGCGATGACGATGCGATCTGTGCCTTCATCTCCACCTCGCTGGTAGCGATCGCCTCGGCTGCGACGAGTACGTCACGTGCCTCGGCCCGTGGCACGACGACCACGCCGTCTGCGTCCGCGACGATGAGGTCGCCGGGCAGCACGCACACCCCTCCGCAGGCGATCGGTACCTGGTGGCGCGCCGGTCCGAACTTGTAGGGGCCGGCCGGGGTGGTGGCACGCGCGAAGGTCGCCATGCCGATCGCCTCGAGCTCGGCGACGTCGCGCACCGCGCCGTCGATGACAAAGCCAGCCAGTCCGGCGGCCTTGGCCCGGCCGGCCAGCAGCTCGCCGATGAGCGCCCGGGTCGTGTCGCCGAAGCCGTTCACCACGAGGACCTGTCCTGGCGGGGCGAGTGCGAGGGCGTCGTGGATCGCCTTGTTGTCACCCGCGCGGGTGAGGATCGTGTAGGCGGGCGCGGCAATGCGCGCACCGGGGTACATGGGTCGGATCACCGAATCCATGGCGCCGAAGCGCTCCATCGCATCACCGACGTTGGCGGCCGGGAGGGTGCGGTAGCGGGCGAGGAGGTCGTCATCGAGCGCGGAGTCGTCCATCGGCGCATGATGGCATCGCCACCACGGCGCCCGGTAGTCGAGCGGCATGCGCTGGCCTTGGGTTGGCCGGTGAGCGCGGCCGACGTCGCTCAGGCGGCGAGCCGCAGGCGGTCAGCGCGCGCTGAGGAGCGTCTCGCCGAGGAGGGCGACGTGCTCGAGGTCGCGCAGGTCGAGCAGCTGGAGGTAGCAGCGCGTGAAGCCCGCCGCCTCCCAGCGCGACAGTTGCTCGCGCACCTCGGCGGGCGTGCCGGCGAGGGCGTTCTTGCGCAGGTCCTCGACGCTTCGGCCAATGTACGCGGCACGGCGCGCGAGCTCGGCCTCGTCGCTCCCACAGACACAGGTCTGGGCGATCGAGAACGTCATGGTTGCCGGGTCCCTCCCGATCGCCGTGCATGCCCGCCTCACCGCCTCGGCGGACTCGACGCTGTCATCGCGGGAGGCAAAGGCCCGGTTGAACTCGTCGGCGAAGCGGGCTGCCAGGTCGGCATTGCGCTCCCTGCCGCTCCCACCGACGATGATCGGTGGGTGCGGGCGCTGGAGGGGAGCGAGCGGCGCCACGTCGAGCTCCACGTTCGTGGTGCGCCCCGAGTAGGCGAAGGTGGAGCCGGTTGTGCTCCACAGCCCGTGCAAGATCTCGAGCTGGTCCTCGAGGGCGTCATAGCGATCTCGCAGCGCGGGGAAGGCGATGCCGTAGTTGGCATGCTCTTGCTCGAACCATCCGGCGCCCACGCCCACCTCGATTCGGCCGCCGCTCATGTGATCAACCTGGGAGACGAGGAGGGGAAAGGTGCCGAGCTGTCGGAAGGTCACCGGCGAGACGAGCGTGCCGAGGCGGATGCGCTTGGTGTCGCGGGCGAGGCCGGCGAGGGTGAGCCAGGCGTCGGTGTAGGCGGGGAGCGCGTGTTCCTGCTCCATCTTCAAGTAGTGGTCCGAGCGGAAGAAAGCGTCGAAGCCGGCGCGCTCGGCCGCCTGGGCGATGGCGAGCAGCTCGTCGTAGGAGGCGCCCTGTTGGGGCTCGGTGAAGATTCGCAGCTGCATGGGCTTCTCCCCTCTCAGGCCGGATCGGCGACGGGGCGTGGCGTGCGTCGCTCGTCGCAACCGAAAAGGACCCTACCAGCGCGACCTCGGCCGAAGCGGTTGGCGCGCGGCCGGCCGAACTGCCTTGGCGCGTCCCCGATGCCCGATGCTTGGCGTCCTCGGCGTCGTCGGTCGCATCTCTGTCGGTCGTTCGCGATGAGCCCGTAGTGTGACCCGGTGTCCCCGAACGAGATCGCAAGGAGTGAGGCATTGATGGAGTACCGCCTGTTGGGTCGGACCGGGTGCGTCGTCTCGACGCTCGCGCTCGGGACGATGACCTTTGGCAGTGAGACGAGCGAGTCCGACTCGGTCGTCCAGCTCGAGCGCTATGTCGAGGCCGGGGGCAACCTGGTCGACACCGCGGACGTCTACTCGGCCGGGGTCTCTGAGGAGATCATCGGCCGCTGGCTGAAGACCAAGCCGGCGTCGCTGCGCGAGGAGCTCGTGGTCGCGACCAAGGGGCGCTTTCCCCGCGGGAATGGCCCGAACAACCGGGGTCTATCGCGAAAGCACCTGGCCGTGGCGCTCGATGCGTCCCTCGAGCGTCTGCAGCTCGATGTGATCGACCTCTACCAGGTGCACGCATATGACGCCCTGACCCCGATCGAAGAGACGCTGCGCTTTCTGGACGACGCGGTGCGCGCCGGCAAGATCCGCTACGTGGGCTTGTCGAACTTCACGGCCTGGCAGCTGCAAAAGGCCGTCGACGTGGCGAGCTTCAAGGGCCTGTCGGTCCCTGTGAGCCTGCAGCCGCAGTACAACCTGTTGGTGCGCGAACTCGAGTGGGAGATCATCCCCGCCTGCGCCTCCGAGGGCCTCGGTCTGCTTCCCTGGTCGCCGCTCGGTGGTGGCTGGCTGACGGGCAAGTACCGCCGAGATGAGCGCCCTACGGGGGGGACGCGGCTCGGGGAGGGCAAGCGCAACGGGGTCGAGGCCTTCGACCAGCGCAATCCCCAGCAGCGCACCTGGGACGTGCTCGAGGCGCTCGAGCAGGTCGCCAAGGCCCGCGGCGTGTCGATGGCCCAGGTGGCGCTCTCGTGGCTGGTGGACCGGCCGACGGTGAGCTCGGTGATCTTGGGGGCGCGCACCCTGGCCCAGCTCGAGGACAACCTCGGTGCCGCCGCCTTGCACCTCAGCACCGAGGAGACCGAGCGTCTCGACGCGGCGTCCGCGCCCTTCACCGCCGACTACCCCTACGGCGCGTCCGGCGTGCGCCAGCGCCTCCGCACGATCGCGGACTGAACCGGCGGGCACGGGCGCGCGTCGGCGCGCCCGTGCCCGGTGCGCCGGGTGTTGGTGGTGGCGCCTGCGGGGCCGCGCCCGGTGCTGATCAATCGTCTGGATCAAGCAAACCCGCCAATTCTTTGGCATAATCCAGCTATGTCGTCGGCTGTCGCACAGGTGAGCTAGCAGGTGCGCGCCTCGGAGATCCGCGAGCTGCTCCAGCTCAGGCGACCGACGCTCGATCGAGAGCTTCGTCGTATCGAGCGCTGCTTGAACGTTGGCGACCTGCGCCGCCTCGCCCGTCGGCGCTTGCCCCGGGCGGTCTTTGACTACGTGGACGGCGGAGCGGACGAGGAGATCTCGCTGCGCGAGAACCGGGCCGCCTTCCAGGCCTGGCGCTTCGTCCCGAACTCGGCGCGCGACGTGAGCTCGGTGGAGCTTTCCACCGAGCTCTTCGGCCGCCGCATCGCTGCGCCCCTTGCGCTCTGTCCGACGGGCTACACGCGGATGATGCACCCCGAAGGGGAGCTCGCCGTCGCCCGGGCGGCATCCTCGCACCACCTCCCCTACGCGCTCTCGACGGTGGGGACGACCTCAGTCGAAGAGCTGGCGACGAGCGGGCACGACAACTTGTGGTTCCAGCTCTATGTGCTGCGCGACCGCGGCCAGTGCCGGGCCCTCCTCGAGCGCGCGGCGGCCAGTGGCTTTTCGGTGCTCGAGGTGGCCATCGACACGGCGGTGTCGGGTCGACGCGAGCGGGACGTGCGCAACGGCCTCACGATCCCCCCCGCCCTCAGCCTGCAGACGCTCGGCGACATCGCCATCCACGTCACCTACTGGCGTTCCATGCTCGGCGCGCCGGCGCTGCGCTTTGCGAGCGTGGACGACCTGAGCGGCGTGGGCGCTGACACCGTCACCGCGGCGAACATGGCGAATTTGTTCGATCCGAGCGTGGACTTCGACGACCTGGCCGAGATCCGGGGCTGGTGGAAGGGGCCGATGCTCTTGAAGGGACCGGTCAGCCCCGAGGACGCGAAGCGGGCGGTCGCCATTGGCTTTGATGGCATCCATCTCTCCAACCACGGCGGCCGTCAGCTCGACCGCTCCCTGCCGACCGCGGAGATGATCCACCCGTTGCGCCAGGCGCTCGGCGAGGATGCCGTGATCGTGGTCGACTCGGGCATCCGCCACGGCGCTGACATCACCACCGCGGTGGCGCTCGGAGCCGACGCGGCGGCGATCGGCCGCCCCTACCTCTACGGCCTCGCCGCCGGCGGCGAGCGCGGCGTGGATCGGGCGCTCAGCATCCTCACCGAACAGCTGCGGCGGACGATGCAGCTGCTCGGGGTGGTCTCGATCGACGAGCTGCGCGAGGGCGGGGTCGGCCTGCTGCGCAACAGCGAGGCGGGCGGGACGCTCGGCGTCTGAGTGCCTGGCCGTGCTCGCCGCTCAGGCCCGGTGGCCGAGCTGGTAGATGCGCCGGCCGTTGTCGGACCACACGGCCTGGGCCTCGGCGGCCGACAGGTCGCCCAGCGCCGAGGCGCACAGCTCGCGGACTTCGTCGTAGCGGGCGACGTCGCTCGAGACGGGCCAGTCCGAGCCGTACATCACGCGCTCGGTGCCAAAGCACTCGATTAGGTGGGAAAAGCACCGCTTGACATCGACGTCGCGCCATCCCGAACCGGCCTCGGTGACGAGCCCGGAGAGCTTGCAGGCGACGTGGTCGAGCCGGGACAGCTCGGCCACCTGGCGCTCCCAGGCGAGCAGGCCGTCGGCGTCAAAGAACGGAGGCTTCGCGCCGTGGTCGAGGACGAAGCGGCAGTCCTCAACCGCTCGGGCGAGCGCGATCGCGGCGGGGAGCTGGTGGGAGCGGATCACGATGTCGTAGGCGAGCCCCGCCGCCGCGACCGCGCGCACCCCGGCGATCACGGTGGGACGTGTGGCGTAGGCGTTATCGCCCTCGTCCTGGATGAGGTGGCGGATCGCCACGAGCGCGTCGCCCCCCGGTGCCTCGCGCAGCGCGGCGATCTCGTCGGCGATCGCTTGCGATTCGAGCGGCACCCAGCCGACGACGCCGGCCACGATCTCGTGGCTCGCGGCGATGGCAAGGAAGTCGCGGGTGTCTCCGAGGTCGTTCAGCACCTGGACGAGCACCGCTTGGCTGACGCCGTTGTTGTGGGCGACGGCCTCGTAGTCTTCGATGCTGATGCGCCGATTGAGCGCCGGCAGGCCGGCGAGCCAGGCGTGGTCGCGGGTGGCGGGGTCCCAGACGTGGAAGTGGGTATCGAGGATCGACACGGTGGTCTCCCTCTTCAGTGGACCGGCGACCCGGCGATGGCGTCGTGCTCGTCCGGCTGGGCCGCAAGGGTGGCTGCGGTGATCGCCTGCATGACCCGCTCGCTGATCGGTGCGTACTGGCCACCGCCCTCGAGCTCGTCGAGGATGCGGAAGTCGCCCATCACGACGATCCGGTCCGCCAGCTGCACCACCTCGCGCAGGTCACTTGAGATCAACAAGATCGCCGTGCCATCGTCGGCGAGCTCGGCGATGAGTCGGTGCATCGCGTCCTTGGCGGCGACGTCGATGCCGACGGTCGGCTCGTCGAAGATCAACAGCTCGGCCTCAGCTGCGATCCACTTGGCGGCCGAGACCTTCTGCTGGTTGCCGCCGCTCAGGCTGCCGACGGGCTGGGAGACCCGGTGCATGCGCACATCGAGACGTTGAAGCGGGGGAGCGATGTGCGGGCGCACCCTGGTCTCGGAGATCCAGCCGAACTTTGCCTCCAGGCGCTTCCAGACGGTCATGCCGACGTTGCGGCTGATCGAATGGGTGAGGATGAGGCCCTCGTCTTTGCGGTCCTCGCTGACGTAGCCGATGCGATGGTGGCGCAGGGCGTCGTAGGGGTTGCGGACCTTCGCGGGCTTGCCGGCGACGCGCAGCTCGCCGCCGGTGATCTTGGCCAAGCCGACGATGGCGCGGGCGAGTTCGGTGCGGCCCGCCCCGACGAGCCCGTACAGGCCGACGATCTCGCCGCGGTGCACGGTGAGGTCGACGCCGTGGTGCCCAAGCTCGGTGGAGACACCGCGCAGCTCGAGGTGGGCGGGGCCTGCCGCGCGCTTGGTCGCGCCTCCGGACGCGAAGAGCTCGATGTGGCGGCCGACCATTGCCCGGACGATGTCGCCCTGGCTCACCTCGCTGAGCGGGGCGCCGTTCAGCACGTTGCGGCCGTCGCGCAGCACGGTGGCGCGGCTGCACAGCGCGTAGACCTCCTCGAGCTTGTGGCTGACAAAGACGATGCTCGTCCCGCTGTCGCGCAGCTCGCGCAGGATCCCCACGAGGTGCTCGAACTCGGCGTCGGTGATCGAGGAGGTGGGCTCGTCGAGCAGCAAGACCTGGCAGCGGCGCGTCAGTGCCTTGGCGATCTCGAGCAGCTGGGCCTGACCGGGGCTGAGCTGGCTCGCCTCGGTGCGGGGGTCGAAGCGCAGACCGACGCGCTCCAGCCACGGCGCGGCGTCCTCGACCATCTTGCGGTAGCTGACGAGGCCCTTGTTGACCGGCTGGCGGCCGAGGAGGAGGTTCTCGGCGAGGGAGAACTTGCGTACCAGGTTGCGCTCTTGGTGGACGACCGCGACCCCATGTTCGGCAGCGGCGCCCGGCGAGGAGAAGTGCACCACCTGCTCGCCGATGCGGATGGTGCCGCGATCGGGGCGGTGCACCCCGGTCGCGATGTTGATCAGCGTGCTCTTGCCGGCCCCGTTCTCTCCGATCAGCGCGTGGATCTCGCCGCGCACGAGCTCCAAGGACGCATCGGTGAGCGCGGCCACGCCGCCGAAGGCCTTCGAGATGTTCTGCAGCACCAGGGTCGGGATGGACCCTTTTGCACCCGGTGCTTCGCGCAGCTGGTCGTTCACGGCATCCCCAATCCTGGCGTCGCGGCGTCCTGGGCGATCTGACCGAGCCGTCCCGGGCCGGTGCTCGGTCGCCCGACGGAGCGGCGAGTGCCGCCGCGGACGCTCTGGCCGAGCTTTCCGGCGATGACGGCGGCGAAGATCAACAGGCCCTCGGCCATCTGCACCGCCTCGGTGTTGACATTGAGCACGATGAGCGCGTCGTTGATCGCCGAGAGCACGATGGCGGCGACGAAGCAGCCCGACGCCGGGGCCTCGCCGCCGACAAGTGCGGTGCCACCGATGATCGGGACGGCAAAGGAGATGATCAGCCAGTCACTTCCCGTCGCTGGCGTCGCGCTCTGCAGCACGCCGATGTAGAGGACCGCGGCGACGGCGGCGAGCACGCCCGAGACGGCGTGCGCCGTCACGATGGCGCGCTTTTCCGACAGCCCCGACAGCACCGCGGCGTCCTTGTTGCCTCCGACCGCCAACAGCGAGCGGCCGATCGGCAGCCAGCGGAACCCGGCGCCGACGGCGAGCGTCATCGCGATCGCCGGCAGCAGCAGGTAGGAGAAGAATGCGGCGCGCCCCTGGCCGAGGTTGGTGAGCACCGAGGCGATGTTGGAGTAGGGGATCGAGCTCGTGATGCCGTACGCGATGCCGGTGAACGCGGTGCCCGTCGCCAGCGTGACGATGAAGCCCGACAGCTTGGTGGTGGCGATGATCGCTCCATTGACGAGGCCGCACGCCAGTCCGAGGGCCAGGCTCCCGGCGATCGCCGCACCGATCGGCCAGTGTTGGACCTGGTAGAGGTTCCCCGTGGCGATCGTGACGAGGGAGGCGATCCCGCCGACCGCCAGGCTCATGTCGGCGACGGCGAGCACCATCATCTGCGAGAGGCCGATCACGGTGTAGACCGCCGCGGTCTGCAAGATCGTGTAGACGTTGAAGGACGATCCGAACTGCTTGGTCGCAAGGCTGAGGACGATGCCGGCGACGATCGTCGCGGCGAGCAGTGGCGCCCACTGGGTGCGCAGCACGCGGTTCATTGGGCCACCACCGCATCCGGCTCAGGCGTGCTCGTTGCGCTGCGCGGCTGCATCGTCCGCCGCCGCGCCCTCCTTGCCCGGTCCAACAAGACGGCGACGAGGAGCACCAGGCCCTCGGGGAGCTCGATCCAATAGCTCGGGACGTTGATGATCGTGAGGCCGGACTGCAGGCTGTCGAAGAACAAGGCGGCGAGCAAGATGCCGGTCACCGAGATCTCGCCGCCGGTTAGCGCTACGCCGCCGAGCACGGCGGCGATGAAGGAGGGGAGCAGCCAGTCCGACCCAAAGCCGGCATTGACGTTGAGCTCATAGGAGGCGTTCATCACCGTCGCCACGGCGCACAACAGGCCCGAGAGCGCGTAGGCGGCGAGTACGACGCGCGAGACGTTCACGCCAGAGGCCCGCGCCGCCCGCTCGTTGGCGCCGACCGCCAGCATTTTCCAGCCGAGGCTGTTGCGGCTGTAGAGGAGCCAGCAGGCAACCCCGCACACGATCGCGATGGCGACGAGCGGGCAGATTGCCGAGGAGAACAACGTGCCGTTGCCGAGCCGGGTGACGATGGATGAGCTGATCTGGTACTGCCGCCCGCCCGTGAACAACAAGGCGCCGCCGGCATAGGCGGACAAGAAGGCGAGCGTGACGATGAAGCTCGACAACCCGGTCATCAGCTCCGCGACGCCCATCAGCACGGCCGCGAGCACACCGACGACGGCGACCAGCAAGAAGGCGAGCCAAACCGGGACGCCGGCGGAGACGAGCAGGTAGCCGAGCAGCGAGGTGCAGACCGCGCCGATGCTGCCGACGGCGAGGTTCATCCGGGCGACGACGATCAGCATCGCCTGGGCCATGCCCAGCACGGCGTCGCGGGCGGCCAGCTGCCCGATGCTGTAGAGGTTGTAGCTGCCGAGGAAGCCGCTGCCGGCGATGCCGAAGGCCGTCCAGGTGATGGCGATCAAGAAGATGAGGCCGATCGCGCTGGTCTGGGTGCCGAGCGCTTCGCGCACCCGCTCGATGGCACTTGGCCACACGCGAGGGACCGGCGCGCTCGCTTGGAGCTGCCCGTCGATCGCCGCGCTCGCGGCCACTCTGGTCTTTAGCAATGAAGCTGACCTCGAAGTCCCTGCGGCCCTTGGCGGCCGACGTTGCTTGAGCTGTCATGCCATCAGTGATGGCCGCGAGGGGCACCGGGTCGTCGACCGCGGTGCCCCTCGCGCAATGCTTGGTGCTGTGGTGCTCCTAGGGGCAGGAAAGGAACTTGCTGGTCTCGCCAAGCACCTGCTTGGTCGTGGCCGGAATGTTCTCCATGCCCTTCGCGTACTTGGCCGCGTCCTTGCGTCCGACGAAGAAGTAGCCGGAGTTGATGAAGTGGCTCGTCTTTCCGACCTTGGTGAACGGTGCCTTGGCCTTCACGGTGCAGCCGTTCGCCAGCATCTTGTAGAGCCACTGCGCGGCGACCACGCCCTGGCCGTAGGAGTTCTGCCACATCGTGCCATAGATGTAGCCCTTCTCGAGGGCCTTCATGACCGTCGGGTCATTGTCCTGGCCGATGAACAAGATGTGGCGGAACTGGGTGTTCTTGGTGAGAACGCTCGCCGCAGCGACCGAGGGGTAGTAGTCGGTCGACAGCATGCCCGTGAGCTGGCTGCCCTTGGAGGCGAGCAGGCTCTCGACCGCGGGTGGCGCCGCGCTCGGGCTGTCGATGTTCGAGACCACCTGGACGAGCTTGACCTTGCCGTGGCTCGCCGCCACGCCCTGCTTCACGCCAGCCTCGCGAAGCGCCGTGTTGGCGTCGGTGAGCAGGCCTGTGAGGAAGGCGATCTTGCCCTTGCCACCCATCGCCTTGGTGAGCACCTGGGTCTCGTACTTCGCCGAGGCCTCGACGTTGGTCGCAAAGCAGAACAGCGCCGGGGTCGGGTCGCTCGTGCAGCCCGCCAGGTCGATCACCGGAATTCCCCGCGCCTTCAAGCGGGTGTAGAGCGGGATGATCGACGCCTCGCCGTCCGGGAAGATCGCGAAGGCGTTGTAGCCCTTGGCGACGAGGGAGTCGACCGTGCTGATCTCGACGGAGGGGTCGAACGTCGGCGTCGGGGGCACGACGTAGCTCACCGTGACGCCGAGCGCCTTGGACTCCGCCTTGGCGGCGGCCGCCCATGGCGCGAAGTAGACGTTCGGGCCGCCTGGGATCAGGGCGATCTTGATCTTGGACTTCGGCACCTTGGCGTGTGTCCGGGCCCGTGCCGGCGCCTTGGCGGCTGTGCTCGCGCTGGCGGCGGTGCCGACACAGAGCGCTCCGACGCTGAGGCTGGCGGCGAGCGCGAGGGCCTGCTTGGCCCGCCAGCGCTGTCGATTGACTCGTTGCTGCATCACTACGCAACCCCCTTCATGGCGCGCCTTGCGCCGACGTACTTTGCGATTCGTTGTGCGTGCACTGCTGTCGTTGCTCCCCCCGGGCTGGTCCTTCCTTTCTCTTGGCGGTCGAGGCGAACCGAATGGCTAGCGCGCAACAGACAGGCGTTGGATCGCCTCGTCGTCCCAGCTGATGCCAATTCCGGCGGCGCTCGGCGGATGCGCTCGGCCGTCGCTGACGCGGATCGAGCTCGTCGTCACGGGCGCGAGCTGGGGGATCCACTCCACCCAGCGCCCGTTCGGCACCGCCGCGGACAGGCTCACATGGAGCTCCATCAAAAAGTGCGGCGCCGTCGGCACCCCGAAGGCCTCGGCGAGGTGAGCCACCTTCAGCCACGGCGTGATCCCCCCGATGCGGGCGACATCGGGCTGCACGACGCTGGCCGCGCCGGCAGATAGGTACTCGCGAAAGTGCGCGAGGGAGTACATGGTCTCGCCCACCGCGATCGGGATCGAGGTGGACCGGGCGAGGATCGCGTGTCCCTCCACGTCGTCGGCGGCAAGGGGCTCCTCGAGCCAGGTGAGGTCGAAGGGCTCGTAGAGATGTGCCCGGCGGACGGCCTCGTCGCGGGTGAATCCCTGGTTGGCGTCGACCATTAGCGCGGCGGCAGGTCCGATCGCCTCGCGAACCGCCCGCAGCCGCTCGACGTCCTCGCTCGCGTCGGGCTTGCCGACCTTGATCTTCACGCCCTGCCGGCCATCTTTGATCGCCTGGGCCGCATTCGCAGCGAGCTCGTCGATGCTGAAGTGGAGCCATCCGCCCTCGGTGTCATAGACGGGCACCGAGCGCTGCGCCCCGCCGGCGAGCTCGAAGACTGCAAGTCCGAGCGCCTTGGCCCGCGCGTCCCAGACAGCGGTGTCGATGGCGGCGAGCGCGAGCGCTGTGACCGGACCGACCATCACCGACCGGCACTGGTTGAACAGGTGGCGCCAGATCTCCTCGGGGCGGGCGGCGTCGAGGCCGTTCAGCTTCTCGAGCAGGTAGTCGCGCAACAGCGCGAGGACCGCCGAGCCGCCGATGCCGATCGTGTACGCGTAGCCGCGCCCTACCGTCCCCTCGCTCGTCGTGAGTTCGACGAAGATCGTCTCTTGCGACAAGAACGCCTGGACGGCGTCGGTCCGCGGCTGGAGGACAGGGATGTCGCAAACCCAGGCGCGAGCACCCGAAATCTTCAATGGTCCCCCCGATATGGCCCCTCACGGCTCGTGGAACGAGCCTCCAACATCGTGCATGATGTACTGTACGGGACCACTCGCGGGGCGTCAACACGACAGCTACCTTTGAACAGGCCGAAGGCGAGGGGGTGGTGATGGCGAGCGAGGCTTCGAGCGCGGGACGGGACGGTGCCGTGCCGTCCGGCGCGTTGCGCCTCAGCGCGCCGATGGACGGAGCGGGCGCAGACGCGCTCCCCGGGCGCCAGGTGCTCGCCGACAGCGTCTATGACGTCGTGAAGCAGCAGATCATGGATCTCAAGCTGACCCCGTCCAAGCGACTGGTCATCGATCAGTTGGCGCGCGAGCTCGGCGTGTCGAACACCCCGTTGCGCGAGGCGCTGACTCGCCTCGAGCTCGAGGGGCTCGTGACCCGCCGGAGCCTCCAGGGCTTCACCGTCGCTCCCGTACCGGACCTGCGCGACATGGACGAGCTCTTCGAGCTGCGCCTCATGCTCGAGCCCGGTGCGGCTCGCGCCGCGAGCAAGAACGTCAGCCCGGAGGATCTGGCGCTGTTGCGCTCGAGCGTCGAGCGGATGGTCGAGCTGGCAGGGGACGACAGCGACACGGGACATTACCGCCGCCATCGCAGCCTCGTCTCTGCAGATGCGTACTTCCACGACTTCGTCGCCGAGGCGTCGGGCAACAAGTTGTTGCGCCGAGCGGTCTCGGGGCTGCACGCGCACGCCACGATCTACCGCCTGTACTTCAAGGCGGGCTACGCGCCTGAGGGCGGGGATACCGCCGACGAGCATGCGACGATCGTGCAGGCATTCGCTGAGCACAACCCCGAGCAGGCTGCACGCGCGATGAAAGAGCACCTGCGGCGCTCCCAGGAGCGGCTGCGCCGGATCTACCGCCTCAATCTCGCGGAGGAATCGAGCACCCGAGCGCGAAGCGCGGCCCGGCCGTGACGCGAGGCGAGTTGCTGGCGGGCGGCGAGGAGGCGATCGGGCCGGCGCGCGCCGGCGTCGCAAGCGCCAGGTGGCTGAGATGACCAACAGGCGGTGGGACGCTCAATGGGCGCGAGGCCGCGCGATCACGAGGGGGACGCGGTGACCATGAGGTGCAGGTGGCACGTGGCCGACGGGCACGGCCGAGCGGGGGAGGTGCGATGGGATCATCGACGCGACGCGGGTGCACCTGTTGGATCAGGCGAGCTCCGAAGCGGGAGGCGTCGTGATGGCTGAGGCGACCGCACCGTTGGGCGCGCTCGAGCGCGTCCGGCTTGGCCGCAGCTCGGTCGAAATCACCCGCTTCGTGCTCGGTTGTGCTCCGCTCGGCGGCCTCTACCAGGCGGTCACCGACGAGCAGGCCGACGCCACCCTCGAGCAGGCCTGGCGGGATGGCGTGCGGGCCTTTGACACCGCGCCCCACTACGGCGGCGGGCTCTCCGAGCGCCGCGTCGGGCGCTTCTTGCAGCGCCAGCCACCCGGCTCCTTCGTCCTGTCGACCAAGGTCGGTCGTCTCCTGGTCGACCAGGGCGAAGGGGACGTGCCGGCGCCGGAATTCGCCGGCGAGGCACCCGTCGTGCGCGTGCGCGACTACAGCGCCGAGGGCGTGCGTCGCTCGCTCGAGGAGAGCCTCGAGCGCCTCGGCATCGACCGGATCGACGTGGCACTCGTCCACGACGCTGAGGAGCACCTCGATGCGGCGCTCGATGGCGCCTTCCCTGCGCTCGCGGCGCTGCGCGCCGAGGGAGTCGTGGGGGCGATCGGCGCGGGTATGAACTTCTGTGAGCACCTGGAGCGGATCGTGCGCGAGGCCGACGTCGACTGCATCCTCGTCGCCGGCCGCTACAGCTTGCTCGACCAGTCGGCTGGGCGGTCGCTCCTGCCGACGTGTGCCGAGCGAGGAGTCAGCGTGCTCGCGGCTGGGGTGTTCAACGGAGACGTGCTCGCCAACCCGCGGCCGGGCGCGCACTTTGACTACCGGCCCGCAAGCGACGAGGTGATCGCGAGGGCGCGCGCGATCGGCGAGGTGTGCGCCAGCTTCGACGTGCCGCTCGCCGCCGCCGCGCTCCACTTCCCCCTGCGTCACGATGCGGTGCACGCCCTCGTGGTCGGGGCGCGCACGCCGCGCGAGGTGGCAGAGGACGTGGCGCACTTTTCGGCGACGGTCCCTGACGCGCTCTATGCCGAGCTGGCGACGCGCGGCCTGGTCCAAGGCTGAGCGCCTCGATGCGGCGGCACGTGCCGAGATCGGCGGCGCGTGCGCGATCAGTCGAGGTGGAAGACCTCGTCGATGTCGGTCCACCACGGCTCATCGGGACCAGAGCGGAGGCTTCGCTGCATCGGCATCATGAGCGCCCACCAGCGCTGGGTCGCCGGGTCCTCGGCAATGCGGGCCATGTCGGCCGCGTAGTCGGTCCCGCGGTACTCGAAATAGCTGAAGAGCAGGTCGCCGTGGCGGTAGATGGAGTAGTTGGTGACATTCGCGGCGCGCAGTGCGGCCAAGACGTCGGGCCAGACCGCCTGGTGGTAGGAGAGGTACTCCTCGGAGCGCTCGGGGAGGAGTCCCAAGACCGACGCTACGCGACGCACGTTTTGTTCGTGCGCATTGTCTGCAGGAGCCACCGATTCCTCCTCGTTTCGCGCTGCGCCGCCCCCGACGCGCTTGGCGGCGCCCATGGTAAAGCCAGTTCGCGCCAAGGCGCCCAATGCGTCCGCGGCGCCCGATCTACGGGCGAGCGAGCCCGAGCGGCTAGGCGAAGCTCGCGGCAGTTCGTTACGGTCTGAGGGCCCGAACGGGTCGCACAACGTGCCGGCGCGTTCCGGCGAGAGCGAGGAGGAGACATGGCTGGAGAGTTCGAGGGACTGCGCGCGATGGTGACCGGCGCGTCATCGGGGATCGGCCTTTCGACCGCCGAACTGCTCGCCGCGCGCGGGGCACGGGTGTGCGTGCTCGATCTCGTGGCGCCGGCCGAGCCGTCCTTTGTCTACCAGCACGCTGACGTTGCCGACGACGCCTCGGTGCGCCAGGCAGTCGCGGCCGGCGTCACCGAACTCGGTGGCCTTGACATCCTCGTCAACAATGCCGGCATCGGCGCTCAGGGCACGGTGGAGGAGAACTCCGACGAAGAGTGGCGGCGCATCTTCGAGGTCAATGTGTTCGGCATCGTGCGCGTCACGCGAGCCGCGCTTTCGGCGCTGCGGCGCTCCGAGAACGCTTCGATCGTCAACACCTGCTCGATCGCGGCCACCGCGGGTCTCATCCGGCGGGCCGCCTACAGCGCGACCAAGGGCGCCGTGCTCTCTCTCACGCGGGCGATGGCGGCCGACCACATCGGCGAGGGCATCCGGGTCAACTGCGTGAACCCCGGCACCGTCGAGACGCCTTGGGTGACGCGGCTGCTCGACGCCGCCGCCGATCCCGCGGCCGAGCGCGCCGCGCTCGTCCAGCGCCAGCCGCACGGCCGCCTCGTTCAGCCAGAGGAGGTGGCCGCCGCGATCGCCTACCTCGCCTCCCCGCTCTCGAGTTCGACGACCGGCACGGCGATCGAGGTCGACGGCGGGATGGCTGGCCTGCGCCTTCCACCTCGCCCTCGCTCGTGACGCCCGCGAGGAGTCACCGCGCCAGCGTGCCGGCGTCTCGGCGCGTGAGGCGTGGGCCGGGCCGCCTGTCGGCGCAAAGCGAGGACCAACCGAAGGAGGGGCGCGGTGGCGACATTTCCATCTACGGGTGATCCAAGCACCGACTGGTCGCGCTTTTCCCGGCCGACTCCCGAGTGGTTCCTTGATGCCAAGCTCGGCATCTTCATCCACTGGGGCGCGTACTCGCTGCCGGCGTGGGCCGAGCCCGTCGGTGAGCTCGGGGCGGTCGACCCTGATGAATGGTTCGCGCACAATCCCTATGCCGAGTGGTACTGGAACACCATCCGCATCGAGGACAGCCCCGCCGCGCACCACCACCGCGCCACCTATGGGGACCTCGACTACGACGCCTTCTTGGACCGCTGGCAGGCCGAGCACTTCGACCCCGCGGACTGGGTGGCGCGCTTTGTGGCGGCGGGCGCGCGCTATGTCGTCCCGACGAGCAAGCACCACGACGGCATCGCGCTGTGGGAGGCGCCCGGGAGCGGCGCGCGCAACACCGTGCGTCGCGGGCCACGGCGCGACCTCATCGGCGCGATCCACGACGCGGCCCGCGCGGCGGGGATGCGCTTTGGCGTGTACTACTCGGGCGGTCTCGACTGGAGCGTGGCGGACCTCGCGCCGATCCGATCCTCAGGCGATGTCCGGGGAGTGCGGCCGAACGACGCCGCGTACGCGACCTACTGCGCGCTGCAGGTGCGCGACCTGATCGATCGTTACCGCCCCGAGGTGTTGTGGAACGACATCGAGTGGCCCGACAGCGGCAAGCACCCGTGGGCCTTTGGCCTGGCGGAGCTCTTCGAGCACTACTACGAGTGCGTTCCCGAGGGACTCGTGAACGACCGCTTCGGCGACACGCACCACGATTACCGCACGAGCGAGTACCAGATGCACCGGGAGAACGAGGCGGCGCCGGTGTGGGAGCACAACCGGGGGCTTGGCTTCTCTTTTGGGTACAACCAGCTCGAGGACGAGCGCCACTGGATCTCGCTCCCCGAGCTCATCGCGCACTTTGTCGATGTGGTCTCGCGCGGCGGGAACCTCTTGCTCAACGTCGGCCCGATGGCCGACGGCACGCTGCCTGCTGGCCAGCGCGAGCGACTCGACGCGCTCGGCGCGTGGAATCGCAGCGAGGGTGCCGCCCTGTTCGGCTCCCGGCCGCTTGCTGAGGAGGTGGCGACGCCCGGTGAGGACCCGTGGGTTCGCTTTGTGCGCCGCGGGGACGAGGCGTGGGCGTTCACGGCGGGTGGCAACGTGGTGCTGCCCATCCGCCACGAGGCGCTGCGCGGGGAGATCGCGCACCTCGCGGACGGCACCGAGCGAGCACTGCGGCGTGTCGACGGCGGCGTCGAGGTCGAGGCTCCCCACGGCACGGGAGGGCTATGCGGGATCAGCCTGCCGCTCGCCGGCGGCACGGGGTCCGTGCCTTCCCGCTGAGCCCACCCAGACCGGCGCGGCCGCTCGGTCGGTGATCTGCGGCCGGCAGCCATCACCGCTCGAGCGTCGCGCCCTTGCCTGCTCGCACCACGACAGCTCCGGTGTCGTGCGCCGCGGCGGGTAGGTGTCGGTTGCATGGATCGACCGGCCACCCGATGGACCCCTGGCGGCGATTGGGCCTCGCGTGCCGCAGCCGTCGCCGGGCGTGGCCAGCTGGGCGCGCGTATCGCCGACGGTCCACACTGTGCAGCGCCGCGCGTGTGTGCGCGATCAGAAGGGGGAGCGATGTTCACGGACCTCACGGGCCAGCAGCTCGAGGACTACCGCAGTGCCCAGGTCGATCCCGAGGACTTCGACGCGTTCTGGCAGCAGACGCTCGAAGATGCGCGCCAGCATCCCCTCGCGCTCGAGCTCACCCCGATCGAGCACCCGCTGCGCACGCTCGAGGTCTACGACCTGCGCTTTTCTGGCTACGGCGGTGATCGCATCGCCGCCTGGCTGCGCCTTCCTGCCGAGGTCAGCGGACCGCTCCCGACGATCGTCGAGTTCGTGGGCTACGGCGGTGGCCGGGGCCTCGCCGTCGACTCGCTGTTCTGGGCCTCGTGCGGCTTCGCGCACCTGCAGATGGACACCCGCGGCCAGGGGGCGAGCTGGAGCGTCGGGGTCACCCCCGATACCGGCGCAGCGGGCCCTCGCGTGCCCGGCATGATGACGGCGGGCATCGAGCACCCCGAGCGCTACTACTACCGGCGGCTCATCACCGATGCCGTGCGCTGCCTCGAGGCCGCGCGTGAGGTCGCCGCGATCGATGCCGAGCGCATCGCCGCCTACGGCATCAGCCAGGGCGGGGGGCTGTCGCTGGCGGCGAGCATCCTGTCGGCGATCCCGCGCGTGCTGGTCGCCCACGTGCCCTTCCTGTGCGACTTCCCCCGGGCCATCGGGATCACCGATGCCGACCCGTACCGTGAGATCGGCCGTTTCCTCGCGACGCATCGGGACATGGCGACCGCGGCGCTGCACACCTTGTCGTACTTCGACGGAGTGAACTTCGCCCGACGTGGCGGCGCGCCGGCCTATTTCAGCGCCGCGCTGATGGACGAGATCTGCCCGCCGAGCACCGTCTTTGGTGCCTACCACGCCTACGGCGGGCCGAAGCAGATCCATGTCTGGGACTACAACGGCCATGAGGGCGGGGAGACCTTCGACGCCCTGCGGATGGCCGACGTGCTCTCCTCGGTGCTCTAAGTGCCGAGCTCGGTCTCGTGTTCTGGCGAGCTCGGCACCGCCGCCTGCGCGCAGTGGAGGTCCTCGAGGCGGGCAGCGAGGCGGAAGAGGAACGAGCGGAGCGTCGCCTCGGCGACGCGGTGCATGCCCGCCCAGTCGAGCCCGCGTCCGAGCGCGCCGAACGGCGGCACGTACGAGGCGCGCAGCGTCAACTGGGCGTGGTCGCCCTTCGGGGACAGCACGAGGTCGCCGTCGAGCACTGGGAACAGCTCGCGATGCTCGATCGCCTCCCAGCGGATCCAGCCGACGAGGGTGCCCCCGACGGGGCGCCAGGCGCCGATGCTGGCACGCACTTCGCGGTGCAGGCGCGCCGAGGCCCAGGCCGGACCCATCTTGATGATGGTGGTGTCGCCGTCCTCTTCTGCCTCGCCGACCAGCCCGGCGAGCCAGCGGTCGTCCTCGGCGAGCAGGGATCCGATCGCCCCGAACTCACAGTTCAGCTCTACCGAGTCCTCGACCAGGACTGGCGCCGGCCCCCGACGCGGCTCAGGCTGCTGCATTACCCTAGGCTGACGGCCAGCTGAGCTGGGCCCCTAGGGGCGAAGGCAGTTCGCCGAAGGGCCAAAGGTCCCTTGCGGCCGAGGACGGACGTGCTCGTTGCGCGAACCGAAGGAGGGCCCATGGAGGTCGGCGACCAGGTCGAGGACTTCGAGCTCGTCGACCAGCACGGGACGCCGCGGCGGCTGTCGGACTCCCTGGCACAAGGCCCGGTGGTCCTCTTCTTCTACCCCGCGGCGATGACCAAGGGCTGCACCGCGGAGAGCTGCCATTTCCGCGACCTCGGCGCCGAGTTCGCGGCGCTCGGCGCCCAGCGCATCGGCATCAGCGCCGATCCGGTCGACAAGCAGCGCCGCTTCTCGGACACCTACGGCTTTGACTACCCGCTGCTCTCGGACCCCGAGCGCAGCGTGGCGGAGCGCTTCGGGGTGCGCCGCGGCTTCGGCCCGTTGCCGGTCAAGCGCTGGACCTTCGTCATCTCGCCCGAGTCGGTGGTGCTCGCGGTGATCAAGAGCGAGATCAACATGGCGAGCCACGCCGACCGAGCGCTCGCCGCGCTGCGCGCCCGGCGCTGACGCGCCAACCGCGCCCGCTCAGACTGGGTGCGGCCTCCTGGGGTCGTGGCCGTCGCGCGGCCCGGGACGAGCACCAGGTCGGCGCGCGCCGCGGCGAAACGCCAGGCTGCGGTCACGGGCGCGCCGCACGAGCGTTGGCCCCGTCGCCGTCGCGCCCTCGGGACTCGGCGCAAGCGCGCGGCGCCCCCGAGGCGGCGTGGCGCCGAGGACGGCGAGTTGACCATGGCATCGCCTGCCAGGTCCTGTGGCGAGACGGCGCTGGCGAGTTCGGGCAGCCCTGTGTGGCGTCTCAGCAGCCGGCTGAGCCACTTCTCAGCGACATCGAAGAGATTGGCTGGTCAGCGGGTTGTCGTCTCGCCGTCCGCCACGCGCCGCGCTCGCCAGGGCCCCAACGCGCCATTGACTACTCACTCAACGACCGGCGGTCGCTGCGTTGGGGCGCCGGCGTTGGGTGCTCCGGCAACGTGCTCGCCACCGGTGTGGGGCGAGCGGTGAGAAAGGAACTTCACGATGAAGCTTCGTCCGACCGTCTCCAATGCCAGCCGCATCGTGGCGATCGGCGCGATCGCGCTGCTCGGCATCTCTGGCACCGCCGCGGCGGCCAAGGCGTCCAAGCCGACCCACAAGAAGCCCGCCGCCACCAAGCCTGCGGCCGTGGCGCGCGCGGCCGGTGTGATCAAGGCCGTCGACGCCAAGTCGCACACCGTCACGGTGATGGTCGGCAAGGCCACCGACGTCTTCCACGCCGCGGCGGCCAAGGTGACCGTCGCCGGTAAGTCGGCGAGCATCGGGGCGCTGAAGGCTGGCGAGCACGCCACGATCACCTACACCCACAAGGGCAAGGCCTTCGACGCCAGCGCGATCGTCGTCGCCAAGGCCTGAGCCTGTCCACTGCGACCGCCAGTCGGTGTGTAGGTTCGCCAGCATGCACGAGTGGCGGGAGCCGACCGTGCCGGGGGTGGTGCCGGGCGAGCGCTGGCCGACCACCCCTGGCCGGCGCGGCGCGCGCGGCCGGGGTGCTGGCGCGCGCTCGCGCCCAGCGGCTGGACCGGCGGAGCGCTAGCGATGGGTGAGCGCGGCGCTCGGGTCCTCATCATCGAGGACGAAGACCGGCTCCGCGGTGCGCTCGCAGCCGGGCTTCGCGGCGAGGGCTACGAGGTCGCGGTGGCCGCGGACGGCCTCCGCGGGTTCGAGCTCGCGCGGACCCGGGAGCTCAACGTCATCATCTGCGACATCTTGTTGCCCTCCATGAGCGGGTTCCGGATCTGCGCGCGCCTGCGCGAAGAGGGGATCGTGACGCCGATCCTGATGTTGACCGCCAAAGAAGGAGAGTGGGATCAAGCAGAGGCGCTCGATGCCGGGGCCGACGGTTACCTCACCAAGCCGGTCTCCTTCGTCGTCCTGAGCGCCCATGTCCGGGCGCTGGCGAGGCGGGCGTCCTACCTCGCGTCGAGCGCTCCGGGGATCGTGCGGAGCGACGGCTTGGTGGTCGACTTCCCCCGGGGCCGATGTGCGCGGGACGGCGTCGAGATCAAGCTCTCGCGCCGAGAGCTCGTGCTGCTCGGCGCGCTGCTCCGCCGCAAGGGGGCGACCTGCGCGAAAAGGGAGCTGCTCGCCGAGGTGTGGGGGGAGGACTTCGACGGCGACGAGAACATCGTCGAGGTCTACATCGGCTACCTCCGGCGCAAGGTCGACCTGCCCTTCGCCCGCCGCTCGATCCAGACGGTGCGCGGGGAGGGCTACCGCTTCGTGGGCGATGAGCCCACCTAACGCCTCGCTCAAGAGGCTCGCGCGCTGGGCCCGCGGCGTCCGGGCGCGCACGGCGGCGGCGGCGATCGTCATCGTCAGCGCCGCGCTCGCGCTCGGCGGCGTCGGGGTCGTGTGGCTCTTGCAGTCCTCGCTGGACTCGAGCACGGCGAACGCCGCGAGCGCCGAGGCGCTCGACATCGCGTCCTTCATCACCTCCCGCGGCGTGCTCCCGCGGCGCCTTCCGGTCTCGCTCGACGAGATGGCCGCCCAGGTCGTCTCGAGCAACGGGACGGTGCTCTCGGCCAGTCGCAACTTCCTCGGCCAGCCGCCGATGCTCGCCCGTCGCCTCGCCCCGCGCCGCACCCGCACCCAGATCGGCGTCTACCTCCACCCCCGTCTTCGCCGCGCCGATCAGACGCGCCTCGACCTCGACTACCGCTACGCGGTGGCGGCGGCCGGCTTTTCGGCGCCAGGGCTGTCGGGCACCGTCCTCGTGGCGGACTCGCTCGGCGCCGCCGACCATGCGGTCTCCCTCGTCGCCTTGGCGGTGATCGTGGCACTGCCGGTGCTCGCGCTGCTCGTCGGTGGTCTCGTCTGGGCACTGACGGGGCGCGCGCTCGAGCCCGTCGAGCGGATGCGTCGCGAGGTGGCGGACCTCTCGCTGAGCGGGGGCGAGCACCGACTGCTCGAGCCCGCCACCGACGATGAGATCGGTCGCCTGGCGCGGACGATGAATGCCATGTTGGAGCGCCTCGATGCCTCCCGAGCGCGCGAGCGACAGCTCGTCGCCGACGTCTCCCACGAGCTGCGCAACCCGCTGGCGGCGCTGCGCGCCCAGCTCGAGGTGGCGGAGCGGGCGGATCCGGGCGAGGCGCCGGTGCTGTTGTCGGGCTCGGTCGCCGAGGTCGAGCGGCTGTCCGGTCTCGTTGCCAACCTGCTGGCGCTGGCGCGCCTCGAGGAGGGATCGGGGCGCGTTCGGCGCGATGAGGTCGACCTCGACGAGCTGGCCCTTTCAGCCGCGGGTCGCCTGCGGGCGCGGGGGCAGGTGGCGGTGTCGGTGCGCGGCGTCTCAGGGGCGCGCCTGTTTGGTGATCGGAGCCAGCTGGATCGCCTGATCACCAACCTCGCCGACAACGCCGAGCGCCATGCGAGCGGGACGGTCAGCTTCAGCGTGCGGCGAGAGCCCGATGGCGTCGTCTTGGTGGTCGCCGACGACGGGCCGGGGATCCCTGAGGCGTCGCGCGAGCGAATCTTCGAGCGCTTCGTCCGCCTGGACTCGGCGCGCACGCATCGCGACGCGGGGGCAGGGCTCGGGCTGGCGATCGTGCGCGAGATCGCCCGTGCCCACGGCGGCGACGTGCACGTCGAGGACAACGCACCGGGCGCCCGGATGGTCGTGCGCATCCCGGTGGCCGCCGAGCTCCCCGACGAGGCACCGGCGGCGCCCCTCGAGGTGCCCGAGGCGCCGGCTCGGCTTCCCAGCGCGGCGATTCCCCTCGACGGCTGAGCTCCCGCTCCATTGGTGCCTCGGTCTGCTCAGTGCCCGAGGACGACCGACGGGCTCGCTTAGAGGTTGCGGGCCGCTTCGTTGCGCGGGCTGTCACCGCGCTGGCGCTCGAGCGCCACGAGCTCGCGCACCCGGATCAGGCGCAGCAAGGTGACGAGGCCGATCCCGCCCACGAGGTTGCCGAGCAGCGCCCAGGCACACCAGCGCGCCCAGTCGCCGTAGTTGAAGCTCGCGTGCTGGGAGTTGAGCGCTGCGAACATGATCAGCGAGTCGAGGATCGAGTGGTAGAGGGGGAGGCCCGAGAGCAAGAAGGCGATCGCGATCGCTGCGACGATCTTGGCGCCGATCGCGTCGGTGCCGTGCTGCATCCGGGTCATCAAGGTGATGGCGGCGCCGGCGAGCACGGTCAAGGCGAAGGAGTGCAGCCCGAAACCGGCGTGGATCATCGGACCGGCGAGCTGCTCGGCGGTGGCGCCGAGACGGGGAAAGCCGGTGATCACGAGCCACATGATCAGCCAGCCCCCGAACAGGTTGGTGACCAAGGTGGCGGCCCAAAAGCGCACCACCTCACGGACGGTCGCCCGGCGCGCCGTGACGGTGATGATGGGGATCAAGAACCCCTCGGTGAACAGCTCGCTGTGGGCGAGCAGGAGCGCCAGGAACCCAAGGGAGAACGCGATCCCGCCGAGCAACTTGTCCTGGGTGCGCGCGTCCACGATGAGCAGGGCCAAGATCCCCAGTCCGACCTCGAGCCCCGCGACGGTACCGGTCGAGACGAGTCCGATCCAGTCGCGCCCGAGGCGTTGTTCGCCCTCGTGCACCAGTCGTTCGAAGGCCTCCTCGAGGTTGTCCTCGACACTGGCCCCTCGTGCCTGGGCGGCGCGGGGGGCGACCGGCGAAGGATCCGACATGCCGCACCCTTGCCCAAACGGGCGACCGGCAACCCCGGGCGAGGCTCAAGGGCGCGTCGTCAACACCAAGGTGGCGGTCTCGGTCCTGCCGCCGAGGACCGCGACGTGCTCACGGAGGGTGAGGCGGCCGCGCGCCGAGCGGGCGAGTGCCGCCCGAAGCGCGGGCGGGATCGCCAAGGTGAGCTGGCGGTGGCCCGGCATGAGCACGAAGTGGCGGGTCAGCGCGACGCCGCGGGCGGAGAGCCGGAGCGTCACGAGGCAGCGCAGGCTGCAGCTGAAGGCGAGACGTGCGTGCTGCCCGCGCACGACAGCCGTCGACGCGCTGTGCACGCGCGGGGTCAGGTGCAGGCGGATCTTGCGAGTGAGGAGCGTGGCTCCCATGCGTACCTGCTCGGTGAGCACGACGCTGTGGTCGAGATCGCGCGAGAGGGCCGCGCGCACGAGCTTGGTGAGCCGGACCGTGATGATCCGCTTTCCCTGGGCGGCGAGCTTGAAGTTGTCGAGGCCCACCAGGCGCCGGCCGAGGCGCACGATCGCCTCACCGCGACACGCGCTGGGGCACCTCAGGCTGACGGCGGTGGCTGAGCCGGAAGCCGCTCCGCGGGCGGGACCGCTCGCTCCCAGCACCGGGTGTGGCGCCGGTCTGGGTAGCGGAGCTGGCGCCGGCGTCGCGCTTACGGGAGCCGGAGTCGGGGCGATCGGTGTGCTCGGGGGAGGGCTTGGCGCGCCGCCCCCGCCGCCGGGAAAGGCAGCGCCTCCGCCGCCGCCACCAAAGCCGCCTCCGCCACCTCCCCCAGAACTGCCTCCGCCTGAGCTTCCTGCTGTCGCCGGCGGGGTCGGGGTCGTGGTCGTGGTTGTCGTGGGCGGCGGCGCTGGTGCGGCGGTGACGTCGAGCGTGAAGGGCTCGAGGGTGGTGCCGCTCGTATTTGCCGCCGTGATCGACAGGTCATAGGTGCCAACCGTCGTCGCCGTGCCCGTGAGGCTGGCCGTGCCGTCGCCGTGGTCGGCGAAGCTGAGACCGGCCGGCAGCGGGGCCGTCTCGCTGATCGTCGGGGTCAAGGTGGCTGCCGTGGTGACGGTGAAGGAGAAGGGGCTGCCTGCTGTCGCGCTGGCGCTCGCGGGCGAGGTGATCGGCACGGCGCCGTAGGTGAACGCCGCTGCGGCGCCCGCTCCGGTCGGGTTCGTGATGACGAGCGGTGCGGTTCCGCTCCCGCTTGGCACCTCGACGCTGAGCGACGTGGCGCTCTGTGCGGTGATGGTGGCAGCGGCGCCGCCGATGGTGACGCTGGCGCCGGCGAGGTGGCTCCCGGTCAGCTGCAGGCTCGTGCCCGCCGGGCCGGCGCTGTCGGACATCGCGGTCACCTGAGGACAAGAGAGCGCGGCCGCATTGATCGTGCCGAGGCCGCTCGCCAGGTCGTAACCGGGTTGCGCTGGGTAGTCCAGCCCGGAGAAGGCGCCGGTGAAGTCGTTGTTGCCGCTCGTGATGTCGCTGATCACCTGGCTGGCCTCAGGACCTTGGTCCCACGTGTACAGGCGGGGGGCAAGGTCCCCGATCCCCGTCGAGCAGCTGGGGACGAGATCGGCGACCATGCCGGCGACGAGCGGCGCGGCGAAGCTCGTGCCCGCGCCGACCTGCCAGGCGCCGGCGCCGTAGAAGACGACGCCGTAGGCGTCGGCCGAGAGGTCGGGCACCCCTCGGCACGCGGCGCTACCGCAGGATCCACTCAGCGCGCCCGCCACCTGCTCTTGCGCCGAGGGCTCGGAGAAGGTGCTGCTCACGCCGCCGCCACCGGCGCCGCTTGTGTCGTGCCAGACGGTGTCGGGACTGCCGATCACGCTGCCGCCAACGGCGGTCACCGACGGGTCGCTCGCCGGGTAGTCGACCGCAAGCATCGAGGCGTTGGCTCCACTGCTCGGGTCGTAGCAGTCCTCGGCGCCTGAGTCGCCGGCCGCCACGAAGACCGACTGGCCCTGGGCGGCGGCCTCGGCGAAGAGGCGGTGGAGGGACGCGAGGTCGCTCGCGGCGTAGAGGGCCTCGCACATCCCCCAGCTGATGGAGATCACCTTGACCGCATCGGCGCTGATGATCGGGTTCAACATGTCGTACCAGCCCGCCAGCGAGTTCGGCGCCTCGTAGGAGTCGATCGTGGCGCCCGGCGCCTGGGTCTGGAGCTGCTCGATGTCGAGGTCGGCCTCCATCGTGCCGTTGGCGTCCGGTCCCGCCCCGCCGTCGATGGGCACGACGTGGTAGCTCGCTGCGTCTAGACCAAAGCAGGCGTCGTAGGCGGCGATATCGCTCGACGAGCTCGGGGCGAACTCCAGCGCGGCGATCGTCACCCCGGTGCCGACCTCGCCGGCAGTCCAGAGCGCTGAGGCGCCGTAGTGGGTGCCGGAGGTGACCATCGTGTGCCACCCGCCGCCGGCCGCGTAGTTGGCAGCGGTGCTGCACGCCGCCGGCGCGCCGGCGCTCTCGGGCGCCACGACGCCCGAAGGGCTCCATCGCTCGGCGGGCGCGCCCGGCAGCGTCGTGAGCTCGGCGTGGGCGACCGGCCGGTCGCTCAGGCCGATGATGGTGACGACGTCGGCCGCCACCGCGGCGGGCAGCCCCGGTGGGCCTGCGGCGTAGACGAGCGCGCCGTCGACGCGGTAGTCGAAAAAGTGCACCGACAACAGGCGCTCAGCCGTCGCGATGCTCGTGGTGAGGTGCAAGGCCCCGCCGATGCGCCGGGCGAACACGCCGTGGCGCGAGAGGAAGCCCTCGAGTGTTCGCGCGGCGCCCGGCGATCCGGGTGAGGCGGTGGTGCCACCGGCGAGGACCACGTCGAGAGCGAGGTGCTGGCGCGCGCTCGCCGGGCCGATCGGCTGGCCGAGGCCGGCGGCGGGATGCATGTCGAGGCGCACCAGCCGCTGGCCTCGCCGCGCGTGCTGGGCTGGTTGACGATGCGAGATCGCGCTCGCGGGCTGGGCGGCGGCGGGCTGGGTGAGAGCCACCAAGGTGGCGAGGCCGGCAGCCACCAGCGCGAGCGCCGTGGCGGGCCGGCGGGGGCGCGCCCGGCCGAGGCGAAGCGACGGGGTCATCACGGGGCGCAGTCGCCACGATGGCGCGGCGACCGCCGTGCCGTGCCGCGCATCGTCGCATGGGTCCTTCTGGTCACAACCGCGCCCTTACGGCACCGAGCGCGGGGTCATTGAGCATCCACGCGGGGATGCTGCACCATGAGCCCACCGTCCGGGCACGCCAGCGGGTACGCTCGGGCGATCCTTCCGACGGACCGCTCGGTCGGTGGCGGGCACGTTGGCCCCGGCGGCCGCCGGACCCGCCGCCAGCGGGCGGACCGCCCGACGCCAGGGGAGCGCAGATGGCAGACCTCGACGCCCACCAGCTGGATCGTGACAGTCCGGTCCCGCTGTGGTTCCAGATCGCCGAGCTGTTGCGCAAGGCGATCGAGTCTGGCGAGATCAAGCCCGGCGAGCGCCTCGACAACGAGATCGAGATCTCCGAGCGCCTCGGCGTGAGCCGGCCGACGGTGCGCCAGGCGATCCAGGCGCTCGTGCAAAAGGACCTCGTCGTACGGCGCCGCGGCGTCGGCACGATGGTGGCCACCCGGCGTATCAAGCGGCCGGTCGCGCTCACAAGCCTGTACGACGACCTCGAGCGATCGGGTCGCCACCCTTCGACCGAGGTGCTGACGCTGGAGGAGGTGGCCGCGGACGAGGAGCTCGCCGGCCTCCTCGCCGTCGAGCGCGAGGACCCGGTGCTGCACATCGAGCGGGTGCGCTCGGCCGAGGGCGTTCCGCTCGCGTTGATGGACAACTGCGTGCCACTGGCGGTGCTCGCCGCGCCGATCGACAAGGCGGCGCTCGAGGCCCATGGCCTGTACCACCTGCTCCGTAGCCAGGGCGTGCGCCTGCAGAGCGCGCACGAGGTGATCGCGGCGCGCACCGCTACCCAGCGCGAGGCGCGGCTGTTGCAGGCGAGCCGGAGCACCACGGTGCTCACCATGGTGCGCACCGCGGCGGACGTGGCGGGGACGATCGTCGAGCTCGGCCGGCACACCTATCTCGCCAGCCGCTACTCCTTTGAGATCAACCTCTGGCTGAAGTGAGTGGCGGCGCCCGGTGGGCGGCGGTCAGGGCGCACCGCGCGTGTGTCATGACATATTGCCATGTTGACGTGATCGAGCCTGCCGCCTACCGTGGAGCCGTCCGGGGGGATGGAGCGCGACGCTCGGCGTCGCAGCCGGGTCCGTCCTTGCGGCAGGTCCACGAGCGGCCGTGAGGGTGGTCTGAAGATGCAGAGCGAGGGGCGCGCGGCGCTGGACGTGATCACGATGGGGCGGGTCGGAGTCGACCTGTACCCCTTGCAGGCGGGCCCGCTCGAGGACGTCGCGACCTTCGGGCGATTCCTCGGCGGCAGCGCCACCAACGTCGCCGTCGCCGCGGCGCGCCTCGGCGAGCGCTCGGCGGTGATCACCCGGGTCGGTGCCGATCCCTTCGGTCGCTTCGTGCGCCGCGCGCTCGGCGAGCTCGGCGTCGACGACCGCTACCTCGCCGAGGTGGACCACCTGCCGACGCCGGTGACCTTCTGCGAGCTCTTCCCCCCCGATCGCTTCCCGATCTACTTCTACCGCCTCCCCAAGGCCCCAGATCTCGAGATCGCCCCTGACGAGCTCGACCTCGAGGCGATCGCCGCGGCGCCGCTGTTTTGGTGCACGGTGACCGGCCTGTCGGCCGAGCCGAGCCTGTCCGCGCACCGCCGAGCGCTTTCCGCGCGCGCGCGCCGGCGCTTCACGGTCCTCGACCTCGACTACCGAGCGGTGTTCTGGCCCTCGGTCGAGGTTGCTCGTGACACGATCGCCTCGGTGATCGGTGATGTCTCGGTCGTCGTCGGCAACCGCGAGGAGTGCGCCGTGGCGACGGGGGAGTCCGAGCCCGACCGCGCTGCCGAGGCGCTGCTTTCGATGGGCGTCGAGCTCGTGATCGTGAAGGGCGGCCCGCACGGCGTCCTCGGGCGCAGCGCCACCGAGCGCGTCGAGGTCAAGCCGCATCCCGTCGAGGTGGTGAACGGTCTTGGCGCCGGTGACGCCTTCGGCGGTGCGCTGTGTCACGGCCTGTTGGCGGACTGGCCTCTCGAGCAGCTGCTCTCGTTCGCGAACGTCGCCGGGGCGATCGTGGCGACGCGCCTTGAGTGCTCGACCGCCATGCCCACCCTCGCCGAGGTGGCCACCGAGCTCGGGGAGCTGCCCCGTGCTTGAGCGTCGCACCGACAAGCTGCGCGAGATCCGACTGCACGACCCTCGCGCCATTAAGGAGGCGGCACTGCGCCGTCGCCGTCGCCCGCTCGTCGGTGGGGACGGCCGGCTCTTCCTCGTCGCCGCCGACCACCCGGCGCGCGGCTCGCTGTCGGTGGGGGCGAACCCGGCGGCCATGGCCGATCGCGACGACCTCTTGGAGCGGCTGTGCGCGGCGCTCGAGCGGCCGAGCGTGGACGGCGTCCTCGCGACGCCGGACGTGATCGAGGACCTGTGTTTGCTCGGGGTGCTCGAGGGCAAGGTGGCGATCGGCTCGATGAACCGGGGCGGCATCGCCGGCAGCGCTTTCGAGCTCGACGACCGCTTCACCGCCTATGACGTCTTGCGCATCGTCGACTACGGGCTCGACGGCGGCAAGATGCTGTGTCGGATCGCGCCGGACGACCCGGCAACGGCGGCGACGCTCGAGGCGTGTGGACGCGCTGTGACCTCGCTCGCCGAGAACCAGTTGATGGCGATGCTCGAGCCGTTCTGGGCGTCGCGCGCTGGGGGGGTGGTGCGCAACGACTTGTCGACCGAAGCGGTCATCCGATCGGTCGCGGTCTCCTCGGCGCTCGGCGCGACGAGCGCCTATACGTGGCTGAAGCTCCCGGTGGTCGCCGACATGCACCAGGTGGTGGGGGCGACGACGCTGCCCGTGCTCGTGCTCGGCGGCGACCCGGTGCCGAATGGGAGCGAGACCTTGGACCAACTCGAAGCGGCGCTCGCCCTCCCCGGCGTGCGTGGGCTTGCCGCGGGCAGGGCGCTGTTATATCCCCACGACGACGACGTGGCGGGCGCGATCGACAAGATGGCCGCCGCGCTCGGGCGGTCCTGAGCCATGACAAGCCAGCCGCCGCGCACCTCGCGGCGATGCGAACTGGCGCGGCGCTGCGCGTGATCGGGTGGCGCGAGCACAGCGTGTGGTGAAGGCCGCCGCGCGCAGCGCGACGCCGAATGGGCTGCGGTCCGAGCGATGATCGCAAGAGAACGACGACGAGGAGTCAAGTGAGCATGCAAAGGCCAACCCGATGAAGGCGCCACAGGGCACGGTCGCCGACCGACTGGCGGGCGCGCCGATCTCCTGGGGGGTGTGCGAGGTCCCCGGCTGGGGGGCGATGCTGCCGGCCGACCGTGTGCTATCGGAGATGGCCAGCCTCGGCCTGAAGGCGAGCGAGCTCGGTGCCCTCGGCTATCTCGGTGACGAGCCGGCGGCCATCCGCGCGCTGCTCGAGCGCCACGGGCTTGGCGCGGTCGGGGGCTTTGTCCCGCTCGTCATTCACGATCGGGCCTTGCGGGAAGCGCTGCGCCGTGACGCCGAGCGGGCGGCCAGCCTGCTCGCAGGTTCGGGGGGCACCTACTTCGTGACCGCGGCGGTGCTCGACCAGGACTGGTCTGAGCCCGGCGAGCTGTCGACCCAGGAGTGGGACGCGGCAGCCGAAGGCCTCGAGATCGTCGAGGAGATCTGCGCCGGCCACGGCCTCACCCAGGTGCTGCACCCCCACGTGGGCACGATCGTCGAGCTCGCCTCGCACTTCGAGGAGGTGTTGGAGCGTTCGCCGGTGGCCTGGTGCCTCGATACGGGCCACCTCGCGATCGGCGGCGCCGATCCGGTGGCCTTCGCCATGACGCACGCCGACCGGGTCGGCCTCGTGCACGTGAAGGATGTGGCCCTCGAGCATGCCGAGGCGGTGCGCAGCCACAAGACCTCGCTCCTCGATGCGACCAAGGCCGGCATGTTCCGCTCGCTCGGACGGGGCGACGTCGATGTTGCCGGGGTCGTGCGAGTCCTCGAGCAGCGCGGCTATCAGGGGTGGTACGTGCTCGAGCAGGATACGACGATCGACCCGAGCGAGGCCGAGCGGGTCGACCCGAAGGCCGACGTCCAGGTGAGCGTGGACTACCTGTTGGCGGCGAGCGGCGGCTCGAGCCGATGAGCGCGCCCCTGGCTGTCGGAGTGCTCGGCGCCGGCCGCATCGGCGCCATGCACGCCCAGCTGCTGTCCGGCCAAGTCGCCGGGGCACGGCTGGCGGGCGTCGCCGATGCCTTCGCCGAGGTCGCCCAGCGCGCCGCGGCGCCGCTCGGCGTGCCGGCGAGCTCACCCGAGGCGCTGATCGCCGACCCGGCGATCGACGCGGTCGCCATCTGCAGCCCGACCGACACCCACGTCGACTACATCGTCGCGGCCGCGGCGGCCGGCAAGGCGATTTTCTGCGAGAAGCCGGTCTCGCTCGACCTCGCCCAGGTGGATCGGGCGCTCGAGGCGGCGCGCGCGCACTCGAGCTTCTTGATGGTCGGCTTCAACCGCCGCTTTGACCCCGCGCACCGCCACGTCCGCGATGCCGTGGCGAGCGGCGCCACCGGGGAACCGCATCTCGTGCGGATCACGAGCCGGGACCCCGGGCCGCCGCCGATCGCGTATGTGAAGAGCTCCGGCGGCTTGTTCTTGGACATGACCATCCACGATTTCGACATGGCCCGCTACGTCGCCGGTGCCGAGGTCGTCGAGGTCTTCGCCAAGGGCGGCGTGCGCATCACGCCGGAGATCGCGGCCCTCGGGGACATCGACACCGCGGTGGTGACCCTCGAGCACGCGAATGGCTGTCTGACGGTGATCGACAACTCCCGCCGGGCGAGCTATGGCTATGACCAGCGCGTCGAGGTGCTTGGCGCGCTCGGGCTGTCGGCCTCGACGAACCCGCTCGATCACAGCGCCATCAGCGCGGACGGCACGGGCTTTCGGTCCGCGGCGCTGCCGAATTTCTTCATCGAGCGCTACCGCGTCTCCTACCTCCACCAGTGGCAGGCTTTCGTCGAAGCCCTCTCGACGGGGACGCCGCCGCCGACCTCTGGCGAGGACGGCCGGGCCGCGCTCGTGCTCGGCCTGTGCGCCAAGGCGTCACTCGAGCGCCAGGCGCCCGTCGCAGTGGGAAAGCTCGCCGGCGCCTAGCACAGCGGCTGCCCGCGCGAACCAACCCATCAACGCCGCGCAAAGGGGAACCTTCAGCGCCCCCATTGCTCGCGGACACGCGGGCGCCTCGACACGCGAGATCACGTGGCGGCCGGTCGTGGCCGCGCAGTTCGCGGTGCCTGTCGCTCCGTTGCTTGCCCCGATCGTTCTTCGAGTACCAGGCAGGTAGCGGTCGGCTCCTGCCCTAGTTGACGAGCGCCGTTACCGCGTCTCGACGCGCCCGGTCGACGTTCGCGAGCGAGGTGTCGGAGCATGCGCGACGCTCGGTGGTGGCCCGTGTCGGGCGATATCGCCCTGGGTCGTTTGCTGATGGGCCGGGGTTCGGTGATTCACTGTCGGCCCGGATCCCGTGGACGGCTGAGCGGATGCGACGACGCGACCGGGCGCAGGTGCGGTTGGCTGCCGGCCGGGAGCTGCCCCGAGGTGACCCGGGCCGTCATGGCCGAACGTTGTAGCAACCGACGAGACCAGCCCACCTTCCGTCGCGTACTGTTACCGTTCGTTCTGCAGGTGCCCTGCGCCTCGCCAACAGCTTCTCCCTCTGGGAGGGCTGTCCCCGCGGAGGCGCGGTGCTCGGCTCATGGAGGCGTGCGAATGATCGGGGCGAGGAGTAGCCAGGACTTCGCGCAATGAGAGACGACCGTCGTTCGTGGCGTCCTACGGCCGTTGGCGTACTGGCGTGCGTCGTTGCGCCAGCATTCGGCGCTGTGCATGGCTCCTATGACCCGGTGATGCAAGTCAGCGCAGGGGCCTCCCGCTCCCTGACGGCGCCGTTTGAAGGAACCAACCTTGACTATTCCGGCGTAGCAGAACCGTACGGCGAGGCGTCAGTGATGAACGCAGTCACCTCGTTAGCACCTGGAACGATCCGGTACCCCGGTGGGGCCGTCTCGAACTACTGGGATTGGCAGACCGGGAGTGTCAATCAGCCACCATCGACGACCGAAACCGCATCGGGAACGATCAAGACTCAACCGGGCCGATACCGAACCTATGGTTTCACGTTGTCCACTCTCAAGAACATCACCAGGGCGACCGGCGCTGTCCCGATCTTCGATCTCAATGTGATGACGTCCACATTGCACGACCAGATCCAGATGCTGAAGACCGCGGCGCAGATGGGGATTCCTATTCGATATGTCGAGCTCGGTAATGAGCTCTACCTGTCCAAATCCAACTACCTCCATGCCTTTCCAACCGCCACGGCGTATGCGGACCTGGTGGCGTCATGGGCACCGGCGATACGCGCCGCGTTCCCGAACGTGCAGATCGCTGCGGTGGCAAGCGTGTCAACTACGACGCTTCGTGAACAGCATTGGAACTCCACATTGCTCAGCGTTGCCGGGAGAGACGTCAACGCAGTGACATTGCATGACTATCCTCTGACCAGTGCCCCAGGGAACGCGTCGTCTTCGCCGGCAACGCTACTGGCGGGAGCAAGTATCGAGTGGCAACCCGTTGAAAGAACCATCAATGCGTTGCCCTCACACCTTTCGGTTTGGTTGACCGAGTACAACCTTGGGCTCGGCGCTCTCGCTCAGGGTTCACCTGCGCTAGGAACTACGTGGGAGCACGGCTTGTACATTGCCGGGCTCGACATGCAGGAGTTGGCATCGCCACGAGTCGTCCTCACGGATTACTGGGATCTGTTTGGCCACTCCGTCAGCGCACAATTCGCAGCGACAACGCCACCCATTGCCACACCTACCGGCCGAGTGAGCCAACTGATCAATCAAGCGATGCAGGGCGCGGAGAAAATCACGCTCCTTCGCATTGCGAACGACCCGGCGTTGGATGGATCCGTGAAGTCCGTGAGCGGAGTCAAGGTGACCGTCGCTTCTGGGGCCGACCGACTCATCCTCGTCAACCTTGGTTCGAAATCTGTGACGCTTGCCACAGGCAATGTGATCTCGCCGGATGCATCTGTGCGGCAGTTGAGTGGTGCGCCATCGAGGCAAACCGTCGATTTACGCTCATTGCATTTGGGACGTGACTTGATCTTGCCATCATATTCGGTCACCGTCGTCACCAAGTAGGCCTGGATACCCCGTACCGACGCGCTCAACGGGGGGGCAGCGGATTGACTTGAATGGGTTGTGTTGCACTGCCCAACTTCTCGTCGCTGTTCGCGGCCTTGTCCCCGGCGCGCACGCGGTGCACATTTATGAGGTGGAAGTTCTAAATGCCCGACCGCATCGCCGCGTCAGAGCGGAACGATCCATGTGGCGGCGGCGCGGTTGCATCCACGAAGTCGTCGTCGGCAGCGCGACTCACCAGTCCTGGCCCTATTGCCGCCGAGCAAGCGGTCGCTGGAGCTTAGCGATGTCGCTGCACGCCACCTTGCGCCGATCCAGGGAAGGTGGCCCCGTTTACCTCGTGCCGCTGTTGCGGATCTGCTCGTGTCGGGTGTCATGCGCGCCGCGCGACGCTCGTCGAAGAGAGATCCGTGGCGATCGGGCGAGGCCCGCTCGAGGGCGTGGCGGGCTGGACGGAAGGTCGTTTCCATTCGGGCGCGCCAGCGTCGAGGTGCCCGGGCCGCCCTATGCGATCTCCTGACGGGGCGAGGTGCGGGCAAGCGATGGGGCTGGGTATTCGGATTGCGAGCGGACCGAGCCCGTACATGGGCCGCTGCGCGGCCCGTGCTCTGAACCCATAGGCTCCCCGCTGAGCGCGGAGCCCCAGTTGAGCGGAGCGCGCAGCGTAGTCGCGTCCGGGCGAAGCCTTCCAGCGGCCGCGAAATTGGTCCCGGCGGTCCGTCGGCATTCTCCGGCGATACCCGAGCGGTGAATCCTGGAGCGGTGCCATCCAGGGAGCGGCCCAGCTGACGGCAGTCATGCTCAGGTTAGCGCCCCTGCTCAAAGGCATATCGCACAAGATGCTTGACAATGGCGACCGCCCGTCGCGTACCATTAGGTGGTGGATCGTTTAACCACTTCGACCACAGGGAGACGGCCGACTCTGCGCGATGTCGCCTTGTTGGCGCACGTGTCGCCGGCCTTGGTCTCTTACGTCTTGAACGGTCGCGCCGATCGAAAGAGCCCCGCGAGCCCAGAGGTCGAAAGGCGAGTGCGCGCCGCGGCTGATGAACTCGGTTACAGTCCAGACCTCAACGCGCGCAGCCTCCGCCTTCAGCGCACCGATCGCATCTGTCTGCTTGTTGGCCGACCCGGCAATCCGTATGCGGACCTGCTCCTCGAAGGCCTTCAGTGCGAGGCCTCCGAGCGAGGATATGCGACTGTGAGCGTGCCGATCGGACCGGACGGCGACACGCGCCGCCCGATTGAGCTGTTGCGCCGCGGCCTTGCAGACGCCGCCATCGTCGGGTTCTTCCCGCGCGTGCATCCTCCCGCGCCACGCGATCTTGCTGAACTTGTCGAGCGCGGTACTCCAGTCATCGTCCTTAGCGACGAATTCAAGCCGGAAGGATTTGACGTTGTGCGCGGCGACGAGGCATCGGTGTTTGAGCACGCGGTGACCAGCATCATTGATTCGGGACGAAGGCATATCGCCTACCTGGCGCACGCAGATGACACGCATGGGAAGGGGTCACCGCGTTATCGCGGCTATCTTGCGGCGTTGAAGAGGCAAAAGATTACCTTCGACCCAGCGCTCGTCATCTTGGGTGCCGCCGATGACCGGGTCGCCGCGTATCGCGCCACCTGCGAGCTGCTCCGACGCGACGAAACACTCGACACGATTGTGTCGGCGTCTGACCGCGGAGCCATTAGTGCGATTTGGGCACTCCGGGACGCCGGCGTGGCGGTACCGGACACCGTTGCGGTCATGGGCTTCGGGGACCTGCCCGAAGGCGCGGTAACTCGGCCCGCGTTGTCAACAATCGGGCAACGCAGTGATCGGATCCATGAGGTCGCGAAACTGCTCTTCGCCAGGCTTGGGGGCGACCTGTCACCCGCTCGGACGCTGACGATCCCATGGCAGATCCACTGGCGAGAATCCGCCGTACCTGGGCGGAATTGAAAGAGAGACCCGCCGCGAGCCAAACGCCGCGTCCGCATCTCGGGGAGCGAAAAAGGATATGTCGACCGCAGCGAACAAACAGAACTTCATCGTCTTCTTCACCGATCAGCAGCGATGGGACACGGTGGGTACCTACGGCAACCCACTCGGTCTGACTCCGAATCTCGATGAGATCGCTCGACGGGGAACCATGTTCCAGCGGGCGTTCACGCCCCAACCACTCTGCGCCCCTGCGCGCTCGGTGATGCAGACCGGGCGCTACCCGACCGCGACGGGATGTTTTCGCAACGGGATTCCACTCCCGAAGCACGCACCCACGATTGGGCGCACGTTCTCTGATGCCGGTTATGCGACTGCATATATCGGCAAGTGGCATCTCGCTTCCGGGGATCCTGTGCCGAGGGATGAACAGGCCGGATACCAGTACTGGCTCGCCGCCAGCGAACTCGAGTGGACATCGCACCCTTACGACACGAACGTCTTCGACAGCGACGGCAATCGTAGTTGGCTTCCTGGTTATCGGACCGACGCGCTCGTTGATGCCGCCATTCGCTACATCGACCGAGCCGTCCGCGTAGAGGACGAGCCCTTCTTCCTCTTCCTCTCCCTCCTCGAGCCACATCACCAAAATGACGTGGACGCCTATCTGTGCCCTCCCGGGTACGAGAGGTACGCGGGCGACTGGATGCCTACTGATCTTGCCGCGTTGCAGGGAACAACCCCCCTGCACCTTCCGGGCTATCTCGGGATGGTCAAGCGCATCGATGAAGGGGTGGGGCGCCTGGTCGATGCGCTTCGGAGCCTCAACGTGCTCGACAGCACCAACCTCCTCTATACGACAGACCATGGGTGCCATTTCCGTACGAGAAACGCCGAGTACAAGCGCTCATGTCACGAAGCATCGATCCGCATCCCAATGCTCGCACAAGGGCCGTACTTTGATGCGCGAGGTGTCGTGCAGCAGATGGTCTCGCTTCTCGACGTGCCGACGATGCTCTGCGACGCTGCTGGGCTGCAACTCGAGGGGGCTGTTGGTGGCGTGTTGGGTTCGCGGTCGCACCACAATCAGCAAAACCATGTCGTGCGTCAATCAGATGCAATCTCCGACGACGATGGGCTGTTGATACAACTGAGCGAAGCTGGCATTGGCAGAGCGCTGCGGACGAACCGGTGGAAATATGGCGTGCTGGCGGGGACAGATGACGGCGAGGCCACCGGCTGCGCGGGGAACTACGTAGAGAGTCATCTCTACGATCTCGATGCTGACCCCGCGGAGCTCACCAATCTCGTCGATGACTCGCGATACGAGGCGGTGCGACAGCAGTTGCGCAGCGAGCTCATGGCAAGGATGCGTCGGAATGGTGAGCCGGAATGTCAAATCGTGTCGGAATACTTGTGAGGGGAGGGAAGAGCGTCACGTTAGTAGCAGGGGTGCCCGTTAAATCCGGGTTCAGGCACAGCATTGAAGAGGGGGAAGACTATGAGCAAGCTCAAGACGCTTGGAGGTGCTCA
This sequence comes from Actinomycetes bacterium, assembly GCA_021798985.1. Classification (GTDB taxonomy): domain Bacteria; phylum Actinomycetota; class Acidimicrobiia; order Acidimicrobiales; family Bog-793; genus JAKABX01. Next base: position 43,474 of record JAJZBI010000006.1, read on the forward strand.
GCGGTTGCGTCACGGTACGACTCGCGGGCTGGCAGTTGCGATGGCAGCCGCGGCGCTGTCCGCGGGCGTAGTGATCACGGGCGCGCAAACCGCGAACGCGTCCCGTCGACTATCGGCAAATATTCAGATGTGGATAGCCGGTAACAACACAACGAAGCCCATCTATGAAGCTGAGGCTGCGGCGTTCAGCAAGTCGCATCCGGGCATCACCGTCACGATTACCGACCTGCCTGGTCCGGCGTACACGCAAAAGCTGGACACCGCGTTGGCTGCCAATCAACTTCCGGCGATCTTTCAGGAGTACTCTCCCGGTCCGGCTCTACAGCAACTCGTGCGATCCAAGCAGGTTGTAGACCTTACGCCCTACGTAAAAAGGCATTCTGTTATTACGCGCCGAATCCTGCAATCGGCCCTTGCGCAGGGTCAGATCCACGGTCAGCAGTACGGGATTCCATACAACATCTTTCAAGAGACGGTCATCCTGTACAACAAGGCTGACTTCCGGAAGGCCGACATCAGCGGACCGCCACAGACGTGGTCACAGCTGAATACCGATATCGGCAAGCTGAAGGCTGCGGGGATCATTCCGGTCTCGATCTCTGGAACCGAGTCTGACAACTGGTACGAGCTCTGGCTCGAGAACTACGAAGTGCGTCATTCGGGGTTGGGCGTGACGAACGCGTTGGAGAAGGGCAAGAGCGCTGCGTTGGGGACGGCACCAGTGGTCGAGGCGGCGCGTGCCATGCAACAGCTCGTGAAGGCCAAAGCGTTTGAGCCGGGCTATTCAACGATTTCAGAGGCAAACGATGTTCCCTATGCGTTGCTCGGTACCGGTAAGGCGGGAATGCTCCTGTACGGAGCGTTCACGCCAAACTTTGTCAACGAGGCGGTGCCGAACTTTTCGGCCAGTGGGAATATGGGATGGTTCTCCTTCCCGAGCGTGTCTGGTGGGAAGGACAACGCCGTCATCGATTTGGCATCGCAGCCACAGCTTGTCGTGAACGCGCATATGAGCAAGGAGGACATCAAGGCAGCTGAGGAGTTCTTGGCGAGCTTTGTGTACTCCCCGGGTCAGGTAGCCGCGCTTTCGAAGACTGGGAATGTGGGTCCATTCGCGAACTCGCTGTACCTTGTAAAGCAGCGTGCGCCAAAGGATCTCAAGTCCTACATGCTGTTCGAGCTGAAGGAAGCCCAGCAGCGCTCTTCGTTCATTAGCTGGAGCCAGTTGCTGCCGCCCGCGCAGACGACCAATTGGAACAACCTGCTCGAAGAGTTGTTCTCATTGGCAATCACACCGTCGCAGTTTGCCGCTCAAGCGGCCAAGCTGTGAGTCGCACCTGAAGGAACGGTACTGACGACTCGCGGCGGGGAGGGCACGTGATGAGGGTCGAGTCACCGGTAGTGTCGGTGCGCGGAGCCGTGCGCAGCATGTACTCGCGTACTGATGGACGCGGAAAGCGTGAAGTTGGGCCTGGTCTCTTGGTCCTCCCCGCATTCGCGATCTACGGCGTCTTCGTCATCGGTGCACTTCTCGCCGCGGTCGTCATCTCCTTTTTAAACTGGCCAATTGGTGGATCGGTCAGCTTTGCCGGACTGAAGAACTGGAGCACGTTCTTATCCGGTGGTGGTGTGAAGGCGTTGGGCGTCACGGCCGAGGTTATTGGGATCAGTTTGGTGGTTCAGATTCCGTTGAGTGTGGCCCTCGGAATATTCGCGGCGGGACGACAGCGCTATCGGGCGGTGCTGTCGTGGTTGTACGTGCTCCCCCTGCTGGTGTCTCCGACAGGGATTGCGATCACCTGGGCACGACTGTTCGATCCGACGTTCGGCGGCTTCACGTCTATCATTCAACAGACCTGGCTTTCGAGTCGCGCTGCGGCGCCCGTGATCGTGACGCTGGCGTTCAGCTGGCGGATCGTTCCCTTCTACGTGATCTTGATCCAGGCAGCGGTGAGGACGATTCCCCGGGAGCTGTTCGATGCGGCTGCGGTGGATGGAGCCTCGGGAGCGCGGCTGATCCGACACATTTTGTTGCCGCAGTTGCGACACACCATTGTGGTTGTTGCGATTCTTGCGGTAACGGGTGCGCTGACCGCGTTTGACCTCTACTTCGTCATGACCGGTGGCGGGCCCGATGGTGCCACAACGACACTTGCGGTGGGGGTCTACCTTCAAGCCTTCTCGAATCAGGTGCTCGGTCCCGCTTCCGTCTACGCCGTGGTGGTGGCCGCAGCGGGACTGTTGACGGCAGGTCTCGTGTCGCGAGCAACGAAATTCGGTGAAATGCGCAGTCAAAGGCAGTAAGAAGGAGAGAACGATGGCGTCGATAGCCGTAGAAGAGCCATCGGCAGAGCCGGCATATTGCCGGAGGTCCCGACTGCAGGCATTGAAGATCAGCAGAGTCCTGTCTGGTGTGCTCGGCACCGCCTGGGCGGTGATCGCGGTTGCGCCGCTGTATTTCTTGGTGCTGGGGAGTCTGCGCGGCGAGGGCGCCTACCTGACGGCCAATCCGTGGTGGCCGAGCGGTGGGGTGACGCTTTCGAACTATCGGGTTGCCCTCAGTGGCGTGGGAACGGCTCTCTTGAACAGCGTGATCGTTACGGTGAGCGTGTGTGCACTCGTCATCGTGTTGAGCGTCCCAGCAGCGTACGCGATTGTCAGAGGCAGAGGAAGGGGCATCCGGCTTTGCTATGTGCTGTTCCTCGCCGGGCTGGCGATTCCGATCGAGGGGACGATCGTTTCAGTATTCATCATTGTGCTGCACCTGCACCTGTATAACTCCTTGGCGGGGATCATCGTGCCGACCGCAGCGTTCTCCATGGCGTTGGCGGTGCTCATTTTGGTTGCCTTCCTCAGAGATGTGCCGTCTGAGCTCTACGAGGCGATGGAGCTGGATGGAGCGGGGAGAATGCAGCTTCTGCGGTCGCTCGTGTTCCCGATGGCGCGGCCACCATTGCTTGGGATCGGTGTGTTTGTCGCGCTGTCGAGCTGGAACTCGTTGCTCTTGCCATTGGTGACCACAACGAGCAATGCGCAGGCGGTACTGCCGGTTGCGCTGTTGCGTTTGGAATCTTCGAATGGTGCGGACTACCCGGCGATTCTGGCATCGGTGGTGTGGTCCGCAATACCGATCATCGTCCTCTATCTGGTGGGGCGTCGGCAGCTGATCGGTGGCCTGGTTATTGGGAGCTCAAGCAATCTTGGCCGATAGCGCCGGGAGGACGTTGAGGAGTCGGAGCTGGCAGTGAGTGTTGGTTGTGTGGAGCGCGGCGTCGTCGGGGACTCGAGCGACTTGTGCGCCTGAAGTCGCGAAGGCGAGTCGGTCGACTTCTGCGCGTTGGCCGCGTTGGCGCTGTGTCCTGGTGGTGAGACAAGTAGCGGGACGCGGTCATGATGATGCACGGGAGGATCGTTCATGGCAACGTGGTCAACGAGGTGGGCACCGCGCGCCCGCGGCATTCTGGCGGGTGGGCCCGAGGGCTGCCGAGATATGTTGTTCTAGAGCGACGGCGCACGTTCCCGTTCGCCATTCGTCGCTGTCGTTAGGGAGATCCTCGTGCCGGTCACGCAAGGCCTGATCGAAGACGTCGCCGACTGGGCGAGCACGTGGCTGGCCTTCCGGCGTGCCAGCGTCGGGGTGCCCGGGCTGCAGTATGCGATCGCCTGGCGAGGCGAGGTGCTGGTGAGCGGTGGTGATGGGCTCTCGGACTGCCAGCGGGGCGTCCCGATGAGCGATGCGCAGTTGTTCCGGATCGCCTCGCACTCAAAGACCCTCACGGCCACGCTGCTCATGCAGCTGAGCGACCGTGATCATCCGGCTCTTGGCCTGGACGATCGGGTGGGCGACCACCTCCCCGAGCTTTCTGGCCGGCCCGGGCTCGCTGGGATCGCGCAGTGCCGTATCGGCGAGCTCGCCCACCATGGCTCGGGGATCAGCCGGGACGGCATCGACGGGGACTACTGGCAGCTCGCGCGCCCCTTTCCCGACCGCGATGCGCTGCTGTCGCTGCTCGAGGTGAGCCCGTCTCCTTTCGGCCCGAGCGAGCGGTTCCACTACTCGAACCTCGCCTACTCCCTCCTCGGTCTGATCATCGAGCGCGTCAGCGGGGCGAGCTTCTCCGATCTCATCGCCGAACGGATCGCTCGCCCGCTCGGGCTCGCCGACACGGCGGCTGACTACCTCGAAGCGCGCGCCGAGGAGTACGCGATCGGCTACAGCCACGCGCTCGGCGGCCTCGGGCGGCTTGCCATCGAGCACATCCCGACAAACGCCATGGCGCCGGCGACCGGGGTCACGAGCACGGCGAGGGATCTCGTCCGCTTCTTCTCCGCGCATTGCGAGGGCGACCACACGCTGCTCAGCGAGGCTGCGAAGCGGCGGATGCAGCACGAGCAGTGGCAGCCGCGAAGCGGCGAGGGCTATGCGCTCGGCCTGCAGACCCTAAAGGTCGGCGAGCGCCGCCTGATCGGCCACTCGGGCGGCTATCCCGGCCACATCACGCGGACCTGGTGCGACCCGAACGACCAGCTGGTGGTGTCGGTGCTGACGAACGCGACCGCCGCGCCGGCGAGCGCGTGGGCGACGGGGATCTTCCGCTTGATCGACAGCCTCGCCCAACGGCCTGGACACGCGCTGAGCGAAGAGATCGAGCCGAGGTCCTTTGCGGGACGCTTCGCCGGGCTGTGGGGCGCCTTTGACATCGCGAGCTTCGATGGCCAGCTCTATGAGGTTGGCCTCGAGGGCGACGACCCGAGCGCGGCGCTGAGCGAGCTGGCGATCACCGGAGCCGACGCGGCGGTGCTCGCCAAGGCGCCCGACGGCTACGCGAGCGAGGGTGAGCCCTACCGCTTCGAGCGCGATCTCGACGGCAGGGTCCGCGCCGTGCGGGGCGAGTCGGGGATGCGGGCGGTCGCGCTCGAGGACTGGGCGGCACGCGTCGCCCAAGGCGATGCGATCGCCCGCCCCGATGCCGGGGCAGAGCGACCCGCGGACTGAGGAGCGCGGAGGCGACCGGTGGTCGCAGCCCGTCCACGCCCACGCTGCGGCGAGGCGGTGGACGCTCGCGCCGTTGGCGCTCTCGCCATTTCTTGGGCGCGGTCAGGAGCGAGCGTCAGGGCTCAGACGGCAGCACGTAGCTGCCGTTGCGTTTGACGAGCGCGTCGGTGCACACGCCGACCGCCTCGCCGACGCGCAGTCCGATGACGTCGAGGCGGCGCAAGAGCTCGCGTTGCTTCAGCGTCTCCATGGTGAGCTCGCCGGCGAACAGTCCCGCCAGTTCGGCCTGGAAGTGGCGCCGGATGCCGTTGGCCCCGCGCTTTGCGGTGAGCAGGCTGGCGATCACGGTGTCGGGTTGCTCGATCAATGCTGCGATGGCGCCGCGCAGCTCGCCCAACCCGTCGGCAAGCGTGGCGAGCACGCCGGCGAGCCCGCTGGCGTCGCTCGGTGCGTACAGCGCCCACTCGCGCACGAAGTCCCGCGTGTTGTCGAGCACGTCGTCGATCGATCGCGAGAGCCGGAAGAGGTCCTCGCGATCAAGCGGGGTGACGATCGCCTCGGCGAGTGCGCCGACGAGCTCTTGGCGCAGCGCGTCGCCGCGGCGCTCGATGCCACGCATCGCCTCGTCGATGTCTGGTGCGGCGACCTCGCCGCGCACCACCGCGGCGGCGAAGCGGGCGCCTTCCAGCGCACAGTCGAGGTGCGCCACCAAGATGTCGACGAGCACTGGGCCGCTGCGGCCGGCGACGTCCCTGGCAAAGCTCGACAGGCGCTCGGCGCGGTGGCGGAGCCGCCCGAGGGGGCTCATCGCCATCCGCCCGGATCGCACGGCGCGCCCGGCAGGCTCACTCGGCGGTCGGGAAGTGGTAGGACGCGCCGCCGTCGATCGGCTGGGGCCAGCGCTCGGTGACGACCTTCTGGCGCGTGTAGAAGCCGACGCCCTCCTCGCCGTGCACCCGGCGCTCGCCGAACAGCGAGTCCTTCCAGCCACCAAAGGAGTAGTAGGCCATCGGCACAGGGATCGGGACGTTGACGCCGATCATGCCGACCCGGACCTCGCGGTGGAAGCGCCGCGCCGCCTCGCCCGAGCTCGTGAAGATCGCCGTGCCGTTGCCATACGGGTTGGCGTTGATGAGCGCGATCGCCTCATCGATGCTGTCGGCTCGCAGCACCGAGAGCACCGGGCCGAAGATCTCGTCTCGGTAAACCTCCATGTCGGGCGCGACCTGATCGAGAATCGTCGGTCCGACGAAGAAACCGTCCTCGTGCCCGGGCACCACGAGGCCGCGGCCGTCGAGGGCGACCTTGGCGCCTGCTGGCTTGGCGCGCTCGATGTAGCCGACGATGCGGTCGCGGGCCTCCATGGTGATCACGGGCCCCATCTCGCTCGCCTGGTCGCGTCCCGGGCCGACGCGGATCGCGCGGGCCTGCTCGGCGACGGCGTCGACGAAGGCGTCGGCGACCGGACCGACGGCGATGGCCGCGGAGATCGCCATGCATCGTTCGCCGGCCGAGCCGAAGGCGGCGGCGCTCACGTGCATCGCCGCGTAATCCGTTGCGGCGTCTGGCAGGACGATGGCGTGGTTCTTCGCGCCGCCGAGCGCCTGGACGCGCTTTCCCGCCGCGCTCGCCCAGCCATAGACGGCGCGGGCGATCGGCGTCGAGCCGACGAAGGAGACCGCCGCGATCTTCTCGTGGCGACACAGCGCCTCGACGGCGACCTTGTCGCCGTGCAGGACGTTGAAGACGCCCTCGGGCAGTCCGGCCTTCTGCCAGAGCTCGGCCAGCAGCATCGACGGGCTCGGGTCGCGCTCGCTCGGCTTCAACACGACGGTGTTCCCGCACGCGATGGCGATCGGGAACATCCACATCGGGACCATGACCGGGAAGTTGAAGGGGGTGATGCAGGCGACGACGCCGAGGGGCTGGCGGTAGGAGAAGACGTCCACGCCCGTCGAGACCTGGTCGGAGTACTGGCCCTTTAAGAGCTGGGGGATGCCGCAGGCGAACTCGAGGACCTCAAGGCCGCGCTGGACCTCCCCGCGGGCGTCCGAGAGCACCTTGCCGTGCTCGGCTGAGACGGCCGTGGCGAGCTCGTCCAGGTGCGCGTTGACGAGCTCCCGGAAGGAGAAGAGCACCTTGGTGCGGGTGCTGAGCGAGCTCTCCGACCAGCGCGCGAAGGCGTCGGCCGCGCAGTCAACGGCCGCGTCGACGTCGGGCTCCTCGGCGAGCAGGACCTCGGCCTGCTGGACACCGAGCGCGGGGTCGAACACCGGGGAGGTGCGCCGCGAGGAGGCCGCGGTGGCCTTGCCTCCGATGAAGTGCTCGATTCTGCGCACGTCGCTCTTCTTTCCCCCGCAGCGGCGGGCATGGCAATGGGTCAGCAGTACGGGCGCTGGCGCGCCTTTGCCTCCTCATACGCGGCGCGCGCGGCGCGCGTCTCGGGGAGGGTCGAGACCTCGGCGACCGCCACGTCCCACCACGCCTCGCTCGAGGGCGCGCCCACCAACGGGTCGGTCTCGATGCGCACGAGGGCAGGGCCGGGATGGGCCCTGGCGTCGGCGAGCGCCTTTTGGAACGCGGCGAGATCCCGGCACTCGAAAGTGGCGACGCCGAGGCTCGCCGCGTTCTTGGCGAGGTCGATCGGCAAGAGGTCACCATCCAGCCGCCCCGTCTTCGGGTTGCGGTAGCGGTACGCGGTGCCAAAGCGCTGCGAGCCCAGGCCCTCGGAGAGCGCGCCGATCGAGGCGAAGCCGTGGTTGTCGACGAGGACGATCACGAGGTCGATCTGCTCCTGCACGGCGGTGACGAGCTCTTGGGCCATCATCAGATACGAGCCGTCGCCGACGAGCACGTAGACGTCGCGCTCTTGGGCGGCGAGCTTGACGCCGATGCCGCCGGCGATCTCATAGCCCATGCAGGAGTAGCCGTACTCGACGTGGTAGCCCTTGGGGTCTCGCGTGCGCCACAGCTTGTGCAGGTCGCCGGGCATCGACCCCGCCGCGCAGACCACGACGTCGCGCGGCGCCATCGCTTGGTTTAGGGCGCCGAGGACCTCGCTTTGGGCGGGGAGCGGGCCGTGGCCGAGGTGGTAGGCGGCCTCGACGGTTGCGTCCCATGCGCCGGCGAGGGCGCTCGCCCGCGCCGTGTGCGCCGCCGGTGCCTGGTGGTCACCGAGCGCCTCATCGAGCGCCGAGAGGATCTCGCGGGCGTCGCCGACCACCATCTCGCCGGCGTGCTTGGCGGCGTCGAAGCGGGCGATGTTGACGTTGACGAAGCGGACGGAGGGGTCCAAGAAGGCGGTGCGCGAGGCGGTGGTGAAGTCGCTCCAGCGGGTCCCGACGCCGATGACGACGTCCGCCTCGGCGGCGAGCGCGTTGGCGGCGGTCGTGCCGGTGGCCCCGATGGCGCCCACCGCGCACGGGTGGTCGTAGGCGAGCGCGCCCTTTCCGGCCTGGGTCTCGGCGACCGGGATGCCATGCCGGCTGGCGAAGCTCTGCAACGCCTCGGTGGCCTCGGCGTAGATCACCCCTCCGCCCGCCACGATCAAGGGGCGCTTGGCGCCGGCGATGAGCGCGGCGGCGCGCGCGAGCGCGCGATCGTCCGGGCGCGGCCGGTCGAGGTGCCAGACGCGGCGCGCGAAGAGCTCGTCGGGCCACTCGGCCGCCTCGGCCTGGACGTCCTGGCACAGCGCCAGGGTGACGGCCCCGGTTTCGGCCTGGTCGGTGAGGGCGCGCATCGCCCCGAGCAGCGCCTCGGGGAGCTGCTCGGGGCGCGTCACGCGGTCGAAGTAGCGAGAAACGGGCCGGAAGACGTCATTGACCGAGGCGTCGCGGGCGGCGGGAACCTCGAGCTGCTGGAGGACGGGGTCGGCGACCCGGGTGGCAAAGACGTCGCCGGGCAGCAAGAGGACCGGCAAGCGGTTCACGGTGGCGAGGGCCGCCCCGGTCACCATGTTCGTCGCGCCCGGGCCGATCGAAGACGTGCAGGCGAGCGTGGAGCAGCGGTTCGACATCCTGGCGTAGGCCGCCGCGGCGTGCACCATGGCCTGCTCGTTGCGAGCCTGGTAGTAAGGGAGCTCGCCCGGCCGCTCGAGCTCAGCCTCGAGCAGCGCCTCGCCCATGCCCGCGACGTTGCCGTGGCCGAAGATCCCAAAGCACCCAGCGACAAGTCGCGCCTCGCGCCCGTCCCGCTCGCTGTACTGCTGGGCGAGGAAGCGGACGATCGCCTGGGCGACGGTCAAGCGGACGCCCATCACCGGCTCCCCAGGCGCCCGCCGGGAACCAAGCGGGCGTCGATCGCTTGGGAGGCCCACGACTCGCGCACGAAGGCGTGTGCCGGGTCGTCACTTGCCAGCCACTGGCGCGCGCCGGGCCCGGCCATCACGTTCAGGTAGTACAGGTCGTAGCCAGGCGGCGCCATCGCCGGGCCGTGGTAGCCGTGGGGGATGAGGACCACATCACCGCTGCGCACCTCGGCGCACAGCTCGACCGGCCGCTCGGGCGTGCCGTAGAGGCGCTGGTAGGCCATGCCGGGATCGCCGCTCGGGCCAGGGGCGACCTCGAAGTAGTAGATCTCCTCGAGCTCGCGCTCGGACTCGCTGTGCTCGTCGTGCTTGTGGGGCGGATAGGACGACCAGTTGCCCGCCGGGGTCACGACCTCACAGACGAGCAGGCGGGTGGCCGTCCCCTCGGCCATGGCGTAGTTGGTGACGCGACGCGAGCAGCTCCCCGCCCCGCGCAGCTCGACGGCCACCGACTCGGCGGGGTGGTGGCGCCACTCGAGCGTTCCGTCGGCTCGCGCCCCGCAGAGCGCGAAGCGCCCGCCCACTGGGCTCTCGAGCACCGCCGTGGCGTCGCGGGGGAGATAGACCCAGTCCGTCGGGCCGTCGAAGACGTCGCGCCGTCCCTCCAGGCGGAACTCGCCGCCCGAGCCACGCAGCTCGGCCGAGCCCGCCAACGGCACGAAGGCGATCTCGTCCGGTCCGGTGGCGAACTCATAGCGCCCCCCGGCTTCGAGCGCCACCACCCAAAGGGAGCTGAACCTCCAGCCGGCGCGCGCTTGGCTGAGCGCGACCGCGCACGCGCCGTCGGCGAGCGCGCCATCCTCGTAGTGCAGCCTCATCGCTCTCGCCTTTCTGGCGCTTCCACGGCTCGTGCCGTCGAAGCGCCCACCCGGCGCGACCAATTCGCGCGCCGCGATGCTAAGCCGCCTCCCGCTCGGCACCAGGGCCGCGGCGAGTGTCGCGCCGGCTGGGGGAGTAGGTCAAATAATCCGAATGTCATGACGTAGCTCAGGCGAGGCGCACGGCCGCGCCCAGCAGCGCTCCGAGCCCGAGGGCGAGGGGCAAGGTCGCGACCCAGGCCACGAAGATCTGGCGGACGGGTTGCCAGCGCACGCCCCAGGGGGTGAGGCGCGCCGAGCCACCGAGCAGCGCGGCGGTGACGGCCTGGGTGGACGAGAGCGGCATCCCGATCACGGCGCCGCCGAGCACCGCGGCTGTGGCGCCGATCAGCGCCGACAGCGTCCCGTCCTGGCTGGGGCGGGCCATGCCGGTGGTCAGCCGAGGCGCGATGGCGCGGATCGAGGTCAGCGCGCCGAGGCCAAAGCACAGCGCGATCAGGCCTTGGCCGGCGAGCGTCGCGTGGACCTGGACGGTCCCGGCGCCGGTCGCGACCGCGAGGATCGCTACCAGCTTCTCGGCGTCGTTCGCCCCATAGGCGAGGCTCTGGGCGAGGAAGGCGATCACGCCGAGGCGCCGCCCGCGCACCGCGGCGTGCTCGCGGTCCCCGAGCGCCCGGCGCAGCACCGGGGCCAGCGCGAAGGCGACCAACAAGGCGAGGAACGGCGCGCCGATCCCGGCGCCGAGGACGCCGAGCGCGGTGGACCAGCGCGTCGGAAGGTCGTCGCCGAGTCCCACGCCGACGATTGCCCCGCTGAGCGCCATCGTGAGGCTGGTCGGCAGGCCGCGGCGCGCCAGGGCGGCCACGACGCAAAGGGCGATCGCGACGGCGGAGAGAAAGGCGAGCCGGCCGCCGCCCGACTCGAAGGAGACGAGGCCGTGAGCAAGGGTCGCCGCCACCTTGGTCCCGACGAGGAGCGGGGCGGCGCCAGCGGCGAGCGACAGCGCGCCAATGCCGGCGAGGGGCGAGAAGGCACCTGAGCGCGAGCTCGTGGCGGCCAGGGTCGCGCCGTCGTTCGCACCGCTCACGGCGCACATGGCGAGCGCCGCGCAGAACAAAGCAACGTGCTCCAGCACCACGCGTCCCCCCTTTCCGCTGTGCTGTAGAGGATATCAAGATGTCTTGACAAAGCAGCCCGTTGGAGGAGGCTTCTGGCGCGAGGGGAGCGTTCACCCGGCGTTCACCGCGCCGCGCTGAGCACGCGCCCCGGTGTCTACCTGGGCCGCCTACGGTGTCGCCGGCGGCGCGTCCGAGCACGGTCGGCCGCTCTGTCACTCGCCCTGCCGGGCGTTCCCGCCGCGGCATTTGTAAAGGCATCTTGACCAATGAGATCGGCCATCGCTAGGCTTAAACTCGGTAGCCGCCGAGGCAGGTGGGTTTGTGGTGCCCCCGGGCAGGTCGGTTGCAGCGCTGCGGACTTGGGGGGCGATGGTGGTGGCTCGGGGGGACATCGGCGCCTCGTGCGAAACGGCGACGGCTCGTCACGCGATGGCGGGGCCGCGTCGGGTGCGATGCGTCCAAAGAGCGCGCCACTTCGATCTCGGTCAGGTGCTGGAGCAGCTTGAGCCACGCGTGACGGCGGGACTGAGGCACCACACATCTACATCTCCGTGGATGGCCACTGCGTTACTCGTTGCAGCTACCGTGCGGGCTGCACCGCATCAGAGAGGGGAGAACCAATGAGAACACGTTGGTATGGCCGGGGCATCCTCGTCGGTGCTGCCGGGCTCATGGCTTATGGCTTTGCGCCGAGTGCGGCTGCCGCACCCGCGCGCCACGCCACCAAGCTGCCGAAGACCTTGACGGTCTATTCCCAGGGCGACGTGAACGTCCAGACGGAGTGGCAAAAGGTGCTGGTGCCGCTGTTCGAGCGATCGCACCCAGGGACGAAGGTGAAGCTGGTCTTTACGACGGACTCCTCGGAGAACACCGACGTCTACGACGAGATCGCGGCCGCCGCGAAGGCCGGCAAGTCCACGCAGTTCGACGTGGTGGACGGCTCGGTCCCTGCCGAGGCGGCGACGGCGAACCTGCTCGTCAAGGTGAACACCAAGGAGATTCCGAACCTCAAGAAGATTCAGCCGTCTGAGTTCAAGCCCGTGTACAACGAGGCCGTGCCGCTGCGCGGCTCACAGGTCTTGTTGGCTTACAACTCGACCGCAGTGAAGAACCCGCCGAAGACGCTCAGCGCGCTGATCTCGTGGATCAAGGCGAACCCTGGCAAGTTCGCCTACTGCAACCCGAGCGATGGCGGGTCCGGCGAGGGCTTCGTGCAAGACGTCGTCAGCGCGTACACCTCCAAGGCCAACAACGACAAGTTCGCCCTGGGCTACGCGCCGAACCTCGAGTCGGCGTGGAACAAGGGTTTCTCGGTCCTGAAGTCGATCGGGCCGGACATCTTCCAGCACCAGTACCCGAACAGCAACACCGGCGTGGTGACGTTGCTCGCCTCGGGCGCGATCGACATGGGCACCGTGTGGTCCGACCAGGGGACCGCGGCGCTGAAAGATGGCCAGCTCCCGAGCACGATCAAGCTCACGGGCATCACCCCGGCGATGCCGGGCGGCCCGGACTACCTCGGCGTGCCGAAGAACATCCCCAAGGCCTACCAGCAGCTCGCCTTCGAGTTCATCAACTGGACGCTCAAGGCCAACATCCAGGCCGACATCGTCAAGGTGATGCACGGGACCCCGGGGGTCGAGTTCAAGTACCTGCCGAAGTCCTACCAGAAGCTCTTCGCCGGCTACCCCGCTCCCGCCCTGCCGTACTCGGCCAAGAGCTCGAGCGACATGGAGAGCGACTGGACCAACCAGGTCGGCTAGTCCAAACAGGGAGATGATGGCGTGCTCGGCCGGGCCCCGTCGGGGCCCGGCCGAGCACGATCTCATGGCAGATCGTTGGCGTTGGGTTGCGGCCTGTTGACACCACATGAACGGGGAAGTTGATCGGTGAAGGCGTTGCGAAGGCTCGGACAGCTGCTGATGGTGGCGCCGCCAGTCGCGATCATCGGCTTTTTCGTTGGTGTCCCGATCGTGATCTCGGTGATCTACACCCTCGGCCACGTGGGCGGCCCGAACTCGGCCGTGGCGGCGGTCGCCCAGCACCAGGTCGCCACGCACGGGCTGTTGACCTGGGCGGCATACCAGCAGGTCTTCGCCCAGCACAACTTCCGTGCCTCGCTCGTGGCGTCGGTCTGGGTGACGGTCGTCTCGGTCGTGATCGTCCTCATCTTGTCCTGGGCGATCGCGCTGTATGCGTGGCAGACGAACTCCCGCCTCGGCCGAGCGCTCAGCGCGCTTGCGATCGTGCCGATGTTCATCCCGGTCGTCATCGCCTCCTACAGCATCTTGCAGTTCTGGAGCTACGGCGGCTTCGTGAAGACGATCGCCTATGCGCTCGGGATGCCCAACTTCCCGACGCTCGGCTTCAGCCTGCAGCTCGTCGTGCTCGGCGAGGTGTGGGTGAGCGTGCCTTTCGGGGTGCTGATGATTGCGTCGGGCCTCGGTGGCATCTCGCCGTCGGTCTTCGAGGCCGCCCGAGACGCCGGGGCGGGTGTGGTGCGGGCTACCTTGAGCGTGCTCGTGCCGATGAACCTCTTGCCGACCGTCATCGTCACCTGCTTCACGGGGATCTCGATCCTCGGCAGCTTCACCGTCCCGTATCTGGTCGGCCCCACGGCACCGAACCTGCTCGGCCCGGAGGCGACCGAGACCTTTTCCTCTTTCAATGAGCCACAGCAGGCCGAGGTGATGGCGATCGTGCTCTTCGGCCTCTCGGTCATCGTGGCGGTGCCCTACATTTGGGCCACCTATCGATCGAACCGGAACGCGGGGGTGCAGGCAACGTGAGCGTCGGCGCGACCGTAGCGGCGCAAGAGCCACGGATCACCCTCGACCAGCCGACGGCGCGCGTCCCCCGGCGGGCACGGCGCATCACGTGGACCAAGGTGGTGAGCACGATCGCGGTCGTGCTGCTGTTCGTGTTCATCTTCGGCCCGCTCGTCTGGCTGTTGCTGTGGGCCTTCGCCGGCGTCTGGCACTACCCCTCGCTGCTACCCCAGAAGTGGTCGCTGTCGTGGTGGCGCCAGGTCTTCAACTACCCTCAGCTCGTCCGCTCGGTGGAGCTGAGCTTCCTGTTCGCCCCGACGGTGACGGCGCTGTCGGCCGTCGTCTGCCTACCGGCCGCCTACGCCTTCGCCCGCTTTCGCGTCCCCGGCCGCCGGGCCCTCATGATCACGCTCTTCTCGGTGAACGCGTTCCCGAAGATCGGGCTGTACATCACGATCGCGACGCTGTTCTTCGCATTGCACTTGATGGGCACCTTCTTCGGGGTCGTGCTGATCCAGTTGCTCGGCACCATCGTCTTCATGACCTGGATCCCGACGGCGGCGTTCGCCGCGGTGCCCCGGGCGCTCGAGGACGCGGCGCGCGACGTGGGCGCGAGCCGGCTGCGGACCTTCTTCTCGGTCACCTTGCCGCTCGCCGCGCCGGGGATCTTCGTCGCCATGGTGCTGTCCTTCCTCGCCTCGCTGGATGAGGCCCAGGGCACCTTCTTGGTCGGCATCCCCAACTACGTGACGATGCCGGTGCAGATGTACTCGTTGGTGAGCGACTACCCGCCCGAGGCGGCGGCGGTGTTCGCGGTGCTCTTGTCGATCCCGTCGGTCATCTTGATGCTGCTCGTGCGCAAGCACGTGATGGGCGGGGCGCTGGCCCGGGGATTCCAGGTATAGGCGGAAAGAGATGACTACAGCCGAATCACACGGGCTCGAGATCACCGGTCTCACGAAGAAGCTCGGCGAGAACACCGTCGTCAAGGGCATCTCGCTCAGCGTGCGCCGCGGGGAGCTCGTGTGCCTCCTCGGCCCCTCGGGGTGCGGCAAGACCACGACGTTGCGGATGATCGGGGGCTTTCTCCAGCCAGATGGTGGCCGGATCGCGATCGACGGGCGCGATGTCACCGAGCTTCCCCCCGAGCGGCGGCCGACGGCGATGGTCTTCCAGAACTACGCGCTGTGGCCGCATATGACGGTCTACAAGAACGTCGCCTACGGCCTGCGGCTTCGCAAGCTCGCCAAGTCCGAGATCGACGACCGGGTCGCCGCCGCCTTGAAGATGGTCAACCTCGACCAGAAGGCCAACCGGCACCCCGGTGCCCTGTCCGGCGGCGAGCAGCAGCGCGTCGCCCTGGCGCGGGCGATCGTGCTCGAGCCGGCGTTGTTGTTGTTGGACGAGCCGCTCTCCAACCTCGATGCGAAGCTGCGTGTCGGCGTGCGCGAGGAGATCCGCGAGATTCAACAGCGGCTCTCAATCACGACGGTGTTCGTCACCCACGACCAGGACGAGGCGCTCTCGGTCGCCGACCGCATCGCGGTGATGTCGTCGGGTGACATCGAGCAGTACTCGGATCCCGACGACCTCTACCGCCATCCCGAGAGCCGCTTTGTCGCCGGCTTCGTCGGCGCCATGAACATCTTCGAGGGGCGCGTCACGACCGGCGGGGTGCTCGTCGGCGCCGAGGACGCCTTCCTCCCGTGCGCGGAGGGGGTGCTGTCTGGCCTGCGGGCCGAAGCAGGCAACCTGGAACTGGCGGTGCGCCTCGAGGACGTGAGCGTCGCGCCCGCGAGCAGCGGGGGGCCGTCTGGCGGAGCGGGCAGGGTGGTCCGCCAGGTCCCCCACGGGCACTTCAAAGAGGTGCTCATCGAGCTCGGCAAGCAAGCGTCGCTTCGCGCCTATGTCGATCCTGACGTCGATCTGTCGGGTCCGGTGGCCGTCACGGTCCGCAGGCTGCTCGCCTATCGCGATGGCGAGCTCGTCTATTCCTCCCATGCCCGGGACCAGGCAGGGCGGCGGAGCGAGGCGGCCGCCGCGCGCGTGGAGAGCGCCCGATGACCATTTCGATCGCCCACCGCGGCGAGCCGGTTGGCCACCGCGAGAACACGATCGAGTCCTTCCTGGCGGCGTGCGCGCTCGGCGCCGACATGGTCGAGCTCGACTGCCGGGTCTCCCGTGACGGCGTGGTGATCGTGCTGCACGACCCGACCCTCACGCGCCTGTGGGGTCGCGACGCCCGGCCGGGCGAGCTGGACCTCGCGGAAATCGAGGCGCTCGGGGAGCCGGGGACGCGGATCCCGACCCTCGAGGCCGCCTTGTCGGCGGTCGAGGTGCCGATCATGGTGGATGTCGAGGACCCCGCGGTGATGGAGCCGGCGCTCGCGGTCGTCGAGCGCTGCGGTGCCTTCGAGCGGAGCCTGTTCGCTGGCAAGTTGGACGGCTTGTTGTGGCTGCGCCACGCGCGCCCCGCGGCGCGGATCGCGCTCAGCTGGGATCGCCGCGAGCTCCCAGCTGACGAGCTGCTCGGCGAGCTTCGCCCCGAGTACTTCAACCCCCGCGTTGACCTTGCGACCGAAGCGGCGATTGTCGCCATGCACGAGCGCGGGCTCGGCGTGTCGACCTGGACCGTGGACCAAGAGCAGGTGATGGCCGGGCTGGTCGAGCGCGGCGTGGACGCCATCATCACCAACCGGATCGCCATCCTCGTCGACCTGCTCGGTCACACCGGCGCGCCGGCGGGCGCATCATGAGGCACGAGACCGAGGTCCTCGATGCCTACGAGGAGGCCGCGCTCGAACTCGCCGCCGCCGCGATGGAGCGGATCGGCGAGCGCCACGTTGATGCCGAGGAGCGCTCGACGAAAAAGGACGCCTCGGACTGGGTGACGGTCGTTGACGTCGAGGTCGAGCGGATCGTTCGTGAGGAGCTGGCCGCTCGATTCGGCGACCACGTCGTGATCGGCGAGGAGTTCGGCGCGAGCGGCGAGGCGGCGGCGGACTCCCTCGTGTGGTACGTCGACCCGATCGACGGGACGACCAACTTCGTGCACGGCCTGCCGTGGTCCTCGTTCAGCTTGTGTCTGGCCGACGACGAGGGGCTGGTGCTCGGGGTCGTCGCGGACCCGCATCGCAATGAGGTGTTCAGTGCGCGCCGCGGCGCGGGCGCGCGCCGCAACGGCGAGCCGGTGCGCTGTCGCGACGACACCACGCTCGTCGGCGCCGCCGTTCTCGCCGAGCTGGCGGGAGTCGAGTGCTGGCCGGGCCTGCTCGAGATGCTCCTGGGTCTGAGCGAGCACCAATGCGTGAGCAGGATCATGGGCTCCTCGGCGCTCTCGCTGGCGAGCGTGGGCGCCGGCCGGGCCGCGGGTGTGGTGCTCGCCGGTTGGAACCCGATCGATGTGGGCGCCGGCGTGCTCGTCGCCCGGGAGGCGGGTGCGGTGATCTTGGGCGGCGCTGGCGCGCCCGGTCTCCTTGGCGCCAAGGAACTGTCGAAAGAGCTGCTCGTGGCCGTGGCGCCCGGGGTCGCCGCCGAGCTCACCGGGCTGCTCGAAGGGCTGTCGGGCGCCTGAGCGACGGCGCCGCGACCGTGAGCGAGATGGCGCCGTGTCGGCGTCGGCGCGCGGGCACGGGGGAGTGCGGGTGATCACAGCGAGCAAGCCCATCGGCGTCGGGATCATCGGGCTCGGCACGATCGCTGAGGCGGTGCACCTCCCTGCGCTGCGGCGCCTGGCCAATTGCTATGCGGTGCGCGCCGTCGCTGACCTGTCGCCAGGGCGGGCCGAGTTCGTCGCCCGCCGCGCCGGTTCGGACGTGCTGGCGACCACCGACCCGCTCCAGGTCATCGAGCACCCCGGCGTCGAGCTCGTGATGCTGCTGCACAGCGGGGCGCACGGGCGCCTGTGCGACGTGGCGCTGCGCAGCGGGCGCCACGTCTTCGCGGAGAAGCCGCTCTCGATGAGCCGAACCGAGGCCCTCGGCCTGGACCGCCTCGCGAAGAACGCGGGCGTGGTGCTGCAGGTTGGCTACATGAAGATGTACGACCCGATCCTCACCCCGGCACGCCGCGCCCTTGGCGAGCTGCACGGCAAGCGGCTCATCCGGATCACGGTGCTGCATCCTGACGAGCCCCACCAGTTCGCGCACCTGCGGCCGACGGTCGCCGCCGACGACGTCGAGGCAGACGCCCTTGCGGCTGCGCGCGCCGATGACGCCATGCGCACGACCGAGGCGATCGGGGCGGTGCCCGCATGGCTCGCCTCGCTCTACCAAGACGTGCTCAACGGGTCGGTGATCCACGAGCTGTCGCTGCTGCGGGCGCTCGGCCTCGGCCTGCCCGAGCGCTTCGAGCACGTCCGGGCGTGGCCGTCGGCGCCGCCCGCGCCCCCGGACCTTCCGCCCTGCCTCGAGGCCGCGGCGAGCTTGGACGAGCGCACCCGCCTGCTCCTCAGCTGGAACTTCTTGCCCACCCATGCCGAGTACGTCGAAGAGCTCGCGGTCTTTGCCGACGACGGCCGCCTCGAGCTGCGCCTCGCGCCGCCCTATCTCCTCGACGCCCGAAGCTCCTTGTCCGTCGCGCGCAGCGAGGGAGAGCTGCGCAGCGCCGCCGAGCACCAGGGGGCGTTCGAGAGCGGCTTTTTGCTCCAGCTGGAAGCGCTCTTCGCCTCGATCCGCCACGGCGACGCGGTCCGATCGAGCGCGGCGGACGCGGCCGGGGACATCAGCTGCCTCCAGGCGATGACGCGGGCGCTCGCCGCGGGCTACGGCGTGGAGCTCGGTGGTGAGGCAGCGGCACAGGAGGGCATCGATGGCGCTCGGTGAGGTGCGCATCGGCAATGCGCCGGTCAGCTACGGCGTCTTCGGCCAGGCCGCCGGCGGGCCCGGCGCGTCGCCGACGATGCTACTCGACACGATCGCCGACGCCGGCTATGCCGGAAGCGAGCTCGGCCCACCCGGGTTCTTCGGTACGCCCGAGGAGACGGCCGCCGCCTTCGCGACGCGCGGCCTGGCGGTGATCGGGGGCTACGTCCCCTTGCACCTCGGAGCCGGCGACGAGGCGCTGATCGAGGCCGACCTCGCGGCGATGCGGCGCACCGCCGCGGAGCTCGTCGCGGCGGGCGGCGGTGGCTGGTTGATCCTCGCCGACGAGGGAGATGCGGTGCTGCGGACGCGGGCGCCGCGCGGCCCGGGCGACGCGGCGCTGGCCCTGGATGCTGCGGGCTGGGCGCGCCTTACGGCTCGCCTCGAACAGGCGTTGGCGGTCGCGGCCGCATTCGGCCTCGCTGCGGCCTTCCACCCCCACGTCGGGACCTATGTCGAATCGCCGACGGAGGTGGACCGGTTGCTTGAGGGCAGCGAGGTCACCCTGGCGTTCGATAGCGGGCACATCGCCCTGGGCGGGGGCGACGTCGTCGGCTGCGCCCGCCGCTGGCGCGAGCGGATCGCCCACGTGCACGTCAAAGACGTCGATCTCGGCGTGGCGGCGCGCGTGAAGGCCGGGGTCCCCCAGGACCTCGACGCCTGGTTCGGCGGGGTCTGCCGGCCGCTCGGCGCTGGCGACGTCGACCTGCCGGGCCTGTTGGATGAGCTCGCCGAGGCAGGATACGCCGGCTGGATGGTGGTCGAACAGGACCGGGACCCGATCCCGCTCGAGGGTTACCCAGAGGTGGCCACCGAGCAGGCGGCGAACTACCACTGGCTCGTCCGAGCGCTCGCGGAGCGGTAGGTGCGAGATGGGCGACCGTTTGATCCATGCCGACGGGTGAGGATTCGCCCGGTGGCACCGTGCGGTGAAAGAGGAGGCCGAGCGATGACGACGACGTCGATCCCGGACGGGTGGGCACGATGAGCGCGCGCTCGCCCTTCGCCGAGCGCCAGGCCGGTGAGCTCCCCTTCGTCTGGGCCCACCGTGGCGCCTCGGCGCTCGCGCCGGAGAACACGATCGCGGCCTTCGCGCTCGCCGGTGAGCTCGGTGCGGACGGGATCGAGCTCGACGTGCAACTCGATGCGGACGGAACCGCCGTCGTGTGCCACGAGCCGCACCTGTTCGCGACGCCAGACGGCCTGCACCTGCGCGACCCTGGCGGAGGCCGACCGGTCGCCGTCGCTCACCTGGACACGGCGACGCTCACTTCGGGCGTGGTCTTCCCCGACGGCTCGCGCCATCGGATCGCTCGCTTCGACGAGGCGTTGGAGGCGATCCCGGCGGCGATGTGGCTCGATGTCGAGCTGAAGGCGGGCGGCGCCTACGACCCGCGCCTTTCCGAGGCGGTGGCGGGGGCGCTCGCCGCGCGGGGCGAGCGGACCCTGTTCTCCTCCTTCGACCACGTGGTGCTCGCCGAGCTCGCCCACCTCGCCCCACAGATCCCTCGTGCCGTGCTCTGCGACGCCCGGCTGGTCGATCCCTCGGTGGTGCTCGCCCCCCTCGGATCGACGATGTTGAACCTCCGCCGCGCCAACTGCACCGCAAGCGACGTGACTGCGTGGCGAGCGGCGGGCATCGCGGTTTGCCTCTACGGTGCCGAGGTGACCTTCGACCTGGCGGAGGTCTGCGGCTGGCCGGTCTCGGGGCTGTTCCTCGACGACCCGCGCCTCGAGGCGCACCTGGCCGAGCGGTAGGCCGCGGCCGGCGGGCGCGTCGCGGACCTCGCAGGCGCTCGAGCCGGGATGCCCCGCCCTGAGCTCTACGACGCCGAGGGGGAGCCTTCAGCGGGCGCCGCCCGGCGCAGTTGCGCCGCGCCCACGGCATCGGGAGCACGGCGGGGGCCGGACGTGGCACGATCCGGGGCAATGTCCACTCATGAGATGCCCCGCCACCGGATCTTGATTACCGGCGCCAACGGCGACATCGGGCGGGTGATCTCCCCGCACCTCGCCGAGCACCACGAGCTCACGCTCGGCGTCTTCGACCTCGGCCGGCCCGCAGCCGAGCCCTTCATCCCGCCCTCCTCGGCCAGGGTGGTGCGTTTTGACATCGCGGACGCTGCGGCGATGAACGCGGCCTGCTCGGGCATCGACACGGTGATCCATCTCGCCGGGCAGCGCTCCCCGGCGGCGAGCTTCGACCAGCTGCTCGGCCCGAACATCGTCGGCGTCGTCAACGTCTTTGAAGCTGCGGTCTCACATGGCGTCCGCCGCGTCATCTTCGCCAGCTCCAATCACGCGACTGGCGGTTATGACCTTAACGAGCGCTGGCCGCTCAGCGCGGACCAGCCGGTCTGGCCGGACAGCTACTACGGGGTGACCAAGGCGTTCGGCGAGGAGCTCGGCCGCTACTACTTCGACACCCATGGCCTGTCGGTGATCTGCTTGCGCATTGGCTGGGCGGTGCCGCGCCCGACGCGCGAGGTAGGCCTGCGCATGTGGCTGAGCCCGGCCGACACCTGCCGGTTGATGGACTGCTGCCTCGCTACGTCCGTCGGGTACGGCATCTACTACGGCGTATCGGCGAATACCCGCTGCAAATGGGACATGAAATCGGCACGAGAAGAGCTCGGCTATGTGCCCGAAGACGACGCCGAGGTCTTCGCCGCCGAGATCGAGCACATCCCCTGAGGCGCGACGCGCGCGCCGTCGAAGAAGTTGCTGCAGGCGGTTCGATCGTCCGACGCCTTGCGTCGGAAACTCGCTCTCGCGCGCGCCCGAAATCACGCCTCGACCAGGCCGTCGGTCGATACGAGCTCGACGACTCGCAGGGCTCAAGACCTAGGAGCAATGAGCCCGCGGCCAGCTTGGTAATCGCAGCCGTCGCTCAACAACAAGGCGTTCGAGGCATGCCAGCGACCCCAAGGCCGAAGCCTAAGGGCAGTCAATTCGGTGACGTCGCGCCTTGCAAGCGGCGCAACGGCGAGGGAGCCATGAGGCGTGCTCGGCTTGATTGCTCGTAACGATCTCGAAGAGCAGAGAATCGACGAGCGGCGTTGACCCCCAGTGCCTTGACACGTCTCCAACCGTACCAATATCTTTCTTCGCAGCAGCGACACAGAATTCGCATACATGAAGTCGCTGGTCGAGCAGGGGGGCGTGCTGCAACAAGAAACCCACGTCGTTCGCCGCGCGTGGTCCGGCACGCACCGATGCGCTCGCGCAATCAACGCGGTGGACTTGGGCACGCGGCTGGACTGATGCGCGCGAGCGGGGAACGGGCCCAGGAATACGGAACAGCGTCTTCCCTGCGCTAAACAGCCTGGGCGGATTGCTGTGGACAGAAAGGGACGAACGGCGATGTTGGCGATGGTCTATACGGCGCCGCTAGAGCTCAAGATGCTCGACGTCGATGAGCCCACTCCCGCGAGAGGAGAGGTGGTCATCGAGGTCGCGGCGGTGGGAATTTGTGGTTCTGAGCTCGAGGGATTCGCGAGCAAGAGCCCCTTCCGAGTTCCGCCACTCATCATGGGGCACGAATTCAGCGGGCGTCGCATGGATACGGGTGAACCAGTTGCCGTCAATCCTGTGGTCTCCTGCGGCGGTTGCGATATGTGTTTGCGTGGCATGTCGAACATCTGCCGCGATCGAAAGATCCTCGGAATCCAGCGAGCGGGTGCTTTTGCACAGCGCGTCGTCGTTCCCGAAAGGAACTGCTACCTGCTTCCCGAGGACGTGCCCCTAGTGGCTGCGGCGCTCGTGGAACCATTCGCCAATGCCATTCACGCGTTCCGCCTCCTTCAACAGGCCGATCCGCTACCGCTGCGCATCGGCGTGATTGGTGCGGGGACGCTCGGCTACCTGGTCGCCTGGGTGGCGCAAGATCGGGGCACTCCACATATCGCGGTCGCCGAGCTCTCCCCCGAACGGCGCGACATCGTGCAGCGGTCCGGAAGCTATACGGTCTCCGACCACCTCGAAGGTGAGTTCGACGCCATCTTCGATGCCGTGGGGAGCAGCGCCACCCGACGCACCAGCCTTGAACTGCTTCGACCGGGCGGGACTGCCGTATGGCTCGGACTGCACGGTCCTGAGCCAGGAATTGATGGCCTTGCGCTGATCCGCGACGAGAAGCGAGTTCTCGGCACGTTCTGCTATCAGGATGTGGACTTCCGTGCTGCGGTCGCCCGCGTGGCAGCAGTGAATCCGAGCGCGCTTGCAACGCACCCGCTCGACGAAGGTGTTGGCGTGTTTGAACGCCTCATTTCCGGTGAAGTGAGCTCGCTGAAGACGTTGCTCCTACCTTCTGACGGGTCGTAACTCGCGAATCGGTCGGTTAACGAATCCCAACATCACCACGACGGGCATCGTGCCACTGGTCTGGGCTTTGAGCTCGTGAGCATGCAGTCGCTTCCTGATCCGCCACTGGAGTCAACACAGGCGCCGGTTCCAGCGGGCAGGTGAGATGGCGGATGCCCTCTCGTTGCTAGCAGGGCACTGGAAACACGCACTTCGCGCTTCGTCTACGTGAAGTAGATATTCCCCTCTTGAAACAGAATCGAAGTGCGGTTAACGTGACCCGCAGGATGCAGTCTTTGGGGAGCTGTGGTGCTTGCACATGGCGCGCCGCACAGAGACGGGAACCGCTGAGCGCTCATGCTGCGCGAGAGAGCCGCGCCAGACAAAAGGAATGGTGAGCGACCGTGAGAATCACATCCGTAGAGGTGACGCCCCTTACGCAACGCGTGAACCCACCGTCATGGTTGGCGAAAAGCGTTATCGCGAATCCCATGTCGATCTACCCGCCGTATCACAGCGAGCGGGCCTCCTGGAATGCAAGATTCGCGAATGGGCTCGTCACGGTCTCGACCGACGAGGGAGTTCACGGGATTTCGCCGGTCTATGGTGGCGATGCGACGCGCGCGATCGTCGAGCAGCACCTGTCCAGGCTCCTCGTCGGCCAAGACCCATGGGACATTGAGCGATTGTGGGATCAGATGTTTCGTTCCACGTTGCCGTACGGTCGCAAGGGCTTGCCGCTCATGGTGATCTCTGCGATCGACAACGCGATCTGGGACGTGCTCGGCAAGGCCGCTGGCGTCCCCGTCTACCAGCTTCTCGGCGGATCCTGCCGCGAGAGCATGCGTGTGTATCAGACAACGAACGATCGAGAAGACTGGACGAACAACGAAGGATTCGGCATTAAGCTTGCAATTCCATTCGGCCCAGCCGATGGAAGCGACGGCCTGAAAAAGAACCTTGAACTCGTGAAGGCCTGTAGAGACACCGTGGGTCCCGACGTCGACATCATGCTCGACTGCTATATGGCATTCGACGTGGAATATGCCAGAAGAGTGATCGACCAAGTGGCCGCGTTCGGTGTCCGGTGGGTCGAAGAGCCGCTGCCTCCTGATGATTACAAGGGCTACGAGCGGCTGGGAAAGATCGATAGTCCGGTGAGCGTGGCGACTGGCGAGCACGAGTTTACGAGATGGGGGTTTGTCACCCTGATCGAGACGGGTGGCGTTCAAATTCTCCAGCCGGACGTGGGTTGGGTCGGTGGTCTCAGCGAAGCGCGACGAATTTGCGTCCTTGGCTCAAGCTATCACTTGATGGTGATTCCGCACGCTGGCGGGCTGCAGGCGGCAGCGCTCCATCTCATGAAGAGCCAGGTGAATACGCCGATCGCCGAGTGGGTGCGCACCTGGGACCGATCTGCAGGTCGACCAGAGCCGGCGATCTCGGGAATTCCCGATCCAACCGGTGGCGTGATTAGTCCCAGCAACCTTCCTGGCTTGGGAATCGAGCTCGTGCAAAGCGGAATGGAAGATGCGTAGCCAGCGAGCGTTAGTGCACGCTGTTGCCGATGGATCGTGCAATCGCGGGCCCGCAGTCGTCACCGTTGAGAACGGTGCGTCCGGAAGCGCGCCATGACTGGCGGGAGTGCACCAGTTCGCGGGACCACGGAGCGGAGCGTCGCGACTCGAATCTCTCTTGATGGCACCAGGCGAGTTTTTCTCGATGAGGCGGAAGTGAGCCTGGACGGCCTCGGACCGCATGAGGTCGTCTTGGAAGGCAGCTACAGCGTCATCAGCCCAGGAACGGAACTGGCACACTATCGAGGCGATGCGCGCAACGGACTATTGGTCCACGCGGCAAAGGGAGATGCGCGCTTTTATCCGGGATATGCCATGGCCGGTACGGTCCTCGCCGCGGGAGACGAGAGTGGGCTGCGTGCCGGTATGCGAGTCCTCGCGCATTCGCCGCATCAGTCCCTGGCTCGCATTGACACGACGAAGCGGGTCTGTGTAGCGATTCCGGACGGTCTGGATCTCGCCGTTGCCCCATTTGCTCGCCTCGCACAAGTAGGCGGCATTATGTTGCAGCTGAGTACCGTGCGTCCGGGCGAGACGGTAGCAGTCATTGGTCTTGGGCCGGTAGGAAATCTCGTTGCGCAGCTCGCACAGATTGCTGGGTACCGAGTCGTTGCCATCGAGATTTCTCGAGCACGGCGCTCGTTGGCGGTTCGGTCAGGGCTGACCGAGGTGGTGACCCCCAACGAAGCCCGGGACGCGCTTTCAGGCTCTGGCGCGCAGTTGGTGCTCGAGTGCTCGGGGAGACAAGCGGCGCTGGTGATGGCCACGGAACTCGCAGCGCGCTATGGAGAGGTGATGACGGTTGGGGCTCCGTGGATTCCCGAGCCTGAAGTCCCTGCAAGCGCGATCACGGCGCGGGTGTTCGAGAAGTTCTTGACCCTGCGAAGCGGGTGGGAGGCACAAGCCGTACCCAATGGCCCGCGGCGTTCGATGGCGGAGTGCACGAAATGGGTTCTGTCGTGCCTGGCGCAGAAATTGCTCGAGACCGCGCCTCTCGTTACAGACACAGTCCGCTTCGATCAGGCGCCGGACGCCTACCGAATGCTCGATACCAATCCGTCCGAGCATTTCACGTACGTGCTGTCGTGGAGCGCGGTGTGAGGGGAATCCAAGACAAGGTGGCGTTGGCAGAGACGGTAGGTGTCTTCATAGGACGTCGATATCACGCAAATCCTGAGCGTGGGCTGCGTGGAGACGCGGATCGGGCCCAATACCCGATGCGCTGAGGAAGGGTGCGGGACGGTCCAGTCGGGCCGCTCGAAATTGACAGAGTCCCGTGACACTCCGGAGATCAGCAGAGTTCGGGGTGCCAAGCAGCTTCGATTGGGATGGCGCAGTCCGCCGACAAGAGCTAGCAAGCGGTTTGGGGGGGTAAATCTCTACATGAGCATGGTCGTACGGAAGCGGCGGCGGATACCTTGGGGCGCCTATCTCGCGTTAGCACCCACGCTTGGGCTGCTCGGATTCTTCCGCTACTACCCAGACGTCAATGGACTCGTCCATTCCTTCACGAACTGGGAACCGGGATTTGCTTCGCCATTCGTGGGCCTCGCCAACTACCGGGCGATGTGGCACGATCAAATTTGGTGGCAATCGTTCGAGCATATTGGCGTCATCTTCCTGATCGCCGTCACCGCAATGTGGGCAATTCCGCTTGGGGCGGCGGAGCTCCTTGTGACGCTTTCGCGCCCACGCTGGCGGTTCGTGTTTCGGACGCTGCTGATCGTTCCGCTCGCATTCTCACCCGTCATTCAAGTGCTCACCTGGGAATTCATCTACGACCCGAATGTCGGGGTACTCAACCACTTTCTACAAGGGGTTGGCCTCGGTGCGCTGGCAAAGAACTGGCTTGGTGACCCGAATACTGCCCTGTGGGCGTTGATCTTCATCAACTTCCCATGGGTTGCGGGGTTGCCATTCCTCATTTTCAGTTCGGGGCTCCAAAACATTCCTCGCGAGGTGTTTGACGCAGCGTCCGTCGACGGCGCCGGCCGTTTGAAGCGGTTTTTCTTCATCGACCTGCCGATGCTCATGCGACAAATTCGAGTGCTCTTCTTCCTTGCCGTGGTGTTCGTGTTGCAATACGGGTTCGCGGCGTTCATCGCGACGCAAGGCGGACCGAACAATTCGACAACGGTTCCCGTGTTGCGCATGGTCGATGTCGCTTTTCAGGCAGACGAGTGGGGTTATGCGGCCGCGTTGTCCTCCACGTTGATGGTGATCATGATGATCGTTAGCGGCCTCTCGTTGCTTTTGGGTCGCAAGAGGGGTGGAGCGGCACGATGAGTTCTACGTCGGTTACTCAACCCCTTGAATGCCCCGATTCGGTCGTGACGATCACTGATGACATAGGCGCGGTTCGTCGCCACCGGGCGCGAAGGGTCTCTCGTCGCACCATCATCGATTTGACCGTTGCGGCGATTCTCAGCGTGATGGTGTTCATCGCCCTGTTCCCCTATCTGTACATGCTCGAGACGTCGCTCAAATCCAATCGCGAGTTTCTCGGGAATGCGGTGACACCGACGTGGCCGCCGCATTTCGGGAATTTCGTAACGGCGTGGGGCGATGTGGCACCGTACATCCTGACTTCGCTTGTTGTTGCGGCGGTCACCACGCTCGGCTGCATTGCGCTCGGATCGGTCTCGGGTTACGTGTTGTCGCGGTTCCGCTTTCCCGGCAGGAATCTGTTCTTCGGCTTGATCGCGCTGTTGCTGATGGTGCCGAACGTTGCGAGCCTCATTCCGCTGTTCGTGTTGATGAAGAACCTTGGGCTACTGAACACGTACCCGGACTTGATTATCCCGCAATTGGCAGCCGAGACGGTGTTCGCCGTCGTATTGATGAAGACATATATCGACCAACTCCCCGAGGAGCTGTTCGATGCCGCCAAGGTGGATGGTGCCTCGGCGGGACGCACCTATTGGTCGATTACGTTGCCCTTGGCGCGTCCGATTATCGGCACCGTCGCGCTCTTCAGCGTGATCGGCGTGTGGAGCGATTACTTCTGGCCAGAGCTCACGATCGTGACGAACTCGCTTCGTACGGTTCCTGTGGGCGTTCAGTTCTTCCAAGGCGAGCTGACCACGGCCTATGGACCGTTGTTCGCGGGCTATCTGATTGCGAGCGCTCCGCTGCTGATTCTGTTCGTCGTGCTCGCTCGGAACTTTCTCGCGGGCATTCAAGGTGGTCTGGCGGTCGATCGCTGACGTGGTGATGAGCGCTCGCTGCTGGCCGACCGTGATGGAACAAGAGAGGGGGTCATCGCGGAGGGGGTAATGGACATTTCTTTGCATGATGAAAATGGTTGGGCATGGCGGTCTGTGATGTCTACAGATGCGGCATGCAGAGAATGGTAGGAGCGAAATATGCGAATGCGTCGTTCTTTGGCACTGGTATCGGGGGTTGCGATGGCGGGTGCGCTCGCAGCGAGCGCGGCCCCCACTTCTGTTGCAGCGGTGCAACAAAGTAAGGCGAGTCATCACATTGGGAATGTCGCCGGGACGACAATCACCCTCGAGGGTCCCAATCAGTGGACGCAGAGCGGGAGCAGCTTCGGGCGTCCATGGAATCAGCTGGTCAATGAGTTTCACAAGCTCACGGGTGTGACGGTGAAGACCGATGTGTTGCCGCTGACCACGTTCAGCAGCGTCGAGGCAACCCAACTTGCAGCGGGAACGGCACCCGATTTGCTGTTTAAGCAGACAACCTATCAGCCCTACATGGTTGTTCACCTGAACAAGTATCTCGAGCGGCCGAATCCGTTTGTGCCCGGTAATAAGAAATGGCTGTCGTTGTATAAGCCACAGGCATTTTCCGCCAGCGTGGCAAACACGCTGGACGCGCAAGGAAACTTCGACTGGGTCCCGTTTAACTTGGTTGGCGTGGCCATGTACTACAACGAAAAAGCCTTCCAGAAGGCGGGAATCACCGCGCCGATCAAGACCTGGAAGAATCTTATGACCGATTGCGCGCTCTTGAAGAAGTCGGGCTATACGCCAATCGCTATGGATAACTCGAACATCGGGTTCGTTTTCCCGTATCGTGCGATCTATCCTCAGCTGATGGAGAGCAAGCTCTCGAGTCTCAATCATTTCACGACGACGGGCCAGGTGGGTTCGGCTCAAAGTATCAATCTGGAAGATTACGCGTGGGCGGTTGCCACAGGGCGGTTCTCGGCGAATCTTCCACAGGTGAAAGAGAGCCTGGTGCTGCTGAAGGAGCTGTACGACAACTGCGCCACAAAGAACTGGTCGGGGATTACCGGACTTTCTGGCGACGGGGTCGGCTTGCCGCAGTTTGAGTCGGGCAAGGCGGCGATGGCGTTTGCCGTCGACTTTGGCTACGGGACAATGGCTGCAAGTGCTCATTTCCCGATTGCGAGCATGGCGTTCCCTGAGATCACGACGGCAACCACAAAGCTGTCGAAAAACATTCCGCCAGACGGAGGGACAAGCACCGGGGGTACCAGCTACCTGATCCCGGCGCACACGACGGGCAATCAGCTGAAGGCGTCGCTGCTCTTCCTCCAGTTCATGGCGAGCAAGTACATTGCCCCGTGGCTCGCGAAGACCGGTGGCGTGGCGGCAATCAAGGGCATTGCGCCGCCGCCCCAGGACAAGGCGTTCTTTACCGGCAACTGGGGCAAGCCGTTGAAGATCAATCCGTTTAGCAGCGCGGGTCCAGACGTGGCGCCTGGCGTGTCAAGCAACGCCGCGTACGACGGCTACCTGCTTGGGGCGAAGTCGCTGGGTCAAGAGGTCAGCTATCTGAACGGCTTGTTCCAGCAGGGCGCTGGCTACCTCGTGCACAACGATGGTTGGAGCAGCCAGTCCTGGGCGTCCTCGCTTCCCGGAGCCTAGGTTCGAGCTGCTGCACACGTGTGCCGGTGACTCCGCCGCCGTTGGCGGCGGGGGCGCCGGCACACGAAGTCCCTGGTCCTCGGCGAAGCGCCCGGTTGGCGACCGCCAGACTGAGTAACGTCTGGGCTTGGGCAGACGGCGTTCGGCTACCTGCAACCAGCAGGTACACGGCCTTGCGCTCAGCCCGAGAGAGAAAGATCGCGTGATGG
This sequence comes from Actinomycetes bacterium, assembly GCA_021798985.1. Classification (GTDB taxonomy): domain Bacteria; phylum Actinomycetota; class Acidimicrobiia; order Acidimicrobiales; family Bog-793; genus JAKABX01. The sequence continues at coordinate 73,289 of JAJZBI010000006.1, forward strand.
AGACGAGAGGTCTCTGCCGTGCGCCACACTCAGAAAGAGCATTTGGGATTTGCATCGTTGGACGGCGTTGCTGGTGAAAGAAGAGCCGAGCTCACGCTCGTTGATCAGGCGGTGGAAAGCGAATCAATGCGCACCAATGAGCGAACGTGGTTGCGGGGCGCGATGCGCTGGGGAGCGTGACGAAAGACGTGCTGAGACCAACTGAAGAAGATGGCGAGACGTCGACCTTGCCTAAGAAGCGGCCAAACATGCCAGTCGAGTCGGAGCGAACCGTCAAATCTGCCGACCGTGTGCTCGCGATCTTCGAATACCTGTCAAGCAATACGTCGGCGACATTTGTGGATGTGGCGAGAGATCTCAATTTGCCGAACTCTTCTGCATACGAGCTATTGCAGACGCTAACTCGACGGGGCTATGTAGAAACCGTACCTGGAACGCGGCATCTTCGGCTAGGATTTCGCCTTTGGGAGATCGCGCAGTCGTATTCTTCTATTGAAGGAATCGTTGCACTTGCACGCCCGCTGATGGACCAGCTGATGCACGAAACGAAGGAGACCGTCCAGCTCGCGAGGCTCGATTGGCTGGACAATGTGTATCTGGCTAACTCGGAATCGCCGCACCCCATGAAGCTCGTATCCGCAGTGGGCGCCCGATTGCCGGCGCACGCAACTGGTATCGGTAAGGCTCTATTGGCGGGATTGGACGACCATGAACTGGAGCAGCGCCTTTCAGGCTACGAGTTCCAGAAGTTTACCGAGCACACGCTCTCTGACTGCGAAAGCCTGATTACCGAGATTCAAGAAGTGCGGCGCCGAGGCTTCGCGGAAGACAAAGAAGAATACGTCATTGGGTGTCGCTGTATCGGAATGCCGGTTCGGGACCGCGAGGATCGCGTGGTGGTGGCGATGTCGGTCACCGTCCCAACGCCGCGCTTCAACAGTGAAGTTCGTCAAAACATTTGTACCCGCCTGAGAGCTGCGGTCTCCGAGCTTCAGCAAGCACTCAGCGGAAAGCCCCGTGTAGCTGGGCTGTTCGATTGAACACGGGATTGAAGAACTGAGTAAGCCTGCAGGCGAGTACGTGAGATGGATGACGCCGCGTCCGACGCGCGGTCGACGTGCGACGATCGCAGAGCGCGACGGCAGAGGGGGGCGCGATGAGCGCAGAAGAAACATCGACTGAGCGGTCGAGGTCTGCCCGAATTGCTGCAATTCGAGCAGTGAATGTCCGTTTTCCGGAACGCAAGATCGTGAGCGAGGTGCGCCGCGCCAACTGGAATGACTACGCGCCGCGCGGCTTGCCGATGAATCGGTATTTCCCTCCTGATCTCCCCGCGAAGACCCCCGGAATCGCGGGATCAGCGGTCTGGGTCCAGGTGGTCACCGAGGGGGGCGAGTGGGGCCTGGGCCGGTGCAGCTTTGGCGAGCCGGTCGCCGCACTGGTCAACCAGCACTTTGCGCCGCTGCTCATCGGTCGTGACGCACTCGCCACCGAGATGCTGAACGACATTATGTGGCGCTCGACAAAACGACATGGCTCAGTTGGACTGTCAGCGATTGCCCAGAGTGGCATTGACTTGGCGCTGTGGGATCTCAAAGGAAAGCTCTTCGGTGAGCCGGTATACCGGTTGATCGGCGGCCCGTCGCGAGAGAGCGTGCGATGCTATTGCACGAGTGACGATCTCGATTGGTCGCTCGAGCTGGGGTTTGACGCGTTCAAGCTAAGCAATCCGGTGTTTTACGAGCAAGGCAATCGAGGTCTCGACCTGATCGAGGAGAAGATTGCGGCGGGACGCGCAACAGTCGGGGCTTCGGCCGAGTTGATGTTCAATCCGGTGATGGCGTTCAATGTCCGCTTCGCTATCGAAGTATGCGAGCGCGTTCGGCCATATCGCCTCAGCTGGCTCGAGGAGCCGCTGATACCTGAAGACCTCGAAGGACACCTTCAGCTCCGCTCGGCTGTTCCCTGGATGGGAATTGCAACCGGCGAGGACCATCACACTCGGATCCCCTTCCGGCAGCTGATTGAGAGGCGTGCCGTTGACGTCGTCCAGCCCGACCTCCAATGGTGTGGGGGGCTGACTGAAGCACTCAAGATCTATGCAATGGCAGAAGCCGCCGGAATCCGAACCATTCCCCACGCTGGCTGTAACTCGCCTTTTGGCCAACACTTTGCGTTTGCGATGCCGGACTGTGATCTCGGCGAGTTCCACCTTTCCAGTCCGATCGGTGTGCCGCTCGCTGAATGGAACTCGATTCCCGGCATGGCAGTCCCGGAGAAGGGACGCCTTGTGCCATCGGACGCCCCAGGATTTGGGATGGATATCCCGCAGGACTGGCTTGAGCCATGGACGACCGACGCAGCGAATGGCGTGGGTGTCTGGTAGACGGGCTTCCGCAAGCTAAAGCGGGCGGGCGGTGCTCGCGTAGAGGATTCGATTGGGGCCGCCAGCGACCGCCAGGGCACCTCGTGAGCGCGTGGTGGGCTGAGCGGATCCCATGGGCGAATACGAAGGCGTGCTTTCGACTGAGGGTCGCCCCGGCCTGGTTGGCCGGCCGATAACTGGCGGATCCCTCGACGGTGGTGCTGCGACCGATCGCGGAATAGGTTGGAGCACCTGGCGCGCTGGTGGATGTGCAGGCGCGACGGAGGGGGAGACTGCCGATCGATCTATTCGGCGAGACGATAGACCCGCACGGTATTGCGATAGAAGAAGCTATCGAGTTCAGTATCGGTCATGGGGGGGAGCGCTTCGAGCGTCAGTTCGACCAGGCGAGGAAGCGTGATTGTCCGGCGCTCGACGGGGTAGTTGCTCCCGAATAGGACTCGATCGACGCCGAAGCAGTCGAGCAGGCTCTGGAGGAAGAATCGGTAGCGATCGAATGACCACGAGGGGTCGACGACCTGAAATCCTGAGGCCTTGACCGTCACGTTCGGACACTGTGCCAACCGGCGAATGCCATAGATCCAGAACTGCTCGTTCTCTTCCGAGTGGGGAACGAGGTAGCCGCCGTGGTTCAAGACAATGGGGACCTCTGGATAGCGGTCGGCGATGCCAGCGAAATCGCCAAGCTGCGGCGGCAGGATTTGTAGGTCAAAGGACAAGTTGTAGTCCGCGAGCGCTGCATATCCAGCTCGCCACTGTTCATTGCTGATCAGCGTGGTTAGCTCACGCTGCCCGGTGTTGCGATTGCGATCGAGCATCTGCCGTACGCCGCGGACTTGGTGCACCGTGACCTGGCGTGCGAGCTCGTCGGTGACCCGAGGGTCCTCGAGGCACGCGTTGCACACAAACGCGTCAAGGAGGAGATCGCCGTCGCCGTTCTGGCTGGCGAGCCAGTGTGTTTCCTGGAACGCCGCCTCAGGGGCGGCCGCGGCTTCGACATGCACCGATCGGATAAGCGGCAGGCCTTGCGCGTCGGCGCGATAGTCGGGCAGGAGGTATTGACGCGAATAATCAGGAGTTGTTCCCGGACTTCCGCTCTCTGGCGCGTTGCGTACCTTGGCGGGATACGGCAAGACGCGATCGTCCCAGAGGTGGTGGTGCGCGTCAGCAATCCGCGTCAGCATGCTCGTCTCCACTTCTCATGACGCGCGGCTGGCGCTGACTCGAATGATTAGTGAGCCAGCAGTTCCTCGCAGCGATTCAACAACGAAAAGAAATGCATTGCACCTAAGAGTTCCTGGACCTCGCGCCGAATCCGCGCTTTCGCCAGGGTGCGATGTGGACGGCGCAGATTCGATGTGGAGAGAACCCCTCGCTCGATAAGAATCACTTTTTGTACGTAGAGAAACGTATCAAAGTCGCGATTACCGAGCTGAATTAATGGCAAGATCCGCGCGAACATCTGCAGCGCGTCGGACCGCTCGCCTTGGTCCCAGAGATGGCCCACGGCGCGAAAGATCTCCGGAAACGCTGGACCGGGCATCGAGCCAATCGCACCGGATTCGAGTTCGTGAGGATAGTCCTGACCCCCGGCGCCGCCAAAGATGGCGACGTTGGGTACTGTGGCGAGCGAGATAACCTGTTCAATCTTGTGTGCTGCACCTCCGGGTGCTTCTGTTTTCAGTGCGATAGCTTGCGGTATTTCGCTTAACACGCGCGCCAAGAGGCGTGGCGACAAGGAAACGCCTGTCTGCAGCGCATCTTGCAGCACGATCGGTATGCCGGCTTGCTGAGCGACGGAAGCGATGGCGTCGAAGAGCTCGCCTTCTTCGACTCCTTCGAAGCCTCGTAGTCGAAGCATGCCCGCGTGTGCCCCTGAGTCCTGGGCGTTCGTGAGTTGCTCGACGCCACCTACGACGCTCGACATCTCGGCATTACCGACGATCATGAGCTCGCCGTTCCCTCGCGCAGACGCGAAGGCGGTGACTTGCGTCAGCTCCTCGCTTCCCATGCGCGCACACTCGCTGCCATAGCCGAGCCCAGCCCAGCGAAAGCCTGCGGCGCGCAGGAAGTCGATCTCCGCGCCGAGCTGGTCAAGATCCACGTGGTCGTCGTCGGTGAACGGTGTAACCACAATGGGGACTACGCCGCCAAATGGGAACGGAGCCTTCTTGTCGACAGTCGCCGTGTTTGTACCGCGCTCCGTCACGTTTCCCCCCAACTGTCGTGCAACCGATGCGCATATGGGCCTGTGGAACGCCAATGCGCATCGTGCCTTGGGGGGCGAGGCTAATCGGTGGCGCGATAGGCTTTCAAGATGAGGGGGAAGGTTTCGGATATGCGAAGCGAAAGCGGGGGCGAGATGGCGAATCGGGAAGAAGCTGCCGAATCGTGGAGTGTCGAGTTTGCCGCGCCGCGCTCGGCGCACATGGTGTCGGGCAGCGTCGACATGAGCGATATCGGACCACATGAGGTGGTAGTGCGAGCGCGTCGGAGCGTCATCAGCCCAGGAACGGAGCTGGCGTGGTATCGGGGTCAGTCCTTCGCCGGGACCAGCCCGCGGCGTGCCTTCCCACTTCGACCCGGCTATGCGATGGCCGGAACGGTGTTGAGAGCTGGAGTGGCGACCGGTCTAGAAGCCGACATGACGGTGCTGTCTTACACCCCTCACAGCTCGGTCGTGAGGTTCGACAAAGCGAACGTGGTGTGTGTGCCGATCGAGGGCGACCTCGCGCTCGCGGCGGTACCGTTCGCCCGGCTCGTTCAGGTGGGTGGGATTAGCCTTCTGGCGTCGGCTGCTCGGCCCGGCGACGTGGTCGTCGTGATGGGATTGGGTCCAGTTGGGAATCTTGTCGCGCAGCTCGCTGCGTGTTCGGGATTCGTTGTCGTTGGTGTGGAGCCGTCAGAGCAGCGTCGGCGTATCGCAGCCGACTGCGGTCTTCGCACGCTGGTATCACTCGATGACGCGGAGAGCGCAGTCGAGCGGCTCGGAGGCGCTCGCGTGGTGCTGGAGTGTTCGGGTAGTCCCTCGGCGCTGCTGCTCGCTACCGCGCTTTGTGCGCGCTATGGAGAGATCCTGACCGTTGGTGCACCCTGGGGAGCCGAGACCTCGGTTCACGTGAACGCCGTCATGGCCGGGGTCTTTGAGAAGTTTCTGGCGATTCGGAGCGGTTGGGAATGGCAATGGCCCCGCTACGACGACCGGACGGGCCGTTCCGTTGAATCCTGCGCGCAATGGGTGCTGAGAAGACTCTCGGACAACTCCATCGTCACCGCTCCGCTTGTCACCGACACGATCGGGCCCGATGAGATGCCGGAGGCCTACCGCCGCCTCGATAGCCACCCCGATGAGAACCTGACGTTCCTGGTCGATTGGGAGCGATGACGTGGAGGCGTCGGACGTCGCGTCCGGAGAACGCATCGCGGATGTGCGGAGCTATATCTGCCAGGTGACGCCGCACCGAAGCCTTCACGTCGTGGTGGTCGAGACCGCCAGTGGTCACATCGGTGTCGGCGAATGTAGTCAGAGCGACCAAGATCTCGCAGTTCAGCAAAATCTCCGCGTGTTAACGGAGAAGGTACGCGGCTATAGCGTATTTGACTTGTGCGAGCGCCTTACGCCATGGCTCGCGTCAGGTCGCAGCGGGCGAGCTTGGGCGGTCGCGGTGAGCGGCGTCGAAATGGCGGTCTGGGACCTTCAAGCGAAGATTGTCGGGCGCCCTGCGTTCCAGCTCTGGGGAGGTTCGTGTCGCGAGCGAGTGCGTTGTTACGCGACCGTCGCGGTAGGCGTGGACACGACGTCGCAGGACGAGGTGTTCGCTGAGTGCGCGCGACTGATCAATGACGGCTTTAGGGCCGTCAAGATCGTGCCATTCAGCGGACTATCGCGCGCAAAGCTCCTCGACCGAGAAACGCGTCTGGGGATTGGGAGAGGAATCGAACTGCTGCGCGCGTTGCGTTCTTCGTATCCGGAGCTCGACATCGCCGTCGAGTCGAATTTTGCGTTCAGCGAGCGTGTCGCATCCTTGGTACTCCATGAAGTTGCCGAATTCGAGCTGCTATGGGTGGAGGCCCCTCTATGGTGGGATGATGAGCAGGCATTGAGTCGGTTGCGTTCCATCAGCGAAGTTCCAATCGCCTCTGGCGAACTCGGTCATGGCAAAACCGCCTATCGAGCGCTTATCGAGGCCAATGCAATCGATGTAATCCAACCGGACGTCAAATGGTGCGGAGGCTGTAGCGAGTTTCGCAAAATCGCGGCCTGGTCGGAGGTTCACCAAATATCGGTTGCACCCCATAACAACTCGGGCCCGATTGCCACCGCGGTGTCCGCCCACTTGGCAATGCACCTCTCCAATTGTGCGCTCTTGGAGGTCTCCTCGAGAATGCCCACTTGGGCAAACGAGTTGGGTATTGGCGCTGAAATGGTCGAGCACGGCTCGATTTCGCGCGACCGGCTCTGTTCGACGGCGGGATTTGGTGTATCCGTGCGAGAAGAGGTGCTGCGTGGGCTCCTTGATTCTCCACGGGAATCGAGCCCGTCGCTCATGAACTGAGCAAGCGCACAATCTTGGTTGATGAGTCGTCCGGGTCGAGGCCGACAGCACGGTCGGGAGGAACACGTGAGAACCAATGGATCGGTGCAAATCGCAGTGACAGACGGTACCAGGAGCGCTCCGCTGCGTGGAGCAGTGCGCCCGCACTGGTAGCCCGAGGACCACTCGCTGGCGCATATGGAATCGGCATCGCCATTCGCGCAACAGAGCATCCAGCGTCGTGCTGGCCTATAGACCAGCCGACGGTGAGTAGCTGGCAAGGTGGATCGGTGAAGAAGGAGATCGGCTGGTGCTGCCAAATATCTTGTGGATTCAAACCGATGAACATCGGCCCGACTCTCTCGGGTGCTACGGGTCTGCCTGGGCGCGGACTCCCGCGCTGGATGCCCTTGCGCGCTCGGGAACCCGCTTTGAGAACGCGGTCTGCCAATCTCCCGTCTGCGTTCCCAGCAGGACGTCACAGCTGACGGCGCGCTATCCCCAAGAGGTCAACTGTCTCGGCAATGAAGTCGGCGAGTCTGAAATCGCCGGGACCGCCAATGCTGGTGTCGGCTCGGTTCTGCCGGCGGGTACCATGACGTTTCCTCAGCACTTCGCCCAGCACGGATATCAGACCGCGAGCTTCGGAAAGATTCATACACCAAAGAATCCAACGTGGCAGCTGGCCAAACCCCTGGTCAACGACACCACATATGCGGGCTATTTCGGCCTCGCGCCGGGCTTTGACGAGACCCAGCATCGGGTATTGCGTCCAGCGGGTGGATCACCGATCATCATCGCCGGCACCTATCCGAACGACGCCGATACGCCTAGCAAGCAAGTCACCGACTGGGCGATTGAATGGCTCGAGCATGGTCGGGATAGCAACCGGCCCTTTCTGCTTCGTATTAGCCATAACTGGCCGCACACTCCGGTGTTGCCACCACCGCCGTACGATCGCATCTACGATGCGGTAGCGCTGCCCGTTCGGGGCTTCGACCGCGTGGCATATGAGACTCGCTCGGCTTGGGATCGCGAGATGGCTGATGTCCGGCATCTCGACTTGTTGACTGATGCGGAAATGGAGCATCAGTGGAAGAGCTACATGGGGCTGTGTGCCTATGTCGATCTTGAGGTTGGGCGCGCGATTACGGCGCTGGAACGATGTGGCTTGCGTGAGAATACGATCATCGTCTTCTCCGCTGATCATGGCAAGGCGCTTGGCGAATGGGGAGCGGGGGAAAAGGGTTTCTTTGACCAAGAGGTCTGGCGTGTCCCCTTCGTGTGGTCATGGCCGGGGCGAATTCCGGAGAACTCGGTCAGAACCAGTCCATGTGAGCTCCTCGACACGGCTGTGACGCTCTCGGAGCTCGCGGGGGTCGAACCGCACCCCTCCTGGAGAGGGCGTGATCTGTTCGGGGGTACAGGGGAGGTCGAAGCCGTCTTCGGTCAGATCGGCTGGCCGCGTGGATCATGGCATCGGGGTGCAAGCCAAGGGAGGATTGACCCGTCGGAGGGCGTCGCGTTTGACGCCGATCCGAATGAGCTGAGAGGCGCCAATCGCCCGGCCCGTTCCGTGCGTTCCAACGCGCTTCGGGTGGCCGTGCGCACCCGTGACTTTCGGATGGACGAAACCTGGATGAAAGATGGAGTGCGGATTCAGCCGGACCAGGCCGATGGAAACCTGTTTGACCTGCGCGAGGATCCCGAGGAGCGTTGGAATCTCTGGAGCACGACGAAGCACGAAGCGACGCGGCGGCAGTTGCGAGCGCTTCTGCATGCCTGGTTTGAGCGGCTCGATCGACCCGTGGAGACCTTTGGGCCCAGCGGCCGACAGCACGAACGATGAAGCGGATTAGACCACGGGGTCGGTGGCGCAGAGGGATGCATAGCTGGTTGACGATCCAGGGCGAGCTCAGGGTCGCCTTCGGGCGTGTGCGTGCGTGAAACGTCACGCGCGGAGGAGCGCGATGTATGGCGGGCTCCGAAGCACCCAACCCGGCGCTGCGGACTCCGCGCGGGTCTGCCGGAATCCTGGTGGCCGAGCGGCGCAATCAAGACCCGCACAAGGGCGCTCGATGGTTCGCCAGTCGACTCGGTGAAGCTCGTGAATGATCGCGCGCGGTCGGCGTAGAAGGCCAAAGTGAACATCTGCCGCGAGCCGGGTGTGCGGGACGAGCTCGTCCGGGGGGGAGAGCTCTTCGGATGGGGCTCGGCCGCAATGAGCGTGTTTGGCGCTCGGGGCAATCGCGCGGAACGAGATAGACATCGCCGTGATCGTCGATGTGCTGAACCGTTCACGTGAGGAGGGATCCGCATCTCTGGCGAGGCGAGGGTCGTTGGCCCAGCGCTCCGACGGTCCTTGCGCGGTGATGAGTGCGATCTACCCGCGCGTCTTGCTGTCGTTGGCGATGGTCAGCTGGTGGCGTCCATGCGACGACCGAGCGGGCCATTGTGTTCCTGGCAACACGGTGCGAATGGATGCGATGTCAGTCGCGAGCGCAGCGTGATATTGCGTCGTTGCACCTTGACATGACGAGGCGAGCGGGCGGACAATGAGGCAGGTTCGCGGTGGAGCAATGGGCTTCAGATATGCGAAACCAGTCGCGGCTCGTCTCTAGCGGCGGCGCGACAAGTCGCCGCGGTAGCGAAGGCCGCTCAAGCGGCTGTTCGGGGAGAGATGGGTTCTGACGTATCGCGGTGATGTCCCGCGAGAGAGGACGACAGTGCGAACGCTGCACGTTGCACTCAATGGTCACGATGATGCTGATGGCGCGCCAGATCGCCCACTTCGCCGAATCCAGCGTGCTGCGGACCTCGCGATGCCGGGAGACGTGGTCGTTGTCCATGAAGGTGAATATCGCGAGTGGGTTCGGCCGAGGCGAGGGGGGCTCAGCGACCAGCGGAGGATTACCTACATGGCGGCCGTTGGAGAACGCGTGGTGATCAAGGGCTCGGAGCGGGTGACCAACTGGGAGCGGGAATCGGGCAGCGTGTGGCGTGCAACCGTCCCGCACAGCGCCTTCGGCGAGTTTAATCCGTTCGCTGAAGAGGTGTACGGCGATTGGCTCTTTGAACCGAGTGGCCCCCCGCGGCGGCACCTTGGCGACGTCTACTTGAACGGTGTCAGCCTCTACGAGGTCGGCACTCTTGAGGAGCTGCAGGAACCTCTCCGCCGCACAGAGGTAATCGACTATCGGACCGGCCTAAGTGTTCCTGTGTTTGAGCCGGAGCGCACCTTGCTGGTCTGGCATTCAGAAGTTGGCGACGACGAGACGGTGATTTGGGCGAATTTCCAGGAAGCCGATCCGAATCAAGCACTTATCGAGATCAATGTGCGACCATCGGTGTTCTCACCGCTTGCCCATCACCTCGACTTCATTACGGTGCGGGGCTTCGAGTTGGCGCAGGCTGCCACGCCGTGGGCGCCACCGACTGCCAATCAGGTCGGCCTGATCGGCCCGAACTGGGCAAAAGGCTGGGTGATCGAGGACAACATGATCCACGACGCGAAGTGCTCGGGCATATCGCTTGGCAAAGAGATGTCGACAGGCGAGAACTTCTGGACGGAGCGTGGAGACAAGCCTGGCTATCAGTACCAGCTGGAGTCCGTTTTCGCTGCTCGCCAGATTGGCTGGGACCGCGAGCACATCGGGTCGCACCTTGTGCGGCGCAACACGATCTTCGAGTGCGGGCAGGCAGGCATCGTCGGGCACCTGGGTTGTGTGTTCTCCACCATTGAGGACAACCACATCTCCAGGATTGCCTTGAAGCGGGAGTTCTATGGCGCGGAGATCGCAGGGATCAAGCTCCACGCCGCGATTGACGTCGAGATTCGCCATAACCGGATCCACGACTGCTCGCTCGGCATCTGGCTCGATTGGCAGGCCCAGGGAACTCGGGTATCGCGGAACGTGCTCTATGAGAACGTGCGCGATCTGTTTGTCGAAGTGAGCCATGGTCCGTATTTGGTCGAGCACAACATCTTCGCGTCGCCCTTTGCGCTCGAGACCGCGAGCCAAGGTGGTGCCTATGTCCACAACTTGGTGGGGGGCTGCACGCGTCTGGTCCCAACGTTGGACCGACCGACTCCCTATCATGTGCCCCACAGCACCGAGGTCGCTGGATATGCGGCAATTTATGGCGGCGATGACCGCTATATCGCCAACATCTTTCTCGGCGGTCGCCTGCCCCGCGAGCCACGAGGCAACGACCAATTCCCTGTCGGGTATGGGACCGCGGCGTACGACGGGAGCCCCCCGACCTTCGAGGACTACCTGAGTCGACTCGCTGCTCAAGAAGCAATTGAACTGCCCCGATATCGCGCAGTGCGGCAGCCGGCGTATCTGCGCGCCAACGTGTACGGCGCGGGCGCCGAGGCGTTCGCTGATGAGGATGCTGCGCTGCTCCTCGAGGCGGATCCCAGTTTCACCGTGGTTGATCGAGGCGCCGAGGTGTATCTCGAGGTTGATCTTCCTGAGCGGTTCGCAACGTCGCGTGTCGGCGTCGTGAGCAGTAGCGATCTGCCACGCGTGCGGTTTGTGGACGCCGAGTTCGAAGATCGAGACGGCGGCCCGGTGGTGCTGGATGTCGATCTGCTAGGCAGCTCGAAGCAGGTGGGCGAGTGCTATCCCGCAGGCCCGCTTGCGAACCTTGGTGCAGGAACTTCGCGAGTGCGGATCTGGTGAGTCCAGGCGGAATGTGTGCTGTGTGGCTCATCCGCCATGATTCGGTCTTCGCGTGCCCTGGTTGGCGACGAGAGACGCTAATGATCACGATCATGAGATGAGATGCCCGGAAGGCGGCCGGTTGAGGGACCAAGGAGATCGCAGGCCGGCGTTGGTGGCGGCCTCGCGAATCCACCCTCGCCGGTGGGCTGCTGAGTGGAGGCGCACGCGAAAGCGCAGGAGTGCGGCGTCCGACATCTCAGGCGCGACGAGCTCGCGCAGAGCTGGGCGCCGGGGAGTTACCAAGCGTGTTGCGCTGCAGAGCCAGGGGGTGTGCGGTCCAGCAGGGGTGCCCCGCCACACGGCGCGGTCGCCCGGGAAGGTTTACGGATGCGCGCGTGCGCGCGAGTGGGTGTCGTGTCGTTACGTCGGGCATCGCAAAGCACCCGTATGGGGGAGGAGATGGGGCACGTGAGGTTCATAGCCAAACGAGGTAGCGATCGGCTAAGGGCTGGCTTTAAATATGGCAAGGCAGCGGGGATCATTCTCGTTGGTGTGCTGGCTGGCGGCGTTGCGTCCGTCCCGATCGCCGCGGAGGCAAGCGCCGCTGGTGGTACTGCGTATTACGTGGACAACAGTGCGGGTGCGAACTGCAGTGACGCGAACCCGGGCACGTCAGCATCACAGCCATGGTGCGACTTCGCGCCGATCAATGCGATCTCTGCCGGCAGAGGGTTCTCTCCAGGCGACTCCATCAATCTTCGGTCTGGTGATACCTGGACAGGCCAGGAGATGACGCTCAGCGGCACCGGGACCTCTGCGAACTGGATCACCGTGACCTCCTATGGATCCGGTAGTCGACCGTCGATCGTTGGTGAGGGAGCCGGTACGGCATCGATTGACGTGCTCGTCACGAATCCTGACTATTGGCAGTTCAACAACCTCTCGGTCAGCCAGGCGGGTGAGGGAATCATGGCCTGGTTCTCGACCGGCGATCACCAGGGATTGCGATTTACGAATATTTCATCGAGCGGCATCGGTGGAACCAATATCAATGGACCGTTCGGGCCGCACACGCCCATTTACACCACGTACCACGTGACGCGGTCGTCGGCGATCGAGGTCGCCTCGTATGCCACGTTCTCGCCGACGCAGTACGTCGATGAGAACATTCTGCTCTCGGATGTGTCGGGGATTGGCAACCAGGACACGGTATCCTTCCAATATCAAAATCCCGATGCGACGGCGGGAGAGAATCCGTCCTTTTCTCCACCGGGTGACACGGCCTACAGCAATGTTACGGTCCGTGGTCTCGACCTACAGAACGGCGCGCAGAATCTCGCGAATGGAACGAGCGACGCCATTGACATATCAAACATCACGAATGGAACCGTCGTCGATTCAACGATCAACGATCAGTGCGCGTCGCATACGCGTACCGGGACGGCGGCGGTGTTTACTGCACGTGATGTCAATGTGAACTTTGTCAACGACTCGATTACCAATGTTCCAAATACTGGTTCGTCGGATCAAACCGGATTTGACTTTGAGAATACAAATGACCAGACCAACATTGTGAACAGCTACATCGGTGGCAATGCCGGTGCGGGTGTGGAAGTGCTCTCCATCCATGGTGGCGCGACCGAAAGCACTAATGTCGGTCTCTCGGGTAACCTGTTTGTCGACAATGGGGCGATATCGAACGGTTGCCGGGGAAGCATCTGCCAACTCGACTTGAACCACACCGATTTGCCGACGGGTACGGTCAGCGACAATCTCTACGACGAGCCGAACGGGTTCCTCAGTACCGCTGGGACCGGGTCGTGGAGCGATTTCGCGATTTCGAACAACGCAGCCGCCACGTCGGTCGCCAACGCCGGTTATGACTTCAGCGGCAACCAAGGCGGGTCGAACTGGTACTACCAGTCCAGCACGGATGGGAGCACCTGGACCTCGTTTCCCCAGAGTGACTACGTGAGCTCACTGAACCGCTGGAGTGATGGCGCGAGCGCGATTGGTCCGTACACGATGTTCGCCGGCGAGGGCGAGGTTGCGGCACGAACCTGGGTCGCGCCATCGAGCGGGGTGATCAACATCCGGGGAAGGGTGCTCAACCCTGCTGGTACCGATCAGGGCAACGGCCTCGTCAGCACCGCGGGCGATCCTCTGGAGGTTCGGATCACGGAGAACGGTCGAACGATCTGGCCGACGGGCCAACGCCCTGCGGCGACGCCCGCGTCGACCCCGATCAGCACGCCCGGACGTTGGCAGACGGTTCAGGGCGCGAATTCGATCGGCGTGATCGCAAATGTCGACAATATCTCGGTGCAAAAGGGCGACCAGTTGCGGTTCGAGGTGGCTCAGGTCGCGGGTGACCAGAACACGCCAGCAGCCGACACCATCAGCTGGGATCCCTCGATCGGCTATGTCGGTGCACCGGTCTCTAAGAGCTTCGCGGTTACGAGCGGCGGCAGCTACGGGGTTCACTTCTCAGCAGAGATTGGCCCCGGTCCATTTGTTGCGTCAATCGATGGCACCCGGGTCGGAACGTTTCAGTCGACGTCGGGTACCTACGCGTCCTACAACACGATGCCGACGAGCCTGACGGCCGGCACCCACACGCTCGAACTGCAGGAATTGACGCCGAGCACCAATACGGGGTTGATCAGCGAAGTCAATGCCATCGGAGTCAACACTCTGTTAGATGGGGATTTCGCAGCTCCAAATGTCAGCGGTACGCCCAGTGGGTATGCGTATGATCCCGCGGGAACGGCGTGGAACTACGCCGGACCGGCCGGGGTAGTGAAGCAATACGACAGACCGTGGGGAACGCCGGCAGCCCCAAGCGGGACGCAGATGGCACTGCTGCAACACGACGGAGCGATGAGCCAAAGCGTGGACTTCACCAGTGGCGGGAGCTACGTCGTTCAGTTCCAGTCGGCGATGCGAACCACGAGCGGTGGTCGGCAGACCTTCGAGGTGCTCGTCGACGGCCAAAGTGTAGGGAGCTTCTCGCCATCGTCAGGAAGATTCACGTCCTACGCCACAAGCGTGTTCAAGTTGAGCGCGGGTAGCCACACGATCGAGTTCGTGGGTACGTCATCGGGCGACGATACTGACTTCATCGGTGCGGTCGCCTTGGCACCGAGCTCACCGTCATGACGAGGAACTGATCATCTGCGATGGCACGGGGCCCTTCGCCGTCCCGGGTTGGTGGTTGAACAAGCCGGCGAGCCGGGGAGGGTCCCGTGCGGCCCAGTATCCCGCGGGCCTGGGCCGGCGACGGTGTCTCGTGAGCGAGATGTCGCGCGTTGAGGGGCGTGGGACGCATGGCGCGCTGGTCCCCGGCGATGGCCCGCTGAGTCCGGCTCGATCGGACCGTGCGGTGCCGCCCGCGCGCCTGCTGTAGTTTGGGTTCTCCTTGCTCGTGGGCGCGATCGCACGTGGCACTGTGACCGGCGGTGGGAGATCCAGGGGGAGTCGGTGCGGCGGTCGGGCGACCAAAGCGCAGGCCGCCGCGCACGTGATGTGGCATTGAGGCTGGCGGTCTCAGTCCAGGCCGAACCAGCGCCTCGGGGTTTCCCAGAGGATCGCGTCGCGCTCGCGCGCCGACAGCGGCAGGTCGTACTCGACGTAGGCGAGCGCCTTGTCCAAGGGGACCTTGCGGTGCGCGCCGGGGAACCCGGTACCCCAGATCATCCGCTCGGCGGTGAAGTTCCTGCGCAGGAGCTCGACGAAGGGCCAGGTGTCGACCCATGGGTAGGCGAGGGCCGAGGCCTTCTCGTAGTCGCCGATCTTGATGATGCACGCCTCGTGCTCGGCGAGGCGCAGCACGGGCGCAAAGCGCGGGTAGGGGCTCGGCTCGGCGACGTCTGGCTTGGCGAGGTGGTCGATGACGACCCGTACGTCGGGGTAGCGCTCGAGCATCGCGGCGAGCGGGGCGGCGTTCTCGGGGACCATGTGGAACTGCAAGATCACGCCGAGGTCGCTGGCGGCGCCGAAGGCGCGCCGCGCCTCGTCGCTCTCCAGCCAGTGGACCATTCCGGGGTAGAAGAGGTGGAAGCGAAAGCCCATCACCCCGGCGCGCGCCCAGGCCCCCATGGCCTCGGCAATGGCCGGATCGAACGGTTCGACCAAGCCGATCGCCCGGAAGGTCCCAGGGAAACGATCCACGCATTCGATGAGGTAGCTATTGTCGGCCCCGAGCGCGCTGTGCTGGACAAGCACGGCCGCAGCGATCTTGTGCTCGTGCAAATCCTCGATCAGCCACTCCACGGGCGCGGATTGCTCGGGGATCCCCACGGACGCGTTGCGGAGCGGACGGAGGTCGGCATGGTCCTCGATGCGATAGACGTGGACGTGGGTGTCGATGCGCCGATGCGATTCCTCAGTAGGACCATCAAACTGGCGCTCCGTGCTCTGTGCCACGCTCCGTCTCCTGGTTGGCGCCGGCTCGGTGGAATAGCCGCTGCCAGGTCTGCGCGCTGCTCCCGGCGGCGGGCTCAGGCTACTGCGGCAAGCAGAAGCGATGGTGCCATCTTGTTCCTCACTGTTCGGGCCAACTCAGCCGGCGTCGGTTCCAAGGTGTTCGTCGCTGCGGGTAGTCGTTGTCCCGCAGTGCAGCCCAGCGCGCCGTGCCTTGAGCACGGCGTCGCTCAGTCGGACGGGTGGGTGTCAGGAGCGATGCCCCAGCTCATGGCGATCTCGTCGCCGACGCCGAGCGGGATCACGGCCTCGCCGCTTCGCAGGGCGTTGGGCGGACAGGTCATCGGCTCGAGCGCAAGGCCCCGGCGGCGCAGGTGTACGTCCATGTTGTCGCCGCTGTAGACCATGGCGTAGGCGAAGGCAGCGTCGGCCCACACGACGAGGTCGGGGTGCGGCGCGCGGCGGCGAAAGCGAGCGCGCCAGCGCCCGTCGTTCTCGGCTGATAGGTCGCCGAAGCAGTCGTTGATCACGAGCGTGCCGATCGGCGCGGCGCTCGGCCCGCGTACGAGGCGAGCGAATCCACTCGCTGCCGCCTCTTCGGTGCCGACGCGTTCCATGTCGGAATTGAGGCAGAGATGGCTGTTCGCGGGGAGCTCCAAGGTGCATCCCTCGATGGTCTCGGCGCCAGGGTGCAAATAGGCGTGGAAGCCGAGCCCGAAGGGCGCGACGACGTCACCGTGGTTGGCGATGCTGGCTTCGACCGCGAGGCCATTCTCGTCGAGGCGGTACTCGAGCTCGAGATCGACGCAGAAGGGATACGCGGGCTGGGCGTGGCAGGTGAGGCCGAGACGAACCCGCGCCGCGTCGTGGGCGAGCAGGCGCCACGGCTGCCAGCGCACCAGCCCGTGGTTGGCGCTCTTGGCCCCGGGGCCCTCGAGCGGCGCCTGGGCGTGGCGGCCGCCGAAGTCGAATGAGCCGCCGTTCAGCCGGTTGGGCCATGGCGCGAGCACCTGGCCCCGGCCACCGGTTGGGATCTCGTTGCGCCCGAAGCCCAAGATGAGCGGCGCACCGTCAAGCTCAAAGCTGCGCAGGGTCGCGCCGACCTCGGTGATGACCGCCCGTTGGGCGCCCGAGGTGATCGCATACTGGCCTCCGCTGACCGGGCTCCAGGACGCATCGGCCAAGGATCGCACCATGTCAGCCGAGCGCGCCGGCGCGAGAGACGGCCGGCCACATCGCCAGGAGGCGCCGCGGGCTCGGCTCGCTCACGACCTCGGACCCGGGCCGATGATGTCGGCGCCGAGCGCCAGGCATTCGGCACAGATCGCCGCGCCCGATCCGCTCGCCATGTCCGTCACCTGGGCGCGGCGCTTGCCACAGAAGCTGCAGACCTGCTCGACCTCCTCAGATGGCACCGCGCGGGCGGGTGGCGCGGCGATCGCCGCGGCGCGCCCTTCGAGCATCGTGCCGATCGCGGCGATGCACTGGCCGCAGATGTAGCGGTTCGGTCCGGCGATGAGGTGGCTGACCTCGTGCTGGGCGCGCCCGCAGAACGAGCAGCGTCCCGAGTCGTGCTCGGCGGCAGGTGGGGAAGTGGGCGCATCGCCACCCGGGTGGGTGAGCCCAGCCATGCCGAGCGCTTCGGCGATCTCTTCGGGTGTGGCCCCGGAGCGCTCGAGTGCTTCGACGGCCCGCTGCAACGCGGCCTCGGCTGCCGCGAGGCGCTGGCGCGCCGCGGCGAGTGCCTCGTGGCGTGCGCTGGCCTCGGCGAGCAGGGCCGGGTCGAGCACCATGCCCGAAGGTTATGGACTGGCGCAAGCAAAGTCGACCCGCCCCGCTCAGTGCGCCTCCGCTCGCAGGCGCACGACCACGATGGCCATGTCGTCGCGGTCTTGGGGAGCACGGTGGTCGAGCACGGCGCGCTCGAGCCGCCGGGCGACGCCCTCGGCCGAGCGGCCGACTGCCCCCGCCAAGGTGGCGAGTGCGCGCTCCTCGCCAAAGGGCTCGCCGCGCGCGTCGCGAGCCTCGAGGATGCCGTCGGTGTAAAAGACCAATGCGTCGCCGGCCTCGAGCTCGAGGCTTGCTTCACCGACGGGAGCGTCGGCCATGATCCCAAGGATGGTGCCCGTCTCGCTCGTCGCCGGGACCGCCTCGCCACCCGCGCGCAGCACGAAGGCGGGAGGGTGGCCTGCCGAGCCGAGCTCGACGTGAAGGCGCGCCGGGCGGTCCCGCTCGAGCCAGCAATGGGCGAGCACGGCGGTGCAAAAGCGCCCCTCGGAGGCGGCCCGGAGCAGGGCGAGGTTCATCTGGTCGAGCATCTCGGCGGGACGCGGCGCCTGATCGGCGAGCGCGCGGGCGGTGTAGCGGGCGATACCGGCGAGTCCGGCCGCCTCGGGGCCGATCCCGCTTGAGTCCCCTAACAGCACGTACCACCCCCCGGCGGGGTCAAAGAAGACGTCGTAGAAGTCGCCACCGACGAGATTGCCCGAGCCGCTCGGGCGGTACCGGGCGGCGAGGTCGACCCCGGCCACCGCCGGCAGCATGGGCGGGAGCAGCGTCTGTTGCAGCGCGGTGGCGATCCGGGTCTGCTCGGCGACGGCATCGCCCATCACCAGCATCTGGGCCAGGTGGCGCACGAGGGCGGTGGCGAGCGCGATCTGGCGCGGCGAGAAGGCCCGCGCCCGGTGGTGGCCGATGAGCACCGCGCCGATCGGCTCTTCTTCGCCGATCGGCAGCGCGAGCAGGCAGCGCAGGTCCCGGCCGTCCAAGGTGACGAGCCGCTGGTGTGCGGCCGCGGCGGGATCGAGATACGCGGTGTCGGCGACATGGACGAGCTGGCCGTCGAGCGCCGGCGCCAAGACGGCGAGACGGGCGGCGTCGATCTCACCGAGCCATTCGGCGTCGGGGCCGCCGACCGCAGGGCGCGCCAGGCGCTCGGGTAGCACGACGAGGGCGACGCGCCCCCCGGTGATCGCCGCGGTGGCACCGGCGACGGTCCGCGCCAGGCCATCGAGGTCGCTCGACGGCGCGCCCGAGGCCAGCAGGGAGAGCACTCGCTCGAGGCGGTCGCGCTCGGCGATGGCGGCGAGCGCCCGGCTGCGATCGAGCCCGCCGAGGTCGCCGTGGTCGCCCTCCACCGACTAGCGGCCCGCGGCGCTGGCGAAGTCCATCTCGAACCACACCGACTTGCCGGTGGAGAGCCGGGTCCAGCCGAAGCGGTCGGTGAGCTGGCGCACCATCTGCAGCCCGCGCCCGCTCTCGGCGTCATCCTCGGGGGAGGACAGCATGGGGAGGCGCTCGCCCCGGTCGATGACCTCCACGCGCAGGACGCTCGTGCCGAGGTCGACGTGGAGCTCGGCGCTCGAGCGAGCGTGCATCACCGCGTTGGTGACGAGCTCGGACACCAACAACAGCACGGTCTCGGCCACCTCGGCCAGCTGCTCACCGAGCGCCTCGCGCACCGCGGCGCGCGCCAGACCGGGCGCTTGAAGGCTGGCGGGGATCTCGCGATCGACGAGGCGCGTCATGACGACGAAGTCGGCGAGGCCCTCGGTCGGCGGCTCGTGGGCGGCGGCGCTGATGGCGGCGGCCGACTCGTGGTACAAATGGGCGACGCGCGCCAGCCCGCGCAGCTCGGCTGACCAGCCGACGATCGACTGCACCTTGGCGCGCAGCACGGCGGGATCGAAGGGCTTGGTGATGTAGTCGAAGCCCCCCACCTCATAGCCCCGCAGCTGGTGCGCCGTGCTGGCGCCGCTCGCGGTGAGGAAGAGAATCGGGATCGAGCGCGTGGCGGCGCGCGTCTTCAGCAACGCCGCCGTCTCGAAGCCGTCCATCTCGGGCATCTGCACGTCGAGCAGGATCGCCGCGACCTCCTCCTCGAGGAGGAGGCGGAGCGCGTCCGTGCCCGACGTGGCGGTCAACAGCTCGAGCTCGAGCGGCTCGAGCACCGCCTGGAGCGCGACGAGGTTGTCCTGGCGGTCATCGACGAGCAAGACGCGCGCCGGCACATCGTTCCCCACCGTGTCGGCTGCCGATGCGATGAGGCGCTCCAAATCAGGCGCCATCGTGCAACCAGACCCGCATCAAGCGCAGCAGCTCGGGCAGCTCGACGGGCTTGGTGACGTAGTCGGATGCCCCCGCCGCAAGGCACGCTTCGCGGTCGCCGCTCATCGCCTTGGCGGTCACCGCGATCACGGGCAGGTCCGCCCGGCCGGGTAGGTGGCGAATGTGGCGGATCGCCTCATAACCGTCCATCTCGGGCATCATGATGTCCATCAGCACGAGATCGACCCCCGGTGTCGACTCCAAGAGCTTGAGGCACTGTTGGCCGCTGTCGGCGCACAGTACCTCCATGTTGTGGGACTCGAGCGCGCTGGCGAGCGCGTAGAGGTTGCGGACGTCGTCGTCGACGACCACGACGCGGGTGCCGGACCAGTCCCCACCGTGCTCGACGAGCGAGGTCTCCACAAGGCGGCGCTCGGGCGCGGATCGCGGCGTCGGGTGAGCGACGCTGCGATCCAGCGGTAGGGTCAAGGTGAAGGTCGAACCCTTGTTCGGCTGGCTGTCGACCTCGAGCTCTCCGCCGAGCAAGAACGCGATCTCCCGGCTGATCGACAGCCCAAGGCCGGTGCCGCCGTAGCGGCGCGACGTCGTGCCGTCCGCCTGCT
Organism: Actinomycetes bacterium; assembly: GCA_021798985.1. Classification (GTDB taxonomy): domain Bacteria; phylum Actinomycetota; class Acidimicrobiia; order Acidimicrobiales; family Bog-793; genus JAKABX01. Next base: position 93,972 of record JAJZBI010000006.1, read on the forward strand.
GGAACGCCTCGAAGATCAGCTGCTGCTTGTCGGCGGGGATGCCGATGCCGGTGTCGTGCACCGCGAAGCACAGCTTGGGGGCGGTGCCGTTCTCGGCCGCACGATGGCCGATCTCCAGGCGCACCGAGCCCGCGTCGGTGAACTTGCAGGCATTGGACAACAGGTTCTTGAGGACCTGCTCGACGCGTTGTTGGTCAGTGACGACGGTGTGCGGGACGTCCTCGGCGACCCTCACGCTGAAGTCGAGCTCTTTCTCGGCGGCGATCGGCGTGAACATGTGCTCGAGGTTGTCCCGGATGTTGGCGAGCGAGACCGGCGCGAGGGCGACTTCGAGCTTTCCCGCCTCCACCTTGGAGAGATCCAGGATGGAGTTGATGAGCTCGAGCAGGTCGTTCCCGGCCTCGAAGATGCTCTGGGCGAACCCCACCTCTTTGTCGGTGAGGTTGCCCTGGGCGTTGTCTGCCAGCATCCGGGCCAAGATCAGCAAGCTGTTGAGCGGCGTGCGCAGCTCATGGGACATGTTGGCGAGGAATTCCGACTTGTAGCGCGAGCTCAGCGCGAGCTGTTCGGCTCGCTCTTCGAGCTCGCCGCGGGCGAGCTCGATCTCGGCGTTGGTGTGCTGGAGCTCTTCCTGCTTGCGCTGGAGCTCGGCGGACTGGCTCTGCAGCTCTCTGGTGAGCTCTTGGGACTGCGCGAGCAGCTGTTCGGTGCGCGAGGTGGCCAAGATGGTGTTGATCAGCACGCCGAGGGTCTCGACCAGCTGGCTCAACAGCCGGCGGTTCACCTCGGGGAAGGCGTGGAACGAGGCGAGCTCCATCACCGCCAGCACCCGCCCCTCGAACAGGACGGGGAGCACGACGATGTGCGACGCCGCCCGGTCCAGCGCGCCGGAACGGACGCGGACGTGGTGCGCGGGCACGTCCTCCAAGACGATCGCCTTGCGCTCGATGACCGCCTGGCCGACGAGGCCCTCGCCCACGCCCCAGCGCTTGCGCGAGCGGGCCGGGATGCCAAATCCCGCCACAAGCTCGTAGGTCTCCTCGGTCTCACCGCTCGCGGTGCTCGAGGGCCTGGCGATGTAGAAGGCGCCGAAGTGCGCCCCGACGAGCGGGGTGAGCTCGCTGATCACGAGCTGAGAGACGGTGCGCAGGTCGCGCTGGCCCTGCAGCATGGCGCCGATGCGGGCAAGGTTGGAGTTCAGCCAGTCCTGGGCCTCGTTGCGTGCCGTCGTCGCCCGCAGGTTCTCGATCATCTGGTTGATGTTGTCCTTCAAGTCCCCGAGCTCGCCGGGCGCCTCGATCGTCACGGTGCGCGACAGGTCACCGGCGGTGACCGCGGTCGCGACCTCGGCGATCGCCCGCACCTGACCGGTGAGGTTGCCGGCCAGCTGGTTCACGTTCTTGGTCAAGCCGGCCCAGGTGCCCGAGACCCCCTCGACCTCGGCCTGGCCACCGAGGCGGCCCTCGGTGCCGACCTCGCGCGCCACGCGGGTCACCTCGGCGGCAAAGGCCGAGAGCTGGTCGACCATGGTGTTGATCGTGTTCTTCAGCTCGAGGATCTCGCCTCGGGCGCCGACGGTGATCTTCTGGGACAGATCCCCGCGGGCGACCGCCGTCGTGACCTGGGCGATGTTGCGGACCTGGTCGGTGAGGTTGTCGGCCATCGAGTTCACCGAGGTCGTGAGGTCCCGCCAGGTGCCCGAGACGCCGCGCACCTCCGCCTGACCGCCGAGCTTGCCCTCGGTGCCGACCTCGCGCGCCACGCGGGTCACCTCGGCGGCAAAGCCCGAGAGCTGCTCGACCATCGTGTTGATGGTGTTCTTCAGCTCGAGCAGCTCGCCGCTGACCTCGACCGAGATCTTCTGGGACAGATCCCCGCGGGCGACCGCCGTCGTGACCTGGGCGATGTTGCGGACCTGGCCGGTGAGGTTGCCCGCCAGCAGGTTGACGTTGTCGGTGAGGTCCTTCCAGGTGCCCGAGACGCCGGGCACGACGGCCTGGCCGCCGAGCTTGCCCTCGGTGCCGACCTCGCGCGCCACGCGGGTCACCTCGGCGGCGAAGGCCGAGAGCTGGTCGACCATCGTGTTGATGGTCTCCTTCAGCTCGGCGACCTCGCCGCGGGCATCGACCGTGATCTTCTGGGACAGATCGCCGCGGGCGACCGCCGTCGTGACCTGGGCGATGTTGCGGACCTGGCCGGTGAGGTTGCCCGCCAGCAGGTTGACGTTGTCGGTGAGGTCCTTCCAGGTGCCCGAGACCCCCGTCACCTCGGCCTGGCCACCGAGGCGGCCCTCGGTGCCGACCTCTCGGGCGACGCGGGTCACCTCGGCGGCAAAGGAGGAGAGCTGGTCGACCATCGTGTTGATGGTCTCTTTCAGCTCGGCGACCTCGCCGCGCACGTCGACGGTGATCTTCTGGGACAGATCGCCGCGGGCGACCGCCGTCGTGACCTGGGCGATGTTGCGGACCTGGCTCGTGAGGTTGCCGGCCAGGCGGTTGACGTTGTCGGTGAGGTCCTTCCAGGTGCCCGAGACCCCGGCGACCTCCGCCTGGCCGCCCAGGCGGCCATCGGTGCCGACCTCTCGGGCGACGCGGGTCACCTCGGCGGCGAAGGCCGAGAGCTGGTCGACCATCGTGTTGATGGTCTCCTTCAGCTCGGCGACCTCGCCGAAGGCCTCGACGGTGATCTTCTGGGACAGGTCCCCGCGGGCGACCGCCGTCGTGACCTGGGCGATGTTGCGGACCTGGCTCGTGAGGTTGCCCGCCAGCTGGTTGACGTTGTCGGTGAGGTCCTTCCAGGTGCCCGAGACGCCGCGGACCTCGGCCTGGCCACCGAGGCGGCCGTCCGTGCCCACCTCTCGGGCGACGCGGGTGACCTCGGCGGCAAAGGAGGAGAGCTGGTCGACCATCGTGTTGACGGTCCGCTTCAGGTCCAGCATCTCGCCGCGCACGTCGACTTGGATCTTCTGGGAGAGGTCACCGGTGGCGACCGCCGTGGTCACCCGGGCGATGTCGCGCACCTGGTCGGTGAGGTTGGCGGCCATCTGGTTCACCGAGTCCGTCAGGTCCCGCCAGGTGCCCGCCACGCCGCTCACGCGTGCCTGACCGCCGAGGTTGCCCTCGGTGCCCACCTCGCGGGCCACGCGGGTCACCTCGGCGGCGAAGGCCGAGAGCTGCTCGACCATCGTGTTGATGGTCTCCTTCAGCTCGGCGACCTCGCCGCGCGCATCGACGGTGATCTTCTGGGAGAGATCCCCGCGGGCGACCGCCGTCGTGACCTGGGCGATGTTGCGCACCTGGCTGGTGAGGTTCTCGGCGAGCTGGTTCACCGAGTCGGTCAGGTCCCGCCAGGTGCCCGAGGCCCCCTGGACGTCCGCCTGGCCCCCCAGGCGGCCCTCGGTGCCGACCTCTCGGGCGACCCGGGTGACCTCGTGGGCGAAGCTGCGGAGCTGGTCGACCATCGAGTTGACGGTCTGCTTCAGGTCCTGCATCTCGCCGCGGACGTCGACGGTGACCTTCTGGGAGAGGTCGCCGTTGGCGACCGCCGTGGTCACGAGGGCGATGTCGCGCACCTGGTCGGTGAGGTTGGCGGCCATCTGGTTCACCGAGCCGGTGAGATCCCGCCAGATCCCCGAGACGCCCCGCACGTCGGCCTGCACCCCAAGACGCCCGTCGGTGCCGACCTCGTGGGCGACCCGGGTGACCTCGCTCGAGAAGCGCCGGAGCTGGTCGACCATCGAATTCACGACGCTCGTGACGCGGCCGAGGTCGCCTTTCACGGCGCGACCGTCGATGGTGAGCGCCATCTTCTCGGTGAGGTCCCCCTCGGCGACCGCCGAGATCACCCGGGTCACCTCGGTCGTCGGCCGCACCAGGTCGTCGATCAAGGCGTTGGTCGCCTCGACGGCGGTGATCCAGGTGCCGAACGCCGGCCGCGCCCGCAGGCGCTCACTGGTGCGCCCCTCGCGGCGCAACACGTTGGCGACCCGGGCGACCTCGCCCGCAAAGGCGTCCTGACGCTCGACCAGCGCGTTGAAGGTACGGGCGATCTCTCCGGCGATGCCGGTGCGTCGCGTCGACAGGCGTGCCGCGTGCTCGCCGTTCTTGGCGGCGGTGAGGGCGCGCAGCAGCTCGTCTAAGAACTCGTGCTCAGCGCCGGCCCCGCCCGGCGCCGCCGCGCGGCCCGTCGTCTTGGGTGCCACCGTGGCGCGCGCCTTGCGGGGAGCGGCGCTGGCACCGTTGCGCTCGGCGCTCCCGTTCGTGCGCCGAGCGCTGGTCCCTCGCGCCGTGCTGCGCCGTGCGGTCCCAGAAGCGCGCGGCGCGCGCTCGGCGGCCGCGGCGCTTGCAGGGCGCGATGAAAGGGCTGGCATCTTTCGTCACCTCATCCAATCGAGCCAGCCCTGCGCTAGCGCACACTAGTCGCTCTTTGCTGCCATGCAAGCTGCCCGATCAGGCAACCCCCAGGTCGTAGGTTTGGCCGTATCGCAGAGCGGGAATGCAGCAGAGCGACGCAGTCGGGACCCGCCAGCCCTGATCTCTGCGTCCGGCGGCTCGGGCCGCTTGGTTTGTCGCGCCCGTTGATGCGCGCCGGGCGAGCTCGAGCATCACGTTCACCCCAAAGGCCCGCGGCGAGCGCTCGCCGCGGTCACCGCCCGAAGGGGCATCCCCACAACCTCGCTCGTTGGCGCTGGTGGCGCGCCGTGGCCCATGATCGCCGGGCAGCCGGGGTGCCACTGGGGACACCCCGGTCCGTCGTCTGGAGGACTTGGAATGCGCCTCGCCACGGTGGCCTCACCTGATGGGCCGCGCCTCGTCGTCGCGTCGACGAGCGGCACGGGCTACGTCGACGTCGCCGAGGCGACCGGGATCCCTCGCTACCGCGACCTGAACGCGGTGCTCGGCGAGTGGGACGTGGCGCAACGCGCGCTTGGCGAGGCGGCAGCTCGCCCCGGCGTGAGCGTCGCGCCCGGCGAGTTCGCGCCGGCGGTGCCGGCGCCCCGCCGGGTGCTCTGCCTCGGGGTGAACTATGCCCAGCACGCCATCGAGCGCGGCAGCGGCGTCCCGAGCTGGCCGGAGTGCTTCGTGCGTGGGCCGGACTCGGTGGCTGCCCCTTACGGCGAGCTCCGCCGCCCGGCGCTGAGCGAGCGCTTCGACTTCGAGGGCGAGCTCGGGGTCGTGATCGCCAAGAGCGCCCGCCTCGTGCGGCGCGAGCGCGCGCTCGAGGTGGTCGCCGGCTACGTCGTGTTGAACGACGGAAGCGCCCGGGAGTGGCAGCGCGCCGCGACCCAGTGGACGCCGGGCAAGAACTTCGACGCCACGATGCCGATCGGGCCCGAGATCGTCACCGCCGACGAGCTCGATGCGAGCGACCTCGAGCTCACGACGCTGCTGAACGGCGAGGTCATGCAGCACGCCCGGACGTCGCAGATGATCGTCGACATCCCGACGACGATCGAATACCTCTCCTCGTTTACCACCCTGCGCCCTGGTGACGTGATCGCGACCGGGACGCCCGGCGGCGTCGGCCGAGACCGGACCCCGCCGGTGTTCTTGACCGCCGGCGACCTCGTCGAGGTGAGCATCGAGGGAATCGGCACGATCGCCAACCGCGTCGTCGACGAGGACCCGCTCGACGAGCCGTGGCCCTGGCAGCCCCTCGGGCGGACAACCGCCAGCTGAGCGAGGCGCCCGGCTGTGCGGGTGCGCCCGCACCCCCGGGCGCCCGGATGGCTCAGTCCGAGGCTGGCGCCGGCGCGACGGCCACCGTGTTGGCCGCTTCCTCGCCGGCCGGGCAGGAGGAGGCCACGCGCTCGAGGTCGCCGAGCGCGATCTCGCTCGTCATGTTGCCGCCGCACTGCTCGCACTGGGCGGTGTGGCGCCATGAACGCAGCAGCCGCGTGCCCGAGGCGTTCAAGATGACGACGAACGCATCGGACTCGGGATGCAAGATGAGGCGGTCATAGGCGCGCCACTCCGTGGCGACCGGACGGCCCATGTTCTTCAAGATCCTGCAGAACTGGCGTCGCTGCGTGTTGAACAGCCAGGTGCTATGGCAGGACTCCAGCACGAAGACCTGGTCGTTGCTGCTCGAGCCCATCAGCCGGGTGAGGCGCCCTTCCTCCTCGCCGCGATCGGCATGTGCGATCGGACGTCGTAGTGCCTCGGTGAGTCGCGCGAAACTTCGCACCGTGCCTCCGTGTGGTCGCGGGCAAGATGCCCTCTCGTCGGTCGTGTACGGGACCCATCACGATGGGTCGCGGCACTCACCAGCTCGCTGGTCGCACCGAGTTCAACAGCGTTCGTACCGCGCCCTTGGTCGGAGCGGTTGCTCGCGCTGAGAGCAGGACAAGGCGGTCTCCGAGCATAGAGCGCGCCCCGATGAGCATGCCGCCGCAGCGGATGGGACGGGGGAGCGCCGAGCAGGAGATGGCCTCGACGAGCGTCGTTCCCCGCTGGCCCGCGCCGACCCGACGGAATCGCCCGAGGCGGCTGACGGGCAGGGCCAGGCCGAAGCCAGGAGCCGGAACGTCTCCGCGGCGCCGGCGCACGAGGCCGAGCGCGGAGCGGCGGTGGACCGTGGCGACCTGGACGGCGAGTGCCTCGTCGCCGCGCCGGGCGAAGTAGCTCTCGCCGTCGCCGCGCACGAAACGGGCCGAGCGCGGACGCGCCGGAAAGGCCGCGACGAAGCGGCCATCAGGGGGACCGTAGCGCGGGGGAAGGAAGGCGGACTCGATCCCGACGCCGGTGCCGACCGAGATCAGCACGGCGGCAAGGAGGGTGCCGAACGCCGTCACGGAGACCTAGCGTACAACATCGCGAGTTTGTCTGCCCGGTCGGGCAGGCAGATGGCGCACAAACTCCCCGGCGCGCGCGATGCGGCGCCGGGGAGTCGAGCTGGTCAGACCTTGGCGGGTGCCGAGATCCCGAGCCGCTTGCCGGACAGGTCGAGCCCGGCGACGGCGACGTAGGACGCACCAGGGTGCACGGTGATCGCGGTCTCGAACCCGGCCTTGGGGACGACGGCGACCGGCTCGAGCGACTTCGCGCTGCTGCCAGCGAGGACCTGCCAGTAGGCGACGTTCGTGGCGCCGTTCCAGCTGACGTAGGCGGCGTACCCGCCGATGGCGTCCTGGTCCACGACCAGTTGGGGCGGACTTGCTGGGGTGCCGGTCCATTCGTAGCGAAAGGCGCGGTAGGACTGGTCGTTCGTCGGGAAGCGCACGTCGTAGATGAGGTTGCCATTCGGGTCGAACTCACTCGAGTATGGCTCGGTGCCCCAGCCCACGAACGCGTTCCCGTTCGCCAGCATCTGGATGCTGCCCTCGTAGTAGGTGAGCAGCTTGGCTGGGTGCGTGTAGGCCTTGGTCAGGCTCACCTTCTTGGCGCTCTCGTCGACCGCCAGCACGAGCGCCCTCGACTGGGGCTCTTCTGCGGGCGTGGCCGCGTCGTCAAACACTGTGATGCCGTTGTTGTAGCGCCGCACGTGGTGCTGCCATTCGAAGTTCGCCCCCTTTTCGATGGCGAAGTTGGAGCGCTTGCCGCCGAGGCGCCAGATGATGGCGCCGCTGCGGCGATCGATGCGGTAGACCGTCCAGGTGTTGCGCGCCGAGACCAAGAGGCTGTTGTCGTCCCACAGCGCAACGGAGTTGATGTGGAAGTAGTCGACGGGGGAATCCCCGGTAGCCTTGGTGTACGAATCGGTCACCGGCACGTGATCGAGGCTGTTCCATTGGAAGAGCACCTTGCCCGTCGCGATGTCGATCTCTTGGATGACGCCCTCGAAGACCGATCCGTTCTTCGGGCCGCCGATCGCCGAGACGTCCGTGGCGGACTTGCGGTAGGCGGTGACGAGCGCCGTGTTCTGCGGCGTCAGCGTCAGCTCGTGCAGGTCGACCTCAAGGCCGTTGCCGGCCTTGATCGTGGCGATGGTCTGGTACTGATGGTCGAGCAGGTAGCCCTTGCCATAGCCCATGCCGTTGACGATCTGGCCGTTCCAGAACGTAAGCACCGGCTGGCCCCGGTAGCTCTGGACCTGGAGGTTCGTCGCCAACTCGGTGGTCGGCTGGAACCAGATCACCTCGCCCCGGTTGTTGGCGATCATTACCCCCATCTGCCCTTTGCCCTTGGCCACGGCCTGGGCCTGGGAGAGCCCCCGCACCCCGGGCAGCAGGCTTGGTGTCAGCATCACGAGGCCGGACGCGGTGCCGGCGTCGAGGTCGACGACTTGAAGGCGCGGCGGGATGAGCCCGGGGCGTGTCTTGAAGTCACCCTCCGGCGGGGTCGCCGGTGCCGAGCTCTGCTCGTGGCTGGCATTCGAGCTGCCGATGCGAATGCCGCCGAAGGCGGAGCCGGCGAGCGCGGCGATGCCGATCGCCCCACCACCTCCGCTCAATAAGAGCCTGCGCCGGCTGATCGTGTGTCGATTGCCCGATTGGGCAGGAACATCTTGGACATTGTCATCTGAAACGGACGGACCCGCCATCTCGGCCTCCTCTCGCTACCGCGCCCTCAGGCTGCCCATCCCGTCTAAAATGAACAGCGCCCCCCGTTGTGCAGCGGCTGTTTTCGCGTGCATTTCGTTAACCCAATCTTTAGGCCGAGACCCTGTGAGTCCGTTGTGATGAAGGTGATGACCGTATGAGCCGCAAGCAAGAGGGCGCCGGCGGGGGGCGGGTGCCTGACCCCTTAAAACGCCGGATCGAGCGACGTCGCCAGTTCATTCGCCGGCGGATCGCGGTCGGCACGAGCGCCGCGTTGGTCGTAGCGGCGACGATGTTCGCCGTCAACCTGCGAGGTGGCGAGACGACGGCGAGCCGCAGCGCGATCCAGCTCACCGACGCCCAACGCGGCCTCGTGTCGCCGGTCGCGATGCCCGGCGCTTCACTGCCCCAGGTGCCGGCGGGCGCCGTGACCGTGTCGCCCGAGCCGAACAGCCGGACGGCCGACCCGCGCACCCAGATCAGCGTGCTCGGCGCGCCGTTGTCGGCATTGACCAACATCACCGTCACGGGCTCAAAGAGCGGCGTGCACCAGGGTCACTGGGAGGCCTACAAGAGCGCGACCGGCGCTAGCTTCCTTCCCAGCCGGCCCTTTGTGCCCGGTGAGACCGTGACGGTGAAGACGAACCTCACGATCGTCGGCTCGAACAACGGCACCTATCAGTTCCAAGTGGCACACGTCTTGCATCTAACTGGCGATCTCACTGTGCCCGCCTCGCACACCAACGTCGCCGGCGTCCAGCACTTCGCCACGCAGCCGGCGATGTTGCCTCCCGCCATCACGGTCGCGAAGAGCGACTCCTCCCTCGGCCCGGACGAGTCGTTCCTGCTCTCGCCCAAAGGCGACGTCGGCCAGCCCGGTCCGATGATCGTGGCACCCGACGGCTCGCTCATCTGGTTCGACAACCTCGCGAAGACCGGCCAGCTCGCCTTCGACCTGAACGAGCAGCGCTACCACGGCCAGCCCGTGCTCACCTGGTTCCAGGGCCAGGTGCGCTACGGCCACGGCGAAGGTGAAGGCATCATCATGAACGACCGCTACCAGGTGATCGCCAAGGTGCACGCCGGCAACGGGGTCCAGATGGACTTGCACGAGTTCCAGCTCACCTCGGCGGGACAGGCCTACATCACCGCCTACCGCACGGTCCGCTGGAACCTGTCGAGCATCGGCGGCCCGGCCAATGCCACCGTCTTTGACGGTGTGATGCAGGAGATCGACGTCGCGACGGGCCTCGTGATGGACGAGTGGGACAGCCTCGACCACGTTCCGACGACCGCCTCGTACTACGGCAAGCCACCGACGTCGAGCTATGAGTACGACTACTTCCACATCAACAGCATCCAGCCGCTGGCGGGGGGCGATTTGTTGATCGGGGCGCGCAACACCAGTGCCGCCTACGAGGTCGACCCGGCCGACGACGGTGCGGTGGTGTTCCAGCTCGGCGGCAAGACGCCGAGCGTCCCGATGCAGACCGGTTCGTTCTTCTGGTTCCAACACGACGTTCAGCTCCATGGCGGAGGCGTCTTCACCGTCTTTGACGACGGTGCCGCCCCGCCGCGCGAGCCGAGCTCTCGGGCGCTGTTCTTGCGCCTCAGCACCTCGGCCAAGCAGATCCAGTACCTGGGGGCCGACACGCACCCCGGCGTGCTCGCCTACGCGCTCGGCAACGTCCAAGAGCTCCCGCACGGCAGCGTCGAGGTCGGGTGGGGGACGGCGCCCTACTACTCGATCTATTCCTCGAGCGGAGCGCTCTTGTATGACGCGGCGATGCCCCAGGGCGACGACTCCTACCGCGCCTATCTCGACCGCTGGCAGGCCCAGCCCGAGACCAAGCCGACGATCGCGGTGGCGAACCTCGGCGGCAGTACGAGCGTGCGGGTCAGCTGGAACGGCGCGACCCAGGTGCACGCCTGGCGGCTGCTCGCCGGCCCGAGCCCGAACCGGCTCGGCCTCGTCACGACCGTGCCGAAGACCGGCTTCGAGACGGCGATCAGCGTGCCCAGGCACCCGGCGTATCTCCGGGTGGAAGCGGTCAACGGGGCCGGCCAGGTGATCGGCGGCTCGCTGCCGCACGCTGGCTGAACCAGCTGGCCTCCTGACGGGCGAGGCGGACCTCAGCGCGCGGCTGGCGAGTCGATCGCCCGTGCCGTGGCGCGCAGGAACGCCCGCAGCGCCCGGCGCGCGCGGCGCTCGAGCTCGCTGCGGCCGACGGCCTCCCGGGTGGACAGGGCGCGAAAGGTCCCCTCGACGGCGATCGCACAGCGTTCGGAGTCGATCGGGCCCACGGTGAGCGTGCCTTCGAGGCGGAGGGTCTCAATGTCGGTGAGCACCTCGGCCTCGAGGCGATAGCGCCGGCTCGAAGCCTGCGCCGCACCTTTGGTCGCTCCGGCGCGGGCAAGGCGCGCCGCGACCGCTGGCACCGAGTCGTCGTCGCGAGCGCGCCGCCGGCCCGGGGCAGCCGCCAAGAAGGCCGGCACGGCGAGGGCGCCGAGCTCGCCCCGCAGCGAGCGCAGGCGCCGGTCGGCGAGCTCGAGGGGCGCCTCGACCTCGACCCGGTCGGTGACAAGCACCTCGGTCGGCCGGGCCCGGTGCGAGTCCCCCTCGAAATGGTAGGTGCCGGCCTCGATCGCCGCGTCTCGCGCGGCGACCTCGGCGAGGCTGGTTCGTGCCAACAGCTCGCGCAATGCCCCGGTCATCTCGAGCCACGTCTCGTGCAGCGGACACACCGCGTCCCAGCGGCACGGGCCCTCGCCGAGCGCGCAGCGCTCAGCGTGCAAGGTGCCCTCGGCTGCCTCGATCACCTCGAGCACGCTGATCTCCTCGGGCGAGCGGATGAGGCGGTAGCCGCCGTCGCGGCCGGCCCGCGACGACGCGAGCCCGGCGCGCACCAGGTCCGCCAGGATCTGGGAGGCGAACGTGGCCGGGATGGTGGTCTCGGCGACGACTTCACGGATCTTGCGCTGCTCTCCAGAGGCAAAGGCCCGCGCCAAGGTGATCGCCGAACGCATCACGTAGTCGCCGCGCCGCGACAAGGTCATGTCCACCGGCCGAGCCACCTCCTCGGGCGTGCATGGTATCGGGGCCGGAGCCATCGCCCAGAGGGCGAGCGCACCCCGACGCCGAGCGCAGCCAGGCTGGCGCGCCGCCTGCCAGCTGGCCGCGTGGTGAGCGCGCGCATTAAGGTCAAGTCCGCAGCTTGAGGTAGAGAGGAGCGGGCCATGCACCACCACAGCGCGACCAGCCGGCGCCAGCGGCACGTGGCGGACCGCGCCCATCACGACGCTCGACCCCACTGCGCGCTGGCCGAGGTGCTGGTGCCGCTTCGGCAGCGATCGCAATCCGATCAGCGGGCCAAGGCGTGCAGGGCGCGAGAGGCGCACGGGTGAGCAACGCTGCAGCGCAGCGCGCCCGCGCGCTCGAGCGCCGCCGGCGCGCCCGGCGGATCGGCCACCTCCGCCTCGCCGGGCTCATCGTCCTCGTCACCCTGGCGATCGTGCTGCCGTTCGCGCTCAGCTCGCCGGCACCGGCCCGAGCGGTGAAGCAGGCGGGCGCGCTTGGGGGCGAGCGGACAGCGAAGGCGGCCGTGGCCGCTGCAGCGCGCCACCGGACGATCAGACCTGGCCCGAACCTCGCGCCGGGATCGAACCCTTCAGTCCTTCCGGGCCCGGTGCTCGTCGCCGACGAGGAGAACAACCGGCTCTTGTTGATCTCCCCGAGCGGATCGATCCTTTGGCGCTTCCCCGGGGCGCATTCTCTTGCCCCCAATCAGAGCTTCTTGTCGCCAGACGACGCCTTCTTCACGCCATCGGGCAAGCAGATCATCGCGACCGAGGAGAACGATCAGGTCGTCTCGCTCATCCAGCGCCAGCCGTCGCACATCCTGTGGCGCTACGGCACGCCGGGGGTGCCCGGTGCTGGCCCGAACCACGTGGACAACCCCGATGACGCGATGGTCATCCCCGGGCACCACGTGCTCGTCGCGGACATCAAGAACTGCTCGCTGCTGCTCCTCACACCGCCGAGCCACGTGGCGACGATGCGGATCGGACAGAACGACACGAGCTGTCTGCACCAACCCCCGCTGCGCTTCGGGAGCCCGAACGGCGCGTTCCCCATGACCAACGGCCACTACCTGATCACCGAGATCAACGGGGACTGGGTCGACGAGATGACGTTGTCGGGCAAGGTGCTCTGGTCGACGCACCCGCCGGGCGTGGCGTACCCGAGCGACACGAACGAGGTGTCGCCGGGCGTCTACCTCACGGTCGACTACTCGACGCCCGGCCAGATCGTGGAGTTCAACCAACAGGGCAAGCTGCTGTGGCGCTACGGGCCCACGAGCGGCCCGGGGATGCTGTCGCATCCCTCGCTGTGCGAGCCGATCCCGACCAATGGGGACATCTTGTGCAACGACGACGGCAACGACCGGGTGATCGTGGTCGATCCGCACACCAAGACCATCGTCTGGCAGTACGGCCACACAGGCGTCTCGGGCAGCGCGCCCGGTTACCTCGCCGGACCCGATGGCGTCGACCTCGCCCCTCCGTATTCGATGCTGGTCCGCCACGCCCCGAGCATGGGCGCACCGCCGGCGTCGTGCCCCTCCTCGCTCCCAGCGGGTGCGTGCAGCGGTCCGGGTGCGGGGTGAGCGCGTGGCGCTGACTCGAACCGCAGGCGACCCGGGCGCGTGGCCGGGATGGAACGAGGCAAAGGGAGCAATGGAAGAGATCCACGAGCACGGGCCGAGAGTCGGCCAGCATGCACCGGGAGGCTCGGCGTCGACCGGGGTGCGCCAGGTGCGCTTCCCGCTGGGTGCGCGGCCCTTCCTCGTGCTCATCGAGCTGACGCGAGCGTGCGCGCTCGCGTGCGCGCACTGCCGCGCCGAGGCGATCGACACACCCGAGCCCGACGAGCTCTCGACTGCCGAGCTGCTCGCGCTCTTCGCGGATCTCGCATCCCTCGGCAGTCCGAGGCCCCATGTGGTCCTGTCCGGTGGCGATCCGCTTCGCCGTGGCGACCTGGATCAGCTCGTGGCCGCGGCGGCGAGCCACCATCTGGCCGTCGCCGTCTCCCCGGCGGGGACGCCGCTCGCCTCGAGCGAGCGGCTCGCTGCCCTGCGCGCCGCGGGCGCCGGTGCGGTCTCGTTCTCCCTGGACGGCGCGAGCGCGCTGACCCATGACGGCTTTCGCCGGGTCGCGGGCTCCTTTGCCTGGACGCTTGCGGGATGCGAGGCGGCCAAAGCCGCCGGGCTGCGCCTGCAGATCAACACGACCGTGTGCGAAGAGACGGTTGGCTCGCTGCCCGACATCGCCCGGCTCGTCGACGCGCTCGGTGCCAATCTGTGGAGCGTCTTCTTCTTGATCCCCGTGGGGCGCGGCGAGGCGCTCTCGCCGCTTTGTGCGAGCGATGCCGAAGACGTGTACGCCTTCCTCGCCGACCTCGCCGGGGTGATGGCACTGAAGACCACCGAGGCTCCCGCCTATCGCCGCGTCGTGCACGATCGTCTGGCGGGGAAGCGACGGGTAGGCGGACGGCGCTATCACGAGCTGTGGGAGCAGCTGCGCGCGACGTGGCCCGAAGGCGCGGCGCGCATCAAGGCGAGCCACGCGGTGGCGCCAGCGTCGCGGCGCGCGCCGCTGGCGGTTGGAGACGGCCGGGGCGTGGTCTTCGTCTCGCGCACCGGCGAGGTCTTCCCGAGCGGCTTCTTGCCGCTGCGCGCCGGGAGCATCCGAGAGCGCCGCCTCTCGGAGCTCTACACCAGCTCCCCGCTGCTTCGCGCGCTGCGCGATCCGGATCGACTCGGTGGGCGCTGCGGGCGCTGTGAGCTGCGCGAGCTGTGTGGTGGATCGCGGGCGCTCGCCTACGCGGTTTCCGGCGATGCCTTCGGCGAGGATCCGTCGTGCAGCTATGAGCCCGCCCTCGTCGCCTCGGGGGCGTGAGCGGCGATGCGCATCCACCTCGTCGAGCCCGCTCCTGCTGGCCACAACGTCTATGACCTCTCGCGCCTGCCACGCCTCGGCCTGCCGCTGATGGGGACCCTGCTCGAGCAGCAAGGTCACGACGTACGCGTCTCGGCTGAGGTGCTCGCCCCCGTCGACCTCGAGCGCTGCCTGCACGCCGACCTCGTCGGCATCTCGGCGACCACCGCCACCGCCCCGTCGGCCTATCGCCTCGCCGACCTGCTCGCCGAGGCGGGGGTGCCGGTCGTGCTCGGCGGCCCCCACGTCAGTTTCTGTGCGACCGAGGCGCTCGAGCACGCGCCCTTCGTCGTGCGCGGCGAGGGTCAAGAGACGATCCTCGAGCTCGTCGCGCGTCTTGAGGGCCACGGCGACCTCACCCAGGTGAGCGGGCTGTCGCGTCGCGGCGAGGACGGCGAGGTGGTGCACCACCCCGACCGGCCGCGCTGCAACCAGGCCGACTTCGAGCGCCTGCCTGCGCCGCGCCTGTCGCTCATCGACGGGCACCGGGCGATGTCGACCATGCCGGTGATGACGCAGTGGGGGTGTCCCTTTGACTGCGAGTTCTGCTCGGTGAGCGCCCAGTTCTCCCGCCGCGTCCGGCACCGTCGCGCCGATCAGGTGGTCGAGGAGCTGCGCGACCTCGAGGCGTCGCGGGTCTTCTTCTACGACGACAACTTCGTCGTGAACAAGGCGCGCGCGACCACGTTGCTGCGCGCCATGCTCGAGGCCGACGTGCAGGTGCCGTTCTTCGCCCAGATGCGGGCGCAGGTGGCGCTGCGCAACGGTGCGGAGCGCCAGGCCGACGACGAGTTCTTGGCCTTGCTCGCCCGCGCGGGCGCCGAGATGGTCATGTTGGGCATCGAGACGATCACCGACGAGGCGCTGGCGGAGATCAACAAGCGCCAGAGCGTCGAGACCGTTGTGCGCGCGATCGGGGCGTTCCATCGCCACAAGATCGCGGTGCACGGGATGTTCGTCGCCGGCCTCGACGTCGACGACGCGAGAAGCGCCGAAGCGGCCGCGGACTTCGCCCGGCGCATCGGCATCGACACCTTCCAGCTGATGGTGGAGACCCCGCTTCCGGGCACGCGGCTGTGGGAGCGCGTCGTCGCCGAAGAGCGGGTCTTTGCCGAGGACTGGTCGCTCTTTGACGGTCACCACGTGGTGATGCAACCGGCACAGATGACCCCGCTCACGCTCCAGCTCTCGGTGCTGGCGGCGATGCGGCGCTTTTACTCCTGGCCGAGGATCGCCGCCTCGGGCCTTGCCACGGCGCTCGCGCATCTGCCCGACCTCGTCGGGGTGACCAACGCGAAGACGTTGTCGATGCTGCCCAAGCTCGCCCGCGCCGCCCGGGCACGGCGCTATGAGGAGGTGCCCGTCTTGTTGCGCGCCGCGGTGCCCGAGCGGGCGCTCGGCCGACTGACCGGTGCCTTCTGGCTGCCGGCACTGCGGCTGTACGCGCGGCTGCAGCTGCGTGCCCTGCAGGCCCAGCCGGCGACGCGTGCCCACCTCGCTGCGCTGGCGGCCCTGGAGGCCCGATGAGCCCGGCGCACAGGGCGCCGCTTGCGTCGCGCGTCGGCGCGCTCGCCGTACTGTTCGCGACCGGCTCGCTCGTCTTGTTGGGGAGCACGGTGCGAGTCACCGAGTCGGGCATGGGGTGTTCGAGCTGGCCGTTGTGCAACGGTCAGATCGGGCCGATCGCGCAGTTCCACCCGCTGCTCGAGCAGTCGCATCGCTACCTCGCGGCGCTCGTCTCGATCGGCGTCGTGGTGCTGTATGTGGCCGCCCGCCGGAGCGGACCACTGGCGTTCCGGCGCTGGACGGCGGTCGGCACCGCCACGATCGTCCTCCAGGTGCCGCTCGGCGCCTTGACGGTCTTTGCCCACAACGCCCCGCCGACCGTGGCCGCCCATCTGCTCGGCGGCCTCGTGCTGCTCGCCGCGACGGCGCTCGCCGCGGCGGCGAGCTTCGGACTGCTCGACGACCGAGCGTGGCGCCTTCGCACGCTGGACGCCGTCGCGATCGCGATGACGGCGCTCCTGCTCGTGTCGGGCACCGTGGTCGCCGACGGCGGGGCCGCGGGGGTGTGCCCGAGCTGGCCCTGGTGCGCCGCGCATCCGGGGGCTCCTTGGCATCTCGTCACCTTGCAGCTCGTCCATCGCACCATGGCGGGGCTGACCGCGCTCGTGCTCCTCGCCGCGGCCGGCGCCCGCCTGCGCGGCTCGGCGTGCCCGAAGAGCGAGCGGCGGCTGTGCTGGGGCCTCGTGGCGCTGCTCGGTGCCCAGGTCGCCGCCGGTGCGCTCGACACCTTGCTGCGGGCACCGGACGCGCTCCAAGACGTCCACATCGGCCTCGCCGGGGCGCTGTGGTGTCTCGCCGCGATCATCTTCGTCGGGCGCGCGGGCGCGCCGATCACGGCGCCGCTACCAGACGACCAGGCGGCGCTCGGTGCGCCCGGCACCGAATCGCTGCGGAGCGGAGCGCTCACGAGCTCGGGGTCGCGCACCACCGCGCGCTGAGGCCGAGTCGCGTCCCCCCCGCGCGCCAGCCCACCGGCCGCTAGCCTTCGCCGATGTTTCGCTCCCGAGCGGCCCGTGCCGTGCTGAGCGCGGCGATCGCCGCCGTGGTCCTGTTCGCCATGGCGGCATCGGCCCCCGCCCAGCGCACGAGCCGGCACGCGCCGCGCGGCGGCATCCACAAGATTCGCCACATCATCATCATCATCCAGGAGAACCGCTCCTTCGACTCCTACTTCGGGACCTATCCCGGAGCCGTCGGGATCCCGATGCGCAACGGCACGCCGAGCGTCTGCTCTCCCGACCCGGCAACGGGCGCGTGCGTCGCGCCCTATGTCGACCACGCCGACCGCAACGGCGGCGGCCCGCACGACTCGGCCAACAGTGGGCCGGACATCGCCGGGGGAAAGATGAACGGCTTTGTCGCCCAGGCCCTGCGGGGCCGGCACCACTGCGCGGACCCGACCAATCCCGCCTGCGTGCACAGCGCGAGCCCGGACGTGATGGGCTACCACGTGCAAAGCGACATCCCGAACTACTGGGCCTGGGCGCGCAACTACGTGCTCCAAGACCATCTTTTCGAGTCGGTCCACTCCTGGAGCTTCCCCTCGCACCTGTACTTCGTCTCGGGCTGGTCGGCAAACTGCGCGACGTCCAACCCGATGAGCTGTCGCAGCTCGGTCGACCCGAAGAACCGCTCGATCGCCCGACCGACCCCGTTCTCGTGGACCGACATCACCTACCTCTTGCACCGCCACCACGTCAGCTGGGCGTGGTATCTCGACCACGGCGCCGCGCCCTCGCTCCACCTGTTCCGGCGCCGCGGCACGCTGACGGAGACCTTCGTGCCCGGCGTGCCGAAGATCTGGAACGTCCTGCCCGGCTTCGTCGACGTCCACCAGGACCACCAG
This sequence comes from Actinomycetes bacterium, assembly GCA_021798985.1. Classification (GTDB taxonomy): domain Bacteria; phylum Actinomycetota; class Acidimicrobiia; order Acidimicrobiales; family Bog-793; genus JAKABX01. The sequence continues at coordinate 111,860 of JAJZBI010000006.1, forward strand.
ACCGGCAACATCCAGAACGAAGGGGACTTCTTCCGCCACGCCCGCGCCGGCACGCTGCCGGCCGTCTCCTGGCTGCTGCCCGACGGCCCCGATAGCGAGCACCCCCCGGCGCTCGTGAGCACGGGGGAGTCCTACGTCACGCGCCTCGTCGACGCCGTGATGTCCTCCAAGGACTGGAAGTCGAGCGCGATCTTCATCACCTGGGACGACTGGGGCGGCTTTTACGACAACGTCGTGCCGCCAAAGGTTGACGCCCTCGGCTTTGGCATCCGGGTGCCGGGACTCGTCATTAGCCCCTACGCCAAGGCCGGCTTTGTCGACCACCAGACGCTCTCGTTCGACTCCTACCTCCGCTTCATCGAGAACGACTTCCTCGGCGGCCAGAGCCTGAACCCGAAGACCGACGGGCGCCCCGATTCCCGCCCAGACGTCCGTGAGACCCAGAAGATCCTCGGCTCGCTCGTCAAGGACTTCAACTTCCACCAAAAGCCACGCCCGCCGCTGTTGCTCGCGCCGTGCCCGAAGACCACGCTGACGGGCGTGCCGTCCCCCGCGCCGAACTGCTCGCTGCCGCCCGGGGTGCGGGGCTAGCAGCTGGCGTCGAGCCCCAAGAGCGCGAAGGCGGCGATCGTCCCCGCATCGACGATCTCGCCGGCTTGGATCATCGCCGTCACCTCGGCATCGGAAAAGAAGGCCTGGACCATGTCCTGCTCGCTCGGCTCGCGCGCGGGCGGCCCGGGCACGAGCCCGGTGGCGAGGAAGATGTCGATCGCCTGGGCGGAGAAGCCGTAGGCGGGGTAGAGGTGGCCGAGCTGGCGCAGCTCGGTGGCGGAAAAGCCGGTCTCCTCGCGCAGCTCGGCGGCGGCGAGCGCCGCCTGATCGCCCTGCGGCGGCCCGCTCCACGAGCCTTGGGGGAACTCCCAAGCCCGTCGATTCGGAACGTAGCGGTACTGCTCGACGAGCCAGACGCCGCCGGCCTCCCGGGGCATCACGAGGGCGAAGTCGGGCTTCTCGACGACGCCGTAGAGGGTGCCGACGCCGTCGCTTCGCACGATGCGGTCCTCGCGCACCCGCATCCAGGGGTTCTCATAGACGAGGCGGCTCGAGAGCCGCCGGGGCGCCCCCGCCACGGTCTTGGGACCAGCTCCGCTTGGCGTCGTGCTCATGGGCGGGGCGTGGCGCCGGTGAGCACGGTCGCCAGCCGGTCGCTGTCGACGTTGGCGCCGCTGTGGATGACCGCCACGCGCCGGCCGGCCATCTCGGCTCGCTCGCGCTCCAGCCCGGCGAGCGCCAGCGCCCCCGCCGGCTCGGCGACGTTGTGGGTGCTCGCGTACATCAGCCGCATCGCCTCGGCCGCCTCGTCCTCGCTCAGCGCGATGACGCGGGCCGCCCCGGCGACGATCGCGGCGACGGCGTCGGGATCGGGGACCCGGCACGCCACGCCGTCGACGAAGGTCGCGGCCTCTTCGGTGCTAACGGCGCGGCGCGCCGCGAACGAGCGGGCCATCGCCGGGGCGTTCTCGGCGACCACCCCGATGATCTCGGTGGAATAGCCGAGGAGGTCGCGCACCGCGATCAGGCCGCAGATGCCCGAGCCCATCCCGACGGGGACGTAGATCGCGTCGAGCGGGCCGGTTGCCGCGAAGAGCTCGGCGGCATAGGTCGCCACGCCGAGCACGAGGTCGCGGTGAAAGGAAGGGACGACGAAGCGTCCGCCGCCGGCACCGAGTACCTCGGCGTGCTCGCGCGCGGCTTGGAAGTCGCGGCCGACGACGACGAGCTCGGCGCCAAAGGCGCGCATCGCGGCGTTCTTCTCCACGCTGTTGTGCTCGGGCACGACGATCGTCACCGAAAGGCCATGCGCGCGGCCGGCGAAGGCGAGGCTCTGGCCGTGGTTGCCCCGCGTCGCCGAGACGATGCCGGTGATCTCGGGGCGTGCGGCGCGAAGGCGCGCCACGAGAACGAGACCGCCGCGGACCTTGAAGGACCCGGTCGGGGTGTGGTTCTCGTGTTTCACCCACACCTCGGCGCGATAGCGCTCGGCGAGCAGCGGCCAGGGGTACTGCGGCGTCGGCGGCACGTGGCGCCCGACGAGCTCTCGCGCGCCGGCCAGCTCCTCAACGCCAAAGCCCATCCCGGCCAGCTCGGTCCTCACCGGGGTGCCGCCGCCCGTCGGGCCGGCGCCGCCACCCGGCGACCGGCGGTGCCGGCGAGCTGGCCGCAGGCCGCCGCGATCTCGCGCCCGCGCGTCTTGCGCACCGTCGCGTTCACCCCAAGGGAGGACAACGTGTCGCGAAAGGCGCGCACGGCAGCGGGCGGCGAGCCGAGCACGGGGTAGCCGGGGGTCGGGTTGAGCGGGATCAAGTTGACGTGCGCGCTGATCTGGTGGCAGAGCCCGGCGAGCTCCTCGGCATCGCGCGGGGTGTCGTTGACCCCAGCGATCAGCGCCCACTCGAACGAGACCCGCCGGTGGGTCGCCTCGACGTAGTCCCGGCACGCCGCCATCAGCGCGCCGAGGGGGTAGCGGCGATTAAGTGGCACCAGCTCGTTGCGCAGCGCGTCGTTGGCGGCATGCAGCGAGACGGCCAGGTTGACCTGCAGCGGTGCTGCCGCCAGGCGCTCGATGCCGGGGATGACCCCGACGGTCGAGACGGTGACGTGGCGCGCCGCCAGGTCGAGGTCAGAGACGATCCCCTCGATCGCCCGCCACACGGCGGCGAAGTTGGCGAGCGGCTCGCCCATGCCCATGAAGACCACGTGGTCGAGGCGCCGGCCGGCGTCTTTGGCGGCGCGCGCGGCGCGCACGACCTGCTCGAGGATCTCCCCCGAGCGCAGTTGGCGGCGATAACCGCCCTGGCCGGTGGCACAGAACGAGCAGGCCATCGCGCAGCCCGCCTGGGAGGAGACGCACACGCTGCAGCGCCGCTCGGAATACATGAGGACGGTCTCGATCTGCTCGCCGTCGGCCAGCCGGAAGAGCCACTTGGCCGTCGCGCCGTCGTCGGCGAGCTGCTCGGTCACGAGCGCGAGCGCCGGGGCGAGCTCGGGGCGGGCCGCCAGCTCGGCGCGCAGCGCGGCGGGAAGGACGGTGAGCTCCTCGGGAGCGGCCAGCTGGCGGTACAGGCCGTCCCAGAGCTGGCGGACGCGATAGGCGGGCTCGGCGGCGAGCAGCTCGGCGAGCTCGGCCTTGGTGGCGTCGTAGCGGCTCACGTGCCGAGGGGGGTCACGTCGGTGACATAGGCCCGGTCATGGTGGTCGACCGCGAAGCCGAAGGACTTATACAGGTGCAGCGCCGCCTCATTCGAGGCGTCCACGTACAACATCACGCCATCACAGCCCACCCCGGCGAGGTGGCGGCACCCGGCGGCGAGCAGTGCGGCCCCGAGCCCTTCGCCGGCGAGCTCGGGGTCGACAGCGAGCACGTAGATCTCCCCGAGGCCGCGGTCCTCGGGCGTGTCCACCTTGGTCCAGCACGAGCCGATCAGGCGGCCGTCGTGCTCGGCGAGCAAGAGGCCGGCGGGATCGAACCAGGCCTGGTCCTCGCGCGCGGCCATCGTGTGGGCATCCCAGGCCCCCTGCTCGGGGTGATGGGCAAAGGCGCGGTTGTTCAGCGCCAGCCACGCCTTCTCGTCCTCGCCGACGCGAAACGCGCGCAGCGTGAGGACATCGGCGCGCGCGTCGAGTCCGGACTCGAGGGGGAGGAGGCGGCGCATCTGGTAGAGCTCGCGGCCGCGATTGAGGCCGAGCTCGGCGGCGATCGCGTCGTCGGCCTCGCCCGCCTGGGCGACCCAGAAGTGCACATGTCCGCCGCCGTGCAGCTTGACCTCGGCGAGCGCAGCCCGGAGCAGCTCGATGCCAAGGCCCTGGTCGCGATGCGCAGGGTGGACGGCGACCTCGACCTGCCAATTTCCCTGACCCCGGCTGAGCTGGGCGTAGCCGAGGAGGCGCCGGTCGCCTCCGCGCCGGGCGACGAAGCCCGCGGAGCCGGTACGGCCCCCGTGCACGAGGTCCAGCCACTGGTGCTCGCCGAGCGCGGCGTGGTGATCGGCGGCCTCCACCGCCGAGAGCAGGGCGGCGATCTCGGCGATGTCCTCCTCGCCCAGACGGCGCTTGACCTCGACGGCGTGCATCATTGCAGCGTATCGGCCTGAACTCCGTCCTCGCCGCCGAGCACCGGCACCGGGGAGCAGCCGGTGGTCACCTGCCGTCTGCAGTCGGGACTCGCGCTCAGGTTCTTCCGACGTCGCGCCTGGTGCGACAACGGGCGATCCTCGCCAGCCGCCTTGCTGCGCGCGCCGAGGGGCGCCGCCACCGCGTGACGCAAGATGGCATCGAGTGGGAACACGCGTGGCGCACCGCTGCGCCTGGTGCTAACAGACGTTGCCGGTCCAGGCCCTTCCGTCCCAGTAGCGGTACTGCGGTTCGCCGGTGAAGTCGGGATACCAGCCTGCGGGCGGCAACGGGGTGGGGTCAGCCGGCGCCTCAGCAGCAGGTGCGGCCGCCGTCGGCTCGGCGGGCTCGTCGGTGTCGGCGCTCGCGCGCTGTTCAGTCGCAGCGCGCCGAGCGAGCAGGCGGATGTCGGCGACGGCGTCGCGCAGCTCCGCCGCCGAGCGCGCGAGGTCGCGCACGGCTGCGGTGTGGCTCTGCAGGTGGAGCGCGTACTCGCCGACGGCGGCGCGCAGGTCGGCAAGCTCCTTTTCCATCTGCAGGCTGCGGTGGTTGCTGTCGGCGACTGTATCGACGAGTCGCCGCAGCAGGTAAGTGTCCTCGCCCGAAGGGAGGCGCGGTGCCTCGCTGGCTGGCAACAGGACGGTTACCTTGCTCGGGCCAGCGCTCTCGGCCCCCGTGTCGCGCGCTGGCAGTCCAGCATCGGGCGGGCCCCGGGAGGGCGCGGTTTCGGCGATCGCCTGGCGCAGGCGTCCCGTCTCACCGATCAACGCCTCGAGGACGAGCGGCGTCGGGTCCTCCGAGCGCCGACGGTCGAACATGCCGAGCAGGACGTAGGCGATCCCGAGCAGCAAGGCGACGCCCAGGAAGATCAGCCCTTGGCGGCTGCGGACGAAGAGCACGAGGTAGCCGACGTCGGGAATTGTTCCGGCATACCGCCCGATCACATTGGCACCCGGCGTCGCGAAGACGTCGGGGCCGGGATTCGAATCCCCCTTGGTCTGAAAGATCAGCTGCCCGTGCACCCTGGAGATGCTGATGACCCGGTGGACCACCTCGGCCGGCAAGCCGTACTTCTGCTGGTCTTGTTGCGGCACCGCCACGGCGATGATCTCGTGTAGGCGGATCTGGTCGGGTTGCACCCCGTGGAGCAGCACCAGATCTCCGGTCCGGAGCACCGGCAACATGGAGTGTCCCTCGACCGGCACGACCGGCGGGTTGACGTGCCAGGCGATGGCGGCCGCCACGTAGCCGCCGACCGCGCTCAGAGCGAGGAACGGAAACGACCACCACAAGAGCACGGTCGCGAGCCGGCGCAGACGCCGTCTTCGCCCCCGGGCGTGGGCTGGTGCTCCCATAACGCTAGGCGGCGCTCGCTCGGACGAAGAAGCTCAGGGTTCCGAGCTGACTCTGCTGGCCCGTTGGACTGTGTCCGGGCGTGAGGATCGAGAGTCCGACGAAGAAGATGCGCTGTGACCCGGCCTGCGAGGAGATGAGGCACGGAGTTGTTGACACCGCGGCGGAGCACGCAACCTCGGACCCCGAGAGGTCGGTGGAAGGCAGCAGGTAACCCGAGAGGAGGGAGGTGGAGAGGAAGAGCGCCGCTGCCCCAGTGGTGGGGTCCGAGCTGACCGACGAGGAGCCGGTTGCGGGCTGCAGCTGGCCGCAGTAGGGCATGTTGTTGGTCGCGGTGAAGCTGATGGTCTCGGGGGCCCCGCTCGGGGTGGTCGCCGTCGAGCCGCTGCATGATCCCGTCGCCACGGGCGCGTACAGCCCAACCGAGATCTGGGCATTGGGGTTGTTCAACACCTTCCCAGCATCGTTGGGGTCCAGCCAGCTGATCGAGACCTTGATCGCGTTCGCTTCGCTTGCCGCGGTGGTGACGGCGGCGATGACCAGGTCGTCTTGCTTCTGCGCAGCGCCCGTGCCCGCCGACATGGTCGCGCTCATGTCGGTCACCGAGGCGATCCCGCCGCTCGAAGGAACCCCGGCCGGAGGAGTGATGCTGAGCGAGCTTGTCCCCGTAGTCCCGAGGAAGAAGAGCGACCCTGTCGTCAGCGCGGTGAGTGCGACGATGGCGACCGCGATCGGCTTGCGCCGTCGAGCGAGGCGCGACGACCGCACCGAAGGTGCACCGAGTCCCGGGTGTCCGTCCGGGATCGGCGAACCGTTTGCGACGTCAGTGCCCACCGCGCTCCTAGTAGGCCGTCGCGGTATAGAAGAACTCTGGCCCGAGGGCGCCGTTGGTGCTGGTCGTGCTAGTGCAGTAGAAGGAGCCCCCCTTCTCCATCGTCAGCTCGTAATAGCCTGGTTGCGTCAGGTTGAGCTGGAGCGATCCGGAGTCGTTGGTGATGTAGGTCGAAGTCGACAGCACATCTGGCGCTTTCACTGAACCGGCGTTGGCATCGCTTGGCACCGAGCCGTCGGCGGGCTCCCAGACACAGTCGGACGTGGTCGCGTCGGCGGTCGTCGTCACCGCCGAGCAGGTGCTCGATGATGTCGCCGGAGGACCGAGCGTGGCGGGCGAGGTGGTTGAGGTCCCGGTCAGCACCGTCGCCAGATACCAGACCTGGACGGGCAGCGCGAATGAGCTGTAGTCACTCTGCAAGGCGGGGAGGTTGGTGATGTAGGCGCTCACGTCCAAGCCGTCGCTGACTGCAGAGGCGTTGAAGAAGGCCAGGTCACCAGGCGTCGTGACGGAGCCCGCCGCCCCCGCTACCGGCGACCAGGAGGGTGGGGAGAAGGTCGTCGCGGGCGTCCCCGTCCCGTGGACGAGGGGCTCGGGCGCGACCCCCGACGTGACCACGAAGTTGGACTCGGTGGCATTCGGGCTGCTGATCGAGATGCTGGTCGTTCCGGTGGATCCCAAGAAGGAAACACCGAGCGCGGCCCCGACGACGAGCAAGACGGCAAGCGATACGACCAGGAAGCGCTTGCGGGTCTTGGTCCGCTTCGCCGCACGTCGCCGAATCTCGTCCGTGAGCCGGACCTCACCGGAATCGAGAGTGGCAAGACTCATCTGGTCCCTCCGCGCAGCTCATTGACCCTGTGGTGACGGTGGCGTGGCACACGTTCTGTGTCGCTACCACTATCGCATCGATTTAGTCCCAGCGTCGACCGGAATTTCGTGGCGCGATGCCACAATTAGTGGTGAGTTGGCCGCGACGCGTGGGCAAGCGCGAACGCGCCATGCTGGTGCGCACAACCTCCGCACCACCGGGTAGGTCCGTCCTGGTTGCTCGTTCGAAGGCGAGGAAGGAGAGCGGTCCGCTTTGGCGGCCGCCTCGACCTCCGGATCTTCCCGCTGGACGCGCCGCCCGGAGGTGGGTGCGCGAGGCCGAGCCACGGACGGGCGTCCTCTCGGCGGCGACGGTTCAAGGGCCGGAGCCCGGTCGTCGTGAACGATGGGCAGCCCGGTTTGTCAACGGCGCGCGGCCCTGCTGGCGACTGGTCGGCCGTCCGAAGGGGTCGTAACTGCGGTGTGCCCCTCGCCGGTCGCGGTCGGGGGCCACGCTGGCGAGGCGGCGCCCACCCCGAGGTGACGGCAGCGTCAGCGGTCCGGTGGTCATGGTGAGGGCTTGCCTGGCTTCAATCATTCCGGCCTCTCGCATCGGCTCGGTGCGGTGAGCGCCACCCAGGTTGCCGAGCCAGAAGACCGACGCGTGGCCGTCGCTCGGCGTCCGTGGCATCTCGCGAGGTCGACCGGGCGCTCCGAGCCAGCGAGTCCAGGACCGCGGTCGGTGCGGCCCTCCCGGCAGGACCGAGCGGCGCGAGCGCGAAGCAGCACGAGCTGTGGGGCCGGCGACCGCTCGGGTGGTCAGCGTGGCGCTTGTGTTGAAGTGTGCTCGGCGGGGGCCGGGCGAGCTGGTCCGGCCGGATCGTCCCGGGCGCAGGGATGGGCGGGGGAACTCACCGGCGTCGGCGCGCAAGACTGAGGGCGTGACGCCCCGACGCAGTACCACTTCACGCGCTCGCACCACGGACTCGGTTGAAGCTTCGCGTGGGGCGAGCAGGGCGCGCCGCCCGGCCACGGCTGAGCCGTCCGCGGCGCGGGGGGCCGTTACGGCCCCCAGGGCGCGCCGGGTGCCCGAGACCGCAACCGCAGCGACGGCTGACTCACCGGGTGGCGCGCGCGTCTCGCCCAAGGTCAAGGCGACGGGCCGTTCGGTGCGCCCTGGCGCTGGCGCGTCGCCACGACGCGAGTCCAAGGCCGCCAAGGTGGCACGCGCGGCCGAGATCGTCGAGCGGCTGGCCGGCGCCTATCCCGGCAGCGCGACCGAGCTGTGCGCCCTCGTGCACGACGATCCCTTCGAGCTGTTGGTGGCGACGATCCTGTCGGCCCAGTGCACCGACGAGCGGGTCAACCTGGTCGCGCCATCGGTCTTCGCTCGCTACCCGACACCTGAGGACCTGGCGGGGGCCGAGCCGAGCGAGCTCGAAGCGCTCATCCGCTCGACGGGGTTCTTTCGCGCCAAGACCCAGAGCCTTCTCGGCATGGCAAAGGCGGTGACCGAGCGCTTCGAGGGGGAGATCCCGCGGGCGCTCGAGGACCTCGTGACCCTCCCCGGGGTCGGGCGCAAGACCGGCAACGTCGTGCGCAGTGTTGCCTTCTCGCTGCCCGGGCTGCCGGTCGACACCCACGTGCTGCGCGTGAGCCGCCGCCTCGGACTCACCGCCGAGACCGATCCCGTCAAGGTCGAGGCTGACCTGTGCGCGCTCGTCCCCGAGCAGGAGTGGGGGGCGCTCAGCCTGCGACTGATCCTGCACGGCCGACAGGTCTGCGTGGCGCGGACTCCGCGCTGTGCGATCTGCATCCTCGCGGATCGCTGCCCCTCCGCTCAGCCCGCTCCAGAGCCGAAGGCCCCTCGCCCGCGCGCCCGCACCGCGCGCTGAGCCGACCAGGGGAGCAGCCCCGGTCGCTGCCTCAGCGCGCGCCGAGCATCCGCTCGAGGCGTCGCCGGGCCGCGACGAGGGACCGCTCGACGGCGAACAGGTCGCCGGCCATCTTCTCGTCACGGTCGCGCTGGGCCGCCTCGGCGAGGCCCGTGACCCGCTCTTCGAGCTGGGCGAGGCTGGACTGGAGCGAGGAGAGCTCGGCGCGATCGGCGGGCATGGCCCCATCCTTGCCCAGTTGGCGATCCTGACGCCGCACCGAGGGCGCGAGGTGGTGGTTTAGTCTCACCTGCATGCTCAACTTCCTCGACCTTCGCGGCTGGCGCCCCGGCTCGCCGCTCGAGCTGCCGCGGCCCGACCTCGGGGGGGAGGGGCCGGTCGACGCCGTTCGGGCGATCCTCGCGGAGGTGCGCAGCCGGGGCGACGCAGCGGTGCGCGAGTTCACCGAGCGCTTCGACCATGTGCGCCTCGATCAGCTGCGCGTCGAGCAGCAGGTGATCGACGCCGCGCTCGGGCGCCTGCCGAAGGAGCTCGTGGCCGCGCTGGAAGAGGCGCGTGACGCGATCGCCGCCTTCCACGCGCACCGCGGCGCCCCGCCGTCGACCTACGAGCGCGACGGGGTGGTGGTCGAGCACCTCGAGATCCCCGTCGAGCGCGCCGGCGTCTACGCGCCCGGCGGCCGGGCCAAGTACCCCTCGAGCGTCTTGATGACCGCCGTGCCTGCCAAGGTGGCCGGCGTCGGCGCCGTGGCCTGCTGCGTGCCGCCCGCCGCGGATGGCGAGCTGCCCGATGAGATCTTGGCGGCCTGCGCGCTCGCCGAGGTCGACGAGGTCTACCGCATCGGCGGGGCCCAGGCGATCGCCGCCATGGCCTATGGCACCGAGAGCGTCGGCAAGGTCGACGTCATCGTCGGGCCCGGCAATAAGTGGGTCTCGATCGCCCAGCGCGAGGTGCGCGGGGTGGTCGGGGTTCCGGCCGCCTTCGCCGGGCCGTCCGAGGTCGTGGTGGTCGCCGACGCCTCGGTGCCCGCCGACTGGGCGGCGATCGACGTGATCGTCCAGGCCGAGCACGGTCCTGACGGCCTGGCGTGGCTGATCACCTGGGACGAGGCCGTCGCCGAGGCCGTCTCGGCCGCGGTCGGCCGCCTGGTGGCGGCCTCGCCGCGGCGCGCCGAGACCGAGCAGACGCTCGCCGGCGGCGGCTACGCCGTGGTCGTGGATGGGCCCGAGGCGGCGATGGCGGTCGCCAACGCGATCGCGCCCGAGCACCTCGAGCTCCTGGCCGAGGACCCCGAGGGGCTGCTCGGGATGGTTCGCCACGCCGGGGCGGTCTTCATGGGCCGAAATGGCACCGCGGCGGTCGGTGACTACCTCGCCGGGCCGAGCCACGTGCTGCCGACCTTTGCCACGGCCCGCTTTTCGAGCGTGCTCGGCGTCGAGGACTTCGTCCGCCGGGTGCACGCGGTGCGCGTGAGCGACGCGGGGATGGCCCGCGTCGCTCACCACGTGGCGACGATCGCCTCGGCCGAGGGCCTGCCCGCCCACGGCGAATCCGCGCTGATGCGCGTCGACGCGGGGACCTGGAGCCGGCGATGACCCTGCCGCCGCCGCGCGCCGATGTCGCCCTCATGGAGGGCTACCACTCCCCGCGTCTTGACGTGAAGGTGCGCCTCAACGTGAACGAGGCGCCCGAAGGGCCCCCGGTCGCCTTCTTGGAGGCCCTCGAACAAGAGGTGCAGCGCTCTGGGCTCAACCGCTACCCGGACCGCTCGGCGACGGCGCTGCGCGAGGCGATCGCCGCCCACCACGGGGTCCGGCGCGAGGAGGTCTTTTGCGCCAATGGCTCGAACGAGGTGCTCCAGAGCCTGCTGTTGGCCTTCGGTGGGCCGGGGCGCGCGGCGGCGGTCTTCTCGCCGACCTACGCGCTGCACTCCCACATCGCCGCGATCACCGGGACCGCGGTGTTGGAGGCCGAGCGCGACGAGGAGTTCTTGATCCACGCCGAGGCGATCGAGCAGGTGATGGCGCGCGGCGCGGCGATGCTCGCGGAGTCCGACCCGAAGGGCGCCTTCGGCACGCGCCGCGCCGTCAACCCGGTCATCACCTTTTGCTGCTCGCCGAACAACCCGACCGGTCGCCTCGAGCCCGACGACCGCCTCGACGCCGTCTTGACGCGCGCCCCGGGCCTCGTCGTCGTCGACGAGGCCTACGGCCAGTTCGCCCCGCGATCCGCGCTCGAGCGCCGCGGAGAGCACCCCGAGCTCGTGGTCGTGCGCACCTTCTCAAAGACGTGGTCGCTCGCCGGCCTGCGCCTCGGCTACGCCGTCGCCGATCCGTCGGTGATCGAGGCGATGGAGCGCGTGACGCTCCCGTACCACCTGGACACGATCAAGCAAGCTGCCGGTCGGCTCGCCCTCGACTTTGCCGGCGAGATGCAGGCACGCGTCGCCCGACTGGTTCACGAGCGCGGCCGCCTCTCCGCCGAGCTGACGGCGCTCGGCTGCTCGGTCGTCCCCTCGGACGCGAACTTCATCCTCTTCTCGCCGCCAGGTGACGCAAAGGCGGTCTGGTCGACCCTCGTCGAGCACTCCGTGCTCGTGCGCGACGTCTCCTCCTGGCCCCGTCTGGCGGGCTATCTGCGGGTGACGGTCGGCACCCCCGAGGAGGACGACGCGTTCTTGGCGGGCCTGCGCGCCGCGCTGTGAGCCCGGGGGGCACGCCGCGCGCTCGGCGCCGCGGCCGCGCGCCGAGCGCGACCCGCAACGGCGCCCCGGTGTCCGACGGGGGTCGGTGCGCGTGGGAGGCTATGGCATGACGACGACGAGCCCCGTGCAGTCCGGAGTCGACGAGGAGGCGCCGGGTGGCGTCACCCGGGTCGCCGAGCGGCACCGTGCGACCAAAGAGAGCGACGTCGCGATCCGCCTCGATCTCGCCGGTGGGGACGTCGAGGTGGCGACGGGCTTGCCCTTTTTCGACCACATGCTCCACCAGCTTGGGCGGCACGGCGGCTTCGGCTTGTACGTGCGCACGAGCGGGGACCTTGCCGTCGACGCCCACCACAGCGTCGAGGACACCGGCATCGCGCTCGGTGAGTGCCTTGCCGCGGCGCTCGGCGACAAGGCCGGGGTGCGGCGCTTCGCCTCGATCGCCGTGCCGCTCGACGAGGCGTTGATCGAGGTCGCGCTCGACCTGTCCGGCCGGCCGTACCTGTACTACGGCGTGGCGCTGCCGGCCGACGCGGCACCCCTTGGGACGCCGGGCTTCGAGCCCCAGCTTGCCGAGGAGTTCTGGCGGGCCTTTGTCACGAGCGCCCAGGTCACCTTGCACCTTGAGTCGCGCCGCGGCCGCAACAGTCACCATCTGATCGAGGCGTCCTTCAAGGCCGTCGCCCGCGCGCTGCGGGACGCGGTGCGCGTCGAGGGGGCGGCGATCCCCTCGACCAAGGGGGTGCTCTAAGGCGTGATCGCCGTCTTGGACTACGGCATCGGCAACCTGCGCTCGGCGGAGAAGGCGCTCCAGCACGTCGGCGGCGACGCCCGCCTGATCACCGCCAGCGAGGAGGCGATCGGCGCCGAGGGGATCGTCCTTCCGGGCGTCGGCGCCTTCGGCGCCTGCGCCGAGGCGCTCGCCGGTAGCGGCCTCGAGCCGGTGGTGCGCGCCGCAATCGGTGCCGGGGTGCCCTTCCTCGGGGTGTGCGTCGGCTTCCAGCTCCTCTTCGAGGATGCCGAGGAGAGTCCGGGCACCCCGGGGCTCGGCATCTTGCAGGGGAGCGTGCGCCGCCTCTCCGGGAGCGTGAAGCTGCCCCAGATCCAGTGGAACACCCTCACGCGGACCGGCGCGCCCTCGGCGATGCTGGCGGGACTCGGCGAGGCGCCGTGGTTCTACTTCGTGCACAGCTACGCCCCCGTGCCCGCCGGCGAGGATGTCGAACACGTGGTGGCGACGTGTGACTACGGCGGCGAGGTGGTCGCGGCGATGGAAAAGGGCGTCCTGTGGGGCTGTCAGTTCCACCCCGAGAAGTCCGGGGCGACCGGGCTCGCCCTGCTCGCCAACTTCGTCGCCGCCACCCGACAGGCCGCCCGGCCGCTCGAGGCGCTGGCGCTCGGCGAGGCCGCCAAGGCGGCAAAGTGACGGCCGGGCGTTCCCCCCTCGCCCTCCTGCCGGCGATCGACCTTGCCGGCGGGCGCTGCGTGCGCCTCGTGCACGGGGACTTCTCCGAGGAGACCGTCTACGGCGATGCCGTCGCGGTCGCCCGCGCCTACGCGGCGGCCGGTGCGGCGGGATTGCACGTCGTGGACCTGGACGCGGCGCGAACCGGCGAGGCAGCCAACCGCGACCTCGTTGCCGAGATCCTCTCGGCCGTGCACCTGCCCGTCCAGCTCGGCGGCGGCCTGCGCGACGAGGCGGCGATCGAGGCGGCGATCACGCTCGGCGCGGCCCGCGTCGTCGTCGGCACCGCCGGGGTGGAGCATCCTGAGCTGCTCGCCGAGATGGCCGAGCGCTACCCGGGCCGGATCGTGCTCGGCCTGGACCACCGGCGCGGGGCCACCGGGCGCTCTCGGCGCGAGGTGGCGGTCCGCGGCTGGCAGGAAGGGAGCGGGATCGACCTCCTCGACGCGCTCGACGAGGTCGCCGAGGTGCCGCTCGGCGCCGTGCTCATCACCGACATCTCGGCTGATGGGACCTTGTCGGGGCCCGATCTCGAGGGCTACCGGCTCGTCCTCGCCAACAGCGCGCTGCCGATCCTCGCCTCGGGCGGGGTGGGCAGCGCTGGGGACCTCGCGGCACTGGCGGGCCTCGAACAAGCCGGGCGCGCCCTCGCCGGCGTGGTGGTCGGCAAGGCGTTGTTGTCGGGGGCGATCTCGCTGGAAGAGGCGGTGGCATCGTGCGCTCGGTGAGGATCATCCCGTGCCTCGACGTGAACGCCGGCCGGGTGGTGAAGGGCATCAATTTCCTCGGCCTGCGCGACGCCGGGGATCCCGTCGAGCTCGCCCGGCGCTACGACCACGACGGCGCCGACGAGCTCGTCTTCTTGGACATCAGCGCCACCAACGAGGGCCGGGCGACGACCGTCGAGGTGGTGCGGCGCACGGCCGAGGAGATCTTCATCCCCCTCACCGTCGGCGGCGGGGTGCGCAGCGTGGAAGCAGCGCGGCGCCTGCTCCGGGCCGGCGCGGACAAGGTCTCGCTGAACACCGCCGCGCTCGACCAGCCGAACCTCATCGAGGAGATCGCCAGCACCTTTGGCACCCAGTGCGTCGTCGTCGCGATCGACGCCCGCCGCTATCCGATGACGAGCGGCTTTGAGGTCTACACCCACGGCGGCCGGCGGCCCTTCCAGCGCGACGCCATCGAGTGGGCGGTCGAGGCCGAGCGGCGGGGCGCGGGCGAGCTGCTCGTCACCTCGATGGACCGCGACGGCACCGAGGAGGGCTATGACCTCGAGCTCGTGAAGGCGGTGACCGCCGCGGTCAACATCCCGGTCATCGCGTCTGGCGGGGTGGGCACCCTCGAGCACTTCGTCGAGGGGGCAAAGGAGGGCGCCGACGGCTTGCTGGCGGCCTCGATCTTCCACTACGGCCACCACAGCGTGGCGGAGGCGAAGGACTTCCTCGCGGCCAACGGCGTCGTCGTGCGCCCGGCGCGCTGAGGCCGGCCGGCGCCAACACGACGAGGGAGTACGGTGCAGGTCATGGCAGATCCGGGCGACCAGCCACTCGAAGTCGTCGATGACATGAAGCGGGCGATCACGATGCTGAACGATCGCCTGCTCGTGCGCGAGCCGACCGAAGAGGGCGAGCGCCGCTCGCGCTCGGGGATCTTGATCCCGGCCACCGCCCAGGTGGCGCGTCGCCTGCGCTGGGCCGACGTCGTGGCCGTGGGTCCGCACGTGCGCTCGATCAAGGCGCACGACCGCGTGCTGTTCAACCCCGAGGACTGCTTCGAGGTGGAGATGCGCAGCGAGAACTACCTGATCGTGCGCGAGCGGGACGTGCACGCCGTGGCCGCCGAGCGGCTGGACGGCGGCACCGGGCTCTACCTGTGAGTGCTCCGGCGGGCCGCGAGCTCGCCGGCGCGGGCGCCGCGGCGGGCCTCAGCGCGACGGCCGCACCGCTCATGGTCGCCTCCGAGGTGCTCGAGGCGGTGCGCTACGACGACGCCGGGTTGGTGGTGGGCATCGTCCAGGAGCAGGCGACCAATGAGGTCTTGATGGTCGCCTACCTGGACGCCGAGGCGCTGCGCCGCACGATCGCGACGGGGCGCACCTGGTTCTACAGCCGCTCGCGCCAAGAGTACTGGTGCAAGGGCGAGACCTCTGGGAACCGCCAGTGGGTGCAGCAGATCCGCGCCGATTGCGACCGCGACGCGCTCTTGATCACCGTCACCCAAGAGGGCGACGGCGCCTGCCACACCGGCGAGCGGAGCTGCTTTTTCACCCCTCTCGCCGCGCCGGACCCCGAGACATTGCGGTGAGCGAGGACGGCTTTTCGCGCTTTGTCGAGCTGGCGGGGGAGTACAACCTTCTGCCGGTCACCGACGAGCGCCTGGCGGACGCGATCACCCCGGTCGGCGCCTTCCGCTCGATCGTCGGGGACGGGCCGGGCTTTTTGCTCGAGTCGGTCGAGCACGGCGAGCGCTGGAGCCGCTTCTCCTTCCTCGGCCGCTCACCGCTCGCCACGATGGTCGCCCGCGGCGGTGAGGTGGCGGTGACCGCCGGCGCGCTGCCCGATGCGGTGCCGCTCGGCGAGGGCGTTCTGTCCTGTCTGGAGGGCCTGCTCGGCGCCTACCGCGCGCCGCAGCTCTCGGAGCTCGCGCCCTTCACGAGCGGGCTCGTCGGCTACCTCGGCTACGACGTCGTGCGCGAGGTCGAGCGCCTCGGTCCTCCGCCGGCCGACGACCTCGGCCTGCCCGACGCGGTCGTCTCGGTGGTCGGCGAGCTCGTCGCCTTTGATCACCACCGCCAGCGCGCCATCCTCATCGACAACGTGGCCCTGCCCGGCGGCGACGAGGACGGCCAGACCCGGAGCGCCGCGGAGCTCGAGCAGCACTACCGTGCCGCCCGCCAGCGCCTCGCCGCGTTGCGTCGCGACCTCGAGCGCCCGGTCCCCGAGCCGCTCGTCTCGCCGCCCGATCGGGGGGCGCACCTCGACCCCGACGCGGTCCGCTCGGTGATGGGCTCGGCCCGCTACCAGGCCGCCGTCGAGGCCGCCAAGGAGTACATCCTTGCCGGGGACGCCTTCCAGATCGTCTTGTCCCAGCGCTTTGACCTCGAGCTCGGCGTCGATCCCTTCGACGTCTACCGCGTGCTGCGCCAGGTGAACCCGAGCCCGTACATGTTCTTTCTGCGCCACGACGGGGTGTGCGTGGTCGGGGCCTCGCCCGAGCCGCTCGTGCGCCTGCAAGAGGGCCGGGTCATCTCGCGCCCGATCGCCGGCACGCGCCGGCGCGGCGCGAGCGAGGCCGAGGACCGGCGCCTTGCGGCCGAGCTCGTCGAGCACCCCAAAGAGCGCGCCGAGCACGTGATGCTCGTCGACCTGGCACGCAACGACGTCGGCCGGGTCGTGCGCTTTGGCACCGAGCAGGTGGACGAGCTGATGACGCTCGAGCGCTACAGCCACGTGATGCACCTCACCTCGCAGGTCTCCGGGGAGCTGGCACCGGGGCGGGGCCCGATCGACGTGCTGCGGGCGACGCTGCCCGCCGGCACGGTCTCGGGCGCGCCGAAGGTGCGGGCGATGCAGATCATCGACGAGCTCGAGCCGACCAAGCGCGGCCCGTACGCGGGGGTGGTCGCCTACATCGACTTCTCGGGGAACCTCGACACGGCGATCGCCATCCGCACGATGGTGGTCGGCCCCGACGGGCGCGCCAGCGTGCAGGCGGGCGCGGGGATCGTCGCCGACAGCGACCCGGTCGCCGAGGACGCCGAGTGCCAGAACAAGGCGGCGGCGATCCTCGCCGCCGTTGCCGGCGCGCGCCGCCTCGCCGCCGAGCGCGCTTCGAGCCAGCTCGACGGCGACCTCGAGCTCGCCAGCACCGCGGGCACTGACGCGCCGGCGGGCACTGACGCGCCGGTGGGCGGCTCGGCACGGCGATGACCGCTCCCACCGCTTCGCTGGCTGACAGCTATGCCGCCCTGTCGGGCGGCGCCGTCGGCTTTGTTGGCCGCTGCGACCTCGTCACGGTGCGCGGCCCGGACGCCCGCAGCTACCTCCAGGGCCAGTGCACCCAGGAGGTCGCCGACCTGCACCCTGGCGAGGCGCGCTTCAGCTTGGTGTTGTCCGTCCAGGGCAAGGTGGAAGCGCTGTGCCGGGTCGGCGCGCTCGACGAGGAAACCTTCGTCCTCGACACCGAGGCCGGCCAGGGCGAGGCGCTCGTGGAACGCCTGCGGCGCTTCAAGATCCGCGTCAAGGCTGAGCTCTCCATGGACACGGTGCCGCTCGTGTGCGTGCGCGGCCCGCTCGCCCCGCCACCGCCGGATGCGGGCGAGGGGCGGCTCGTGCGCGTCCCCCTTTCTGGGCGCGCCGCTGGCTACGACCTGATCGGCGCGGGCGCCGAGGTCCCCGAGGGCGTCGTGGTGGGCGACGCCGAGGCGCTCGAGCTGGCACGCATCGTGGCGGGTGAGCCGCGGATGGGCCGCGAGCTCGACGAGTCCACGATCCCCTTCGAGGCGGGGATTGTCGAGGCGACGACGAGCTTCACCAAGGGCTGCTACACGGGCCAGGAGCTGATTGCCCGCCTCGAGGCGCGCGGGGCCAACGTCCCGCGCCGCCTGCGGGCGCTGCGTGGTGGGCCCGAGGTCCCCCTCGCGGTGCTCGCGCCGGGCGCCTCGGTGATTCTCGGCGACGCCGTCGTCGGCCGGGTCACCTCGAGCGCCGCGCTGCCCGGCGGAGCGGGGGCCGTCGCCCTCGCCTACCTCCAGCGCAAGGTCGTCCCACCGACCACCGCCACCGTCCGCCTCGACGAGGAGGTCGGTGGGGTCAGCGTCGAGGTCGACGAGCTGCCCGGGCGCCTTGGCCCGAGCGCCACCGCGCGCTAGGCGGATCAGGCGAGCGGCGCGGCCGCCGGCTCGCTCGCCGGCGCCGCGACCCGCTGGATCGCGAGCACGGCGACGTCGTCGTTCGCCCCTTCGACCCCCATCTGCTCGAGCGCGGCGTCCAAGGTGTCCTCGGGCGGACGGCTCGTATCGATCGAGCAGCGGAGGCGGTCCAGCCCGGTCGTGAGGATCTCGCCCCGCCGCTCGACGAGGCCGTCGGTGTAGGCGATCAGGGTCTCGCCTTCGCCGAGGGTCAAGACCGACTCGGGATAGGCGGCGGCGCGCACCCCGATCGGCGGGCCGTGGGGGACCTCGAGGAGCTGGGCGCGCTCGGCGCTCACGAGGAGCGGGGGGAGATGGCCGGCGTTCGCGAGGCGCATCGCCCCGGTCGTGGTGTTGATCGTGCCGCACAACACGGTCGCGAAGCGGCCGTCGCGGATGGAGACGAGCGGAGCGAGCTGTCGCAGCACGGCGCCCGGCTGATGCCCCTCGTGGGCATAGGCGTTGATCGTGTTGCGCAGCGTGCCCATCAGCGCCGCCGCGCGGATCCCGCGCCCCGAGACGTCTCCGATCGAGAAGAACAGGTGCTCGTCGTCGACCTCGATCACGTCATACCAGTCGCCGCCGACCTCGGTGCCGACCGCCCCGGGGAGGTAGCGCACGGCAAAGGCGAAGCCGTCACAGCGCGGCAGGGCCTCGGGCAACAGCGAGTGCTGCAGGGTGCGGGCGATCGAGCGCTCGACCTCGAGCAGCCGGCGGCTCTCAGCAGCGCGCTGCTCGGCACGGTCGCGCCGGCGGGCGAGGCGCTCGGTGCCGAAGGCGGCGAGGAGGCCGACGAAGAAGACGACCACGCCGATCCCCATCGGCGCGTACTCCGCCAGCTGGCCGCTGAGCGAGCGCCGCGGCGACATCACCAAGGTGAGCTTGGTGTTGCCGAAGGCGATGTGCTGGGTCGTGGTGTCGCCTTGTAAGGGCAGCGGGCTCGCCGAGTAGCGCTCGAGCAGCACGCCGTGGCGGACCGACGGCCCGAGGTAGAGGGCGAGGTTCATCGGGTGGATCGGCGAGCTCGCCGGGACGGCGGCCTGGCGGTTGGCGGGAAGGGGCTCTTCGGCGTAGACGGCGAGGTGGTGGCCGGCACCGGCCGCGACCACATAGGCGAGGCGCACCTTGCCGTGGTCCGCCAGCCGCATCGTGTCGAACGAGGCGCTCGGCGCCTGGCGGACAAAGCGGCGCGCCGCGGCCGAGCTCGGATCGAGCAGCGGCGCCGCGCCGATCTGGACGATCTCGTGGGGCTGTCCGGGACCAAGGCTCCACAGCGAGGCCGTGGCGAAGGGGCCCTTCTTGCCGACGATGCCCGCCATGGCCTGGGTGAAGTTGCCCCGCGGTGCGGTGGTGCCCTCGGCGAGGTCGGCGGCCGCCGCCAGGTGCGCCTGGACGAAGAGCGGGTCCGCGCCGAGCGTGGCGGCGGTGAGGGCGCCCTGGGTGCGCACGAGGCGCTGCTCGGTGTGGCGATAGGCGGCCTCGGTCAACAGCGCGAGGGCGATCGCGAGGGCGATGCCGATGGCGGCGACGATGAGCGTGGTGGCGTGCGGGCGCCGCCGGACCACCGGGGCGGGCGGGCTCGCCATCACCAACGGGCGAGGGGGCGGTGCGCCCGCACGGCGTCGGGTTGCCGGCGGCAGGCTCGGGCGGTCGGGGCGCTGCGCGGATCGCCCGGACGGCGGTGCGCCCGCTCGCTGCGGTGCGCGACGGGAGCGCTCGGGGCGGGCGGGCCATCGGGATCGGGGCTGGCGCGCCGGGCGCGCCGCCCTGCCGCGGCGACCGCGTCGTTGGCGACTGCGTCGTTGGTGGCCGCGTCGTTGGTGGCCGCGTCGTTGGCGATCAGGGTGACGGTGAACCAGACGGTCTTTGGCCCGCTCGCCGATTGGTCGATCCCCCAGTCGCGCGCCAGCATCTTGACGATCTGCAGGCCGCGGCCGGAGAGCTCTTTCGGGCTCGGGCTGCGAAGGGTCGGCGTGCCGCCCCCCTCGTCGGTCACGGCGACCTTGAGCAACTGGTCGCGGCGCTCGAGGCTCACCTCGAAGGCGCTGCCGGCGTGGCGGATGGCGTTGGTCGCGAGCTCGGAGAGCATCAGCTGGATCTGCTCGACCAGCTCGGCGGGGACGCCAGCGCACTCCTCGGCCGCAAAGCGGCGGGCCGCAGCGATGGCGTGGGCGTCGTTGCGGAACCGCCGACGCGCGCTCATGGGACGATCCGCAGCGTCTCGGTGAGCCCCATCGACTCCATCACGGCGCGGATGATCGGCCGCGGGTTGGCGAGCTCGAGCACTGGCACCTGATCGGCCGCCTCCAGCATGAGCGCGATCCCCGTCGAGTCCATGAAGGAGAGCTGGCTCACGTCCACGACCACGCGGGCTGGCCGCCGACCGATGACCTCGTCGAAGCAGGGCCGCACCGCCGGCGCGCTCGCGAGGTCGAGCTCTCCGCTGAGGGCGATCCTCCAGCCGTCGTGTTCGGCGAGGGGGGAGGAGGTGGCGGAGGCGCCCGCCTCGGCCATGCTCATCGTGGACTCAGCCCCTCGAGATGACCCGGTGCCCAAGGGCGGTAGGAGGAGGGTCTCGAAGTGGCGATGCCCACGCGCGCAGCTCCCTTCTGATCCATCTTGCGTACTCGTCAGCGGTGAGGCGCCAGGAAGGTTAGCAACGCTCCGTTGCGAGAACAGCGAGGCGGCCGCGGGTGCGCGCGCCCTGGTCCCGCCGCTCAGCGCGAGAGCGGCGCCGCGGAAGGGTGGATCGGGGTGCCGCTCGGATGGCCGGGGGGGCGCGGGAGGGGGAGCTCGACCACAAAGCGCGTGCCCCCGGTTGCG
The DNA here is from genome assembly GCA_021798985.1 of Actinomycetes bacterium. Taxonomy (GTDB): domain Bacteria; phylum Actinomycetota; class Acidimicrobiia; order Acidimicrobiales; family Bog-793; genus JAKABX01. The sequence goes on from JAJZBI010000006.1 coordinate 132,821, forward strand.
CTGAGGGGCGAGGTGAGCAGTACCTGTCCGCCCATGGCGGCGGTGAGCTCGGCGACGATCGCCAGGCCGAGGCCACTGCCGCCCGCCCGGGCCGCCCGGCGCTTGGAGGTGAAGAGGCGCTCGAAGACGTGGGGGCGGTCCTGGGGATCGATTCCCGGCCCGTCGTCCTCGACGCTCAGCGCGACGCCGCGGGGGCCATGGTCGGCCAGGGTGACGAGCACCACCGAGCGGGCGAACTTCAAGGCGTTCTCGACGAGGTTGGCGAGCACCTGGGCCACACGGTCGCCGTCGGCGATGACGACGACGGGGGCCTCGGGCAGCGAGACGGTGAGCGAGACTCCCACGGACTCGTGCGCGAGGCGCAGCGCGTCGGTGGCCGCCAAGACGACGTCGGCGAGGTCGCAGCGCACGGCGTTCAGGGAGAACTGGCGGGCCTCGAGCTTGGCGAGGTCGAGGAGGTCGCGGATCAAGCGCTCGAGGCGGGTCGCCTCGGCGACGACGACCGCGGCCGCCCGGCCGGGCTCGGCGACTGCGCCCTCACGGATCGCCTCGGCATAGCCGCGGATCGAGGTCAGCGGGGTGCGCAGGTCGTGGGAGATCGACAACAAGAACTCGCGTTCTTGGTCACGCGCCCGGGTGAGGTTCTCGGCCATCGTGTTGATGGCATCGTCCAAGCCCGCGAGCTCGGGGTAGGCGCGCTCGTCACGCTCGACGCGGGCGTCCAAGTCGCCGGCGGCGATCTGTCGAGCGGCGACCGAGGCGGCGACGACGCGGCGCGAGATGCGGCGCGCGATCACCCAGATCACCGCCACGGCGACGAGCAGCGCGATGCCGCCACCGAGGAGGAAGTAGTAGATGCTGGCGTCGTTGCCGCTGACCGGGCGGGCGAACAAGAGCGCCAGGGTGATCGAGCCGCTGCCGCCGAGCACGCTCGTGTCGACCTTCAAGAAGGGCACCGCCGCGAAGGCCTCGTCGCCACTCGTGCCCGAGACGTCCTTGCCGGCCGCGAGCTTGTGGCCGTCGATGCGGTCGCGCAGGTCGGTGAGCGGCGCGAGCACCTTCAGCACCTGGCCGGTGCCACTCACGGTGACGACGCTCTCTTTCACCCCCGAGGTGCGGCGCAGCAAGGCGCTCACCGAGCGGTTGGTGAGCAGTTTCTCGTGGTGCGCGACGATGCTGCGCACCGTCGCCGCCTCGTGCAGGATCGTCGTGCGGTCGTTGTTGATCTGGGCTCGCTGGACGAGCGAGTAGCTGAGCGCGCCGGCGATGGCGAGCGCGCCGGCCAGGACTGCGACGACGGCGAGGAGGATGCGGAGGCGCACGGCTCAGCGCGCTCAGCCGCAGCGGTAGCCGACGCCCCAGATCGTCGCCAGCGGCAGGGCGTCGCCGAGCTTTCGGCGCAGCTGTCGGACGTGGACATCGACGGTCCGCTCGTCGCCGAACCACCCCGGGCCCCAGACGGCGTCGAGCAGCTGCTGGCGGCTCAAGACGATGCCTTGGTTCCCGACGAAGTGGGCGAGCAGGTCGAACTCGCGCGCCGTCAAGGCGACGGGATCGCTGTCGACCATCACCTCGCGCCGCAGCGGGTCCACGGTCACCGGCCCGATCGACAGCGGCTCCTCGCTCGGACGCTTGGCTGCCTCGGTTCGCCGCAGGATCGCCCGGACGCGGGCGACGAGCTCGCGGGGCGAGAACGGCTTGGTGACGTAGTCGTCGGCGCCGAGCTCGAGGCCGAGCACGCGGTCGACCTCGTCGTCTCGGGCGGTGATCACGACGACCGGCACGTCGCTGCGCCGGCGCAGCTCGCGGCAGGCCTCGAGGCCGTCCATCGGCCCGGGCAGGCCGATGTCCATCAAGACGAGGCAGGGGTGCTCCTGGCCGACGAGCTCGAGGCCTCGCGCCGCGTCCCCGGCCTGGAGGACCCGGAAGCCGGCGTTGCGCAGGTAGAGGTCGACGAGCTCGGCGATGTTGTGATCGTCCTCGACGAGCACGATGGTGCCGTGATCGTCGCCGGCCCCGTCGCGGCCGTTCGTGCTGAGCATCGCCACAGCCTCTCACGCGGCTGCCGCTGGTGTCGGGTTCTTCCTGCTCAATGGGCCCGACGGGCGCCCGCGAGGGCACCAACGTCGGTCGCGGCGGTGCGCATTAGGCTGCCGATGTGGCGACCTACCTCGACGCGATCGTGGCGCACCACCGCGCCCGTGCCGGCGCGGATCGCCGCAGTCGCGCCGAGCTCGCCGAGGCGGCAGCTGCCGCGTCGGCGCCACGGGACTTCCTCGGGGCGCTCGCGGCGCCGCCGGGCGCCGTGGCGGTGATCGCCGAGATCAAGCGGCGCTCACCTTCCAAGGGCGACCTCGCCCCGGACCTCGACCCTGCCGGCCTGGCCGCCGCCTACCGCGCGGGGGGCGCGGCGGCCCTCTCGGTGCTCACCGACGCCCCCCACTTTGGCGGGGGCGCGGCCGATCTCGTCGCCGCCCGCGCCGCGACGCCCCTCCCGGTGCTGCGCAAGGACTTCACCGTGGCGGCCCTCGACTGCTACGACGCCAGGGCGATGGGCGCCGACGCCGTGCTGTTGATCGCGGCAGCGCTGAGCGACGGCGAGCTCGAGGAGCTCGCCGGGGTCGCCGGGGTCCTCGGCCTCGCTGCCCTGGTCGAGGTGCACGATGAGGCCGAGCTCGACCGGGCGCTTGGCATCGGCGCCCGGCTGGTTGGCGTGAACCAGCGCGACCTGCACACCTTCGAGGTCGACACCGAGCGGGCGCTGCGCGTCGGCGCTGCCATTCCGAGCGGGGTGGTCCGCGTCGCCGAGTCCGGGATTCGCGATCACGCCGACCTTGCCCGGCTCGCCCAGGGCGGCTTTGACGCCGTGCTCGTCGGCGAGCGCCTCGTCACCGCGCCCGATCCCGGCGCGGCCCTCGCCGCCCTGCGGGGCGCGAGCGCCCCGGCCGGCTCGCGCTGAGCCCGGCCGGCGCCGTGTTCGTCAAGATCTGCGGGATCACGAGTGAGGAAGACGCGCTCTTGGCCGTCGCCATGGGGGCGGACGCCGTCGGCTTCGTCTTCGCCACCTCCTCGCGCCAGGTGACCCCGGCCGTCGTCTCCCACATCACCCGCCGGCTCCCTTCTGGGGTGATCACCGTCGGGGTCTTTCGAAACTCGCTTCCCGAGCGCGTCGTCGAGGTCGTCCAGCAGGCGGGCCTTCGTGCCGCGCAGCTGCACGGCCACGAGCGGCCAGAGGAGTGCGCGTACGTCGCCGAGCGGGTGCCGCTCGTGATCAAGGCCTTCGCGGCGGGCGAGCCGGCGCTGTTGGATCACGCCCGCTACCGCGCCGACGTGGTCATGATCGATGGGGCCGAGCCCGGCTCGGGCCAGCTCTTTGACTGGCGGCTCGCCGAGGGGGTGCCCCCGGCGCGCCGGGTGCTGCTGGCGGGCGGGCTGAACGCCGACAACGTCGCCGACGCGATCCGGACCCTTCGCCCCTGGGGCGTGGACGTGAGCTCGGGGGTTGAGCGCGCCCCGGGCCTGAAGGACCCGACGAAGGTGCGCGCCTTCATCCAGGCGGCGCGCGCCGCGCTTCCGACCGAGCCCGACGCCGCCGAGGGCGGCGGGCCCTATGACTGGCAGGAGGAGCTGGGATGGTAGCTGCGCCCTCGCCCATGGGCGCGCCCGACGCGAGCGGCCGCTTCGGCAGCTTCGGGGGCCGGTTCGTTCCCGAGTCGCTCGTGCCGGCGTGCATGGAGCTCGAGACGGCCTTTTCCGAGGCCTGGGCGGATGCGGCCTTCCGCGCCCGCCTGGCCTCGCTGCTCGCCTCCTACGCTGGACGGCCGACGCCGATCACCGAGTGCCCGCGCCTTTCGGCCGAGCTCGGGGTCGAGGTCGTCTTAAAGCGCGAGGACCTCACCCACACCGGCTCGCACAAGATCAACAACGTGCTCGGCCAGGCGCTGCTCGCCGAGCGGATGGGCAAGCGGCGGCTGATCGCTGAGACCGGGGCGGGCCAGCACGGCGTGGCGACCGCCACGGCGGCGGCGTATTTCGGCATGGAGTGCGCCGTGTTCATGGGCGAGGTCGACGTCGAGCGCCAGGCGCTCAACGTCTTTCGCATGGAGCTGCTCGGCGCCACCGTCTACCCGGTGCGCTCGGGGAGCCGCACCCTCAAGGACGCGGTGAACGAGGCGCTGCGGGACTGGGTGGCGAGCGTCGAGACGACGCACTACTGCATCGGCTCGGTGATGGGCCCGCATCCCTATCCCTACCTCGTCCGCCAGCTCCAGCGCGTGGTCGGCGACGAGGCCCGCGAGCAGTACCGGGAGCGCTCTGGCGGGAGGGACCCTGACGTGATCGTGGCCTGTGTCGGCGGCGGCTCGAACGCGGCGGGCACCTTCGCCGGCTTCGCCGACACCGCGGCGCGCCTCGTCGGCGTCGAGGCGGCCGGCGGCTCGGCCGTCGGCCACGGCGTGCCCGGGATCGTGCACGGCATGCGCTCGCTGTTCTTGCAGGACGAGGAGGGCCAAGTCCTCGAGGCAGAGTCGATCTCGGCGGGCCTGGACTACCCCGGCATCGGGCCCGAGCACGCCCACCTCGCCGAGCTCGGCCGGGCGACCTACGAGGCCGTCGGCGACGACGAGGTGCTCGCGGCGTTCCAGGTGCTGGCGCGCACCGAGGGCATCCTGCCGGCGCTCGAACCGGCGCACGCGCTCGCCTGGGTGATCCGGGCGGCGCGCGACGGCACGCTCGCGCCGGGTACCAAGGTGCTGCTCACCATGTCGGGCCGGGGGGACAAAGACGTCGCCCAGGTGAAGGAGATGCTGGCGTGAGCGTGCAGGCCCCACACGACGATGCCCGGACGCGGGCCACGGGCCGCCTCGAGTCGGCGCTTCGCGAGCGCCGGGCGGCGGGGCGCAAGCTCCTCGTCCCCTACGTGACCGGCGGCCTCGGGGCGGACTGGGTCGACATCGTGCGGGCGCTCGCCGCGGCGGGCGCCGATGGCATCGAGGTCGGCATCCCCTTCTCGGACCCGGTGATGGACGGTCCGGTGATCCAGGAGGCCTCCCAGCGGGCCCTCGCGCAGGGCGCGACGCCGCGCTCGGTGCTGGCGGGCATCGCGTCGGCCGAGGTGGACACGCCGATCGCCGTCATGACCTACTACAACCTCATCGCCCGGGCGGGCGACAAGCGCATGGCGGCCGAGCTCGCGCGCGCCGGGGTGGCGGCGGCGATCCTGCCGGACCTGCCGCTCGAAGAGGCGCGGCCGTGGTGCGCCGAGGCGGACGCCGCCGGGGTCGAGACGGTGATGCTCGCCGCCCCGACGACCCCCGACGAGCGCCTCGCCCGCCTGGCCCAGCGCGGCCGCGGCTTCCTCTATGCCGTCGGGCTGCTCGGGGTGACGGGGGAGCGCAGCCAGCTGGCCGAGTCGGCGCTTGCCATCGCGCGGCGCTGCAAGCAGGTGACCGATCTCCCCGTGCTCGTCGGCGTGGGGGTCTCCAATGCCAGCCAGGCGCGGGCGATCTGCGAGGTCGCCGACGGGGTCGTCGTGGGCTCGGCGCTCGTGCGTCGCATCCTCGAGGGCGCGGGGCCCGACGGCGCCGGCGAGTTCATCGGCGAGCTGCGCCAGGCGCTCGACAGCTAGGCGCCGCCGACGAGCGCCGCGAGGGCACCGCGCGCCCCGAGGCGGTGGAACGCGTCGAGCGCGAAGCGGTAGGCGGCGCCGAAGGCCTCGTGCGCCGCCAGGTCGCCGAACAGCGTCGGGTCCCGCACGAAGGCAAGGGGGTCGTCCCGCTGGGCTCGGGCCCGGCGCATCACCTCGTCGCGCCGCGCGTCGACGACGATGAGCTCCTCGCCATCCTCGCCGCGCCCTTCGGCGTAGCGGGCCCAGCTGGCGAGGATCGCCGCGCCGAGGCGGACCGATCGCCCGGCCGCCAGGTTCAAAGCGATGACGGGGACCACAAAGCGCGGGATGCGGTCCGAGCTCTGGGCGCACAGGCGGGCGAGGGTGTCACCGAGCGCGGCGTTCGAGAAGCGCTCGAGCAGGCTCGCCCGGTACGCGTCGAGGTCGATGCCCGGGACGGGGGCGAGGCTCGGCTGGGCCTCCTCGCGGAGGTAGTCGGCGAGGAAGGCGGCGATCAGCGGGTCGGCGACCGCCTCGTGCGCGTAGCGGTAGCCGGCGAGCACCCCGACGTAGGCGATGGCCTGGTGGCCGGCGTTCAAGAGGCGGAGCTTCATCTGCTCATAGGGCGCCACGTCCGCCACCATCTGGACCCCGACGGCCTCGAGCTCGGGCCGTCCGGCGGGGAAGTCGTCCTCGAGGACCCACTGGGAGAAGGGCTCGCACACGACCGGCCAGCGGTCGGCGATCCCAAAGCGCTCCTGCAGCTCGGCGCGATCGGCCGGTGTCGTCACCGGCGTGATCCGGTCGACCATCGAGCAGGGGAAGGCGACGTCCCGCTCGATCATCTCGGCAAGGCCGGGGTCGGCGAGGCGGGCGAAGGCGGAAAGGCTCGTGCGGGCGACCGTGCCGTTGGACTCGATGTTGTCGCACGACACCACGGCGAACGGAGCGATGCCCGCGTCGCGGCGCCGGCGGAGGGCGGCGAGGAGGTAGCCGAAGACCGTCGTCGGCACGGCGCCCGGGACGGTGTCGTGCGCGATGGCGGGATCCTCGACGAGGAAGCGCCCGCTCGCCGGATCGATGCCATAGCCGCCCTCGGTGATCGTGAGGGTGACGATCCGGGTGGCGGGTGCGGCGAGGCGGTCGAGCACGCCACCCGGATCGGCGGGGGCGAAGCGGTGCTCGAGCAGCGAGCCGATGACGCGGGCCGCCACCGTGCCGTCTGGTGCGCGGGTCATCACGGTGTACAGCCCGTCCTGGGCAACGAGCGCCGCGTGCATCGCCTTGTCGCCAGGCAGCAGGCCGACGCCGCCGATGCCCCAGGCGCCTCCGCGGCCGAGCCCCATCAGCGCGTCGAGGTAGGCGGCCTGGTGCGCCCGGTGGAAGCCGCCGACGCCGAGGTGGACGATGCCGATCGACACGCCGGCGCGGTCGTAGCCGGGGCGGGCGACGCGAGGATCCAGCCGATCCAGGTTGGCGGCGTTGAGGGCGACCACGGCGGGCTCCGATCGGGGCGGCGGACGGTCCGGCGATTGTCGCAAAGCTGGCCGGGGCGCGTGGCCTGCGGGGTGGCGTCGCTGTCGATGTGCATGATTATGCGCCACCTCGTATGCTCATGCTTATGAGAGCGGGGATCGTTGGCGCATCGGGATACCTCGGTGCCGAGCTGTTGCGACTGCTGGCGGGGCATCCCGAGCTCGAGGCGGCGGTGCTGCAGGCCGACAGCTCGGCGGGCGAGCCGGTGCGCTCCCTGTATCCGGGCCTTCTCGCCGCCTATGGCGACCGGGTCCTCGACGCGATCGATCTCGACGCGCTGGCGGCCTGCGACGTGGTCTTCCTCGCCGTGCCGGCGGGGCGTTCCCAGGCCATCGTGCCCGGGCTCTTGGCGGCGGGGGCGCCGCTCGTGGTCGACCTCGGCCCCGACTTCCGCCTCCGGGATCCCGCCGCCTACCCGCAGTGGTACGGCTTTTCCCACGAGGCGCCCGAGCTGCTCGCCGAGGCGGCCTTCGGCCTCGTCGAGCGGGAGCGCACGGCGCTGTTCGGCGCTCGATTGATCGCAGCGCCGGGCTGCTATGTGACCGCCGCCTCCTTGGCGCTCGCCCCGCTCGTCGCGGCCGGGGTGATCGCCAATGAGGGCGTCATCGTCGACGCGGCGAGCGGGACCTCTGGTGCGGGTCGCGGCCTCAGTGCCGCCACGCACCACGCCGCGGTCAACGAGAATTTCAGCGCCTACAAGGTGCTCAGCCACCGCCACACCCCCGAGATCGAGCAGGCGATCGGGGCCACGGTCTGCTTCACGCCCCACCTCGCACCGATGACGCGGGGCATCCTCGCGACCTGCTACGGCCGCCTCGCCGAGCCAGGGGCGCTCTCGAGTGAGGAGGTGATGGCCGTGCTCGAGCAGGCGTATGCGAACGAGACCTTCGTGCGCGTGGTCGCCGACCTGCCCGCCACGCGTGACGTGCATGGCACCAACTGCGCCCATCTGAGCGCCCGCGTCGATCCGCGCACCGGCACGGTCGTGGTGCTCTCGGCGATCGACAACCTCACCAAGGGCGGCGCCGGCCAGGCGCTGCAGGCCGCCAACGTCGCCCTCGGCTTGCCCGAGACGACGGGTTTGCCGGTCGTGGCGGTGACGCCATGAGCGTGACTGCCGCCCGCGGTTTTGTCGCCAACGGGCTCGCCTGCAACATCAAGGCCTCGGGCGCCCCGGACCTGGCGCTCGTGGCGAGCGAATCGGGCGAGGCCTATGTCGCCGCCGGCACCTTCACGACGAACAAGGCGGCGGCCGCTCCGGTCCAGGTGAGCCGGGCCCACCTCGAATCGAGCGGCGGGCGGGCCGGGGCCGTGGTCTTGAACAGCGGCTGTGCCAACGCGGCGACCGGCGAGGCCGGGCTGGCCGCCGCTCGCGAGACCTGCGCGGCGCTCGGGGCGCGCCTTGGCCTCGATGCCGCGCACGTGCTCGTCTGCTCGACGGGCCTGATCGGGGAGCGGCTCCCGCTCGACCGGCTCCTTGGCGGCCTGGACGACTTGGTCGCCGGACGCCGCGCGAGCCGGGACGGCGCCGCCGCCGCGGCGCGCGCCATCATGACGACCGACACCCATGAGAAGGAGGTCGTCGTCGAGGCTGACGGCTTCGTCGTCGGGGCGATGGCGAAGGGAGCGGGGATGATCGCCCCGAACATGGCGACGATGCTCGCGGTGCTCACCACCGACGCGGCGTGCTCGAGTAACGAGCTCGCGGCGGCGCTGCGCGGGGCGGTGGCTGTGACCTTCAACGAGCTCACGGTGGACGGCTGCACCTCGACCAACGACACCGTGCTGGCGCTGGCGAGCGGTCTCGGCGCCCGACCGGCGCCGGGCGCGCTCGGGGAGGCGATGACCGAGGCGTGCGGGGCGCTCGCGATGGCGCTCGCCGAGGACGCCGAGGGGACGACGCGCGTCGCCCGGATCATCGTGCGCGGCGCCGCGTCGAGCGACGACGCCCGGCGCGCGGCGCGCCGCGTGGCGGAGAGCAACCTCGTCAAGACCTCGCTGTATGGGGCGGACCCGTACTGGGGGCGGATCCTCTCCGAGCTCGGCTCGTCGGGTGCCGACTTCGCTCTCGAGCGCGCCGAGGTCGCCTACGGCCCCATCGTGGCCTGCCGGGGTGGTGCCGAGGCCGCCCACGACCGCGCCGCGGCGGCCGCCTACCTGTCGGGGCGCGTCGTCGAGATCACCTGCGACCTCGGCCTCGGCGCGGGGGAGGCCGCCGTGCTCACCTGCGACCTCGGGCACGGCTACATCGACGAGAACATGCGGACCTCGTGAGCGCGCCCCCGCCGCGCCCTGCCGAGGTGCTAAGTCCCGCTCGCCGGGCGGACGTGCTCGTCGAGGCGATCCCCTACATCCGGCGCTTCGCCGGCCGGATCGTCGTCGTCAAGTACGGTGGCAACGCGCTCGCCGGCAGCGACGCGGACGCGCTGGCGAGCTTTGCCCAAGACGTCGTCTTGATGGTGTCGGTGGGCATCATGCCGGTCGTGGTCCACGGCGGCGGCCCCCAGATCGGCGCGCTGATGCAGCGCCTCGGCATGACGCCGAGGTTCGTCGACGGCCTGCGGGTGACCGACGCCGAGACACTCGACATCGCCCGCATGGTGCTCGTCGGCAAGGTGAACCGCGACATCGTCGGCGCCCTCAACGTGCACGGGCCGCTCGCGGTCGGGATGTCGGGGGAGGACGCCGGCTTCATCACCGCCACGGCGCGCGATCCCGCGCTCGGTTTTGTCGGTGACGTCGCCCACGTCGAGGCGAGCGCCATCCACCGCATCTTGTCCGGCGGACTCGTGCCCGTGATCGCCACGATCGGCAGCGACGGCGCCGGGCAGGCCTACAACGTCAACGCCGACACGGTCGCCGCCGCCGTCGCCGCCGCGCTCTCGGCGGAGAAGCTCGTCGTGTTGACCGACGTGGCGGGCATCCTCGCCGATCGCGACGACCCCGGCTCGCTGAAGCGGCGCCTCTCGGTGAGCGAGCTCGAGGAGTTGATCGCCGGCGGGGCGGTCGCCGGCGGCATGATCCCGAAGGCCGCCGCCTGCCTGAGCGCGGTGCGAAGCGGCGTCGCGGCGGCGCACATCTTGGACGGGCGCGTCCCCCACGTGCTCTTGCTCGAGCTGCTGAGCGATCAGGGGGTCGGCACGATGGTGACCATGGGCCACAGAGAGGCGTCAGGCCAATGACGGATGTGCCAGCGAGCAATGCGCCCGTGACGAACCTGATGGGCACCTATCGCCGGGCGCCGGTCCGCTTTGTCGAGGGCGACGGCTGCGTGCTCGTCGCCGACGACGGCCGGCGCTACCTCGACTTCCTCTCGGGGCTGGCGGTGACCTCGCTCGGCCACGCCCACCCCGGGGTGGCCGAGGCGATCTGTGCCCAGGCGCGGCGCCTCATGCACGTGTCCAACCTGTTCGACAACGAGCTCGCCGACGAGGTGGCGGGGACGCTCGACCGCCTGATCGGCGATGGCTCCCCGGCGGGCGGGAAGGTCTTTTTCGCCAACTCCGGCGCGGAGGCGAACGAATGCGCCCTGAAGCTGGCGCGCCGCTTTGGTGGCCGCGGTCGCCACGTCGTCATCTCGGGCCTCGGCGGCTTCCACGGCCGCACGCTCGCCACCTTGCACGCGACCGGCCAGCCGGAAAAGCACGAGGCGTTCCAGCCCCTTCCCGAGGGCTTCCGCCATGTCGCCTACGGCGACTTGGACCAGGTCGCGGCGGCTGCCGATCCAGCGGTGGTCGCGGGGATCCTCGTCGAGGCGATCCAGGGCGAGGCCGGCGTGGTCGTCCCGCCGCCGGGCTACCTGCGGGGCCTCCGGCAGTTGTGCGATGAGCGCCAGATCCTGTTGATGCTCGACGAGGTCCAGACCGGACTCGCGCGTACGGGGCGGTGGTTCGGCTTCCAGCACGAGGGGGTGCAGCCCGACGTGGTGACGATGGCCAAGGCGCTCGGCAACGGCATGCCGGTCGGTGCGTGCTGGGCACGCGCCGAGGTCGCCGAGGTGTTCGTCGCCGGCGACCACGGCAGCACGTTCGGCGGCCAGCCGCTCGCCATGGCGGCGGCCAAGGCGACCCTCGAGGCGCTTGAGGCGATCGAGGCGCCCCGCCAGGCGACCGAGCGGGGCGCGCAGCTGCGCGACGCGCTCGGCGGGCTCCCCGGCGTGACCGGGGTGCGCGGCGCTGGCCTGCTGCTCGGGGTGATGCTCGAGCCCGGGCTCTCCGCACCGGCGATCGCCGCCGCAGCCCTCTCGGCCGGGCTCGTGATCAACGCCCCGACGCCCTCGCTGCTGCGCCTGGCGCCGCCGCTCATCGTGAGCGCGGCCGAGTGCGAGGAAGCCGTCTCGATGATCGCGGCGCTGCTCAGCGAGGCGGTCGCCGCCACCACCTTGGGAGGATCGCCGCGATGAGTGCCAATCCGGCCCGCCACGTCTTGAAGATCTCGGACCTCACGAGCGACGAGCTCGCCGAGGTGCTGGCGCTCGCGAGCGCGCCCGTCACCACCGCGCCGCTGGCTCACCTCGGTGCGGCGCTCGTCTTCGAGCACCCCTCGGCGCGGACGCGCAACGCCGCCGAGATGGCGGTCGTCCAGCTCGGGGGACACCCGATCACCATTCGCGCCGAGGAGGTGGGTCTCGACCGGCGCGAGACGGTCGAGGACGTGGCGCGCACCCTCGGCTCGTATCACCGCGTGGTCGGCGCCCGCGTCGCTCGCCATGGCACCTTGGAGCGCATGGTGGCGGCGCTCTCCTCGCGCCCGCACGCAGTTTCGGTGATCAATCTGCTCTCTGATGTCGAGCATCCGAGCCAGGCGCTCGCGGACCTGCTCACCATCGCCCAGTGCTTTGGCACCTTGAAGGGCCGCCGCGTGGCCTACGTCGGTGACGCCAACAACGTCTGCCGTTCGCTCGTTCACGCCGCGGTGATGGCGGGCATCGAGATGCGCGTCGCTGCGCCAGAGGGCTACCAGCTCGGTCCCGACGACCTCGAGCACGCGGCGCGCCTCGCCGGCGAGGCCGGGCTCGGCGGCAGCTTGCGCCAGGTGGCGAGCCTCGAGGAGGCGGCCGAGGGCGCCGAAGTGCTCTACACCGACGTGTGGGTGTCGATGGGCCAAGAGGCCGAGGCGGCGCAGCGCCGCAGCGATCTGTCGCCGTATCAGATCAACGAGGCGCTCATCGCCCGCGCCGCGCCCGAGGCCGTGGTGCTGCACTGCCTGCCGGCACATCGCGGCGAGGAGATCACCGAGGGCGCGCTCGAGGGCGAGCGGTCCCGGGTCTTCGAGCAGGCGGAGAACCGCATGCATGCCCTGCGCGGCCTGCTCGCCTTTCTGCTTGGCTCTTCGTGAGCGCGTCCGGGGAGCGTCGATGAGCAAGGTGCCGAAGAACCGCCGCCAGCACGTCATCGCCCGATTGCTCGGCGAGCACGCCGTGACGAGCCAGGCCCAGCTCGTCGAGCTACTGGGTGTCGAAGGCGTGGCGGCGACCCAGGCGACGGTGTCGCGCGACCTCGAGGAGCTCGGCGCGGTGCGGGTCCGCATGCCCGGCGTGGACGGCCAGGTCTACGCGCTCGCCGAGCTGCCAAAGGACCAGGTTGCGCCCCTCGACCACCTGCGGCGCGTCCTCGGGGAATGGGTGGTCGACCTGTCGGTGTCGTCCAACCTGGTTGTGGTGCGCACGCCGCCGGGATCGGCGCACGTCGTCGCCTCGGCGCTCGATCGCACCGGGATCGAGGGGGTGCTCGGCACGGTCGCCGGTGACGACACGGTCCTCGTCGTCGCCGAGGCCGAGGCGGGGGGCGCGGCGGTGCGCGCCCGTCTCGCCGAGCTCGCCGGCGCGAGCGGCCTGGCCGATGAGGACGGCGCCGAGCAGAGCGAGCCGCCGCTCGATCCGCCGACGGCCACCGAGAAGGCAACGACCGGGCCGTGAGCGAACGAGGGCCGGGACGCGACGCGCTCGCGTCCCGCGGCTGGAACTGGCACGCGTTCGGCGACCAGGGAGAGGGGACACCATGACGCTGTGGGCCCATCGCATGGGCAGCGGCCCGGCGCCGGAGCTGATGGCCTTCAACGAGAGCCTGTCGTTCGATCGGGCCCTTGGGCCCGAGGACTGCGAGGCCTCGGCCGGGCACGTTCGCGGGCTCGGCCGCGCCGGGATCTTGACACCACAAGAGGTCACGACGCTCTCTCAGGCGTTGGCGAGTGTCCGGGAGGAGCTCGAGCGCGACACGTTTGTCTTCACGGGAAGTGACGAGGACATCCACACGGCGATCGAGCGACGCGTGACCGAGCTCACCGGCGAGATCGGCGCCAAGTTGCACACCGGCCGCAGTCGGAACGACCAGGTCGCGACCGCGCTGCGGCTGTGGAGCAAGCACCGCGTGCGCGAGCTCGCGACCGCGCTCGTCGCGCTGCAGGACGTGCTTGCGCGGCGCGCCGAAGAAGCCGGCGAGCTCTCGCTGCCGGGCTACACCCACCTCCAGCGGGCCCAGCCCGTCCCGCTCGCCCACCAGCTGCTCGCGCACGCCTGGGCGCTCGCCCGCGACGTGGACCGGCTCGTCGACGCCCATCGGCGCCTCGACGTCTCGCCGCTCGGCGCCGGCGCGCTGGCGGGCTCGACCCTCGGCCTCGACCCGGTCGCCACGGCAGAGGATCTGGGCTTCTCGGCGTGCTTTGAGAACTCGCTCGACGCGGTGAGCGACCGGGACTTTGTCGCCGAGGTCCTCTTTTGCGCCGCGATGGTCGGCGTGCACCTGTCGCGCCTCGGCGAGGAGGTGGTCCTGTACTCGAGCGAGGAGTTCGGCTACTACCGCCTCGATGACGCCTTTGCGACGGGGAGCTCGATGCTCCCCCAGAAGAAGAACCCCGACATCGCGGAGCTGGCGCGCGCCAAGGCGGGACGGCTGATCGGCCACCTGACCGGGCTGCTCGCCACGCTGAAGGGCCTCCCGCTCGCCTACAACAAGGACCTGCAAGAGGACAAAGAGCCGCTCTTTGACGCCATGGCCCAGCTTGCCGTGGCCCTGCCGGCGATCACGGGGATGATGGCGACGGTTCGCTTTGACGCCGAGGCGATGACGCGGGCAGCCGACAGCGAAGTGCTGGCGGCGGTCGATCTCGCCGAGTGGCAGGTGGCCCGCGGGGTCCCCTTCCGGGCCGCGCACGGCGTGGTCGGGGCGCTCGTTCGCCGCTCGCTCGAATCCACGACGCCACTCGCCGAGCTCGTCCGGGCCGAGCCGAGCCTCGGCGAGGAGGCGGCCAAGCTCCTCGCGCCAGGTGCCGCCGCCGCCCACCATCGGACGCGTGGGGGAGCGGGACACGAGGCCGTCCGGGCCCAGCTCGACCGCTTCCGGACGCACCTCGCGGCCGAGCGGGCCCGCCTCGGGACGCTCGATGCCGAGCAGCCCTGAGCCGACTCGGGACGAGGTCGTGCCCCTTGAGCGGGCTGAGCTCGCTCAGGCCTCGCTCGAGGTGGCGCCCCGGCTGTTGAACGCGCTGATCTGCGCCGGGGGTCGCATCGGGCGCATCGTCGAGGTCGAGGCCTACGCCGGG